>NZ_LQPT01000068.1 GCF_002102355.1 Mycobacterium sherrisii | reverse complement strand
AGATCATCCCCACTGAGCCAAACAGGTGGTCCCTAGCCCGTGGCCAAACCATGGTCCCATCACCTAGGCGAATGACAAACGCCTTGAATACAACAACTTTTCGTCATCGGACTCATTGCGCACACCTGTGTGGAGGCCACCCGTCGATACGGCGCGTTAGGCTACGACGTCACCGTGGCCCGCGCCGCCACAGCTGATTACTCTGACACGGACATGCGCCACATTCGAGGTCAATATGACGAACCACGCGAGTGCCATCGTGACCGCAGCCGAGGCGGTGTGTTCAATCTCCTCGCCCCTGAGACCGTCGCGGTCCAATTCGCTGGCGCGGCAGCAGATCCCTGGGCCCGGGGCAGCACGCAGCGGCCCAAGTGCCCCGGAGGGGGCGGGATTATTTGGCGGGCTTGCCGCCGCGGCCGCGCGCGTTGTCGATGAGCGTCGCGGCCGCGGCGCGAGCGTGGACTATGGGTGCGGTGTCGTTCGTCGACGTCGCCAGTGCCGTGGCACCTTCGAACACAACCGCGAGCTGCTGACCCAGCAGGTGCGGGTCAGCCGCCCCCGCCTCCTCTGCGACCGCGATAAGCCGGCGAATGAACCCGGATTTGTGGGACCGCACGATCTTGTCCGTGCTTGTCATGCAGCCTGCGGACTCCACCGCCGCATTATGAAACGGGCAACCGCGCACCACTTCCGTCGGTGACATCTCGAAGAGCGCCAATAACCGCTCACGCGCAGGCAGTTCGGTCTGATCGAGACGCTGTTCGATTGGCGAGCCTCCGCGGGCATCGATGTCCCGCAAATAGTTGTCGACCAGCTCACCCTTGCTGGCGAAGTGCTGGTAAAGCGTGCGCTTTGAGATGTTGGCCTGCTGTGCGATGAGTTCGACGCCAGTCGCATGAATCCCGTTGCGATAGAACAACGCAGCGGCGGCCCGTTCAATGCGTTCGCGTGCACCCCGCCCGCCGCGGGAGCGTATCGCAGATTCTGCCATCCCATTAAGGTACACCGGGCGGTTTTACTATGGAAGAATTCCGTGCCTACAGATAAACCGGTCGGTATCTACCGCCGCGGTGCCGGCTGCGTGGACGCCCCGATAGCCACCCGCTTGGCAACCCCCGCACGGCCGCCACCGAGTCCAGTCGCGCGGTACTCGCGGGCAGTGAGACCGTACTTCGACTTGAACAGCCGGGAGAATTGCGACGGGTTCGAAAGACCCCACCTCGCGGCGATAGCGCCGATGGGCTGGTCGGCCAAAGGGTTCGCCATGTCCCTGCGGCATCGTTCCAGGCGCCTCGCACGTATCCACCCGGTCAGCGTCTGACCGTCGTTTTCGAACGTTCTTTGTAGTGCGCGCTTGGAAACATAGTGGGCTGCCGCAATTTCGGTGACGCACAGATGCGGATCGCTCAGCCGATGCTCGATATATGCGTAAACACGCTTCATCAAACCGACTTTGCCCACTTCGGGATCTTGTAAGGTATCGATATCGTCGGTCGACACATGCATCCGGACCAGACGCTCCGTGATGAATCGGCTCATGGCGTCGAATTACTCAGGTCCAGTGAGCGGCCTGTCGACGTCGGTCGTCACGTCAACTCTCATGGGCCGCGAGGAAAGCGCGATCCCCAAGGCCTGCAAGGCATTGCCCACCGAGCACCACGGGTCGAACGTACCGGCGACGGCCATCGCTTTCCAGCGCTCCGGAGCCGGCGCGTGACATCGCGGGTTTCCGGCGAAGGGCAGCCGGCCCCGGTGGCGCTTGTCGCGCCATCACCATCGAGCCATCGAGGCACCCGGCCCCAAGATCCAGCCGAACCGGTGCGCCCGTCCCGCAACGTTCGATGCGACGCCCCGGCTGGCAAGGGTAGCGGGCAGCCCCTTGAGTACCGCAGAAGTTGTTTCACCTCATGGCCTTTCAACCACCGGCCGGGTCACTCGCGGGACTCGGCGCCGCTGCGGTCACGTATCGGCCGCTATCGATCGACGGTGCCGGAGGTCTCCGTAATCTTCAGCATGCGCCGAACGGCACCGATGCGGTCAGCAATCATTCGCTCGCCGATCGCCGTCCCGGGAACGGAATGGGCCATGTGGAATGCGCCGGCGTAATGGTGAATCTCGGTGGGAACACCGGCCTCGATGAGACGGCGGCCATAGTCCAAACCTTCATCTCTGGTCGGATCGACTTCGTACGCGGTGAGGTACGTCGGTGGAAGCCCAACCAACTCCGCTACCGCGGCACGGCCTGGAGCGGCGTAGACAGGAACGTTGGTACCGCCCGGCCGGTCGGTACCGGTCAGGTAGTAGCGCCAGCTGTAGGGAGAGTTCACCGCCTGCCAGGCCGGCGTATCGACCAGCGTCGTCATCGACGGCGTGTTCAACCGGTCGTCGACGGTTGGAGCATCCAAGAATTGGGCAGCCAACTGCGGGCCGCCGCGATCCCGGACCAGCAACGCGAGTGCTGCGGCCAGACCACCACCAGCGCTCTCGCCCAGCACGCCAAGCCGTTCGGCGTCAATTCCGTATGGCCGCCCGGCGGCGGCTCCGGCCCATTGCATAGCCGCGTAGCAGTCCTCCAGCGCAGCCGGATACGGATGCTCGGGCGCCAACCGGTAGTCCACCGCCACGACGATGACACCCGCTCTGTCCACCAGCATGCGCGCCGTGGAATCCGCCAATTCCAGATCGCCAAGAACGTAGGCGCCACCGTGCAGGTACAGCAATGTCGGTCGGGGGGCCGAGCCTTCCGTCGGCGCGAAGACGCGCGCCAAAACCTCTGGGCCGCCGCGCCACCCAGGGATCCTGACATCAGAGACCGACAACGGCATCGTCGACTCGTACCGAGGCAGGGCGCTGATCAGGCTTCGCACGGCCTGGCGAGCGGCCGTCAAGTCGGAGAGATCGGTTTTAGGGAAAACGGCAGCCGCAGCGGCGAGTTCTGGGTCAAGCACAAAATCCATATCGAGTCACCTTTCGACGAGAGGTCTTGATGCATCTGCGGGTGGCAAGTGCCCGGCAGGCATTGCATTAGACGCCAAGGAGATTCGCTATACGGCAGTTTCCTCGGAGGCGCCGGCGGCCGCCACAGTCTTGTGGCGTGAAGGATCATCAATCATCATGCCCCGAAGGCCCTCAAAGGCTTTTGTCGGCAGGTGACCGAGAGTTGCTCATCCGCGCAAAGCGCGTTCGTAAACTAGTAAGCCCTAGCCGACATCTGCAGTGTCAGCGGCAATTTGATGCTGACGGCGACCCCATCAGGGCCACAACGGCGATCGGTCGGTCGAGGTGCAAGTCGATGCCGACACACTCGTGCCGGCTATGAGGGCTCGTCCTCGGCGGTGGCGGCATCGTTTGTGGCCAGGTGCTGCAGGACCCGTTCGTTGAGGGCGGCGAGCAGGTCGAGCTCGGCCGGGGTGAGTAGGTCGATGAAGTTCCGGCGGACATCCTCCACATGCCGGGGCGCCGCCTGCTCGATGGCGGCGCGGCCCGCCGGTAGCAAGACGACCATGGTGCTGCGGGCGTCGTCGGGGTTGGGCTCGCGGCCGATCAATCCGTCCTTCTGCATGCGCCGCACCTGATGGGAGACACGGCTCTTTTCCCAGCCCAGCGTGTTGCACAGCTCGTGGGCGGGCATGCGGTGCCCGTCATGACCTGAAAGCACCGCCAGGACCTCGTAGTCGGCGCCGGACAGGCCCGATTCCTGCAGGCTCCGGTTCAAGTGCACGACGAGCTGATGATGCGCGTGCATGTAGGCCCGCCAGGCGCGGTCTTCGCGAGGGCTCAGCCAGTTCGGTTCCATCGGCAGCCACGTCTCCTCAATTGGTTGACTCATCAACCATCCGCTGTCTAAGGTTGATACGTCAACCTTTCCAACCGTAAACCAGGATAGGACACTCTCATGAGCAACATCAGCATCATTGGCACCGGGAACATGGCCCGCGTCATCGGCACGCTGGCGGTAGCGGGCGGCAACGCCGTGGAGGTCATCGGCCGCGATCCGGCCAAGGCCGCTGACCTGGCCAAGGCTCTCGGTGGCGCCGCCACGACGGGAGAGTTCGGCGCCGTTCCGACCGGGGAGATCGTGATCGTCGCCGTGTTGTATGCCGATGTCGTGCCGGTCGTCATCCAGTACGGGGACGCCCTAGCGGGCAAGACCATCGTCGACATCAGCAACCCGTTCAATTCCGCGGCCGACGGGCTCGCTATCCCCGATGACACGTCGGTGGCGCAGGAAGTTGCCAAGGTGGCCCCGGCCAGCGCCAGCGTGGTGAAGGCGTTCAACACCATTTTCGGTGTCGTCCTGGCTCAGGGCCGGCTGCTCGACGTCTTCATGGCCGGCGACGACGCGCGCGCCAAGGCGGAATTGGCAGAGTTCGTCGAGAGCCTCGGGTTGCGCCCGTTGGACGTCGGCGACCTGCACATGGCGCACTGGCTGGAAGGAACGGGCCTCGTTGTGATGGGTCTGGCCCGGCACGGGGTGGGAAACTTCGACTTCGCGCTCGGCGCCACCGTTCCCGCCTGACCCGCACCGCCCCGGTCCACACCACGGACCGGGGCGTCGTGCGCCCCACGGATGGTTGATCGATCATCGAAAGGAGTTTTCGTGATGAAGCTAGGATTCGCACTTCCCATCGTTGGGCCCGCAATCAGCAGCGCCGCTGGCCTGAGCGCATTCTGCAGCGGACTCGAGGACCTGGGCTATGACACGCTATGGGTCGGCGATCGCCTGGTCACGCCGGTCGACATGCACAGCACCTATCCCGGCAAAGAGCAGCCGTACCCGCCGCAGATGACCCGTTACCTGGATCCGGTGCTGCTGTGGACGGTCGCCGCGACGGCGACCAACCGGGTGCGGCTCAACGCCAGCACGCTCAGCACGTTTTACTACGAGCCGGTGCATCTGGCGCGACTCCTGACCACGCTGGACGTGCTCAGCGACGGCCGCCTCGACGTCGGCGTGGGCATCGGGTGGATGAAGGACGAACATGACATCGCCCGCAGCGCCAACTGGCACCGGCGTGGTCAGATGCTCGATGACCTACTGGCGTTCCTGCACGAGTGGTGGACGACCACCCCGGTGTCCTGGGAAAGCGAATTCTTCTCGCTGCCACCGGTTCACGCCGACCTGCGCCCGGTGCAGGCCGGGGGGCCGCCGATCTGGATCGGCGGCGTCAGCGAGGCCGCGATGCGCCGGGTCGGCCGCAGCGGCACCGGTTGGCTCGGGGTCGAGGGGTTGCAGGGCGAGGTCACCGACCACCTGTGGTCGATTGCGCGCAGTGCCGCGCAGGACGCCGGCCGGAATCCCGACGCGCTGAAGACGGCCATGCGGGTCAACCTCGAATCGGGCACGCCCGTCACCGCTGTTGTCGACAAGCTTGAGCGCCTCGCCGAATCCGGTGCGGACGAGGCGATCCTGGATGCCTTCGCAATGTTCTCCACCCTTGACCAGATGCTCGACTTCGCCGGCCAGGTGATTGCCCGATGGGGTGACCATGGGAAAGCTTGACGGCAAGGTCGCGGTGATCACCGGCGGGTCAAGCGGGATGGCGTTGGCCGGGGCCAAGTTGTTCGTCGACGAAGGAGCTCATGTCTTCATCTCGGGTCGCCGGCAGGAGGCTTTGGATGCAGCCGTCAAGCTGATCGGCCGCAATGTGACCGGCGTGCAAGCTGATTCGGCCGACCTGGACGAGCTGGACCGCTTGTTCGACGCGGTCAGGCGGGAAACGGGTGCCATCGACGTGTTGTGGACAAATGCGGGGACGGGCGAGGAGTGCAAGCTCGGCGAGATCACCGAGCAGCACTTCGATGCCACTTTCGGGCTGAATGCGCGCGGCACGCTGTTCACGGTGCAGAAGGCGTTGCCGCTGTTCAACGATGGTGGCTCGATCTTGATGACCGGGTCGATCGCATCGGTGCAGGGCTTCCCTTCCTGGAGTGTGTACGCGGCGAGCAAGGCTGTACTGCATGCCTACGCCCGCGTCTGGTTGTCGGAGTTGAAGGACAGGAGGATCCGGGTCAACGTGCTGACCCCGGGCCAAGTCGCGCCACGCCGATTCAGCAGCAGTTATTCGACGAGGAGACAAAGGCGCAGTTCGAAGCATTGATCCCGCGAAAAAGATGGGCAGCCCCGAGGAGATCGCGACGGTCGCGTTGTTCCTGGCGTCGGATGACTCAAGCTATGTCAACGGCACGGAATTGATTGTCGACGGCGGCACCACGGCAATCTGAGCACGCCACCGGTCACTTCGGGGAGTCGCGGGCGGCCGCCTCAGCGAAAGCGGATGTTCAACGTCGCGAGGCCAAAGACTTTGCGGCCAGCCGACTTTGCGCCGACGAGGACGACGCCCGAGCGGGTGTCCGGGTCCAATGATTTGACCCGGCCGCTGTATTCGATGTCGGCCCCCTGGGAAGCCGACACGATCACGGGCTGGGACAGGCGCACCGCGTAGCGGGTCACCGCACCGGGATCGCCCGACCATGCGGAGCCGAATCCGGCGCCCAATGCCATGGTGAGCATTCCGTGAGCAATCACGTCCGGCTGCCCCGCCAGTTTGGCGAGGCTCTCGTCCCAGTGAAGCGGGTTGGCATCGCAGGCCACCCCGGAGTAGTTCACCAGGTCGCCGCGGGACAGTCGGGCGTGGTGGACGGGTAACTCGTCGCCCACCTTCACGTCATCGAAGGAGGGTGTCCCCGGGGTGCGCGTCATGCCACCATCGGCGATGCGCACCTCGTCCGCGGGGCGCACCGTCTTTTGGTAGTCCGCTTCGGAATATTCAATTCCGGCGAGGTTCACGTCGTGCATCATCACTTGCTGCGCGACCGTTCTGATCGTCGGGTCGACATCCTCGGCGGTGACGCCCACGACGGTGGTGTGCAGGGTGTGCACCCGCTCGCCGGCGGTATCGGTAAATGTATTGGTCACGGTGATCAGGTCCCGGCCGGCGATCCTGCGCACCGATGACAGCTCGACGTCAATGCGCAGTTCGTCGCCGGCGACGATCGGGCGGTGCTGCTCGAAAACTTCTTCGGTCTGTAGATACATCTCGTAACCGATGACCACCGATTCGAACAGGTGCCGATTGGCGGCCATAGCCGGGGCCGACGTGAACGTCAGCGGCGCCACCAGGTCCGAATATCCCAGCTCAGCGGCGGCGCTGCGCTTCCAGTGCGCAGGGTGATAGTCCTGCACGGCACGGGCGAACTCACGCACCTTCTCGCGGCCGACCTGGTACGTGTCGTCGATCCGGTAGTAATGGCCGACCCGCGCTTCGAGCGCCGATGCCCCTGTTGCTGCGGTCATGTACCGTCCCACTTTTCTACCGGCCTGTTCACGGAGGCCGACGTACGCACACTAACGTGCCGGCCCCAGGCCACCGCAGGCCGCCAACCCGGATGACGGCGTTGCCGAAGCCGATGGCCGACGACCGACGGCCCCCTGGCGACATCGACCACTCGGAATCGAGAGGGACGACGACGCCGTATCCGCGCGCCCCAACGGCCGGGGCTACTCGTTGGCGGGGCACCCAGAGACATCACCAGCGCCGGGCACGTGCAGCGCGTTGGGCCGGTACATGTCGTGAACGACGCAGTGCCGAACCAACTTTGGGGGCGACACGAACGAATGACGTTTGACAACATGCTTAGTCGTTCGGCGCGGTCACATTGACGTGACGCCCGGGTAACATCCGGTTGGCAGGGTGCTGCGCGTAATTGGTTCGATCACAGGACACCGACGCGCCCGGTCTTGCCCACGGTGGCTGCTGTCGGCGACGTAACCATGGTGTCCGCCACCCGAGGAGCGGTATGGCGAAGCGCTGGAACATGTCTCGGCGGGGTCTGCTGACGCTGGCCGGCGCCGCCGCCGGCGCGGCGGCCGTGACAGGGGTGGTGGCCGAGCTACCTCGTACGCCCGCTGCCGCTCCAGTTAAGACCCCCAAGACAATCGCCGAGGCCGGCGAAATGCTGCGGTCCCGCCGGATCACGTCGGTGCAATTGACCCAGGCGGCCCTGGCCGAAGCAAAGCGGCTGCAACCGCAGCTGAACGCGTTCATCACACTGACCGACAAACAGGCACTGGACACCGCCGCGCGGCTCGACGCCGAATTGGCTCGCGGAGTCGATCGTGGCCCGCTGCACGGCATCCCGATCGTCTGCAAAGACCTCTTCGCCACCGCGGGCGTGCTCACCTCGGTCGGGTCGCAGGTTTTCGCGCACCGGATACCGACCGAGGACGCGGCCGTGATCACCCGGCTCATCCAAGCCGGCGCGGTGAGCATCGGCAAGACCAACCTCAATGAATTCGCCGCGGGCATCGACGGCAAGAACGTCTATTACGGCGACGCGCACAACGCGCTGCGGTCGGAGCGATCGCCCGGCGGGTCCTCGAGCGGGACCGGCGCGGCGATCGGCGCGGGCATCGTCGCGGCCGGTATCGGCAGCGACACCGGCGGTTCGGTACGAGTCCCGGCGGCATGGAACGGCGTCGTCGGCATCCGACCGACGCACGGACTGGTCAGCCTGTACGGTGCGTTCCCCCGCGCGCCACGGTTCGATGTCGCGGGCCCGCTGGGGCGCACGGTGCACGACACCGCGGTGATGCTGACGGCCATGGCGGGTCCGGACTCCCGCGATCCGTACTCGCGGACTGCGCCGAAAACCGATTACCTGGCCGGACTCGACAAAGGTGTCTCGGGTTTGCGGATCGGGCTGATCGAGGATTACAGCTTGACCGGCCTGGACCCCGACGTGGCGGCGGCGGTGCGCCGGGTACTGCCGCTGCTCGAGCAGCTCGGTGCGCAAGTCAGCACCGTGAAGGTCGAAAACCTGTCCACCCTGCTGGATTTCACGCCGGCGTTCACCATCCTGCGCTGGGAGTTTACCCAGGCGATGCGCGACGTCTACGGCCCGGTTGCCGACAAGAGCGTCTTCGGTCCGGTCGTGCGGGCCGACATGGCGGCGGCCGCCAAACTCACCCAGGCCGACTACGACGCGGCGGTGGCGCGGCGGCCCGCCGACGCGTCACCGCTGCGCTCCACGCTTGACCACGTCGACCTGCTCCTGACGCCGACGATGCCGACCGTGGCGCCGAGACTGGACACCCGTTCCGACGAGTTCACCCGCGGCCGGCGCTACACCATCCCCTTCACCTACGCGGACCTGCCGTCGATCTCGGTGCCGTGTGGTCGCGGCGCCGAAGGCCTCCCGGTAGCGGTGCAACTGGTGGGCCCCGAGTTCGGTGAGGCGCTGCTGTTCCGCGCCGCCGCGGACATCGAGCGCCACACCAACGGTTGGTAGCGGCGCTGCGGGCAGGTGTGCTGCCACGTCGCTACGGGGAATGCGCGGTGCC
Source organism: Mycobacterium sherrisii (assembly GCF_002102355.1). GTDB lineage: Bacteria > Actinomycetota > Actinomycetes > Mycobacteriales > Mycobacteriaceae > Mycobacterium > Mycobacterium sherrisii. The sequence goes on along the minus strand of NZ_LQPT01000068.1, from coordinate 9,938 downwards.
GCGGTAGGAATGCGTGGCGTAGGCCAGTGCCCGCCGGGAGAAATCGTCGAGTTGGCGGGCGAGCGCCACGGAGTTGGTCGCCATGTCCAAATAGGTGCTGCACGCCTGCGAGTGCAGCGAATTCCATTGCACCGCCATCTCATCGACCAAGATTTGGTCCAGACGGTCGATGACACTGCGAGTTTGCGCGAGGTCTGGGCCCGACACCGGCACCCCGTCCGGGTCCAGCCGCCACTCGGCGAACCGAAAATGCTCGATGGCGTTGGTGGCGTCGATCTGATCGCGGAACACCGTGGCGACATAGCCCGGATCGATATTTCTCGCGGCCGCCGCCGCGCTCGCACGGTCGATCACCTGTTCTTCACGCACGGGATCGTCCACGGCGCCGCCGGTCCTGAATTTCACGGCGGCGACGGCGTCGGCAGTCTGCAGCCGTTGCGCCGCCGTGTCCACCAAAGCATAAAGGGGACTTTCCCTTTCGTTGTTCGATGAGTCCGTGGCGACCGAGCGCGCCGATTCGTGCGGCCGAAACTGTCCGGGCATGGGCGCATCCTCTTCTGGTCCGTCAGTGCCTTCAGCTGTGCATCAACAACGTGCTTCACGGTACGCGCGCTTCGTAGAGCGTATCGGTTGGACACAGGGGTTACCGGCGTACGCGCGTTTTACATTGTGCTGCCTAATGTTTCGCTAGGCCTGTCGGCAATGTCACCTATACTACGAACCCCTCGAATAGCAGAATCGGGGCGTAATTGAACCGATGCGCCAGGGGGGCCGGGGCAGTGCGATCCGACGGGCGAGAACAGCGCCGAGGGCAGTCCGGACGTCCGGGTGACGACCCGGCGCGTCGATCTGGCCAGGCTGTTTCCGCCGTCCTGGTGGCGGCCGCGTTGGCCGGCGTGTGCCTGCAGCTCGTGGTCATGCCACTGTGGCTACTCCCGGCGGATCCGGCCTGGGGATGGCTTTTGCTGGCGATGGCGGCCCTGACAACACCGTATTGGTCGCTCGTCCACGAGGCGATCCATGGCTCCTTGCACCGAGATCGGGTCTGCAACGATCGGCTGGGACGCCTGCTTGCTATCGGTTACGGGGCGCCCTTTTCGCTTCTCAAAACGGGTCACCTGCTGCACCACCGGTACAGCCGGACCCGCCGGGACCGAACCGAGATCTACGATTCCGCCACGACGCGGTGGACAACCATGGCGCCGGGCTATTACTTCCGGCTCGTCGGCGGCCTCTATTTCGCCGAGGTCGGCTCCGTGCTGCTGGTCGCCGCACCGCGTCGGCTCTGGTCCTACCTGGCGCGCCGGCTCGACACGCCCGACACCGTCGCCGGGCTGATCCTGGACGGCATCAACCGACGACACCTGCACCAGTTCCGTGTGGACGGGACGGCGGTGGTCGTCCTCTACCTGGCCGCGGCCCTGGCGTATGGCCCGTACGCCTGGATGCTGGTCGCCGCCGTTGCCGGCCGCGCGGCGCTGATCTCCGTCGCGGACAATGCGTTTCACTACGGGATCCCGTTGGATGCTCCGCTGGACGCCATGAATCTGCGGCTGCCTGCACCGCTGGAGCGCCTCGTTCTCGCCTTCAACTTGCACAATGTCCACCACCGGCATCCGGGCCTGCCCTGGTACGAGTTGCGGTCGGCCTTCGCGGCTGACGACGACCAGTTTCACCTGGGCTGGTTCGGTGCCGTAGCCCGGCAGTTCCGTGGCCCGATCCCGGCCGAGGCGCGTACCCTTTCGGTCGTCGCCGACAACCAGACCACGCCCTGAAGCGATGACTGCGCTTCATCGGCCGCGCGGCCACCTCAACCCGATGGGCCGAATAGTGAAGTTGCTGCTGAGTGCGGTTATGGCGGCGTCGACCGCCCTGATTGCCGGATGCCAGTCACCGCGCCCCGACACCCATGCCGATAGTCTGGACGGCATAGTCCACGCGCGCATCGTGCGCGTTTGTAGCATCGGGGATTATGAGCCGTTGACTTATGTTGACTCGCAAGGCCAATGGAGTGGGTTGGACATCGACCTTGCCCACGACCTGGCCAGCCGGTTGGGGGTGACCCTGCAGCTCGTCCAGACAACGTGGTCGAACATCATCAGCGACCTGGACAACCGATGCGACCTCGCCATGGGCGGCATCAGCATCACGCTCGACCGGGCGCAACGGGCCCGGTTCTCCGACCCGTACCTGCAAGACGGAAAGGCTGCCATCGCGCGGTGCGGCGACGTGTCAAAGTACGGTGGGCTCGCCGATATCGACCGACCCGGGATTCGAGTCGTCGTCAATCCCGGCGGTACGAACGCGGACTTCGACCGTGCCAACCTACACCGGGCGACCATCGTCAACCACGCCGACAACAACACCATCTTTGACGAGATCATCACCGGCAAGGCCGACGTGATGATCACCGACGCTACCGAAATCCGTTGGCAGGCAAAACAGCATCCGCAGCTTTGCGGCGTGGCTGTCGACAAACCCTTCAATTTCACGCAGAAGGCCTACCTGATTCACCGCGGCGCGGCGATGTTGCAGCAATGGGTGAATCAGTGGCTCAACCTGGTCATGCACGACGGCACCTACGCCTCGATCAGTCGCAAGTGGCTGGGCCTGGCGGTCGGACCCTAAGTGCCCGGGGACGAAGTTCCTCCCGCAAGCAACCGGTTCAGCGATGCAATCCGGTTGCAATTGACCAGGAATCGGCGTAACTGGGATGCGAGAACGCCGATACACGTCAGCAGCAAGTTCTACGGTGCCGGCCACCGCGACCCGATGAGCTGGTTCGCCCCATTCGAGTGGGATGAGCTCGGTGAGCTCGCCGGGCGCCGGGTGGTCCACCTGCAGTGCCATCTGGGCACCGAGACAATGGCGTTTGCGCTCAAGGGTGCTCACGCCACTGGATTGGATTTCTCCGGCGTCGCCATCGAGGAGGCGAAGCGGCTTGCGCGCGCGGCGCAGCTGGCGATCGACTACCGGCAGGCCGACGTCTACGCCGCCGTCGAGGCGCTGGGGCGGCAGCGGTTCGACATCGTCTACACCGGCAAGGGCGCGTTGTGCTATCTGCCGGATCTGGCGCAGTGGGCAAGGACGGTCTCCGAGCTGCTGCGCCCCGGCGGATTCCTCTACCTGGTGGAGTTTCATCCACTGCTCGACGCGCTCGGCCCGACGAAGGGCGAGGGTGAGACGGACGACCTGGTGCTGCGCCACGACTACCTCGAGGGCCGCGGGGCGATCGAGCGCGACAGCTCGCACACCTACACCGATGGTCCGCCGCTGGCCCGCGACCGCGTCCACTATGAATGGCGGCACGGGCTGGGCGAGGTGGTCACGACCCTCGCACGCTGCGGATTTGTCATCGACAGCCTGACCGAGACCGAGCTGTTGCCCTGGCCGCGCTGGCCGGCGATGGTTCGCACCGATTCCGGCTGGTGGGCGCTGCCGGCGGCCCAACCACGGTTTCCCGTCATGTACGGGCTCAAGGCCAGCCGGCCGATCTGAAGCATGAAACGACAAGCCTTGTGCCGCAATTAAAGACGTGATCGAAGATAAGTTTCGGCCGATACCCGTGCTACGCTGACCCGGGATGCCCATCGGCATCTATTCAGAATGAGAGAAGTTGAAGGTATGACACAGGGAACTGTGAAATGGTTTAACAGCGAAAAAGGCTTCGGCTTTATCGCTCCGGACGGCGGCGCAGCGGATGTGTTCGTCCACTACTCGGAAATCCAGGGCAACGGCTACCGGTCGCTCGAGGACAACCAGCGAGTGGAGTTCAGCATCGAGCAGGGGGCCAAGGGTCCGCAGGCAGTTAAAGTGACTGCCGTTTAATCCGACTTATACGTCAGGTGGGCTGGTGGGGACATTCCCGCCAGCCCACTGCCGTTCGGGGACCCGTTTCCCGCGGCAGCGTGGTTCTGCGGTCTGATAATCAAAAGCGTTGCGGCAAAATCATTTTCGTTTCGGCTTCGCGGGCCGGCGCGGTTGCGGGTGAGCGGTCAACCGGCCACCGGTAGCGCGGCGGGACCCGTGTGCAAGCGCACGTGTAGACTGGACGGCGAGTCACTCGTTTGCCGTCGCGTGAAGACAAGCCCGTCCGGATGCGCAGCTGGCTCGTTCACAGACCCCGTTCGCGAAGCCGAACAGATTTTAGGACCCGTCCCATGAACTCATCAGAGTTGTTTTCCCATCCCTACGAGCCCACCGCGGTGTCGCGCAGCCAGCACGATCCCGAACCGGTGCAGCTACCCACCTTCTCGGACCGCCCCGACAAGGTTCCCCCCGCCGCGACGCCATCCTCGTGATCCGGCGGTGAGGTTCGACCGGCGGCGCGTGCCGTGGTCTGCAACCGACGGCACCCCGACGTCGCGCGCGAGGCAGTGAAGCACTAATTTCACTTCCCGTGATGTTCTTAGCTGCTCGGGCCATCGTGCGGTGGATTACCTCGTTGCTGACCGTTGCTGCCGTCGTCGTAGTCGGGATGGCCGCCGCCCCGGACCGCTCGGGCGTGCGGCTGGCCAGTGACAACAACCCGCTGGCCGGCGCGCCGTTCTACGTCAACCCCACCTCGGCGGCCATGCGCGCCGCCCAGAGCGCCGACCCGCCCAGCCCCGAGTTGACCTCGATCGCCAACACCCCGCAGGCGTACTGGATAGTGCCGGGCGGTTCGGCGGGCACGGTGGGCAAGTACGTCGGGGACGCCAACGCGGCCGGCGCCATCCCGGTGCTGTCGCTGTACGGCATTCCGCACCGCGACTGCGGCAGCTTCGCCGCGGGCGGCATGGGGTCGGGCGCGGACTACCGCAGCTGGATCGACGGCATCGCGGCCGGCGTCGGCGCTTCGCGGGTGGCGATCGTCGTCGAACCCGATGCGCTGGCGATGGCCGACTGCCTGTCGGGTGATCAGCGTCAGGAACGCTTCGACCTGATTCGCTACGCCGTCGACACCCTCACGAAGGACCCGAATGCCGCCGTCTACGTCGACGCCGGTCACCTGCGCTGGCACAGCCCGGACGACATGGCCGCCCGACTCAACCAGGCCGGTGTGGGTCACGCGCGCGGGTTCAGCGTCAACACCGCGAACTTTTTCACGACCGAAGACGAAATCGGTTACGGCGAAGCGATTTCCGGGCTCACCAACGGTTCGCACTACGTCGTCGACACGTCGCGCAACGGTGCCGGCCCTGCGCCCGACGGCGACCTGAACTGGTGCAACCCCAGTGGCCGGGCGTTGGGCGCCGCGCCCACCACGTCCACCGCCGGCGCGCACGCCGACGCCTATTTGTGGATCAAGCGTCCGGGTGAGTCCGACGGCTCCTGCGGCAAGGGCGACCCGCCGGCGGGAACCTTCGTCAGTCAGTACGCCATCGATCTGGCGCGCAAGGCGAGCCAGTAGCCGGGCACTGGAAACCTCAACTCGCGCGCGTGCCGAGCCGTGCCCGACGGAATAACCTTGCTGGATGCTTACCGAGTTGATCGAGCTGCCCGGTGGCACCTTTTCGATGGGGTCCAATGACTTCTATCCGGAGGAGTCGCCGGTACACCAGGTGACGGTGGGGCCGTTTCGCATCGAGCGTCATCCGGTGACCAACGCGCAATTCGCCGAATTCGTCACGGCGACGGGCTATGTCACGGTCGCCGAGCAAGCCTTAGACCCGGCCGCGTTCCCGGGGGTGCCGCCTGAGGACCTGGTGCCAGGTGCACTGGTGTTCACGCCAACTTCGGGCCCGGTCGACCTGCGGGTGTGGCGGCAATGGTGGACATGGATGCCCGGGGCGTGCTGGCGACACCCGTTCGGACCGCAATCCTCGATCGAGGATCGCCTCGACCATCCCGTGGTGCAGGTGGCCTATCCCGACGCCGCCGCGTACGCCGAGTGGGCGGGCCGACGACTGCCCAGCGAGGCGCAGTGGGAATACGCCGCGCGTGCCGGGGCCGAGTCGACGTACGCATGGGGCGACGAGGTTGCGCCCGACGGCCGACTCATGGCCAACACCTGGCAGGGCCGATTTCCCTACCGCAACGACGGCGCCGACGGATGGGTCGGGACCTCCCCGGTGGGCACGTTCCCGCCCAACGGATTTGGCCTGGTGGACATGATCGGCAACGTCTGGGAATGGACCACCACCCGCTACAGCATCGGCCACCACCCCGGGGCCGGCTCGCCGAGCTGCTGCCCGACCCCGGCGACCGGCGATCCCACCGTGATGCAGACCCTCAAGGGCGGCTCGCATCTGTGTGCACCGGAGTACTGCCACCGATACCGGCCCGCCGCGCGATCGTCGCAATCGCAGGACAGCGCCACCACCCACATCGGCTTCCGCTGCATCGCCAACTGAACCGCGCGGGGCCAGTGGCGAAACATTACCGGTAACGCCGCGGCATATGCCCTGTCCTAGGGCTTAACACGGCGGGCAGGTGGCGTAACATGCCGCTAACCGCCACCCAACGTTTCCGGTGGCACAGTGATCGCATGCCGTCGCGTCCGCACGTACCCCCCAAGGACTTCCCCCGTCCTGTGACCCGGGAGTACGCCGGTACCCGCGCCGACGCCGCGCGGTGGGTTCGCGACGTGTTGCGCAGTCAAATCCTCGAGGGCGCCTACGGCGGCCTGGCCGCGGCGCGACCGGCGCTGCCGTCGGAATCCGAGCTGGCCGCCGAACTCGGCGTCAGCCGCAACGCCATTCGCGAGGCGCTGGAACTGCTTCGCGGCGAAGGGCTGATCACCCGGGTGCAAGGATCGGGCACCTTTGTCACCGGCGCGAAACTGCGCCAGCACCTCGACCGGCTGGAGGGCCTGGCCGAGTCGCTGGCCGGGCACCGGTTGCCGGTGGACAACCAGGTGCTCTCGGTGCGCGAAGCCACCGCCACCCCGTTCGTGGCGGCCAAACTGCGGCTGCCCGAGAACGCCCCGATTCTGTTCATCGAACGGCTCCGGTCGGTCGGCGGCCTACCGCTGTCGCTGGACACCACCTCGTTACGCATCGGCGCCATCCCGGTCGACGCCAAACTCGACCAGCAAGACGTCTTCGCCCTTATCGAGCAGGAACTGGGTGTGCGGTTGGGCTGGGCGGAGATCACCGTCGAGTCCGTGTCGGCAGACACCAAGACCGCGGAACTGCTGCAGATCCGCCCCGGTGCACCGCTGCTGTTGCTGCATCGCTTGACCTATTTGCGCGACGGCACACCGTTCGACCTGGAGACCGTGCGATATCGCGGTGACCGATGCTCGTTGGTCACCACCGCCACCCGGGAGGACCCGCCGGCCCCGCAGTAGTCGTATCCAGTTCCGTTCTGTTACAGCGCTTTACCCCAACCCCAAGGAGAGGTAATACAGTCATGTCCGAACAACCCAACATCGTGTATTTCCACGTCGACAACCTCGGGCTCGGGGAGCTCGGTTGCTACGGCGGCGGGATGCTGCGTGGCGCCGACACCGCCCGCATCGACGCCTTCGCCGATGAAGCGCTGAAACTGTCCCACTTCGTCGTCGAACCGCAGTGCACGCCCACCCGGTCCGCGTTGATGACGGGCCGGTACCCGATCCGGTCCGGCAATCACACGATCGCATTGGGCGGCAACGACGGTGGCCTGGTGGCCTGGGAACGCACCATGGGTGACATCCTGTCCGAGGCCGGCTACGCCACGGCCTGTTTCGGCAAGTGGCACATCGGCGCGGAGGACGGCCGTTGGCCCACGGACCACGGATTCGACGAGTGGTACGGCCCCGCCCGCACCTACGACGAATGCCTGTGGCCCGATGACCCGTGGTACGACGGTGACCGCGACGGATACTCATACATGTACGACGGCACCAAGCAGGACGGTGTCCGCACCACCGATCAGCAGCTGACCGTCAAGCTCAAAGGCGAAGTTGACGGCGAATACGACCGGCGTGCAAAGGCTTTCATGAAGCGCAGCGTCGAGGCGGGTAAACCGTTCTACCTGTACCACAACCACTCGCTGATGCACTTCCCAATGGTGGTGCGCGAGGAATTCAAGGGCAAGAGCAGCAACGGCGATTGGGGCGACTCACTGCTGATGCTCGATCACGACTTCGGCAGCATCCTGGACACGCTGACCGAGCTGGGCATCGAGGACAACACGATCGTGGTGTTCGCCGGCGACAACGGTCCCGAGGATCATTTGCTGGGCCGGGGCACCGCGGGGTTCTTCGACGGTTCCTACTTCAGTTCCGCCGAGGGCGGGATCCGCACCCCGTGCCTGATCCGCTGGCCCAATCACGTGGCCGTCCGAGAGAGCAACGAGATGGTCCATGTGACCGACATGTTCCCCACCCTGTTGCGCTGGGCGGGCTGCGAGATTCCCGACGACCGGATCATCGACGGCATCGATCAGCGCGAATTCTTCGGCGGGGCAGAACAATCCGCTCGGGAAGGCTGCATGGTCTGGCTCAACGAGGAGCTACACGCCGTGAAGTGGTCGCAGTTCAAGATCAGCTTCAAACGCCAGCAGCACTTCCACGACCCGGAGATACCGCTCGGCTTCGCCAGGATCATCAATCTGCTCGAAGATCCCAAGGAACGCGAGGCGGTCAACCAGACCTTCGTCCGGTGGTGGGTGATGCAACACGCCCGCCGTCTCATCCGCAACTTCGAGGACAGTGTCAAGACCGAGGAATTGATCCCCGCCGGCGCGCCACTGGACTTCGTTCCGGCTCGCAGCGCCTGACGGGCACGACCGATGGCCGATGGTGCTACTCCCAAAATGTATGGCGCAGAATCGATCACCATTCTCGAGGGCCTCGACGTTGTCCGGAAGCGGCCCGGGATGTATATCGGGTCCACCGGTGAGCGCGGCCTGCACCACCTGATCTGGGAGGTCGTCGACAACGGTGTCGACGAAGCCATGGCCGGTCACGCCCGCCGGGTCGACGTGACGTTGCTGGCCGACGGAGGGGTCGAGGTCACCGATGACGGGCGCGGAATCCCGGTTGCGACGCACGCCACCGGGATTCCCACCGTCGACGTCGTGATGACCCAGCTGCACGCCGGCGGGAAGTTCGACTCCAACTCCTACACCGTCAGCGGCGGTCTGCACGGGGTCGGCGTCTCGGTCGTCAACGCCCTGTCCACCCGACTTGAGGTCGAAATCTGCCGGGACGGTTATCGGTGGACCCAGCACTACGAGCGGTCCCTGCCCGGCACCTTGACGCGCGGCGCACCGACGACGCGGACCGGCACCACGGTTCGGTTTTGGGCCGATCCGGAGATCTTCGAAACCACGGGTTACAGCACCGAGACGGTGGCCCGCCGGTTGCAGGAAATGGCGTTTCTGAACAGGGACCTGCTGCTGACCCTGACCGACCAACGCACCAACGGCCAGGGGAACCCCACAACCCGCACGTTTCACTATCCGGGCGGGTTGGTCGATTTCGTCAAACACATCAACCGCACCAAAAACCCCATCCAGCGCAGCATTATCGAATTCACCGGCGAGGAGCCGGGATGCGAGGTGCAGATCGCGATGCAGTGGAACGAGGGTTATTCGGAGTCGGTGCACACCTTCGCCAACACCATCAACACCCATGAGGGCGGCACCCATGAAGAAGGGTTCCGGGCGGCCCTGACCAACGTGGTGAACAAGTACGCCAAGGACAAGAAGCTGCTCAAGGACAAGGATCCCAACCTGACCGGCGACGACATCCGGGAAGGCCTGGCCGCCGTGGTCTCGGTGAAAGTCGCCGAGCCGCAATTCGAGGGCCAGACCAAGACCCGGTTGGGCAATGCATCGGTGCGATCCTTCGTGCAGAAGATGTGCCACGAGAAGCTCACCGACTGGTTCGAAGCGAATCCGGCCGAAGCCAAGGTCATTATCGCCAAGGCCACGTCGTCCGCGCGCGCCCGCATCGCGGCGCGCAAGGCGCGGGAGTTGGTGCGGCGGAAGAGTGCCACGGATTTGGGTGGGTTGCCGGGCAAGTT
>NZ_LQPT01000067.1 GCF_002102355.1 Mycobacterium sherrisii | reverse complement strand
CTCGATGCAATCTGCCGATCTCAGCCCAATCCTCCACAGCCAACAACTCCCTTCTCCTCTCAGCTAGAAGCCGAGAACCGGTCGCAGGGGGTCAAAATTCGGGCGTCGACACGGGGTCAGTTTTCAGACGACGCCGACAGACTGGCAACTAACCGATGCCGAGTCAGATCCACCGTTTATCTGACAGTCCCCCTAGATCGAGAACCAAGGCGTGGTCCGCGGCGGTGCTGCCAATCGTCAGCCTTGCGTTAGTGCCCATGCGTCGAGGTGGGCGGGCGCGTTGCTTGGTGGTTTGCCATCGCCCGCTGCATGGCCTTGTTGGGATGCCGAACGATCGGCGCACTGCGCGCCAAGCGTCGCCGGGAACTTACGGAGGCCCCTTGCCGGCATCGGCCGAGACGGTTCCTGGCAACACGTTGGGTAAGTGGTCCGGGTTGATGATGTTGATGATGTAGTCCCTTCCCACCTGGGGGATGGGGGATGACGACGGATGCCGTTAGGTTGGGCCTAGCCCAAACGACGCTGAAATGCCGCCGGTGTGCGTCGCGACGGCGACTTCGTCGAATTCCGGTTGAGGTCTGAACATCTGGAAAGGGGAATGAGTGACCGACTACACCGCTCCGTGTTGGGATTCTGCGGCGCTTATCGTCGTGGATCTACAACGGGATTTTCTCGACGACGGAGTATCCGCCATTGCAGGAACCTCCGCCGTGGTTCCGAATGTCGCGGCTTTAGCGGCGGCGTTTCGCGGGGCGGGCAGACCGATAGCTCATGTGGTTCGGCTGTATGAGCCTGGCGGCTCGGACGTGGACCTTCCTCGGCGTCGGACGATCGAAGAGGGCGCTGTGATTGTCGCTCCTGACTCCGACGGCGCGCAGATTGCAGAGGGAGTCATACCCGGGTCGCCGCGGCTGGATTCGGCGGCGCTGCTCGCGGGCCAGATGCAGCACGTCGGGGATCGCGAAGTGATTCTCTTCAAACCTCGATGGAGTGGCTTTTATCGCACCGGCCTTCAGGAGTGGCTCGAGCAGGAAGGCTGCAGCACCGTGGTCGTCGCGGGCTGCAACTTGCCGAACTGCCCGCGCGCCACGTTGTTCGACGCGAGCGAACGAGATCTGCGCGCTGTTCTGGTCACCGACGCGGTGTCACAGACTACGCACGAGCGACTCGCGGACCTGGACCGTATCGGCGTGCAGCTATGCACGACGGAGACGGTCGCGAGCGCCCTGGGCTGTTTGACCGCATAGCGTTCTCTGTCGGTGGGTCTCCCTAACATCGCGGTACCAGGCGCTGTGGGTGGCAGCGCGTCGGCACCACGAACGGAGAACCGTGAAATTCGTCTCGACCCGCATCATCACCGCTGATGTCCCGCGCCTCGTCGCCTTCTACGAAATGGTCACCGGCGTCTCGGCGGTGTGGGGCAACGAGTTGTTCGCCGAGATCCCGACGCCGGTCGGGGTGTTGGCCATCGGCAGCGACAAAACCGTTCCACTGTTCGGTCAGGGGTCGGCCCAACCGGCGGCCAACCGCAGCGCGATCATCGAGTTCATCGTCGATGATGTCGACGCCGACTATCAACGGCTCCGTGCGCAGCTCGAGGACGTCGTGACCGAGCCGACGACCATGCCGTGGGGCAACCGGGCGCTGCTGTTTCGCGATCCGGACGGAAACCTGGTCAACCTCTTCACCCCGGTCAGTGCCGAGGCGCGCGCGAAGTTCGGTGTGTGATCGGTGATCTTTAATCCTGTTGTGCTGTAACGCTCTTCGGCGGTCGAGGCATCGCAGCCGCAAGAGTGCGCGGCTCGCCCGGCCAGGACGAAGGGGTAAGCGACACACCATTTGGCGGTTGGGTCTGGCGGTGACGGCGCGGTCCGGCCATTGTTAGGAGATGGCGACGGTGAGGCAGACAGGACGCTGGGTACGCACGGTGGTGGCTGGCGGACTCGCCGTGGCGGCCTGCGGGCTGACCGGCGGTGGCGCCGGCGCAGCCCCGACGCCCGCCCCGAGGAATCACTGGTGCCCTGGTCAGCAGTGGGATCCCGGCTGGGGCACCGACTATCACTGGGACTGGACTCAATGCCACGACTGGCAAGGGCCGGCTCCGGCCGGGTGGGGACCGTGGGGCCCGCCGCCGCCCTGGGCGCCGCCGCCACCGGCGCCACCCGCCTGGGCGCCGCAGGCTCACCTGATGTGGAACCCGACCAGCCGCACCTGGGGATTCTTCAACAACGGGATATGGACTCCGGTCTGACCGCACGGATCAATCACGTCCACTGGGCGCGCAGCCGGGCAGAGGCCGACCGTTCCACCGCGACACCCGGTCACCGAGCAGCGGCGAATGCCCTTGCAACACACGAAGTTTGGGTTCTTGTATCGAGCGATCCCCGGGTGCTGGCCGCGGCCGTACGGGTCGGGCGCGCCCGGTGCCCGGACTGCTGCCGCGGGCGTGGCGGGCATTGCCGGGTCGCTAGTCAGCGCTCACGGTTGTCGCCACGGCGTTAGAGTGTGGTGTGGTCCGCGACGACGGCACCCAGCCGCCCCGTCCACTCGATGACCGGGCGGCTGCCCTGGACAAGCGCGATGACGACCTCAAGCTGCGGGAGTCCGAAGTCGAGCGACGTGATTTCCTGCTCCGCCGCCGGGACAGGATCGCCGACCAGCGTGACCGGATTGCCGATGATCGCGAACAGCTGGCGGACGAACGCGAGAAGCTCGCCGACGAGCGCGAGGGTTCGGCGGCCGAACGGGAACGCGAGCGACTGCGGCGTGCCGACGATCGCGCTGAGCGTGACCAGGCGCGAGCCCGCCGCGAGCAGGCCGATGTCGACCGCCAGATGGTCGAAGGCGAACCAGGTTGCCGCAGTGGGTGAACTCGTTTTGTGAAATACGCATTGTTGTGACTTATTTGCTGTAAATGCGGCGTAGGCCATTAGTTAATTTACACGTGATGCGCGCCACAAATTTTGGCTCGTTAACGACGGTGTTGCTAGTGTCCCTGCGCATGTTTGTTCTGGAAACCTTGGTGTCCCTGATCAATCAGGTCTCAGGGACGCCCTATATTCCCGGCGGGGATTCTCCCGCCGGTACCGATTGTTCGGGACTCGTTTCATGGGTGGTAAATGCGGCAACCGATCGACCGGTTTTCGGTGATCGCTTTAATACCGGAAATGAAGAATCCGCATTATTGGCGCGTGGCTTTCAATACGGAACGGCTCCCAACGCGTTGGTGGTGGGCTGGAACGGCGGCCACACTGCAGTGACGCTGCCGGACGGCACCCCGGTGTCCAGCGGCGAGCGGGGCGGCGTTCACATCGGAGGCGCGGGCGCCTACCAGCCCGGATTCACCCACCACATGTTCTTGCCGATGCCCCAGGACGGCGCCCCCGAAGCGCCGCCCC
>NZ_LQPT01000066.1 GCF_002102355.1 Mycobacterium sherrisii | reverse complement strand
ACCTCCAATCACTCGGCTACGACACGCCGGTACCGCTGATCAGGTCCGACTCGTACACCACTCTGCTGGACGCAACCGAGTCGCCGCCGCGGGGATCAGCTTCGAGCACTACCTGGCACCACCGTCGCCGCGTGTTACCCTCCCCGGCCGCTAGTCCGATCCTGACGTCGCACGACTCGAAGATGCGAGGTATTCCGCGGCAGCTAATAGTGCGGTAGCCAAGACATTGGCCTCGTCGGAGATATCAGTACGGTCGCCGTTGATCTCGTGGGCAACGAATAGTCCGTCGGCCATCGCCATGCTCAACGCGCCAAGTTGTCGAGTGGCTTTTGCGTCGAGTTCAGGAAAGAGTTCGGTGTACGAGGCGACCGTGCGCCGTAACGCCTCATCGCGAACGGAAAGGAACATCTTGCGCGCCGAGGGTTCTTCCGCTCGTCGCTCAAGCGCCAGCATCAATCCGAGCCTCAGGAAGTCGGCGGCTTCACGCAACGACTTGAGCGTTCGCTCCATCATCGCGGCGAGGCGTTGCTCGACCGATTCGTTGTCCGATCGCGGAGAAAAGCCACCAGCGCCTGCCAGCCAGAGTCCGAAACTGTGCTCGATCACCGCGGCGAGTAGCGCATCCTTATCTTTGAAATGCCAGTAAATCGAGCTTGCTGGTAGACCGGAACGCTGGCTCACCGCACCGATGGACGTACCTTCGTACCCGCGTTCGGCAGCGATCTCGGTTGCCGCCAGCAAGATCTTCTGACGCGACTCTTCGCCATTCACGCGCCGCCTCTTTGGCCTTGCGCCGCCAGCGGTTATGTCCGCCTCCTCTCGGCAAGCCAATATTTTGGCATCATTCTCTCACCCCTTTGATGTAGTGATTGACCTGATAAGCGGTATGTCAATGGCCGTTGTCGTCGACGCGAAAACGATCGCTTCCGCGGCTCGCCGCTGCAAAGCCGGACGGCGCCGACCGATGACGTCTGGCAGTAATCGCTTGGAGCCGGCGTTCTTCGGGCGTTACAGAGCGGGCCGCTTCGTCGTGGGAAGTGATGCTGCTTGAGCTCACACCGCAGCCCGGTGCCCGCGCGGCACCGGCGATGATGGGCGTCACTGGTTTCCGCTGCTTTGACAGCTGCTGGTGGAGACGTCAGGGATTTCCGCGCCGTCGGGAGCGGTCGCATCTTCGTCGACAACCTACAGTTGGGTCCCGGCGTGGTGCTCGGCGTCGGCGTGCTTGTCGGATTCGCTCAGTGCGGCGCCCGCATCGTCTGGTCGGCGTCAGGTGTTTTATCCAACGCATGCACCGTGGCGTCGGGGAGTCGGTGCGGCGCCCGCAGCAGGCAACCCAGGGCTGCGACCAACAGGATGACCGTGATGACGACCAGCGACGCCGACAATCCGTCTATGAAAGCGTGGTCGACGGCGTCGGCTAGCGCGACACCTCCAGGACCGAGGTGACCGGCCACGGCCAGACCGCCGGCCGCGGAGTGGCGAACAGTCTCTGCGGCCCCAAGGGGCAGCGTATTGACGGTCGGCGGTAGTCCGGAGCGGTAATGGCTGCTGAAGATGGACCCCGTCAGCGCGATGCCGACCGCAGAGCCAATCTCGCGTGTGGTGTCGTTGACGGCCGAGGCGACGCCCTGTTTGTCGCTGTTCAACGAGCCGACGATGGCGGCGGTGGCGGCCGAACTGAGCATTCCGATGCCGATGCCACAGATGATCAGACCGGCCAGGAACGGCCAATATCCGGAATCGACGGTGAGCCGTGAGATCGAGAACAGTCCGGCGCCGAGCATTATCAAACCGATCGCCATGACCGCCTTGAGTCCAATGCCGCCGACGATGCGAGGTGTCACCAGCGAAGCAGGCACCACCACGACGGCTACCGGGACCAGGGCAACCGCACTCGTGAGCGGGCTGTAGGCGAGGATGAGTTGCAGGTATTGCAGGCCTACGAAAAAGAAACCGAATATCGCCATAAATTGCACCAGGATTGTGACGGCGCCGGCGCGGAAGCCGGGGACGCCGAACAAGCGTGGGTCGAGCAGTGGTTGGTTCTTGCGGAAACCCACTGCGGCGTAAGCCGTGAAGGAGAGCACGGAGACGACCACCGCGGTCATGACGATCGGCGTTGTCCAGCCGCGGTCGTTTCCTTCGATGATGGCGAAGACCACGGTGCCGATGCCCAGTGCGGTGGTGATCGCGCCGGCCAGATCGGGGGTGGGTGGCTGCGTGTCGGCGGTGTTGGGCGCCAGGACTGCCGCGGCGCCCACGGAGACAGCAGCGACGACGGCGCTGGTGAGGAATATGGAGCGCCACGTCCACACTTCGAGCAGTGCGCCGGCGGCGAGCAATCCGACGATGGCACCGGCCGCTGCGAAACCCGACCAGGCGGCCACGCCGCGGGCGCGCTGTTGGATGGGAAAGGCGGCGGTGATGGTCGACAGGGTGCCGGGCATGATCATTGCGGCGGCGATGCCCATCACGGCGCGCCAGATGATCAATTCGGTGGTGGTCTGGGCCGTCAGCGCCGCCGCCATCGATGCCGCGCCGAACACGACGTTGCCGACGATAAGGACGTTGCGGCGTCCCCACCTGTCACCGATGGCGCCGAAGGGCAAGACCAGGGCGGCCAGGGCGACGGTGTAGGCGTCGGCGATCCATGTCAGTGCGGTGTTGGAGGCGTCGAGGTCGACGGCCAGGTCGGGCAGCGCGAGGTTGAGCGCAGACACCGACGCGACGACCAAAACAAGTGATAGGCACATGGCGGCGAGGACGCCAGCGGTCCCCGCCCGCCCCACCGCAGGGATCGACACCGGCGCGCTCACCGGCTCGGCTCGCGTTCGCTGATGAGGTCCAACGCGATGTCGGCGAGCATGTCTTCCTGGCCGCCGACCATGCCGCGACGGCCGGCTTCTTCGAGCAGCGTACGGGCGTCGATGTCGTAGCGCTCACCGGCGGTCTCGGCAGGGCGAAGGAAGCTGGAGTACACGCCGGCATATCCGAGCGTGAGCGTTTCGCGGTCCACACGCACCGGGCGGTCCTGCAGAGGTCTGACGATGTCGTCGGCGGCGTCCTCGAGGGTGTGCAGGTCGCAGCCGTGCTGCCAGCCGAGTTTGTCGGCGGCGGCGATGAACACCTCCAGGGGCGCGTTGCCGGCGCCGGCGCCCATACCCGTCAGCGAGGCGTCGACACGGTTGGCGCCATGTTCGACCGCGACGATTGAGTTCGCGACGCCCAGCGACAGGTTGTGGTGCGCGTGAATACCGATCTCGGTTGTCGCGGTAAGGGTTTGACGGAGGGCGTCGACGCGTTCAGCTACCTCGTTCATGGTCATGGCGCCGCCGGAGTCGACGACGTAGACGCAGGTGGCGCCGTAGCATTCCATGAGCTTGGCCTGCGCGGCCAGCGCTGCGGGGCTGGCCATGTGACTCATCATCAGGAAACCGACGGTGTCCATGCCGAGGTCGCGCGCTGCGGCGATGTGCTGGGCGGAGATGTCGGCTTCGGTGCAGTGGGTGGCGACGCGCACGACGGTCGCGCCGGCGAGGTGCGCGTCTTTGAGGTTCCCCACGCTGCCGATGCCGGGCAGCAGCAGCGTAGCGAGCTTGGCGCGTTGCACCACTCCGGCGACCGCTTGGATCCATTCCAAGTCAGTGTGAGCACCGAAGCCGTAGGTGCAGCTTGACCCCGACAGGCCGTCGCCGTGGGCGACTTCGATCGAATCCACGCCGGCGTCGTCGAGCGCCTTCGCGATGCTGGTGGATTGTTCGACGGTGTATTGGTGGCGGGTGGCGTGCATGCCGTCGCGTAGCGTGACGTCGCTGATGTACAGATTGTGAGTCATCTTGGCGCTCCGATGTTTTCGGCGAGATGGATGGCGATGCGTTCGGCGGCGGCCTTAGCCGCCGACGTCATGATGTCGAGGTTGCCGGCATAGGCAGGCAGGTAATGACCCGCGCCGGTGACTTCGAGCATTACGGTGACGCGGGTGCCGGTGAACTTGCCGGTTTCGGGAATGTAGAGCGGGTTGTCGGCGGTGAAGGTGTCGAACTGCACACGCTGTTTGAGGCGGTAACCCGGGACGTACGAGTTGACCTGATCAACCATCTCCACGACGGATCCTTCGATTGCGTCGTGGTCGGCGTCACCCTCGACGAGGCAATACACCGTGTTGCGCATCAGGATGGGCGGGTCGGCGGGGTTGAGGATCATCACGGCCTTGCCACGTCGGGCGCCACCGACGGAAAGTAATGCCGCAGAGGTGGTTTCGATGAAATCATCAATGTTGGCGCGGGTGCCGGGGCCGGCGGACTTCGACGCGATGGAGGATACGATCTCGGCGTAGGTCACGATGCCGACTTGTGAGACCGCGGACACGATCGGCACCGTTGCCTGACCGCCGCAGGTCACCATGTTCAGGTTAGGCGCGTCGAGGTGTTCATCGAGGTTGACCACCGGCACGCAGTACGGGCCGACCGATGCCGGTGTCAGATCGAGCATCCGCACGCCGGTGGGTTCGAGTTTGGCCCAGTTGACGTGGTGCGCAGAGGCCGAGGTGGCATCGAAGACCAGCTTGATCTCATCAAAGTGCGGCATGCCCAGTAGGCCGTCGACACCGCCGGCGGTGATCGGCACGCCCATGTGCTGGGCGCGCGCCAAACCGTCGGAGTCAGGGTCGATCCCGACCATGGCCGCCGCGCACAGCGGTCCGTCGCTACGCAGGATCTTGATCATCAGGTCGGTGCCGATGTTGCCTGAGCCGATGATGGCCACAGGGCAAAGGTGTTGTGTCATGGCGTATTCCTTAGGTGAAGCGCAGCGATACGGTGCCCAAGCCGCTGATCGTGGCGGTGGCGATGTCCCCGGCGTGGACGAAGGCCGCCGAGGTGAATGAGCCGGACATGACTAACTGTCCGGGCGACAGCTCGGTGCCGAACTCTGCGAGGGCATTGGCCAGCCAGGCGACCGCGGCGGCCGGGTCCCCCATGACGGCGTCACCGGTGCCGGACTCGATGACGTTGCCGTTGAGAGTTAGCGTGGCCGTGGCTTGGGGGAGTGCCAACGCTTCGGTATAGGGCGCCCACTCGCCGAGAACGATTGCGCCGGAGCTGGCGTTATCGGCGACGGTGTCGGCCAGAGTGAGCTTCCAGTCGGCGATACGGCTGTCGACGATTTCGAGCGCGACTGCGACCGCCTCGGTGGACTTGCGAACATCAGCAGCGCTGACACCGGGGCCGCGCAGCGCCTTGTGCAGCAGGAACGCGACCTCCGGCTCGACCCGGGGTGCGCAGAACCACTTGATGTCCACGGTGGGCGTGGAAATAACCATGTCATCGACGATGAATCCGTAGTCGGGCTCGTTCACGCCGAGCAGTTGCTGCATCGACGCCGAGGTCAAGCCGATTTTGTGGCCAATCAATGTGGCTCCCAACTGCAGTCGGCGCTGCAGATTGGCCTGCTGAACCCCGTAGGCGGTGCCAACATCGACACCGCGGTAGAGCTGGGTCAGCGGCGCGATCGGCACCCGGTCGCGTTGAGCGGCCCACAGTTTGTCGGCGGCAGCGGTGATGACGTCGCTGGTCATGCTGCTCGTCCCTCCACCATGATCATCGCGGTGCTGACCACAGCACAGGCATGCAGTTGGAACATTTCGTACAGATCGATGGTGTGGGCGCCGGCCTCCATGGCGATGAACAAACCGTCGGCGCCAGCCAGCGCGTAGGTGGCCAACTGGTTCACCAGCGGCGGCGTCAATTCGGGGATGAGTTCCCTAATGCCCGTGGCGAGTACGTAGAAGGCCTGCGCGCGTACACCTAAAAACATGGCGCGCGCCCGGGTTTCGACGGGCCGGCGCTCTAAGGTCAGCATCAAACCCAGTCGGATGAAGTCCGGCGAATTCATCAGCGCTTGGGCGATCTGGCCGGCCACTGCACGTACGCGTTCCTGGATCGATCCCTCCACTGGCAGCTGCCATGCTTGCAGCCATGCGCCGAAGCTGCGTTCGATGACGGCGGCGAGCAGGTCGTCCTTATCCTTGAAATGCCAGTAGATGGAACTGGCCGGTAGCCCGCATTTGGCGCTAACCGCACCGATGCTGGTGCCCTCATACTCGCGTTCCGATGCGATTTCGCTTGCGGCGTCCAGAATTCGAGTCTGTGACATCTGGCCGTCGGGGCGGCGCCGGCGCCGTTTCGCTCCCATGCTTTCACCCGTCACGGCGACACTCCTCCATGCTCTTGACTCTGTAGTGATCGCTACAGTAACTTAGAGACTTGCTGCAGGACAAGTGCCGACGACGGCGCGCGAACAACGAGGTTCATCAGTGAACGAGACGCCAACGGCGCCCGAACGGACCCCCACCTACGACGTGGCGGTGATCGGCTATGGCCCCACTGGTGCCACTGCCGCTAATTTGCTGGGACGGCTGGGTCTGAGCGTGATCGTCCTCGAGCGCGATCCCGACGTCTATGCACGTGCTCGGGCCATCTCCACCGATGAAGAAGTGCTGCGGGTGTGGCAGTCGGTCGGGTTAGCGGACCGACTTCAACAGGACATGCTGCCCGACCGACCGGTCGCCTTCGTCGATGCCGACGGCGTGCCCTTCATCGAGACCACCATTGCCGCGCGGGGGTGTGGGCATCCGCCGCAACAGTTCATCTATCAACCTGCGGTCGACCACGTGCTGCGCGAGGGAGTAGCACGGTTTGCCAACGTCGTGGTGATGCTCGAACACGAATGCCTGCGTGCGCTCAACAAGGGCGATCACGTCGAGCTGCTGGTCGCCGACATGCAGACAGATTCGTTCACGCGCATCGCGGCCTCTTACGTGATCGCGGCTGACGGCGGTTCTTCGCCGACGCGCGGTCTGTTGGGTGTCGGCTACTCCGGCAAGACCTACGGTGAGCGCTGGGTGGTCATCGATACCAAGGTGCTCAAGGCGTGGGACGCTCACGACCGCTTGCGCTTCCACTGCAGCCCCGAACGACCGACCGTGGACTGCCCGACACCACTGGGCCATCACCGCTGGGAGTTTCCCGCGCGCGAGGCAGAAGACGAGAAGGCGCTTGTCAGCGATGAGTACGTCTGGCGCATCCTCAATCTTCAGGGCATCACCAAAGACCACGTAAGAATCCTGCGTGCCGTGGTCTACAGCCACCACGTCCGTGTGGCCGACCGGTGGCGGGTCGGGCGGATATTCCTGGCCGGTGACGCCGCGCACGCCATGCCACCCTGGATCGGCCAAGGCATGTCCGCAGGCGTACGCGACGCCGCCAACCTGTGCTGGAAGATCGCCGCGGTAGTGCGGGGTCAAGCACCAGAGGGTCTTCTGAATTCTTATGAGATCGAACGCAAACCGCATGTGATCGAGGTGACCCGACGCGCGGTCCGCGTCGGGCGTGTCATCACCGAACGCCACCCGTTCGTTGCAGCACTGCGCAACCACATGCTGCGTGCGATCACAAAACTGCCCGGGGTCCTCGACGAAGGTCAAAAGTTATTTTGGATCCCCGACGCCCATTACGGTGAGGGCTTTTTCGCCGACAGTTCACATAAGGCGATCGGGTGGCTCATCCCGCAGCCATGGGTCACCGACTCAGCGGGCGCGACCCAACGCCTGGACGACGTGCTCGGTGGGGGCTGGGCGCTGCTGCACACCGCCGCAACGCCGCCGGGTGCCCGGGCATGGATCCGACTGGGCGTGCCAGCGTTTCACATCCCGCACGATGTTCGCGACCGTGAGAGCACACTGATCCGGTGGCTATCGGACAAGAAGGCCACATCGATTGTCGTGCGCCCGGACGGCTTCGTCTACGCCGCAGCCGCTTTCGGACGGCCGCTCCCGCCACCCCCTGCTGGGTTCACCGGCAAGGCCTCGTCCGCCATCGACGCCCCAACGCCACAGGAAGCCATCGCATGACACTTCCTGAGTCAACCTCAGGCTGCGGTTTGCGGCTTTTGCGCGGCTCCGTGGAGGTTGGGGTTGTAGGGCTGGTGGGTGTGCCAGCAGCGGTAGATGACGCGGATCCAGGCTCGGGCGAGGATGCGTACGGCGTGGGGGTGGTCGTGTCCGCGGCCGCGGGCTGTGGTGTAGATGTTTGCGGCCCAGGGGCTTTCGTGGCGGCTGTTGTCGGCGAAGGTGGTCAGTGCCCTTCGGAAGCGTTTGTTGCAGGCCCAGCGGAAGTGCACCGCGTGTTGTTTACCGGAGGCTTTAGTTACCGGGGTGACCCCGGCCAGAGCGGCGATGGCGTCGGGTCCGTCGTAGGCTGCGCGGGAGTCGCCCCACTCGGCGAGCACCTGGGCGGCGTTGATCTGACCCGACCTTGGCAGCGACGTGAAGATCTCGGCGTCCGGGTGCTCCCCGAGGCGGGTGAGGGTCGACCGGTCGAGGGCCTTGCTGGCGTTGTTGAGTGCTTCCAGGATGTTGACCAGGGCTGCCACGGTGTCAGCGATGGCGGTGGTCAGGGCGGGGTCGGTGGTGCCGGCGGGTGCGCTGCGCAGTCGGGCGAGCAGTTCTTTGGCTGGTCGACGGCCGGAGTAGGCGTGTTTGGCCAAGAAGGCGGCCAGCCGTTTCTCGCCGAGGCGGGTGGCGCTGACGGCGGTCGGGTAGTGGCGCAGGAAGGCCAGGCTGATCGGGGATTCGACGTCGGCGAAGATCGCTTTGGCGCCGGGCCAGTGGTCCTCGAGCAGGGCGCTGAGTTGGTTGGTGGCCGACACCCGCATCTTGACGATGTCGTCGCGGGTGCGCACCACCGTGCGCAATGCCTTGGTCTGGGCGCTGTAGGGCGCCAGCGGACGCAGTCGATGGTGGCGCAGCCGCAGGTACTCGGCGATCACCAG
>NZ_LQPT01000065.1 GCF_002102355.1 Mycobacterium sherrisii | reverse complement strand
GGGTCATCGCGTCGTGTGTCCTATCGTGAGTCACTTTGGTCGGTAACTCACTGACCACTACGCGATGGCCCACCCCAGCACCCTCAGCGACACACCCCGCAGTAGGTCCGGCATCGTCCGCCGCCATGGGTTCCGAAACCCCACCACACGGGCGGACTTACCCTCAATCCTCAATCTTTTGATCGAATTGCCGAGCTGACCATGAAGCATGATTTATCTACGCCCGATGGACGGCAGTCCTACGACGAGGAACTTCGTACGATTTTTGACGAAAATGACTAGCTGACCCCATGCCAACTTCTAACGCGAAATAGCGCAGTTCATTGCCGTTACTGCACCCCACATCGATTCTCGTCGCGGTGAGAAAAGTGCCTCGTGGCTCGGATTGGTATGTGTACCAGTCGATTCCGTTTGATGACCATTGGACGTATCGGGTGATGTGGTCATCTACGATGCGCTGCGATTGGGGCATCTTTCAAGCTGGGATACCGACGCGCAATTGGTCTGCATGCGCCAGATAGGTTTGTCTCGGTGGTTCATTTCGCTGCGGCGGTATCCCTCCCCAGCAGTGTTATTCCAAGCAGATCCGAGTGTGATTAGTTGGTTCCGTCTGACACGCCTCCGGGATGATGGCAGTTCAGCCCTGGCACTGCCCGAGCGACGAACCTAATCCCCCGAATCGCCGGGCCAGCCGATCGCCTCCAGGCGGCGTTGCACGCGGTCAAGGTCGGCGGGCGAGGGCAACTCGTCGGTGAATCGGATGATGGCCGCGCCGATATCGGCCGTGTCGACCTTCAGCTCGCCGCTCGAGGCCAACTGGACGGCGACCTCGGTCACCTCGTCGTCGGTCAGCCTGCGCCGCAGCAAGGCTAGCAGCGGCACGTAATCGGTCGCGGGCACGCCCTGGGGGTAGCCGGCACGGATGAACGCAACGATTCTGGCAACTAGATCGCCCAGACTCGCCATGACGTCCCCAATGCAGTTGTAGGCCCAGCGAAAGGCCTGACGAAAGGTAGAGGTAGAGGTACAGGTAGACCACCAACTTAACAACTCAAACGGCAACCATGTCCATGGTGTCGAATCATCGCCACGGGCGGTCAGCCGGACTACCGTTGAATGATGCGGACTGCCTACCATCACCAGCTCGATGCATTGAAGCGCGGCATCGGCGACTTGTGTGGCCTCTCGGGCGCCGCGATGCAGCGGGCCACCCAGGCCCTTCTCGAAGCCGACATCGGTGTAGCCGAGGCCGTCATCAGTCAGCACGAGAGTTTCCTCGCTGCGGTCGGCCAGGCCGAGACCGACGCCTTCAACCTGCTGGCCCTGCAGGCGCCGGTCGCCACCGAACTGCGCGCGGTGTTCGCCAACTTGCAGAACGTCGCCGACGCCGACCGCATGGGCGCCCTGGCGCTGCACGTCGCCCAGATCGCCCGCCGGCGACATCCCGCGCACGCGATCCCCGATGACGTCACCGGCTACTTCGCCGAGATGGGCCGCATCGCGGTCCGCACCGGCGGCGAGATCCGAGACATTGTGCTGTCCTCAGACCCGGACCGCGCCGCCACCCTTGCCGACAAGGACGACGCCATGGACGACCTGCACCGCAGGCTGTTCTCGGTAGTAATGGATCCTGAGTGGCGACACGGCGTGGCCGCCGCTGTCGACGTGACGCTGCTGGGCCGGTACTACGAGCGCTTCGCCGACCATGCGGTGCAAATCGGTCGCCGCGTCATCTTCCAGGCCACCGGCACCCCCGCCGCCTGACCGTCCCGCATTTGCGGTCGGGCGTCGTGCCGGACGACGGTGCCGTAGCCAATCGCCGACGGGCAGTTGTCGCGAGGGTGGGTTTGGCACCTCCACAGACTCCCGGGCTGGGCCGCACCGGCCACCAACTTGGCATCCGCAATGGATGAGTGGCACGCCGCGGCGCGGGGCCCGGTGAGCCGTCAACATGAGGGACTACCGTGCCGTTGCCGTCGGCGTTACGATCCCCGCATCGTCTAGAGAGTCGGGTTCGCGATGAATCACATTCGACGTTTTCTCACGGCGCTGGCCACGGCAACGGTCATCGGGCTTTCGGCCTGGCCGGCCCATGCAGACCCCGAAGTTCCGCCCCCACCGCCGGGCCCCGCGCCGGTCCCCGCGGGCATCCCGGGCCTGACAAAGGAACAGCAGTGCGCCTGGATCGCGTATCGCACCTGGGTTCCGTGCAACTGGGTGATGCCCAATCCGCCACCGCCAGGAACGCCGGGCACAGTCTACGACCCGCCCCAGTAACGCTGGGAGACAAGCGAACTCAACGGCCCGGGTCGGCCCACAAATAAGTGAAGCGGCCACCGGGGATCCGCCCGGTGGCCGCCTCGTCGGCCATTGAATGATGCTAGCTTTCACCCGCACTTTGCGTGTCGTTTTCGCCAGTTCTGCCCAACACCCGGTACCGACCCCTGCACAGCCCGCATCACCGCAGGTCAGAACCGCCGCCAAGCTTGCTGACCGGCAACCAACTTGTGGGTAAGCGTTCATGTTTATCCCGGTCCGACGGTGGCATTCGCGGTGCTATGGGTATGAGAGTGAGCATCGCCGATCTCGTGACGAAGATGGTGGAGTTCGTGCGGGCCGGCTACCCGCAAGGAGTCCCCCCGACCGACTGTTTCGCTCTGCTGGCCGTGCTTCGCCGCCGCTTGACCGACGACGAGGTGGCCGCGGTGGCCGCGCAGCTGGTCGACCGGGGCCAGCTGGACATCGACGAAGCCGACATCGGCGCGATCATCACCCGCATCACCGACGAATCGCCGTCGGCCGAGGACGTCGATCGGGTACAGCGTCGCCTCGAGGCCATCGGCTGGCCGGCCCCGGAACCGAGCCTCTAGATCCATGCGCACCGCGTTCCATCACCAGCTCGACGCCCTGAGCCACAGCATCGCCGACATGTGCGAGCGCGCTGGCACCGCTATGGCCCGGGCCACCGAAGCCCTGCTCAGCGCCGACATCGTGCTGGCCGAAACCGTCATCAGCGCCCACCGCGACTTCCTGACTCGGTCCAGCCAGGCCGAGACGGCCGCCTACAACCTGTTGCTGCTGCAGGCTCCCGTCGCCAGCGACCTGCGCGCGGTGCTGGGCAGCCTGAAAAACGTCGCCGACGTCTACCGGATGGCGGCCTTGGCGCTGCACGTCGCCGATACGGTCCGGCTCCGGCACCCCTGCGCCGCGATCCCCGACGACATCAAACCCCATTTCGCCGAAATGGGGCGCATCGCAGTCGATCTCAGCCGCAGCGCCACGGAAGTGGTGCTTTCGGGCAACGCAGACCACGCGGCCAAGCTCGCCTACGACGACGACGCGATGGACGAGCTACACCGACTGGTGTTCGCCATCGTGATGGATCGGCAGTGGTCGCACACCGTCAGCACCGCGGTCGACGTCACCTTGCTGAGCCGGTATTACGAGCGGTTCGCCGACCACGCCGTGACGGTGGGTCAGCGAGTCATCTTCCAGGCCACCGGTTCTCCGGCCGTCGCCGTCCGTCGCGTGGAGCGCAACCGGAGCGCGTGATGGATCGTTCAGCGCGCCAACGGTTTGTAGAAAACCACGCCGTTGCCTTTGTTGTCGTAGACCACCGCGCGGCGTTCGTGCGCGTCGTCGTACGGCCCCTTCACGATGCCGCCGCCGCTGGCCTCCACCGCCTTCGCGGCTGCGTCGACGTCGGCGGTCTTGATGCCGACGACGACCTGGCCGGGAATGGGATGGTCCACGTCCGTGGCCAGCGCGAGGGTAACCGGGCCGCCGTCCAGGGCGGCGAAGTGGGTGCCGTCGCGGAATTTCACTGGCATGCCCAAGGTCTCGCTGTAGAACTTGATCGACTCGTCCAGGTTGTCGGTCGACAAGATGATCATCTTGACTTCATGCTCACTCAATGGGTGCCTCCTGCGCTGCGCTGAGTGCTTCCACACTAGGCACCGCTGGTGCCTGCTGTCGGCGAAACACCAGCCACCGCATCGCGGTGTACATGTACACCGCTTCACACAGGCCCGCCACCAGCCGCGCCACCTGATACTGCACACCGGCGGCCGCCAGCAGGCTGGTCGTGCCGAGGATGAAAGCCAGGTAGTTCACCACGACCACGACGAGGTACACCGCGACCTGCGGGCCGACGGCCGCATGTGAACGAAAGTTGAACGTGCGGTTGAGCACGTAGCTGAGCGCGAACGCGCACGCGTAGGCGACGGTGACGGCGATCGGCACCGGGACTCCGAATCCGCCGCGCAACGTCGTCAGCAAGGCCAGGTCGAGTCCGAAGGTGAAGCCGTTGATCACGCAAAAACCCAGGAAGGTCGGCGCGACCAGCGCGGCCAGACCGAACGGAAGCCGAGCGGCGACCGCCGCACAGCACCTGTGAAATCCGTCCACCGCCCGCGACGCACTGCTCCGCGATTCCGCCGGCATGCGGCTACCGTGCGATGACGGGGTATCCGCCACGTGATCAGACGGCCAATTCCGCGCGCCCCGAGGGCGTCGAAACGCGCTCAGCAAACCCGGCTGCACATAACATCACGGTCACCAAAAAGGTAACCGGTATGGGGCCGGTTACGACTTGGCTGCCTGCTGGGCGTCGATGTCCATGTCCGGGCAGAACGCCTCGACCGCGGCGAAGGCGATCATCTTCGTCTGCTGGCTGCTGTAGCCCATGTTCTGAATCCGCATCAGGGCTTGATCGGGCGGGAGCATGTTGTTGCGCAGCTGATTGCACAGGTTGGTGCCCACGTGGACGATCGATTCGTGGCTGCTGTACTTGATGTTGTTCCGGTCGAGGTACGCAATGTAGTCGGGCGTATTCGCCGGGTCGGCATTGGCGACTGCCGGTACCGAACACAGCAGTGCGGGAAGGGCGATGAGTGGCGCTGCTAGTGCTGCTTTCATGGTCCAGAGCATAGGATCGCTGCCGAACTTTTACGTGAACGGCGGGCAAACGGTTCGTCCCCGATGACGGGATGCAGCAACACCGTCGAGCACGCCACGAAGCTTGGACGGCAACGATGGCTCGCCCAAGCCAGCGTCACCACAACACGCTGCGGAATAGCAGGGCATCGGCCACCAGTCCGACCCCGACCACCAGGAACATGATGCGCACCGATATGGGCGCGTAACGATTCAGGCCGCGCACGATCGCGCGTTGGATGCGTACCGCGCGTTTGTTCTTTCGAGTCGCCAGAAACAGGATCAGCGCCGACGGCGTGAGCGCCAGCGTCCAGTAGGCGTAGATCAGCACCGGCCACGCCGTCGGTCGTGGGTGCACCGCGGCCAGCGTGGCCAGCCCGGTCAGGTAGGGAATCGACGTCGGGGCCTGGCCGGTGCCCACCGCGACACCAAGGACGCCCAACAACCACGGCCGCTGGCGCATCGCCGCCAGCGCCCAGCCGGGGGCCGAGGTTTGCGCGGTCAACGGAAAGTAGGCCAGCCCCATCAGCGCCACACCGAGTAACAACTGACACCAAAACCGAAGCGCCGGAGTGATTTTGAAGTCGACCCACTCCGTCAGGACGCTCAGCCCGAGGACGGTGCAGACACCGAACGTCGTGGTGACCAGGAACAGGCCGGCGATGAAGCTGGCGCCGCCGGGAACCGGCGAACGGCGGTCGAGTCGGCTGGCGTAGACGACAGCTGAGACCACACCAACGTTGAGGACATTCAGCGAGTCGAGGAAGGCCAGACCGGCGAGCGCCAGCAATAGAGCTTCCATGATCGCACCCGAAGTTACTGCATCAAGCTCACGACCGCCCGCACGCGCCGCGACCGGGGGCAGACCGCCTTCCGTCAGTACAGTGGCGGCTGTATTGTTCTTTGCATGCTGACCTGTGAGGCGCGGGAGGGTGCGCTGGCCCGCTTGGGACGCGCCCTGGCCGATCCCACCCGCTGCCGCATCCTGGTGGCGCTGCTCGACGGCGTGCAATATCCGGGCGAATTGGCCGCGCACCTGAAGCTGACCCGCTCAAACGTGTCCAATCATTTGTCGTGCCTGCGCGGCTGCGGCTTGGTGGTGGCCACCTACCAGGGACGGCAGGTTCGGTACGCGTTGGCCGACATCCACCTCGCCCGCGCACTTAGGGAACTGGTGCAGGTCGTGCTCGCCGTCGACACCGACGCACCCTGCATCGACCAGACCGGGGCGATCACCGGGCGATGAACGACCAGGACGCCACACGCCGCAGCGACCCACTGGCGCTGTCCGCGCAGACCCACGATTGCTGCTGCGCCGCCTCAAATGCGAATACCGTTGCGCCGCAACGCCGTGCGGTGTTATCGCGGCGCGTGCGGCTGCTGGTCTCGGCGACGATCGCCTACAACATCGTCGAGGCGGCCGTCGCGATCTCGGCCGGCACGGTGGCATCGTCGGCGGCGTTGATCGGGTTCGGACTGGACTCCCTGATCGAGGTGTCGTCGGCCGCGTCGGTGTTGTGGCAGTTCTTTGGCAGCGACCCCGAAGCGCGCGAGCGTACCGCCTTGCGGATCATCGCGGCGTCGTTCTTCGCTCTGGCCGGCTACGTCACCGTCGAGTCGATTCGGTCCCTGACCGGCGGGCAGGAGGCCCAATCCTCCACCGCCGGAATCGTTTTGGCGGCCGTGTCGTTGGCCGTCATGCCGCTGCTGTCGTTGGCCCAGCGGCGCGCCGGCCGCGAGCTGGGTTCGGCCAGCGCCGTCGCCGACTCCAATCAGACGCTGCTGTGCACCTACCTGTCCGGTGTGCTGCTGGTGGGGTTGCTGCTGAACGCGCTGTTCGGTTGGTCGTGGGCCGACCCGGTGGTGGCGCTGGTGATCGCCGCCGTGGCCGTCAAGGAGGGCCGCACCGCTTGGCGCGGCGAACACTGCTGCTGACCCGAGCCGCTCGACGTCGTCGGGCCGTGGCGGTCCTCAGTCGCCGGCGGCGCCTTCGGGTTTGGGTCCGCGCCCCTCGCCGGTCAGATACTTGGGGCAGTACGAGCCGGCCGCGATGGCGGTGAACTTGGCCGCGCCGTTCCCGGTGAACCCCGGGTTGCGCAGCTGGAGGTTGTTGACGATCTCCTGGTCCGAGTGACCCGTATCGACGAGTTCGCACACCGTCTTGGCGGCCGCGATCGCCGCGGCCGGATCCTGATAGGTCAGCCCGGCGTCTTTGAGTTCGTTGAGGAACAAGGCGTCGGCGGCCGGATCGGGCGCGGGGCTGGGGCTGGTGCTGGGGTCGGCGTGCGCCGGAATCGCCAAGGCAACCGTGCTGGCGACGGCCAGCAGCGTCATCAGGCCTCTCATAACTCCCGGATTCTCCCAGAGTTTGCCCGCCCCTGCACCCACCGAGTCCCCCCGAGCGGCAGAAGTTCAAATGGTGTTGGCTTGGACGATGTGGCTGCCATCTTGATTGTCCTGGACGTTTTTGTCGGCATCCTCGCGGTGGTCGGGCTGATAGCCACCTGGAATCGCCTGCGGGCACACCGCAGGCGCTCGGGCGCCAAGGGCGTGGTGCTGGTCGTCGATCGCCTCACCCCGCGACGCAAGAATGTGGCACGACTGCAGGTGAGCCTGCGGATGGTCGGTCCGGAGGTGCGCTACGAGGTGGGACTCGATCTGGAATCCGACGGCCACCCGTTCGAGGTGTCCACGCCCAAACCCGCGCTGCGGTCGTCGATGGGCTGCGAGGACGAAGAAATATTGTGGGGATTCGAGGTCCCGGAAGATGAGCTCGACAACATCTGGATCGTCGCTTCCTGGATCGCCGCCGAAAACGCCAACCTGCGCATGGCGGCACTCGCCTCGAACCTCGGCACGTCGGAGGTCTACGAGTGGCGGTGGGCGGCCGACTGGCGCGTCTCGGGAGCCGGCCACTGGCGGAAACGACGCAGCCCGACGATTCCCCCGCGCGGCATCCCGGGGATGGGCCCGCTGCAGTTGGGTCGAGCACCCGGACGCGGTCGCGGCCGCACTTCGCGGTAGCGGCTATTGGGGTCCGTTGGCCACGCTGGTGTGCGGCAAAGCGCCCGGGCAATACGCGGTGGCCGCGATCGCGGCGAACTTGGCGGCGTTTTCTTCGCGAAGTCCCGGATTGCGGTCTTGGACGGTCCTGACCACATCCACCATCTGCGTGCCTTGGCCGACCGCTTGGCAGACCCATTTGCCCGCCGCGATCGCTCGGGCCGGATCCGGGTAGGTGACGCCGGTCGCCTGCAGCGCGGCCAGGAACTGGTCGTCCATCCCGTCGGCGTGCGCGGGTGCGGCCGTACCGACCAGCGCGACGGCGGCGACCAGCAACAAGGGGCGTCTCATAGCCCACTGATCGTTGCAGACCCGCCGCTGATCCGCATCTCTTTTCCACCGGTCGGTCACCGGCGGCCAGGGAAGTTGACCCCTGCCGTTTCCGTCCGGCAGTGTGCGATTATTCGAAGATGCGCCGCTGGCTGATCGTCTCGTGCACCATCCTGATCGCCGCCGCCGCCAGCCTGGCCGTCACCGAGGTGGCCGTCCCGCGCGCGTGGGCCGGGGACGCACCGATCGGACACATCGGCGACACCCTGCGGGTCGACACCGGCAGCTACGTCGCCGACGTCACCGTCAGCAGCGTGGCCCCGTGCGACCCGCCGCCCGGCTTCGGCTACACCCGCAGCGGCGTTCCGATCAAGAGCTTCCCCGGCAGCACCCCGAACCGCGCCGACGTCACCGTGCGCGCGGTCCGGGTGCCCAACCCGTTCATCATGGCGACCGCGTTCAGCTTCACCGGGGTGACTCCCTACGCCGACGCCTACAAGCCGCGCGCCACCGACGCCCCCGACGATTTGGACAACGTGCTCGTCAACGCCCCGAACGGGGCGATCGTGCGCGGCGGGGTGTACTGGGACGCCTACCGCGACCCGGTCTCCAACGTGGTGCTGTTGGACCGCAAGACGGGCCATCACCTGGCGCAGTGGAATCTCTGACACCAGACGTCCAGCTCGCCACGGCGGCGGGCGGTCAGGCTCCCGAACTGGCCCGAGTCGCCGCCCTGACGTTTCCGCTGGCGTGTCCGCCGACGGCGGCCGCGGAGAACATCGCGTCGTTCATCGAGGCCAACCTCTCGCCGGACCGCTTCGCGCAGTACCTCGCCGACCCCGACCGGGCGGTCATCACCGCGACCCAGTCCGGCCGAATCGTCGGTTACGCCATGCTCATTCGCGACAGCGACGCTACCCGCGCCGAGCTGTCCAAGATCTACGTGCTGCCCGACCAGCACGGCCGCGGAGTCGCCTCGGCGCTGATGCAGCGGGCCCTCGACGTCGCCCGCAGCTGGGGCGCGGGCCGTGTCTGGCTCGGCGTGAACCAGGAAAACCAACGCGCACAACGCTTTTACGCTAAATGCGGATTCCGGATCAACGGCACCAGAACATTTCAGGTCGGCGCCCAAGTCGAAAACGACTACGTCATGGTTCGGGAACTCGATCAGCCGCCGCGGTCAGCGCCAAGAGGCGCGACGTCGCCCGCAGATACTTCTTCCGGTAGCCGCCCGCCAGCATCTCCGCGCTGAAAATGGTGTCCAACTTCGCCCCCGAGGCCAGCACCGGGATGCCGGCATCGTAAAGCCGGTCGGTTAGCGCTACCAGCCGCAGCGCCACGTTCTGATCGTCGATGCCGTGCACGCCGGTCAAAAACACCGCCGTCACACCCTCGATCAGGGTCAGGTAGCGCGACGGATGCATGGTCGCCAGATGCGCGCACAGCGCGTCGAAGTCGTCCAGCGTCGCGCCGTCGGTGCCGGCGGCCCGGGCGGCGACCTCGTCGTCCGACGGCGGCGGCGGCGCCGGCGGCAGACCGCGATGCCGGTAGTCGGGACCCTCGATCCGCACCGTGGTGAAAATGCTTGCCAGCGCGTTGATTTCGCGCAGGAAATCCTGCGCCGCGAAGCGGCCCTCGCCGAGCTGCTCGGGCAGGGTGTTGGAGGTGGCCGCCACCGACACACCACGCTCGACCAACGACGACAGCATCCGCGAGACGAGCGTGGTATTGCCCGGGTCGTCGAGTTCGAACTCGTCGATGCACACCGCCGTGTAATCGGCCAGCAGCTCGATGCATTCGGTGAACCCGAACACCCCGGCCAGTTGGGTCAACTCGCCGAACGTGGCGAACGCCTTCGGGTGTTCGGGCTCGCCCGGCCCCGACCCGGGCAGCTGGTAGTAGGCCGAGGCCAGCAGATGCGTCTTGCCCACGCCGAACCCGCCGTCGAGGTAGATGCCCACGCCGGGCAACACCTCCCGGCGCCCGAACAGTTTTCGCCGCCCGGCCCGCCGCTGTTCGGCCGTGCGGCAGAAGTCCTGACAGGCCCGCAACGCGGCGGCCTGGGTCGGCTCGGCCGGGTCGGGGCGGTAGGTGGCGAAGCTCACATCGGAAAACGTTGGGGGCGGCCGCAATTGGGAGATGAGCCGGTCCGGCGACACGCTCGGGTGCCGATCCACCAGGCGCTGTACACGCGTGCCGTCGCCTGTCGAGGTGGACCCGTGCATGCGAAAATCCTAGCGGCGTGCTGCAATCGTCCTCATGGCCGACTCCGGCACCGGCAGAGCCGCCGAAACCGCACTGACCCTGCTCGACTCGGGCCGCGCAGTCGGCGACGGCGAACTCCCCCAGCTCTACGCCTATCCGGATGGCGTCGACACGTGGGTGCGGGCGAATTTCATCACCAGCATCGACGGCGGGGCCACCGCCGACGGCAAGAGCGGCCCGATGGCCGGACCCGGTGACCGCCTGATCTTTTTCCTGCTGCGCGAACTCGCCGACGTCATCGTCGTCGGCGCGGGAACCGTGCGGGTGGAGGGATATTCCGGTGCGCACGCCGGCGTCGCCGAACGCCAGCGCCGGCAGGCCTGCGGGCAAAGCGAGGTGCCGCAATTGGCGATCGTCAGCAGATCCGGCCGGTTGGACCGCGATATGGGCGTGTTCACCCGGACCGAGGTGGCGCCCCTAGTGCTCACCTGCACGGCGGCGGCCGCGGAGACCCGCCGACTGCTCGGCGACCTGGCCGTGGTCATCGACTGTTCCGGCGCAGATCCCGGCGAGGTCGATGAGGCCGCCATGCTGGCCGCGCTGCGTGCCCGCGGCATGCGCCGGGTGCTGACCGAGGGCGGGCCGATGCTGCTGGGCTCGCTGATGCAGCGCGGCATGCTCGACGAGTTGTGCCTGACGATCGCGCCGTACGTCGTCGGCGGGCAGGCCCGCCGCATCGCGACGGGTCCCGGTCACGCGCTGACGCCGATGAGCTGCAGCCACATCCTGACCGACGCGGCAGGCTACCTGTACACGCGCTACGTGCGGGCTTAGCCCTGCCGGGCCAAACCACGCGGAATGGCTCACGCGGAATGGCTACTGTAGTCGGCATGAGACGGCACAACAGGTCCGCAGCGGCGCTGCTCCCGTTGACCGTCGCCGCGGCCACCCTGCTGACCTCCTGCATCCCGGTACTGCCCGCCGACCCGCGCTTCGTGACCAATTCCGGCGCGCGGCCCCAGGGCGCGGCCACCACCAAACCACCGCCGGCCGGCCCGCCGCCGATCGCCGCGCCCAAGAACGATCTGCCCTGGCACGACTGCACCGCGAAGGTGTTCACCGACGCCGGCATCCGGCCGGCACCCGGTGGGATGCAACTGGATTGCGCGAATTACGACGCCGACCTGGACCCGGTCAACGGCGGCTCGGGAACCGTCAGCATCGGCGTGGTGCGGGCCCGGTCCACCCAGACACCGAAGGACGCCGGGCCGGTCGTCTTCACCACCGGCTCCGACCTGCCGTCGTCGCAGCAGCTGCCGGTGTGGCTGTCCCGGGCCGGCGGCGACGTGTTGGCCGCCCACCCGATCGTCGCCGTGGACCGGCGCGGCATCGGCATGTCGAGCCCGATCGACTGCCGAGACCACTTCGACCGTCAGGCGATGCGCGATCAGGCGCAATTCCAAAGCGGCGACGACCCCGTCGCCAACCTGTCCGGCATCTCGAATACCGCGACGGCCAACTGCACCGACGCCATCGCGCCCGGGGACAGCGCCTACGACAATTCCCACGCCGCCTCCGACATCGAGCGGCTGCGCAGCCTGTGGGACGTGCCGTCGGTGGCGTTGCTGGGGATCGGCAACGGCGCTCAGGTCGCGCTGGCGTACGCCTCGTCGCGCCCCGATAAGGTCGCGCGACTGATCCTCGATTCCCCCGTCGCATTGGGGGTGAGCGCCGAAGCGGCCGCCGAACAACAGGTCAAGGGCCAACAGGCGGCGCTCGACGCGTTCGCCGCGCAGTGTGTGGCGGTGAACTGCGCGCTGGGCGCCGACCCCAAGGGCGCCGTCAGCGACCTGCTGGCCGACGCCCGGGCCGGCCGCGGGCCCGGCGGCGCCTCGCTGGCGGAGCTCGTCAACGCCATCACCATCGCGCTGGGCTTCCCGTCCGGCGCACGGGTCAACGCGACGACCAGCCTGGCCGACGCGCTGGCCGCGGCCCGCTCCGGCGATTTCAACCAGCTGACCAACCTGATCAATCACGCCGACGCC
This sequence comes from Mycobacterium sherrisii, assembly GCF_002102355.1. Taxonomy (GTDB): domain Bacteria; phylum Actinomycetota; class Actinomycetes; order Mycobacteriales; family Mycobacteriaceae; genus Mycobacterium; species Mycobacterium sherrisii. Next base: position 57,648 of record NZ_LQPT01000065.1, on the reverse strand, counting down.
ACCCGCGACACCGACGGCCAGTTCGTCAACTCCTGTAGCGACACGATCAACCGGCCGACTCCGGACCGAATTCGCGAACTCGTCGTCGCCTGGGCCAAGCTGTATCCCCAATTCGGCACCGTGGCCGCGCTCAACCTGGTCAAGTGCGTGCACTGGCCCACCATCTCGCCGCCGGCGCCGCCGAAGACCCTCAAAGTCGACGTCGTCCTGCTCGGCGTGCAGAACGATCCGATCGTCGGCAACGAAGGCGTCGCCCAGACCGCAGCCACCGTCATCAACGCCGGGGCGGCCAGCCGGCGGGTGATGTGGCAGGGCATCGGGCACGGCGCCAGCATCTACACGCCCTGCGCGGGTCCGCCGCTCGTCGGCTATCTCAACAGCGGCAAGCTCCCCGGAACCGACACCTACTGTCCCGCCTGACACGGTCGGGGGGTTTCATCGGCGCGGCGTCGCTGCGGTGTACGGTGCGCTGGTGACGGCAGCTGATTCGACCCGGGCCGGCTTGCGTGATTCGGTGCTGGCCGCCTTCCGTCCCCGCTCCGGACCGCCCAGCGCGGCGACGGTATTGCGGTCCGCCCTGTGGCCGATCGCCATCTTCTCGGTACTACACCGCAGCATCATCCTGACGCTCAACGGCAACATCACCGACGACTTCAAGCCGGTGTACCGCGCGGTCCTCAACTTCCGTCGCGGCTGGGACATCTACAACGAACACTTCGACTACGTCGACCCGCACTACCTGTATCCGCCCGGCGGCACCCTGCTGATGGCGCCCTTCGGCTATCTGTCGTTCAACCCGTCGCGGTATCTGTTCATCCTGATCAACACCGTCGCGATCCTGATCGCCTGGTATCTGCTGCTGCGGCTGTTCGACTACACGCTCGCCTCGGTGGCCGCGCCCGCGCTGCTGCTGGCGATGTTCTGCACCGAAAGCGTGACCAGCACGCTGGTATTCACCAACATCAACGGCTGCGTACTGCTGGCCGAGGTGTTGTTCCTGCGCTGGCTGCTGGACGGGAAAGTCGGGCATCAGTGGTGGGCCGGGTTGGCCATCGGCTTGACGCTCACGCTCAAGCCCGTGCTCGGTCCCCTGCTGCTGCTGCCACTGCTCAACCGGCAGTGGCGGGCGCTGATCCCTGCCTTCCTCGTGCCAGCGGTCGTCAACGCCGTCGCCTGGCCGCTGGTCAGCGATCCGATGGACTTCGTCACCAAGACGCTGCCGTACATCGGTGGCACCCGGGACTACTTCAACAGCTCGATCGAGGGCAACGGGGTGTACTTCGGCCTGCCCACCTGGCTGATCATGTTCCTGCGAATTCTGTTCGTGTTGATCACGATCGGCGCACTGTGGCTGCTGTACCGGTACTACCGCACCCGGGACCCGCGGTTCTGGTACACCAGCTCGTCGGGGGTGCTGCTGCTGTGTTCCTGGCTGGTGCTGCCGTTGGCCCAGGGCTACTACTCGATGATGCTGTTCCCGTTCCTGATGACGGTGGTGCTGCAGAACTCGCTGATCCGCAACTGGCCGGCCTGGCTGGGTGTCTACGGTTTCCTGACGCTGGACGACTGGCTGATCTACCGGTTCATGCGGTACGGCCGCGCGCTGCACTATCTGAAGATCACCTACGGGTGGTCGCTGCTGCTGATCGTTGCGTTCACCGTGCTGGTGTTCCGGTACTTGGACGCCAAGGCGGAAAACCGGCTGGATGACGGCCTGGATCCGGCATGGCTGACGGCGGATCGTGAGGCAGCGGGCGCAGCGGGTCAGCTTGAATCGCGCTAGCGTTGACCGCAAGCACGGCGCAGCCGGGCGCAGCGGGTCAGCGCCATTCGCGCTAGCGTTGACAGATGACTTCCTCCGACTTGTCGCAGCCTAAGGTTCAGCTGACCGATGACGAGTGGCGCAAGAAGCTCACGCCCGAGGAGTTCCAGGTGTTGCGCCGGGCGGGCACCGAGCGGCCGTTCACCGGCGAATACACCGACACCAAGACCCAGGGCATCTACCAGTGCCGGGCCTGCGGGGCCGAACTCTTTCGCAGCACCGAGAAGTTCGACTCGCACTGCGGCTGGCCGTCGTTCTTCGACCCGGCGCAGTCCGACGCAGTGATCCTGCGTCCCGATCACTCGTTCGGCACTACCCGCACCGAGGTGCTCTGCGCGAACTGCCACAGTCATCTCGGTCACGTGTTCGCCGGTGAGGGTTACCCGACGCCGACCAACCAGCGGTATTGCATCAACTCGATCTCGCTGCGCCTGGTGCCGACGGAAGGCTAACCTCGCGTGTTGCCGCGACACTTAACCAGTTGCGACGACACGCCGAAAAGCACCGCAGTAGTTTAAGTTTCGCGGGAGCTTTGCACCGCGCCGCCGCGTCTGTGGTGGTGTGGACGAGGTATTCGTGGGCAGTGAGGCGGTGCGCGGCGGCCAGGTGAGCCCGTATCGGCTGCGGACCCGCTTTCGCGCGATCCATCCGGACATCTATGTGTCGACCTGCGCGACGCCGTCGTTGCGAACGCGTTGCGCGGCGGCGTGGCTGTGGTCGGGGCGGCGCGGTGTGCTGGCCGGGCTCGCCGCGGCGGCGCTGCACGGGTCGCAGTGGATTGGCGAGGACGAGCCCGTCGAATTGATTTGGCGCAACCCGCATCCGCCGGTCGGGGTGATCACCCGCAATCAGCGCATCGAGCCCGACGAGATCACCCGGGTCAGCGGTTTGCCGGTCACCACGCTCGCCCGGACCGCGTTCGACCTGGGCAGGCACCTGGGCACCGGCGAGGCGGTAGCGCGGCTCGACGCGTTGATGCGCGCGACACCGTTCTCGCCCGACGATGTGCTGCTGCTGGCCAAGCGGTACCCCGGGGCGCGCGGTCTGCGACGGCTCAGATCGGCGATTGTTTTGGTCGACCCCGGCGCGGCGTCGCCCAAGGAGTCGTGGCTGCGCCTGCTGCTGATCGAGGCCGGACTGCCCGCCCCCACGACGCAGATACCGGTACAGCAGAACTGGCAACTGATCGCGTACCTCGACATGGGGTGGGAGGAATACCGGGTGGCCGCCGAATATGACGGCGATCACCATCGCGCGGATCGTCGGCAGTATGCGCGCGACCGGGACCGGCTTGCCCGGCTCGACGAGCTGGGGTGGGTCGTCGTGCGGGTGATCGCCGGGGACAAACCCGACGACGTGGTGCGCCGGGTCCGCCGGGCACTTATCCGCCGCGGCTACCGCGACACTTAACCAGTTGCGACGACACGCCGAAAAGCACCGCAGTGGTTTAAGTCTCGCGCGCCGGACCGGACGGCGCCGGGCCGGGCCGGACCGGGCCGGGGCTACGGGCTGGGGGTTAGTCGAGGCGGGTGGCGTGCACTTCCCAGAACGGCGCATGCGCCGGTGTGCCGTCGAGCCACGGCTCGACGACCCGGAAGCGCTCCAACAACTGCTCGGCCTGCTCGGCCATCTCGGGAGCGCGCGCGGCCATCAGCTCGATGCTCTCGACGCTGACGTTCACCAGGTAGGTCGTCGTGCCCAGGTACGTGATCTCCCAGCCGCCGGCCGGCAACACGTCACGAAAGTCGCTCTCGGACAACGACCGCAACATCTTGAAGCCGTTGACGTTGTGTTCGCCGAACTCGAACATGTAGAGCCGGGCACCCGGCTTGGTGGCGCGGTGCAGCGCCTGCACGTAGGACTGCCGAAGCTCGGGTTCGGTGCTGAAGGTGTGGTAGAAGGCGCAGTCGACGACGGTGTCGAACCGGTTTTCCAGCCCTTCCAGCTTGGTGGCATCGGCCAACTCGAAAGTCACTGACACACCCGCCTTTCGGGCGTTTTCGCGGGCCCGCTCCAGCGCCGCCGCCGACCCGTCGATGCCGGTCGCCGAGTAGCCCTTGGACGCGTAGTAGATCGCGTGATGGCCGGGGCCAGTGCCGGGGTCGAGGACCTCGCCCTTGATCGCGCCGAGCGCGACCAGTTGCTGGACGACGGGCTGCGGGCCGCCGATGTCCCATGGGGTGGCGGCCGGCAGGCCGCGCGAGATCCGCTGGTCGCGGTACATCTCCTCGAAGCGGGTGGGGTCGTGCGGGTCGAAAGGCGCGGTTGTCATGGCAGCGCATTCACCAGCTGCTCGACGGGCACCCGGGGGCCGGTGAAGAACGGTGTCTCCTCGCGGGTATGCCGACGGGCGTCGGTGGCGCGCAGCTCCCGCATCAGGTCGACGATGCGGTGCAACTCGGGCGCTTCGAAGGCCAAGATCCATTCGTAGTCACCGAGCGCGAACGCCGGCACCGTGTTGGCGCGCACATCCTTGTATTCGCGGGCGGCCATGCCATGCTCGGCGAGCATCCGGCGGCGTTCCTCGTCCGGCAGCAGGTACCACTCATAGGACCGCACGAACGGATAGACGCAGATGTAATTGCCGGGTTCCTCGCCCGCCAGAAACGCCGGGATGTGGCTCTTGTTGAACTCCGCCGGGCGATGCAACGCCACGCTGCTCCACACCGGCGAGCTGACCTGCCCCAGCGTGGTGGTGCGGCGGAAGTCGGCGTAGGTGGCCTGCAGCGCCTCGACCCGCTCGGCGTGCGTCCAGATCATGAAGTCGGCGTCGGCCCGCAGACCGGCGACGTCGTAGAGCCCGCGCACCACCACGCCGCGTTCCTCCTGCTGCTTGAGGAATCGGGTGGTCTCGTCGATGACGGCGTCGCGCTGGTCACCCAACTCCCCGGGCTCCACCGAAAACACCGAGAACATCAGGTAACGGATCGTCGAGTTGAGGGCGTCAAAATCGATCTTGGCCATGAGACCTATCGTGCCACTTCCGTGCCCGAGCCCTCGGTGGCCCTGATCACCCGCTCGGCGGCCTCGCCCGCGGCGCCGATGCAGGCCGGCACGCCGATCCCGTCCAGGAAACTGCCGGCCACGGCGATCGTCGCCGGTAGCCCGGCCCGCAGCTCGGCGACCACCGCGGCATGCGCCGGCCCGTACTGCGGCATCGCGTCGATCCATCGCTGCACCCGGGCGTCGACGGGCTCGACGTGTAGGCCGAACACGGTTTCCAGGTCCTCGGCCGCCCACGCCAGCAGCTCCTCGTCGGAGGCGGTGACGGCCAGGTCGTCGCCGAACCGCCCGAACGACAACCGCAGGAATGCCAACTCGCCGGTCGCCCCCCACTTGCGCGACGACAACGTAATCGCCTTGCCGCGCAACGCTTCTCCGGAGGCCACCAGCACACCCGAGCACTCCGGAAACGCGGTGTCACCCGGCACGGCAAGCGCGACCACCACCGACGACGCGCTGACGATCCGCCGCGCCGCCGCGCAGCTCTGCGCGGCCACACCGTCGAGCAGGCCGGCCAACCGCGGGGCGGGAATGGCCAGGATCACCGCGTCGGCGTCCCAGTGCGCGCCGGTGTCGTCGCGCAGCACCCAGCCCCGCTCGCCGCGGTCGATCCGGTCGACGGCCGCGCGCACCCAGCTCGCCCGGGCGCGGGCGGCGAGTTCGTCGACCAGCACGCGGTAGCCGCCGTCGAGCGCGCCGAACACCGGCGCACCCGTCGCCGGCGGCAACCCGCGCCGGACCGCGTCGGTCAGGCTGGCGGCGCCGCGATCCAGCGCGGCCGCGACACTGGGCGCCGCGGCGCGCAGCCCGATCGTGGCCGCCGAGCCCGCGTACACCCCGCTCAGCAGCGGGTCCACCGACCGGGCCACCGTCTGCTCGCCGAACCGCTCGCCCACCAATTCGGCTGCAGCGGGATCACTTCCGGGCCGCCAATCGATCGGCCGCCCCGGCTCGGCGTCGATGCGCGCAACGGTGGCGTCGTCGACGAGCCCGGCAACCGACGCCGACGACGACGGGATCCCGGCCACCGTGCCCGCCGGCAGCGGGTGCAGCCGCCGCTGGCTGTAGAGCAGCGGCCGGGCCGCGGTGGTGCCGAGCTGACGGTCGGACAGGCCCAGCTCGGCCAGCAGCGCCGGCATCTCGGGGCGGCGCAGCACGAACGCCTCGGCACCCAGATCCATCGGCCGTCCACCGACCTGTTCGGTGCGCAGGATGCCGCCGAGCTTCTCGCCCGGGTCGAACAGCGTGATGTTTGCGTCGTCGCCGGCCGCCACGCGCAGCCGATAGGCGGCCGTAAGGCCCGAAATGCCGCCGCCCACAACACAATACGAACGAGTGGTCATAGTGAGTGGACCAGCGAGACCAGGTCGGTGAGCACACCGGGATCGGTCTCGGGCAAGACCCCGTGACCGAGGTTGAAGACGTGCCCGGCCGCCCCCGCGTCGACGGCGCGACGTCCATCGTCGACGACGGCGCGCGCCGCGCGTTCCACCACGGGCCAGCCGGCCAGCGCCACCACCGGGTCGAGGTTGCCCTGCAGTGCCTTGCCGGCCCCCACCCGGGCGGCGGCGTCGGGAAGCGAAGTGCGCCAGTCCACCCCGACGACCGTCGCGCCGGCTTCACCCATCGCGCCCAGCAGTTCGGCCGTCCCCACCCCGAAATGCGTCATCGGCAATCCGTATTCGGCCAGCGTCGCAAAGACCCGGGCGCTGTGCGGCAACACGTACTGGCGGTAGTCGGCCAGCGACAGGGTGCCCGCCCACGAGTCGAACACCTGGATCGCGTCCACTCCCGCCTGGATCTGTCCACGCAGGAACCCCACCGTGAGGTCGGTCAGCTTCGCCATCAGCGCGTGCCAACTCGCCGTCTCGGACAGCATCATTGCCTTGGTGCGGGCGTGGTTTCGGCTGGGCCCACCCTCGACCAGATAGGAGGCCAGCGTGAACGGCGCGCCGGCGAAGCCGATCAGCGGGACGTCGCCCAGCGCATCGACCAACAGCGAGACGGCTCGGCAAACCGGCTGAATCGCTTGTGGCTCAAGTGGTTTCATCGCGGCAATGTCGGCGTCGGTGCGGATCGGGTGAGCGATCACCGGTCCGACGTCGGCAACGATGTCCAAGTCGATACCGGCGGCGCGCAGCGGTACGACGATGTCGGAGAACAGGATCGCGGCGTCCACGTCGTGTCGGCGGACCGGCTGCAGGGTGATCTCGCAGACCACCTCGGGCTCCAGGCACGCCGCCAGCATGGTGTGGTGCCGGCGCAGCGCCCGGTACTCGGGCAACGAGCGGCCCGCCTGCCGCATGAACCACACCGGCACCCGGCCGGGTTTGCGGCCGGTCACCGCAGCCAGGTAGGGCGACTCGGGAAGGGCACGACGCGTACTCATCGACGTCAATGCTGCCACGCTGCCGGTTTGGTGCCCGGGCGGCGGCCGAACGGGTCCGGGTGCGCTGCGTAACATCGACCCCGTGCCCGTAGCGCCTGTTCCCGTCGATTACGACGAATTCCCCAGCCTTCGCTTCGAGACGGCCGACGTCACCGGCCTGGACGGCGTGCTGACGCTGGTCCTGGACGCACCGGGACTCAACTCGGTCGGCCCGCAGATGCACCGCGACCTGGCCGACGTCTGGCCGATGATCAACCGCGACCCGACCGTGCGCGCGGTCCTGGTCCGCGGCGAAGGCAAGGCGTTCTCCTCCGGCGGCAGCTTCGACCTGATCGCGGAGACCATCGGCGACTACGAGGGTCGGCTGCGCATCATGCGCGAGGCCCGCGACCTGGTACTCAATATCGTCAACTTCGACAAACCGGTGGTCTCGGCCATCCGTGGCCCGGCCGTCGGCGCCGGCCTGGTGGTGGCGCTGCTGGCCGACATCTCGGTGGCCGGGCGGACGGCCCGACTCATCGACGGGCACACCAAGCTCGGGGTGGCCGCCGGTGACCACGCCGCGATCTGCTGGCCGCTGCTGGTCGGCATGGCCAAGGCGAAGTACTACCTGATGACCTGCGACACGCTGCTGGGCGAGGAGGCCGAGCGCATCGGCCTGGTTTCGGTGTGCGTGGACGATGACGACGTGCTGGCGACCGCGAGCCGGATCGCCGGCGACCTGGCCCAGGGCGCGCAGAACGCCATCCGCTGGACCAAACACAGCCTCAACCACTGGTATCGCATGTTCGCACCGGCCTTCGAGACGTCGCTGGGCCTGGAGTTCCTCAGTTTCAGCGGCCCCGACGTGCAGGAAGGACTGGCCGCGCATCGGGAGAAACGCCCCGCGCGGTTCACCGGCTAAATGCCCTCTGAGCTGGATCGACGGCATTTGGTCACGGCTGGGCGGAGGCCCGGTAACAGCTTGGTCGCGCCGGGTTTGAAAGCGGCGCGCCTGTCGCGGCGGGTCCGGCGATGGGTCTAGCGTCGATGCCTGTGACCCGCGCATACGACGATGCGGACCGGAGGCAAAGAGGAGGGGCGGCAGTGACCTCAGTCGAACCGGCCCCGTTCCGCGAGGCGGTCGCGGCGATGAACGCCGTGCACGCCCGCCCGGAGATCGAGCTGGGCCCCATCCGCCCCCCACAGCGCCTGGCACCGTTCAGCTATGCCCTGGGCGCCGAGGTCAAGCACCCCGATCTCGACATCGTGCCCGAACGGTCCGAGGGCGACGCGTTCGGCCGGTTGATCCTGCTGCACGACCCGGACGGCGCCGACGCCTGGGACGGCACCATCCGGCTGGTCGCCTACATCCAGGCCGATCTGGACTCGCACGAGGCCGTCGACCCACTGCTGCCCGAGGTGGCGTGGAGCTGGCTGGTCGAGGCGCTGGAATCGCGGACCGACCAGATGACCGCGCTCGGCGGCACCGTCACCGCCACCACGTCGGTGCGCTACGGCGACATTTCGGGGCCGCCGCGGGCCCACCAGCTCGAGCTACGGGCCTCCTGGACGGCGACCACACCGGCCGTCGGGGTGCACGTCGAGGCGTTCTGCGAGGTGCTCGAGCACGCTGCTGGCCTACCGCCGGCCGGGGTCACCGACCTGAGTTCGCGGTCACGCGCCTGATATGCGGGACCCGGAGGCCTGCGGGCCCGACGGCACCGCGCCCGATGACCCCCCCGAGACTGTGTCCGAACCGGGGCCCGAACCGGCACCCGTTCCCCTGCTGCACCCGGCCGACGGCATGCCCGAGCTCTCGGTGACGGTCGGCCAGATCGCCGACGCTGCACGACTGCTGGACCGCGGACACGGCCCGTTCGCGGTGGACGCCGAGCGGGCGTCGGGGTTCCGCTACTCCAATCGGGCCTATCTGATCCAGATCCGGCGGGCCGGCGCCGGCACCGTGTTGATCGACCCGGTCAGCCACGGCGCCGACCCGCTGACCGCGCTGCGGCCCGTCGCCGAGGTGCTCGGCACCGACGAATGGATCCTGCACGCCGCCGATCAGGATCTGCCCTGCCTGGCCGAGGTCGGCATGCGCCCGCCCGCGCTGTATGACACCGAGCTGGCCGGGCGGCTGGCCGGGTTCGAGCGGGTAAACCTGGCGGCGATGACCGAGCGGCTGCTGGGCCACGGCCTGGTCAAGGGGCACGGCGCCGCCGACTGGTCCAAACGGCCGCTGCCCGCCGAGTGGCTGAACTACGCGGCCCTGGACGTCGAGCTGCTGGTGGAACTGCGCGCGGCGATCGCGGCCGTGCTGGCCGAACAGGGCAAAAGCGATTGGGCGGCACAGGAATTCGACTACCTGCGCAGCGTCGGCAGCAGGGAGGCGGCACCGCGGCGGGACCGTTGGCGACGCACGTCGGGCATCCACAAGGTGCGCGACCGCCGGGCACTGGCCGCGGTGCGCGAACTGTGGACGGCCCGCGACAACATCGCCGCCCGCCGCGACATCGCCCCGCGCCGCATCCTGCCGGATTCGGCGATCATCGACGCCGCGCTGGCCGACCCGAAGACGGTCGACGACCTGATCGCCCTGCCGGTGTTCGGCGGCCGCAACCAGCGGCGCAGCGCGCCGATGTGGCTGGCCGCGCTGCAGGCCGCGCGCGAGAGCCCGGACCCCCCGGAGGACGCCGAACCGCCCAACGGGCCGCCCCCGCCGGCACGGTGGAGCCGACGCAAACCGGAGGCGGCCGCCCGGCTGGAGGCGGCCCGGGCCGGGCTGTCACGGCTGTCGGAGCGGGTGCACGTGCCGACCGAGAATCTGGTCGCACCCGACCTGGTGCGGCGACTGTGCTGGGACTGGGCGGACGTGCCGGACCCGGTCGAGGCCGTCGAGGAGTTCCTGTGCGCCGGCCAGGCGCGTGCCTGGCAACGCGAACTGGTCGACCTGGTGCTGGCGAGCGCGCTGCAGCCCAGGGCCGAAGACGACTAGTCGAGGTGCTCGCGGATCTCCGCCTCGGATTCGGAACTGCCCAGTGCGGCAACCCAACCCGTGATCCGGCGGGCCACGTCCTGATCGGTGAGCCCCAGCTCGGCCAGCACCTCGCCGCGGGACGCGTGCTCGTAGAACTCCTGGCGCAGCCCGACATCGCGGCACGGCAGGTCGATCTCGGCGGTGCGCAGCGCCGCCGAAATCGCCGACCCCACACCGCCATTGACGCCGTTGTCTTCCAGCGTGACCAGCAGCTTGTGCTGCGCCGCCAGTTCCACCACGCCGTGCGAGACCGGCAGCACCCACCGCGGATCGATCACCGTGACTCCGATCCCCTGGTTGTGCAACCGCTTGGCCACCTCCAGCCCCATCGGGGCGAACGCGCCGACCGCCACCAGCAGCACGTCGTGATTGAGCCCACCGGCCGGCACCGCGAGGACGTCGACGGCCGAGATCCCCGATCCGAGCCGCTCTAGGGCCGGAATGCCTTGGCCCACATCGCCTTTGGGGAACCGTATCGCGGTCGGGCCGTCCGTCACGTCGAGCGCCTCGCCGAGTTCCTCGCGCAGCCGGGCGCCGTCGCGCGGGGCGGCCACCCGCATGCCGGGCACGATGCCCAGCATCGACATGTCCCACATGCCGTTGTGACTCGGGCCGTCGGAACCGGTGATCCCGGCGCGGTCGAGCACAAAGGTGACGGGCAGTTTGTGCAATGCCACGTCCATCATGATCTGGTCGAAGGCCCGGTTGAGGAAGGTCGAATAGATGGCCACCACCGGGTGCATCCCACCCATCGCCAGCCCGGCGGCCGAGGTGATCGCGTGCTGTTCGGCGATGCCGACGTCGAACAACCGATCCGGGAACCGCTGCCCGAACGCCGTCAGCCCGGTGGGACCGGGCATCGCCGCGGTGATCGCCACGATGTCGCGACGTTTCCCGGCGTACCCGATCAGCGCGTCGGAGAAAGTCGCCGTCCAGCCCGGGCCGGGAATTTGGGTCGCCTGCCCGGTGACCGGGTCGATCGGCACCGTCGAGTGCATCTGCTCGGCCTCGTCGGCCTCGGCCGGCGGGTATCCCATGCCCTTGCGGGTGGCGACGTGCACGATCACCGGGCCGCCGAAGCCGCGGGCCCGCCGCAGCGCCGCCTCCACCGCGCGTTCGTCGTGGCCGTCGACGGGCCCGACGTACTTCAGCCCGAGGTCGGTGAACAGCAGCTGCGGGGCCAGCGAGTCCTTGATGCCGGCCTTGACGCTGTGCATGAAGTGATAGCAGATCTCACCGATCAGCGGTACCGCGCGCATTACGTCGCGGCCCTTTTCCAGCACCTGCTCGTAGGCGGGTTGCAGCCGCAGCATGGCCAGATGGTCGGCGACACCGCCGATGGTCGGCGCGTAGCTGCGGCCGTTGTCGTTGACGACGACGATCACCGGGCGCCGGGAGGCGGCGATGTTGTTCAGCGCCTCCCAGCACATGCCGCCGGTCAGCGCACCGTCGCCGACCACCGCGACGACGTGCCGGTTGCGGTGCCCGGTCAGCTCGAACGCCTTGGCCAGGCCGTCGGCGTAGGACAGCGCCGCGCTGGCGTGGCTGGACTCGACCCAGTCGTGCTCGCTTTCGGCCCGCGACGGGTACCCCGACAGCCCGCCCTTCTTGCGCAGCGTCTCGAAGTCCTGGCAGCGTCCGGTCAGCATCTTGTGCACGTAGGCCTGGTGACCGGTGTCGAAGATGATCGGGTCGTGCGGCGAGTCGAACACCCGGTGCAGCGCCAGCGTCAGCTCGACCACACCGAGGTTGGGTCCCAGGTGGCCGCCGGTGGCCGCCACCTTGTGGATCAGGAACTCGCGAATCTCTTTGGCCAGATCGCGAAGCTGCCGCTGCGACAGGTGCTGCAAATCGGCAGGCCCGCGGATCTGTTCGAGCATCCCGTCAGTCTACGCAGCGACGCACAGATCTAGCCCGCTACGCGGCGCCGAACAAGTCGGCGAGCGTGTCGTGCAGCTCGGGGTCGGCCAGGACGACGACCTCGTCGCCCGCCCGAAGTTCGGTGTCGCCGCGCACCGGCACCAGCCCGGTGGCGCGGACCACGATGCTCACCCAGATGTCGCCGACCCGGTCGCCGAGGCCCTGCACCGTGCACCCCTGCGCGGCCGAGCCCGGCGCCACGCCGAACCGGTGCACCCCTTCCGGTTCGTCCGCGAGCCGGACGCCGATCTGCCAGGGCCGGGTTTGCACGGTGCGCACCGGCAGCCGCAACAGGCGCGCCAGGCCGGGCACCGAGCTGCCCTGGACCAGTACCGAGAAGATGACGACCACCACCACGATCCCGTACAGCCGCTCGGCGTCGGCGATGTGGGCGGCCCGCAGGAACTCACCGAGCAGGATCGGCACCGCCCCTTTGAGCCCGGCGAGCAGAACGAAAACTCGTTCGGTGCGCTGCAGCCGGACCGGAAGCAGGCAGGCCCCCACGGCCAACGGCCGGATCAGCACGGTCAGCGCCGCCCCGAGAACCAGCCCGGGCAACCAGACGTCCGGCCGGGCCAGCACGGTCAGGTCGACGGTCAACCCCAACACGGCGAACGCGACGATCTCGGCCAGCCCGGCCAGGGCGGCATGGAACCGCTTGATCTCCGGCTTGTACGGGGCGCGGGCGTCGCCGATGACGATGCCGGCGACGAACACCGCCAGGTATCCCGACCCGTGCGCCAGCGTGGCGATGCCGTAGAGCATCAGACACGAGGCCAGCGTCCGCAGCGCGTAGAGGCCTTCGCTGGGCAGCGCCACGCGGCGCATGAAGACCAGCAGGGCGCGCCCGCCGAGCACCCCGACGGCCAGGCCGACCACCATCTGAGCGACGAATTGTGTTCCGACACTGGCGAATCCGGCCGCGCTTAGCCCGCCAGCGGCGATCAGGCTGGACATCAGCGCGATGCCGACCGGGTCGTTGGCGCCGGACTCGCCCTCCAGGATGGTGCTGCTGCGACCCCGGATCTCGCGTTTGCCCAACACCGAGAACACCACGGCCGGGTCGGTGGGCGCCACCGCCGTGGCCACCAGCACCGCGGGAAACCAGCCGATGCCGCAGACGTAGTGGACGATCAGCGCCGCCCCGGCGGCGGTCAGCGCCGTGCCGACGACCCCGACCGACAGGATCGGGGCGGCGGCCGCCCGAAACCGCGACGGCCCGATGTGCATGCCGCCGTCGAACAACACCAGAACCAGCGCGATGGTCATCACCCGCTCCACCGCCAGCTCGGACGGCGCCTGCACGCCGGGCAGCGCATGCACCGCGAGGGCGGCCCCGACGAGAACCAGCAGCGGCACCGGGATTTTCACCCGCTCGGTCAGACGGTTCGCCAGCACCGCGGCCAAACCGACGGCACTGCAGAACAAGACGAGCGCTGCGTAACGGAGGGTCTCGTTCACGGTGTGACCACCAGCGCCTTTCGATCGGTCGGCAACCTCATCGCCGACCAGGCTTCCCGGCACACCGCGTCGGAGTCTAGCGGCGAGTCAGCAGCGCGACGCACTCGGTGTGGTGGGTCAGCGGGAACGCGTCGAACACCCTGATCCGGTCGACGCTGTACCCGTGACCGAGGTAGAGGCCGACGTCCCGGGCGAAAGATGCTGCCTCGCAACCGATGTGCACTACTCGCGGCACGCCGGCGGCGGCGAGCAGGCCGATGATCTCGCGGCCGGCGCCGGACCGGGGCGGGTCGAGCACCGCCACGTCCGCACCGTTCGGTTGCGCCGAGATCGCCCGGCGCACCGAGTCGGTGACGACGTCCACCTGTGGCAACTCGGCCAGCGCGGCCCGCGCCGCCCGGGTCGACGCGCGCGAGGTGTCGACGGTGAGCACCCGCCCGGACTCCCCGACCGCGTCGGCCAGCGTGGCGGCGAAAACCCCGACACCGCCGTAAAGATCCCACACCCGCATGCCCGCACCGGGTTGCGCCCACTCCGCAACCAGCGCGCTGTAGACCCGCGGCGCCTCGCGATGCGCCTGCCAAAACGCGGTCACCGGCACCTGCCAGGTCCGCCGGCCCACCCGCTGGGTCGCCTGGTGATCACCCTGCACCACATTGGTCGTCGTGCGCCCGCCGCGGCGCAGCGTGCGCACCACGTGCCGTCGGTCGTCGTCGTCGACGGCGACATGCAGCTGGGCGGTGGGCGTCAGATCCACCGCCGAACACGCCGGCACCAGCCCGTCCAGCATCCCCGGTGCCAGTTGCGCGCAGCCCAGATCGGTGACCAGCTCCTCGCTGTGGTAGCGGTGGAAACCCGGTTGCCCGTCCGCCCCAACCTCCAGACGCACCCGGGTGCGCCAGCCGGTCGCGCCACCACCCGACAGCGGTTCGGCCTCGCCGCTCCAGTGGTGGCCGCCGAGGCGCGCCAGCTGATTGGCCACGATCTGCGCCTTGAGTGCCCGGACCGCCTCGGGACGGGCGAATGCCAGATCGCAGCAGCCGGCCCCGTGCACCCCGGCGATCGGGCACAGCGAGTCGATCCGATCTGCCGACGCTTCAATCACATCGAGAACCTCTGCGTGCCAATATGATCCGCGGTCGGCCGTGACCCGCACCCGCACCCGTTCGTTGGGCAGGGCGTAGCGCACGAACACCACCCGGCCTTCGTGGTGGGCCACACAGCTGCCGCCGTTGGCGGGGGCGCCGGTGACCAGCGAGAGCTCCGCTACCGACGCCTCGGACCGCACCACGTATCCCTCGCCCAAATCGAGTTAGTCGAAGATCCCGCGGCGCGCGTCGCCGGGAGCGGCGTGCGGTTGCAGCGTCTTGAGACGCTCCGACGAATTCAATTGCCACGGAACGGAAGTGACCATGACGTTGGGCATGAACAGCAACCGGCCCTTGAGCCGCAACGCACTCTGGTTGTGCAGCAGCTGCTCCCACCAGTGCCCGACGACGTACTCCGGGATGAACACCGTCACCACGGTGCGTGGCGATTCCTTGGCCACTCGTTTCACGTAATCGAGGATGGGCCGGGTGATTTCACGGTAGGGCGAGGCGATCACCTTGAGCGGAACGCTGATTTCGCTTTCCTCCCAATTGTGCACGAGCTTACGGGTTTCCGCGTCGTCGACGCTGACAGTCAGGGCCTCCAGCACGTCGGGACGGGTCGCGCGCGCGTAGGCCAGTGCCCGCAGGGTCGGCAGGTGCAGCTTCGACACCAGCACCAGCGCATGGTTGCGGCTGGGCAGCACCACGTCGCGCTGGGTGGCGGCTTGTTCTTCCAGCTCCCGGTTGACGGTGTCGTAGTGCTTGCGGATCAGCTTCATCACGACGAACAGCGCGCTCATCGCGACGATCGCGATCCATGCGCCGGCAAGGAACTTCGTGACCAGGACCACCAACAGCACCGCGCCGGTGGACAGCAAGCCGACCGTGTTGACCATCCGCGAGCGCATCATCTTGCGCCGCACCGCCGGATCGGTCTCGGTGCGCAACAGCCGGCTCCAATGCCGGACCATGCCGATTTGACTCAGCGTGAACGAGATGAACACCCCGACGATGTAGAGCTGGATCAACGCGGTGACCTCGCCGCGGAAGGCGATCACGAACGACAATGCCGCCACCGACAGGAACAAGATGCCGTTGGAGAACGCCAGCCGGTCACCGCGGGTGTGCAGTTGCCGGGGCAGGTAGCTGTGTTGTGCCAGCACCGACCCCAACACCGGGAATCCGTTGAACGCGGTGTTGGCCGCCAGCACCAGGATCAACGCGGTCACCGTGGCGATCAGCAAGAACCCGATGCGGAAGTCGCCGAACACCGTTTCCGCCAGCTGGGTGACCAGAGTCTTCTGCAGATAGCCGGCCGGGGCCCCGGTCAGCTGGGTGGCGGGGTCGTCGACCACCTGCACGTGAATCTGCTGGGCCAGCACGATGATGCCCATCAGCAGCGTCACCGCGATCGCGCCGAGCATCAGCAGCGTCGTTGCGGCGTTGCGCGACTTGGGTTTTTCAAACGCCGGCACCCCGTTGCTGATCGCCTCGACACCGGTCAGCGCCGCACAACCCGACGAGAACGAACGGGCCAACAGGAACGCGAACGCGAAACCGACGATCTGGCCGTGCTCGGCATGCATCTGAAAACCCGCGGATTCGGCACGCAACGGGTTGCCTAGCACGAAGATCCGGAACAAGCCGTAGCCGATCATCACGACCACCCCGACGATGAAGGCGTAGGTCGGGATCGCGAAAGCCACCCCGGACTCCCGGATGCCGCGCAGGTTCAGCGCCATCACCAACAGGATGGCGACCACGCAGAACCACACCTTGTTGTGCGCCACGATCGGAACCGCCGAACCGATGTTGGCCATCGCCGACGACGTTGAAACTGCAACCGTGAGAACGTAATCCACCATCAGGGCGCTGGCCACCACCAGTCCGGCGGTCTCGCCGAGGTTGGTGGTGACCACCTCGTAGTCGCCGCCGCCGGACGGGTAAGCGTGCACGTTCTGCCGGTAACTGGCCACCACCACCAACATGACCGCGGCCACCGCGAGCCCGATCCACGGCGTCAACGCGTAGGCGGCCGCTCCCGCGACAGAAAGCATCAAGAAGATTTCCTCGGGTGCATACGCCACCGAGGACAGCGCGTCCGAGGCGAATACCGGCAAGGCGATGCGCTTGGGCAACAGGGTGTGGCTCAGCCGGTCGCTCCGCTGCGGCCGACCGATCAGCAACCGGCGCGCTGCGGTTGAAAGTTTGGACACGAGAGCCAAGAGTAAGCGTAACGGGCCGTGCCGGTAGCGTTCCGTGGGCGAGAATATTCCCGACGGAAATCGGCCGGCCAATTGAGTTTGCCGAGGAATGACACAGACAGGATCCAGCCGAGAGGACCTTACGTGCGGGTGGTTGTTATGGGTTGCGGCCGAGTGGGCTCGTCCTTGGCCGACGGCTTGTCCCGCATCGGCCACGATGTGGCCGTGATCGACCGCGACAGTGCCGCGTTCAACCGGTTGAGCCCCGAGTTCGCCGGTGAGCGAGTGCTGGGTCAGGGATTCGACCGTGATGTGTTGCTGAAGGCGCGGATCGAGGAGGCCGACGCGTTCGCGGCGGTGTCCTCCGGTGACAACTCCAACATCATCTCGGCGCGGCTGGCTCGCGAGACGTTCGGCGTCAACCGCGTCGTGGCCCGGATCTACGACGCCAAACGCGCCGAGGTGTACGAACGCCTGGGTATTCCGACGATCGCCACCGTGCCGTGGACCACCGACCGCCTGCTCAATGCGCTGACCCGGGAGAGCGAGACCGCCAAGTGGCGCGACCCCACCGGCACGGTCGCGGTGGCCGAGGTGGTGCTGCACGAGGACTGGGTCGGGCGCCGCGCCACCGATCTCGAGCAGGCCACCGGCGCGCGGGTGGCGTTTCTGATCAGGTTCGGCACCGGCATCCTGCCGGAGCCCAAGACGGTCATCCAGGCCGGTGATCAGGTCTACATCGCCGCGATCTCCGGCCGCGCGGCCGAGGCGGTGGCGATCGCGGCGCTGCCGCCCGCCGAGGACATCGATTCGGGGGCGGGGCATTGAGCAATGACGGGCCGACCGCGACTAAGGAGCGGCGCAGATGAAGGTAGTTGTCGCCGGGGCGGGTGCGGTCGGCCGCTCGGTCACGCGCGAACTGCTCGAGAACAACCATGACGTGACGTTGATCGAACGCAACCCCGAGCACGTCGACGTCGACGCGATCCCGGCCGCGCACTGGCGCCTCGGCGATGCCTGCGAATTGAGCCTGCTGGAGTCGGTGCACCTGGAGGGTTTCGACGTGGTGGTGGCCGCGACCGGTGACGACAAGGCCAACGTGGTGCTGTCGTTGCTGGCCAAGACGGAGTTCGCGGTGCCGCGGGTGGTGGCCCGGGTCAACGACCCCCGCAACGAATGGCTGTTCACCGACGCCTGGGGCGTCGACGTGGCGGTCTCCACACCGCGAATGCTCGCGTCGCTGATCGAAGAGGCCGTCGCGGTAGGCGATTTGGTGCGGCTGATGGAATTCCGCCGGGGTCAGGCCAACCTGGTCGAGATCACCCTGCCCGACGACACACCCTGGGGGGGCAAGCCGGTGCGCCGGCTTGATCTGCCCCGCGACGCCGCCCTGGTCACCATCCTGCGGGGCGCGCGGGTGATCGTGCCGGAGGGCGACGAGCCGCTGGAGGGCGGCGACGAGTTGCTTTTCGTGGCGGTCACCGAGGTCGAGGAGGACCTGCGCAAGCTGCTGCTGCCGGCCGCGCCGCCCGCCACCTAATCGCCGACGGTGTCGGCCTCGACCTAATCGCCGACGGTGTCGGCCTCGACCTAATCGCCGACGGTGTCGGCCTCGACCTAATCGCCGACGGTGTCGGCCTCGACCTAATCGCCGACGGTGTCGGCCTCGACCGCCGGATCCAACGCGGTGTCGGCGGCGGCCAGGGCCCGCTGGGCGGCCTTGACCGCCGCATAGGTCACCAGCGCCGCCAGCGCGGTCAGCGGCCAGCCCATCCCGATCCGCGCGGCCGCCAGCCAGCCGGTTTGATCGGCGTCGTACAACAGCCGCTGCACCACGAACCGGGCGCCGAAGACCAGCACCCAGCACAGCGAGGCGACGTCGAACGCGTACACGGCCCGCGGCACTTTGCGCCACGCGCGGTCACGTCCGCTCGCCCAGCTCCACGCGTAGCCGACCAGCGGCCGGCGGATCGCCACGGATACCGCGAACACCACTGCCCACAGCAGCGAGATCCAGATGCCGAGCAAAAAGTAGCCTTTCGAGGCCCCGACGACGTAGGCGATCAGCGCACAGACCGCGACTCCGACGAACCCGGAGAACGCCGGCTGCGTCGAATCGCGGCGAATCAGCCGCCATACCAACACAACTCCGGCCACGCCCAGCGCCGAGCCGATGGCGGGCAACAGTCCCGCGGCGCCGGACACCGCGACGAAGACGACGACCGGCAGCGACGAGTAGACGACACCGCTGACGCCGCCCAGCTGATTGACCAGGCGATCCGGACTGATGCGACTAGTGGGGTTATCGGGAAGACTCAACGCTGAATTTCGTAGTGCGGGTTGTAAATGGCCTTGGTTCCGTTCTCCAGCTTGCCCATCCGGCCGCGGACCCGCAAAGTGCGGCCCGAATCGATGCCGGGGATGCGGCGCTGGCCCAGCCAGACCAGGGTCACGGTGTCGCTGCCGTCGAACAACTCGGCCTTGACCCCGCCCGCGCAGTTCTTGCCGTTACATTCCACGCTGCGCAACGTCCCGACCATCGTGACCTCCTGGCCACGCTCGCAATCGATGACCCGCTGCGCGCCGGTACTGGCGACTTCGTCGGACAGCTCTTCGGAATCGCGTTGCTCCGGGTCCTCTGTCAACCGACGGGTGAGGCGGCGCAAATACCCTTGAGCCCCCATGGCTACTCCTGACAATTCCGATAAAGCTGCGGTGCTTTCATCTATGCCAACGGACACCGTAGACCTCTTGGTTCCCCACCGCCAACCCGACCAAACCCGGATTTCGCAGCCGCCGGCGGGCCGGGCAGGATCGAAGCGTGACTGTCGATTTGCGCGGTGTGACGGTCGTGCTGTTGCCCGGAACCGGGTCCGATGACGTCTACGTCGATCGGGCATTTTCCGGGCCGCTACGCGCCGTCGGCGCGCGTCCGGTGACTCCTGCCCCGCGGCCCGAAGGACTGGTCGACGGCTACCTGCGTGCCCTGGACGAGGCCGGACGGGCGGGCCCCGTCGCCGTCGGTGGAATCTCCATCGGCGCCGCCGTAGCAGCAGCGTGGGCGCTCGCGCATCCCGACCGGACGGTCGCCGTGCTGGCCGCGCTGCCCGCCTGGGCCGGACCGCCGGAGACGGCACCGGCCGCATTGGCGGCGCGGTATTCGGCGTCGGCGCTGCGCGCCGACGGGCTGGCCGCGACGACCGCGCAGATGCGTGCGTCCAGTCCGTCCTGGCTGGCCGAGGAACTCACCCGCTCCTGGCGGGCGCAGTGGCCGTCCTTGCCCGACGCAATGGACGAAGCGGCCGCCTACATTGCCCCCAGTTGTGACGAACTGCACAGTCTGGCCGCCCCGTTGGGCGTGGTCGCCGCCGTCGACGACCCGATTCACCCGCTGCAAGTCGGGGTGGATTGGGTGGCCGCCGCGCCGCGCGCGGCCCTGCGCACGGTGACGCTGGATCAGATCGGCGCCGACAGCGCCACCCTCGGGGCGGCCTGCCTGGCCGCCCTGGCCGACGCGTAGTGTCCCGGCGGTTTTGGGTGTGCGCCGACGGCGGAACCGCCCGGCGGGTCGGCACCGTGGCTGCGCGGTCAACGCCGCGGATGCACACTCGGGGCGGGTTAGCCGCCGGTGGTGGTGCGCAGCTGCTGCATCGCCGAGCCCTGCGCGCTGCGCCGCGCAGCCGGCTCGCCGGGCGGCTGCTCGGCTTGCTGGGCGGCCTGCTCCATGGCGGCCTGCCGAAGCTGCTCGGCCATTGGTTCCGGCAGCTGTACCGGAAGGGGCGTGCGGACCGGCAGCGGGGTGTCACCGCGGCGAACTACGGTGTCGGCCAACGCCGCTCGCGCCTCCGCCTCGAGCGCTTCCATGGTCTCGTGGGCACCGTTGACAACGCAGCGGATCATCCAGCGGTAGCCGTCCACGCCGATGAATCGCACCACGCCGGACGCGGTGCCGAGCACCTCGCGACCCCACGGGCCGTCCTTGATGCTGACCTGGGCCGAGTCCTTGCGCAGCGACTCGGCCAGCTCGGCCGCCACCTCACGCCACAGCCCACCGGTCTTGGGCGCGGCGTAGGCGGCGATGGTGAACCGGCCGTTGGGCGTCACCACCCACACCGCACTGGGCACCCCGGCCTCGGTCAGCTCGACCTGCAGCTGCCCCGCCTCCGGCATCGGGATGAGCACCGAACCGAGATCCAGGCGCGCCAGCTCCGCGACCGCCGGGTCGTCGAAGTCGTCGATGTCGAACGGGCCTTCCAGCTCCTCGTCGAACTCGTCGTCGACCGGGTCGGCGGCGGCTTCGTTGACCGGCTCGCGGCCGGACGTATCGTCGTCGCCCGAACGTTTACGTAATACAGCCATCGGCGCCGCCCCTTCTCATCGCTTCACAGTGCATCGTCGGCGGGCATCTCACAAACTCGCGTGTCCGCCGGAGGAACCGTGACCACCCTCGCCGCGGGATGTCTCCGCCAGCCCCGCCTCGTCGAACGAGGACACCTCGACCAGCTCGACCAACTCGACCCGCTGCACCAGCAACTGGGCGATGCGGTCGCCGCGGTGCACCACGATCGGCTCGGCGGGGTCGAGGTTGATCAGCGAGACCTTGATCTCGCCGCGATAGCCCGCGTCGATGGTCCCGGGGCTGTTGACGATCGAAAGGCCAACGCGCGCAGCCAATCCCGAGCGAGGATGAACCAGGCCGACCATCCCGAACGGGATGGCCACCGCAATGCCCGTGCAGACCAGGGCGCGCTGCCCGGGAGCCAGGGTGACGTCTTCGGCACTGAACAGGTCCACCCCCGCGTCGCCGTCGTGGGCACGGCTGGGCAGCGGGAGCTCGGGGTCGAGGCGGATAACCGCCAGACTGGTCGACACGGGGCCACAGACTACCCTTGACCGCGTGTCCGGTACGCGCATCGCGCCGCACAGCGTGCGATATCGCGAACGGCTGCGGGTCCCCTGGTGGTGGTGGCCACCGGCCTTCGCGCTGGCAACGCTGATCGCCGTCGAGGTCAATCTCGGCGTCCGAGCCCTCCCCGATTGGTTGCCGTTCGTGCTGCTGTTCGTGGTGGCCACCGGGGCCTTGTTGTGGCTGGGCCGCGTCGAAATCCGGGTCACCGCCGACGATGGCGGTGCGGTCCAGCTCTGGGCCGGCGACGCACACCTGCCCGTCACCGTGATCTCCAGGTCCGCGGAGATAGCGCCGTCGGCCAAGTCGGCAGCATTAGGCCGTCAGCTCGATCCTGCGGCGTACGTCGTGCATCGCGCCTGGGTGGGACCGCTGATTCTGCTCGTCCTCGACGACCCGGACGACCCGACGCCGTACTGGTTGGTGAGCTGCCGGCACCCCGCTCGAGTGCTCGCGGCACTGACCAGCTCCTGACGCGGCCGCCCCCAGTCGCTGCGGGACCCGCCGAGGCTGTCAGGCCGCGCAGTCGGTGCAGATCATCACGCCGTTCTTCTCGCTGGCCAGCCGGCTCCGGTGTTGCACCAAAAAGCAGCTGGAGCAAGTGAACTCGTCGGCCTGCTTCGGAATGACCCGAACAGACAGCTCTTCCCCGGATAGGTCGGCGCCAGGCAGTTCGAAATTCTCGGCGGATTCGGATTCGTCCACGTCGACGACAGCCGACGCGGCCTCGTTCCGCCGTGCCTTGAGCTCCTCCAGCGAGTCCTCCGAAACGTCGTCAGTCTCGGTACGCCGTGGAGCGTCATAGTCGGTAGGCATTGTCCAATCCCCTCACATGCCTGCGTTACCTCAAGCAACGCTTTGTACCAGCGTCGAACGCATCCACCAAACGATTCGTGCCCGGATCCCGGTTGGATGGGTTGTGATTTACCTCACACCCCCGGATTGACCCCCGTATTTGCCTTTAAACAGTGAATTTGGTGTGCGGCTAGAGTGCAGCTGTGGTCGCACAAATCACCGAGGGTACAGCCTTTGACAAGCACGGTCGGCCGTTTCGGCGGCGTAATCCCCGGCCTGCCATCATCGTGCTGATCTTCCTGGTTGTGGTCACCGCCGTCGCCTGGACGGTGGCGCTGACACGGCCCGCGAAAGTGCGTGAAGCCGAGGTGTGCAACCCACCGCCACAGCCGACCGGCACCGCGGCGCCGGCCCAGCTCGGCGAGCAAATGTCGCGCAGCGCCATGGCCGACGTGACCCCCGCCAAACTCAGCGACACCAAGGTGCGCGTGCTCAACGCCAGCGGGCGCGGCGGCCAGGCCGGTGACGTCGCGGGGGCGATGAAGGACCTCGGCTTCGCCCAGCCCACCGCCGCCAACGACCCGGTCTACGCCGGCGCCCGCCTCACCTGTCAGGGCCAGATCCGGTTCGGCACGGCCGGGCAGGCCGCCGCGGCCGCGGTCTGGCTGGTCGCTCCGTGCAGCGAGCTGTTCAACGACAACCGGGCCGACGACTCGGTCGATTTGGCCATCGGCACGGAGTTCACCGCGCTGGCCCACAACGACGACATCGACTCGGTGCTGGCAAGTCTGCGCCCGGGAGCGACCGGGTCGCCAGATCCCTCGCTGCTGCAGAAAATTCACGCCAGCAGCTGCTGAGTCAGTCTGTGATCGGCCCCAGGCCGCCGCATCGCTGCAGCGCCGCCAGCAGCTCGTCGGCGACTCCGGGCGCGGCCGCGACCACCAGCCCGGCCTCCGATCCGGGCGGGCCGGCCGCGGCGTCCGGCGGCAAAACCACCCGCGCCCCCGCCTCCGCCGCGATCAGCCCGCCGGCCGCACGGTCCCACACCTGCAAGCCGTGCTCGTAGTAAGCGTCCAGCCGGCCCGCCGCGACCATGCACAAGTCCAGCGCCGCCGAACCGATGCGGCGCACGTCGCGAACCAACGGCAACATCTCCGCCAGCAGTCCCGCTTGCTTGGCGCGCCGCGCGGTCGAATATCCAAACCCGGTGCCCAGCAAGGCCATTGACAACTTGTCGACCGCGGAGCAGCGCAGTGGGTGCGTGCCTTGGCCATCGAGGACATGCGCCCCCAGGCCCCGGGCGGCGGAGTAGACGCGGCCCCCGACCACGTCAGCGACCGCGCCCGCCACCGAGACGCCGTTGCGCTGTGCGGCGACCGACACCGCGTAGGCCGGGATGCCGTAGACGAAATTCACCGTGCCGTCGATCGGGTCCAGCACCCAGGTGACCGCCTCGGCGCTGCCCTCGGCGGGCCCGCCGCCCTCCTCACCGAGAATCGGGTCGCCAGGCCGCAATTCGGCCAGCCGCGCGCGCAGCAGCCGTTCGGTCTCGGTGTCGACGACGGTGACCGGGTCGGTCGGCGTGCTCTTAGCGCGCACCGAAGGATCGCCGGTCCGGCCCGCCTCCGCACCGAACACCTCGGCGCGCCGGGACGTCACGAATGCGGCGGCTTCGACGGCCAACGTTTGGGCTACCGAACGCAGCAGCGCCGGCTCGTCCTCGTGTCGCGTCACCGCTCTATCGCATCACAGCCGCGGGTGCTGCCGCAGACCGCGCAGATCGCCCGGTTTTGCGCCGCTCTGCCGGGGCCGCAACCGCGCCGCCGCCGGTTAAGGTGTGAACCAGCCCAGATCTCATCAAGGAGACGTCGATGACCAGCACCGACTCGGCCACGGACACCCCAGTCCCGGAGGTGCCCGCCGGGCCGCCGCAGCGCCGCGGATTCGGAATCGATGTCGGTGGCAGCGGGATCAAGGGCGGAATCGTCGATCTGGACACCGGATTGTTGATCGGCGACCGGATCAAATTGCCCACGCCGCAACCGGCCACCCCGTCGGCCGTCGCCACGGCCATCGCCGCGGTGGTCCGCGAATTCGGCTGGACCGGCCCGCTCGGGGTGACCTATCCGGGCGTCGTCACCAACGGCATCGTGCAGACCGCCGCCAACGTGGACCGGCAATGGATCGGCACCAACGCGCGCGAGGTCATCACGGCAGCGCTGGACGGACAGGACGTCACCGTGCTCAACGACGCCGACGCCGCCGGACTCGCCGAGGAACGCTACGGCGCCGGCAAGAACAACTCGGGCCTGGTGGTGCTGCTCACCTTCGGAACCGGCATCGGGTCGGCCCTGATCCACAACGGAAAGCTGATTCCCAACACCGAATTCGGGCACCTGGAAGTCGGCGGGAAAGAGGCCGAGAAGCGCGCGGCGTCGTCGGTCAAAGAAAAGAACGAATGGAGCTACCGGCGCTGGACCAAAGAGGTGACCAAGGTGCTGATCGCGATCGAGAATGCGATTTGGCCGGACCTGATCATCGCGGGCGGAGGCATCAGCCGAAAGGCCGATCAGTGGGTGCCGCTGCTGGAAAATCGCACCCCGGTGGTGCCGGCGGCGCTGCTCAATACCGCCGGAATCGTCGGCGCCGCGATGGCCGCGACGGTCGACGTGACCCACTGATTTTCCCCGCTAGGCGGGTACTAGCGCACACTGTCGTTACAATGGTCCACGGCGACCGCCCGACAGAAAGCGTGCGAGAGTCACGCTGATACCAACGCCGACATTCGACATAGCAGACACTTTCGGTTTCACCGTGCCCAAACCCACCGAAAGTGAGTCCAAACCGAAGGGGTGTAAGTGGCAGCGACTAAGACCAGCCCGGCAACCGAAGAGCCGGTGAAGCGCACCGCCACGAAAGCTCCCGCCAAGCGGCCCGCGGCCAAGGCTCCTAACGGCACCGCACCGGCGAAGCGCGCGACGAAGGCCCCGGGCCGGACCGCCAAGTCCGACGACGACACGGTAGTAGCCGACGCCACCATCGACGCCGGCGACGCGAAGAAGACCCGGACCGCCGCCAAGGCGACCGCGGGCCGCGGCACCAAGGCCACCAAGGGCGGTAAGGACGACGAGAATCTGGACGTTGTCGACGACGGCATCGTCGAGGACCTGGACCGCGAGCCCGACCTCGAAGCCGAGCCCGGCGAGGATCTCGACATCGACACCGACCTGGTTCTCGACGATCTCGAAGACGAGGACGTCGCCGCCGAGGATGCCGACCTCGAGGCGGGCGACGAGGACGTCGACGAAGCCGAGGACGGCGCGGTCGCGGCCAAGCCCTCGGCCACCAAGGCGCCCGCTGACGACGACGAAGAGATCGCCGAGCCCTCCGAAAAGGACAAGGCATCCGGCGATTTCGTCTGGGACGAAGACGAATCCGAAGCACTGCGCCAGGCCCGCAAGGATGCCGAACTCACCGCGTCCGCGGACTCGGTTCGCGCCTACCTGAAGCAGATCGGCAAGGTGGCCCTGCTCAACGCCGAGGAAGAGGTCGAGCTGGCCAAGCGGATCGAGGCCGGCCTGTACGCCACGCAGTTGATGGCCGAGCACGCCGAGCGTGGCGACAAGCTGCCCGCCGCCCAGCGCCGCGACATGATGTGGATCTGCCGCGACGGTGATCGGGCGAAAAACCATCTGCTGGAAGCAAACCTGCGGCTGGTGGTGTCGCTGGCCAAGCGCTACACCGGCCGCGGCATGGCGTTCCTGGACCTGATCCAGGAGGGCAACCTGGGTCTGATCCGCGCGGTCGAGAAGTTCGACTACACCAAGGGCTACAAGTTCTCCACCTACGCCACCTGGTGGATACGCCAGGCGATCACCCGCGCGATGGCCGACCAGGCGCGCACCATCCGGATCCCGGTGCACATGGTCGAGGTGATCAACAAGCTGGGCCGCATTCAACGCGAGCTGCTGCAGGATCTGGGCCGCGAGCCCACCCCGGAAGAGCTGGCCAAGGAAATGGACATCACGCCGGAGAAGGTGCTGGAGATCCAGCAGTACGCCCGCGAGCCCATCTCACTGGACCAGACCATCGGCGACGAGGGCGACAGCCAGCTCGGTGACTTCATCGAGGATTCCGAGGCCGTCGTCGCGGTGGATGCCGTGTCGTTCACGTTGCTGCAGGACCAACTGCAATCGGTGCTCGAGACGCTCTCGGAGCGCGAGGCGGGCGTAGTGCGGCTGCGGTTCGGCCTCACCGACGGCCAGCCTCGTACCCTCGACGAGATCGGCCAGGTGTACGGCGTGACCCGGGAACGCATTCGCCAGATCGAGTCCAAGACGATGTCGAAGTTGCGCCACCCCAGCCGCTCCCAGGTTCTGCGCGACTACCTGGACTAGGCCCGCTATGCCGTCGCGGCGGGTGAACATCTCGTCGGACTCGGAGTTCGAGGCGGAGGTCGGTTATTCGCGTGCGGTGCGCACCGGAAACCTCATTACGGTGTCAGGCACCACGGCTGCTGGGGGCCAGCATCGCTGAACAGACCCGAAATGCGTTGCAGCGCATACAAAAAACGCTGCAGCAGGCGGGTGCCGACCTGTCCGATGTGGTCCGCACCCGGATCTTCGTCACCGACATCTCGCAGTGGCGGGAGGTCGGTGTTGTACACCGAGAGCTCTTCGGAGCGGTTCGCCCGGCGGCCACCATGGTAGCGGTGGCGGCGCTCCTCGAACCGGATTTGCTGGTAGAGATCGAAGCCGACGCGTATGTCGAGGAGTCGGCGGGCTGAAGCTGGCTGTCCTCCTCCCGGCGGGCACGGGGGACGCTTGCCGCCCCGGCCCAGCCGGTCGCACAGATGCTGAAACCCTTGCCGCGCAAGCGGTTTCACGACGTTCGGCGCTCAGAATTCGGCCCGCCTCGCTCGGCCGCCGAGAAATTCAGATGCGCCGAGTGCGCGGCGCCCGTACGGTGAGGCGCATGCCACCCAACCGCGCACCCGTCTCGTCGGCCCCGCCGCGCGGGCGCCACCCGATGGCTATGCCAGGGGCTACGTCGTCATGTTTGCGCCTGCTATCTCGGGTCGGCCACACCGGTCAGCGGCGCGAAGATTCCCTCGGGGCCGGGCAGGTAAACGGTGACGGTTTTCACAGCGCTGCACGGCAGTGGCCCGTAGAGATGCGGGAACAGCATTGCAGTGGGATCCGTCGGCACGCCTTGCTCCCAGCGCACGGGAGCATCCAGCAACGCGGGGTCGACGTGTAGCAGGACCAGATCCCGTCGCCCGCGGAAGAGCCGGTTGGCCGGGAGGTGGACCTGCTCGGGTGCCGACAAGTGGATGAAGGCTTCGCCGTCCGCACCGGGCGGCACGGGCTCGATGGCGCCGCGTTCGCGGGCGCGCGCCCACTCGTCGGCCGCACAGATATGCATCAAAACGTCGGAAGCCGGGGCCACGAAGGATCACTTTAGGCGGCCGGATAAAGGGGTATTACGTCCGTGAGAAACGACACACCCGATAACGATCGGGGAACAACGCGAAAACGCCAAACGTCTGAGACAGTGGATACATCGAGAACGGAGAAGCCAGTGAATGCAACTCTGACAAGTCCCGAGCTGACTAAACATGACCGCTGCGACCGCTGCGGTGCAGCAGCTCGTGTGCGCGCCAAGCTGCCTTCCGGCGCCGAACTCCTCTTCTGCCAACACCACGCGAACGAGCACGAGGCCAAGCTGGTTGAGCTGGCCGCGGTGCTGGAGGTCAGCGGAAGCTAGGTCCAGCCGGACTCACCCATCCAGAATGTGAGCTGTGGGTGCAGTCGTCGGTAATGCTGGACCAATATGAGCGAGCAGACCGCTAAGCCGTCGCGTCATCACATTTGGCGAATTTCCCGCAGAACTCTGAGTAAGAGTTGGGACGACTCGATTTTCGCCGAGTCGGCACAAGCCGGATTTTGGTCGGCGTTGTCGACGCCCCCGTTGTTATTGGGAATGTTGGGCAGTCTGGCCTACGTGGCCCCGCTGTTCGGGCCGGACGCGCTGCCCAGCATCGAGAAGAGCGCGATTTCGGCGGCGCACAAACTGTTTTCGAGCAGCGTGGTGACCGAGATCATCGAACCCACCGTCCGCGACATCACCGCGCACGCGCGTGGCGAGGTGGTCTCGCTCGGGTTCGTGCTCTCGCTGTGGGCCGGCTCGTCGGCGATCTCCTCGTTCGTCGACTCGGTGGTCGAGGCGCACGACCAGACCCCGTTGCGCCACCCGGTGCGCCAGCGGTTCTTCGCGCTGTTCCTGTACGTGGTCGGGTTGGTGGCAGCGGTGGTGACGGCGCCGGTGCTGGTCGTGGGACCGCGCACGTTGTCCGAACACATTCCCGACAACCTGGCCAACATGCTGCGCTACGGCTACTACCCCGCGCTGATCGTGGGGCTGATAATCGGCATTGTCGTGCTGTACCGGGTGGCACTGCCCGAGCCGCTGCCGACGCATCGATTGATCGTCGGCGCCGTACTGGCCACCGCGGTGTTCGTGATCGCGACGCTGGGCCTGCGGGTGTACCTGCGCTGGATCACCAGCACGGGATACACCTACGGGGCGCTGTCCACCCCGATCGCGTTCTTGTTGTTCGCATTCTTCGGCGGATTCGCGATCATGCTGGGCGCGGAACTCAATGCCGCCATCCAGGAAGAGTTCCCCGCGCCCCGCACCCACGCCCACCGGCTGCGCGCCTGGCTGTTCTCCCGCTCGCCGCGGCTCAAGCGCACGGTGGAGACGCTGGCGGCGCCGATCGCCAATCCCGCAACGCAGGATCGCGACACGACGCCGGTGAAGCCGCCGAGCTGATCAGCCCTTCTTGAGCCGCTCGTAGATTTTCTTGCATTCCGGGCAGACCGGCGAACCCGGCTTGGCGGCCTTCGTCACGGGAAATACCTCACCGCACAACGCGACGACATGCGTCCCCATGACCGCGCTCTCGGCGATCTTGTCCTTCTTGACGTAGTGGAAGTACTTGGGGGTATCACTGCCGGTCCCGTCGTCGACGCGTTCGTCGGTGTCGGTGCGCTCGATCGTCTGGGTCTGCATACGTCACATTGTGCACCGCCCGCACGGAGAAAATCGGCTGAGCCGGAATCCCTCGGGTGTGGGACAGTGGAGTGATGAGGCGCGGCTCCGATTCGGGGTTCGACAGGTTCGACGACTTCGACCACAACCATGCCCGGCCGATACTGATCACGGCCGCCGAACCTTCGTACGAAGAACAGCATCGAGCGCGGGTGCGTAAGTACCTGACGCTGATGGCTTTCCGCGTGCCCGCGCTGATCCTGGCGGCGCTCGCCTACGGCGCTTGGCACAACGGACTGATCTCTCTTCTGATCGTCGGCGCGTCGGTGCCGTTGCCCTGGATGGCCGTGCTGATCGCCAACGACCGGCCGCCACGCCGTTCGGACGAGCCCCGCCGGTTCGACAACGTGCGCCGCACCCCGCTGTTCCCGACCGCCGAACGGCCCGCGATCGAGGCGTACCGCCCGCCGCAACCGCACCCGGGCTCGACGGGCCGCGGGTACGACACCGCTTCCGGGCCTGTTCCGCCCGAGTGGCAGTAAACCGTACTTCTCAGGACATTCTCAGGTCGTCGGGACATTTCTGCACGTCAAGGCGTGTGAGATCACGGAGCGGTGGGAACTCTGAGGGCTGATCTGTCGTTTAACTCCATGACAGTTACAAGCCAACCGGGAGGCCGCCATGGCGAACGCTTTCACAGGCAGGATCGACAGCGATCTAGATGCTCAGAGCCCCGCAGCGGATCTCGTGCGCGTATATCTGAACGGCATCGGAAAGACGGCCCTGCTGAGCGCCGCGGACGAGGTCGAACTGGCCAAGCGTATCGAGGCCGGGCTGTATGCCGAGCATCTACTGGCGACGCGTAAGCGCCTCGGCGAGAACCGCAAACGCGACCTCGCGGCCGTCGTACGCGATGGGCAGGCGGCGCGCCGGCACCTACTGGAAGCGAACCTGCGGCTGGTGGTCTCGCTGGCCAAGCGCTACACCGGCCGGGGGATGCCGCTGCTGGATTTGATCCAGGAGGGCAACCTCGGGCTGATCCGCGCGATGGAAAAGTTCGACTACACAAAGGGATTCAAGTTCTCCACCTACGCCACCTGGTGGATCCGGCAGGCCATCACCCGGGGCATGGCCGACCAGAGCCGCACCATCCGGCTGCCCGTCCACCTCGTCGAGCAGGTCAACAAGCTGGCGCGGATCAAGCGCGAGATGCACCAGAACCTGGGACGTGAAGCCACCGACGAGGAGCTGGCCGCCGAGTCGGGTATCCCGGTCGACAAGATCAACGACCTGCTCGAGCACAGCCGCGACCCGGTGAGCCTGGACATGCCGGTCGGTTCCGAGGAGGAGGCGCCGCTGGGCGACTTCATCGAGGACGCCGAGGCCATGTCGGCGGAGAACGCCGTGATCGCCGAGCTGCTGCACACCGACATCCGCAGCGTGCTCGCCACGCTCGACGAGCGCGAGCATCAGGTGATCCGGTTGCGTTTCGGTTTGGATGACGGCCAGCCGCGGACACTGGATCAGATCGGCAAGCTGTTCGGTCTGTCCCGCGAACGGGTTCGCCAGATCGAACGCGATGTGATGGCGAAGCTGCGCAACGGCGAGCGCGCCGACCGGCTGCGCTCCTACGCCAGCTAGCCGCCGAGCAGGCGGCCCACCAGCCGAGAAGCACGACAGTATGCCCGCCGCGGTCTGCGGCGGGCATACTGTTCTGCCTAGGAGGCGTTAAGCCCGTTTCGGCAGCTGGCCAAGTAGACTCGGCGTCAATGGAGGGTGCTGAATGAACGACCTGGTTGATACCACCGAGATGTACCTGCGGACCATCTACGACCTTGAAGAAGAGGGCGTGACGCCGCTGCGTGCCAGGATCGCCGAACGGCTCGACCAGAGCGGACCGACCGTCAGCCAGACCGTCTCGCGGATGGAGCGGGACGGACTGCTCCACGTCGCCGGCGACCGTCACCTGGAACTGACCGACAAGGGCA
This sequence comes from Mycobacterium sherrisii, assembly GCF_002102355.1. Lineage (GTDB taxonomy): Bacteria > Actinomycetota > Actinomycetes > Mycobacteriales > Mycobacteriaceae > Mycobacterium > Mycobacterium sherrisii. Next base: position 25,997 of record NZ_LQPT01000065.1, on the reverse strand, counting down.
GGGCGCTGGCGATCTCCGTAATGCGTAAACACCGCCTCGCCGAGCGGCTGCTCGTCGACGTCATCGGTTTGCCGTGGGAGGAAGTGCACGCCGAGGCCTGCCGCTGGGAGCACGTGATGAGCGAGGACGTCGAGCGCCGGCTGATGAAGGTGCTCAACAACCCCACGACCTCGCCGTTCGGCAACCCGATCCCCGGCCTACTGGATCTCGGCGTGGGTCCCGATTACGGCGCCGAGGGGGTGAACCTGGTCCGGCTGACCGAATTACCGGCGGGTTCACCGGTTGCGGTCGTCGTCCGTCAGCTCACCGAGCACGTGCAGGGCGACATCGACCTGATCTCCCGGCTCAAGGACGCCGGCGTGGTGCCCAACGCCCGGGTCACCGTCGAGACCGGGCCCGCGGGTGTCACCATCCTGATCCCCGGCCACGAGAACGTCACGCTGCCCCACGAAATGGCGCACGCGGTCAAGGTCGAAAAGGTCTGATCTCCTACCCCGCCCGACGGCGGAGCGCCCGCTGCGGCGGTAGCCGCACACCGAGGCGCCTGGCCAGTCGGCGGCCGGTCACCGCGAGCTCCCGGATCTGTTCGGGTCGCATGCCCGACTGCAGCGCGGTGTCCAGCATGCGCGCCATCCGGTGCTCGGAGTCGCAGCGCAGCGCGGCCTCCAGCGACACCCCGGCCAACGGGCCGTCGCCGCGGACATACGCACTGAACGCCAGCAACACCAGCGCCTCGACCCGCCACGGCGCGGGCAGGGTGCGCGCCAGCGTGGCCCACAACGCCTCGGCCTCCCCGGCGGTCGCGCCGATTGCCAAGGCGTACAACGTGTCGCGGACCGCGGCATCCGTCAACGCGCAGCCCAGGGCGGCCAGCTCCGCGTCGGGCAGCGGGTCGCCCCGGCCGACGCGAGCGGCGGCGGCCATCGCGCCCCGCACGTCGCGACGCGCGCAGCCCCGGGGATCCGCGTCCTGCGCCTGCTGGCGCGCGCTCGCCTGACGGGCAAGGACCCCGGCCAGCGCGGCGCTGCGAGCCGAATCCTCGACGGCCACTACGGCCTGCAGATCGGCACGGCGCGGATACAGCCGCCGCCCTTCCAGTACGGCCGCGGCGGCCAGCGGTGAGGCCGACGGATCGTCGACGGTACCGCAGGCGCCGCAACCGTCCACACAATGCCAGCGCCCGCCGCGCGCCACCCGATCCACCACATGCGCCGCGTAGAGCTCTATGTGGTGCTGCGCCAACGCTTCTACCAGCACTGCGCACAGATGCCGGTAGTCGTCGTTGCAACACGGACACTGTGCGCCGTCCTCGCTGACGATCACGACGATCACGGCCTGCGGCTGGGCTGCGGCGGCAACCTCGGCGAGGTGATCGAGGCCGGCGGACAGTTCCTCGGACAGGTCGACCCTCATCACCGCCCCCAACTCGCCGGCGTCCAACGACACCAAGACCAACGAATTCTCCGGAACGAAGCCGAGGACGGCGGGCAGGGCGGCGATCAGCGCCCCCGGACGGTTGAGTATGAAATCGGGTGAATGCGGCGTCATGCGGCCCACGCTGCTGGCCGCCACCGTCAGGTTGCGCACCCACGATGCCGTCGAGCCATCCGCCTGTGGAGAAAGGCTCAACTGTGAGGGGTCAGCGATGACACCCCGTGACGCGCCAAAGGCATTGCCTCAGAGCGGCTTTGATGGATCCGTCGGGACGTCCGCAGGTATCACGCCCGGCCGCCGGGGCCCGCAGTGTGTTGCATGCAACGTTTCGAGAGTCGATGCATGCAAGATATCGTGGGGTCATGGAGCTCGCTCTCGATGGTGGTGGCACCAGCGCCGCACACCGCGCGTACGACTACGTCAAGTCCGCGGTGATCAAAGGTCACTTCCCGACCGGCTCCCTGATCAGCGAAGGCATGGTCTGCGAGCAGTTGTCGCTGAGCCGGACGCCGGTGCATGAGGCGTTCCTACGATTGGCGGCCGAGAACTGGTTGCAGCTGCTGTCCCGAAAAGGCGCGGTGGTCAGGCCGATGGCCCCCCGAGAATCCGAGGACGTCCTCGAGATGCGCGAGGCCATCGAATCGTCGGCAGCCGAGCGCGTCATCCGCGAAGAACGCACCGCCGAGCTTCTCCCGTTGCTGTCGGATTTGCTGGAGACGCAGGCCGCCGCCATCGAGGGCGATGACGTGGACGGCTTCATCGTCGCGGACGACGCCTTTCACTCGGCAGTCGTCGAAGCCTCGGGCAACCGCATCGCCGTCGACTTCATGGCGCGGCTACGCGATCGTCAACAGCGGTTGCGCCACCAACTCATTCGCATCCGGCCGTCGCAACTCGAACTGGCGCTTCGCGAGCATCGCCAACTGGTCGCTGCGCTGTCCCGCGGCGATGCCACGCGATACGCCTCGGTGCTGCACCAGCACGTCTTTTCGCATCGGGGCGTGTTGTGACCGTGGCGCGTCGGCCGTGGCTCATGGTGTTCGGGGCCATCTTCGTAAGTTGCTGGGGCGGAAACCAATTCAGCCCATTGCTGCTCATGTACGAACAGCGAGCCCATTACTCCTCGCTGGTGGTCAACGCGCTATTGGGCATCTATGTCCTGGGTCTCATCCCCACGCTCCTGGTGGCGGGGCGCCTGTCCGACCGGCTCGGGCGCAAGACTTTGATGCTTGTCGGCGTGCTGAGCACGGTTGCCGGGAGCACCCTGCTGACACTCGGGGGTGTGCCGTTGCTGGCCGCCGGAAGACTGCTCTCGGGCGTCGGTGTGGGGATCGCCATGGCAGTGGGTGCCAGCTGGCTGACCGAGCTGTCGCGGCCGCCTTACGATTTGCGCGCCGGCGAGGGCGCGGGAGCGCGCCGTACCGTCGTCGTCTTCGGGTGCGGTTCGGCCACCGGCGCGTTGGTCGCGGGATGTATCGCCCAATGGGGCCCGCTCCCCGAAACCCTGCCGTTCCTCATCCACATCGGCTGCGCCGCGCCGTTCGTCTACATCACCGCCCGGGCCCCCGAAACGCGCCCCAAGGCGGCAACCGATATCCCCTTGATCGCGCAGCTGAAGATCCCCGGTGTCGGGCACGGTCGGTTTCGTCGGATCATTTTGATTTCTGCGCCATGGCTTTTCGCGTCCGCAGCAATCGGATACGGCTATCTGCCCACCCAGCTCGCGGCCGCCGGATCCTTCGGTCTCGTCTTCGCCACGACCGCCTCCATCATCGCCCTGGCCACCTCGGCGCTCGTGCAGCCGTTCGCGCGCAGAGTGCACTGTCAGCACTGCGCGCGCGGGTTGATCGTGGCGACGGCACTGTTGGCCGGCGGGCTCGGCCTGGTCACGCTGAGCATCGCGGTTCAATCGATCTGGCTCGGGATCGCCTCGAGCCTCGTGCTCGGGGTGGGAATCGGGATCGGCCAGGTCTCCGGCCTGCTCGAGGTGCAGCGCATCGCCACCGACGACGACCTGGCCGGACTGACGGGTGTCTTCTATTCGCTGGCCTACGCGGGATTCCTGCTGCCCACGGCCATCGCCGCGCTGGCCGGCCTGGTCCCGGTGATTGCCGTGTTGTGGTCGATCGCCGGGCTGGCTGGTTTCACCTGCCTGTTGCTCGCGCTCGCCTCGCGCAAGCATCTGCCCGCACCGGCGCCGCACGGAGCCGCCGCGGCGGCCATCATCTCGGCTTAGCCCGGCTTAGATTCTGGCTTAGTTTCGGCGAGAGCCCCGACGCCCTGAGCAAACCGGCGCCGGCGGGATCGTCTGCAGAGAAAGTCTCGGCCGGGGGCCTTATCGTCTATCTCATGGGGTCGGCGCAAGAGTACGACATGGTGGTCATCGGTTCGGGGCCCGGCGGCCAGAAGGCCGCCATCGCCTCGGCCAAGTTGGGTAAGTCGGTCGCGATCGTCGAACGCGGCCAGATGCTAGGCGGCGTGTGCGTCCAGACCGGCACCATCCCGTCAAAGACGTTGCGGGAAGCGGTTCTCTACCTGACCGGGATGAGCCAACGGGAACTGTACGGCGCCAGCTATCGCGTCAAAGAGAAGATCACCCCGGCCGATCTGCTGGCGCGTACTCAGCACGTGATCGGCAAGGAAGTCGACGTGGTGCGCAACCAGTTGATGCGCAACCGCATCGACCTGCTGATCGGGCACGGACGGTTCGTCGACCCGCACACCATCGAAATCGAAGACCCGACGCGACGCGAAAAGCTAACCATCAGTGGCAAATACATCGTCATCGCCACGGGCACCCGGCCGGCGCGGCCGTCCGGCGTCGAGTTCGACGAGGAGCGGGTGCTCGACTCGGACGGGATCCTGGATCTCAAGTCCCTGCCCGCCTCGATGGTGGTCGTCGGCGCGGGCGTGATCGGCATCGAGTACGCCTCGATGTTCGCCGCGCTGGGCACCAAGGTGACCGTCGTCGAAAAGCACGACGACATGCTGGATTTCTGCGACCCCGAGGTTGTCGAGGCGCTCAAGTTCCACCTGCGCGACCTGGCAGTGACCTTCCGGTTCGGTGAGGAGGTAACCGCCGTCGACGTCGGCTCGGCGGGCACCGTCACCACGTTGGCCAGCGGCAAACAGATTCCCGCCGAGACGGTCATGTATTCGGCTGGGCGGCAAGGCCAAACCGACCACCTCGATCTGCACAAGGCCGAACTCGAGGCCGACGACCGCGGCCGGATCTATGTCGACGACTTCTTCCAGACCAAGGTGCCCCACATCTATGCCGTCGGCGACGTCATCGGGTTCCCGGCGCTGGCCGCCACGTCCATGGAACAGGGGCGGGTGGCGGCTTATCACGCCTTCGGCGAACCCACCGAAGGCATCACCGAGCTGCAGCCCATCGGCATCTATTCGATTCCGGAGGTCTCCTACGTGGGCGCCACCGAGGTGGAGCTGACGAAGGACTCGATCCCCTACGAGGTCGGCGTGGCGCGGTACCGGGAGCTGGCCCGCGGCCAGATTGCCGGCGACTCCTACGGCATGCTCAAGCTGCTGGTGTCCACCGACGATCTCAAGCTGCTCGGCGTGCACATCTTCGGCACCAGCGCCACCGAGATGGTGCACATCGGCCAGGCCGTGATGGGCTGCGGAGGCACCGTGGACTACCTGGTGGACGCGGTGTTCAACTACCCGACGTTCTCCGAGGCCTACAAGGTGGCGGCGCTGGACGTGATGAACAAAATACGGGCGCTCAACCAATTTCGACGCTGAGGGTCAACAGGTGTCGTCGACGTCGACCGGCACCGGATCGCCCGGACCGCCGCCCTCGGCACGGGTCAGCAGCTCGGCGATGTGCTCGTCGAACGGCGCCGAATACGACACGTCCTCGGCGCACCCCCCGCGTTCCAGCCCGCCGATCAGCCCGACGACGGTGGTACCGCTGACCCAGGGGGCGCCGCTGGTGCCGCCGACCATCCCCTGGCACACCAGCGACGGGAACCCACCGTCGGTCATCGTGGTTTTGCCCTGACAGCCGATCGGCGAGCCGCCGACGCCGCTCGGATAGCCCACCACGGTGACGCGGCTGCTCGGCGGCGGCGCGGTGCCCAAGGTCAGCGCCAAGCCCGCGGACGCCTCCACCGAACCGTGGTGCCCGTTGACCCGCGCGATCGCGTAATCGGCATGCGGGTCTTTGCTGGCCACCCAGCGTGGGTCCAGGTAGACATTGTCCGCCGTGAACAGATCCGGCGGGGCCCCGTCACCGGACAGGCCGGGCACGAAGGTGATCTGCGCGGCGCCCGCCAGGCAGTGCGCGGCGGTCAACACCAGGTTGCCGGTCGTGGAATGCAACACCGAACCGGTGCACACGTGTTGGGTGCTGCCGTCCAGGAAGATGGCGCCGACCCGGCGGTCCGGGTCCACCGGCGCCGCCACCGCCGGCGGCTCGGGCTGGCCCAGATGCTGCACCGGTTTGCTCGTTGTCGGCGGCGGCGGTGGTGTGTTCTGCCCCACTCCGTGCAGCACCGGACGGTCACACGACGCCAACAGCGTCGCGAGGCCGACGACCGGGCAGAGCAGCAGCATCGAGACGCGCATCGCGTCCCATCATGCCTGACCGCCGCGGTGCGAGCGGAATTCGGCGCCCGGCGCCGCGACGGTAGATTTGCTGGCAGATCCGGTGTGTACGGCAACGTTCCGCCCGGATTACGTTCGTGCGTCAACCCGTTTCGGATAGGGGTGCCGACCGATTCGGAGGACACTTGTTAGGGCACCCTGGAGAACTCGGTGAGAGGAGGCGAACCCGGTGGCCGACGAACACAAGGACGACCTGTATTACGAGCCAGGGCAACCCGGCATCTACGAGCTGGAATTTCCGGCACCCCAACTGGTGACCTCGGACGGCCGTGGGCCGGTGCTGGTCCACGCGCTGGAAGGCTTCTCCGATGCCGGCCACGCGATACGGCTGGCCACGAACCACCTCAGGGGGGCCCTGGACACCGAGCTGGTCGCGTCGTTCGCGATCGACGAACTGCTGGACTACCGCTCCCGGCGCCCGCTGATGACGTTCAAAACCGACCATTTCACCAACTACGACGACCCGGAGCTGAGCCTGTATGCGCTGCGTGACAGCGTCGGCACCCCGTTCCTGCTGCTGGCCGGCATGGAGCCCGACCTGAAGTGGGAGCGCTTCATCACCGCGGTGCGCCTGTTGGCCGAGCGGCTGGGAGTGCGCCAGACGATCGGGCTGGGCACGGTGCCGATGGCGGTGCCGCACACCCGCCCGATCACACTGACCGCGCACTCCAACAACCGCGACCTGATCGCCGATTTCCAGCCCTGGATCTCCGAGATTCAGGTCCCCGGTAGCGCATCGAACTTGCTCGAGTACCGGATGGCCCAGCACGGGCACGAGGTGGTCGGTTTCACCGTCCACGTGCCGCACTACCTGACCCAGACCGACTACCCCGCCGCCGCGCAGGCGCTGCTCGAGCAGGTGGCCAAGACCGCGGCGCTGGATTTGCCGCTGTCGGCATTGACCGAGGCGGCGGCGGAAATCCGGGCCAAAATCGACGAGCAGGTGGAGGCGAGCGCCGAGGTCGCTCAAGTGGTGGCCGCACTCGAGCGCCAGTACGATGCCTTCATCGACGCTCAGGAAAACAGGTCGTTACTCACCCATGACGAGGACCTCCCGAGCGGCGACGAGCTAGGCGCCGAGTTCGAGCGTTTTCTGGCCCAGCAGGCGGAAAAGAAGCGCGACGACGGCGACCCGGCTTAACCGCCAACGCCCCAGCCGGCGCAGACAACAAGGGTGGCCAGATGACCGAGCGAAAGCGCAAGAGCAACCTGCGCCCGGTGCGGGAAATCACCGCCCCCCGTCTGGAATTCCGCACCATCCACGGGTACAAGCGCGCGTTCCGGATTGCCGGCTCCGGGCCGGCCATCCTGTTGATTCACGGCATCGGCGACAACTCGACGACGTGGAACACGGTGCAGGCCAAGCTCGCTCAGCGCTTCACGGTGATCGCCCCGGATCTGCTCGGGCATGGCCGGTCGGACAAGCCGCGCGCGGACTATTCGGTAGCCGGCTATGCCAACGGCATGCGGGATCTGCTGTCGGTGCTCGACATCGAGCGGGTGACCATCATCGGCCATTCTCTGGGGGGTGGGGTGGCGATGCAGTTCGCCTACCAGTTCCCGCATCTGGTCGAGCGGTTGATCCTGGTCGCCGCCGGCGGTGTCACCAAGGACGTCAACGTCGCGTTCCGGTTGGCTTCGCTGCCGATGGGCAGCGAAGCGCTGGCACTGCTGCGGTTGCCCCTGGTGCTGCCGGCGGTGCAGCTCGCGGGCCGGCTGGCGGGCCTGGCGATCGGGTCAACCGGGCTGGGCATGGACCTGCCGAACGTGCTGCGCATCCTCGATGACCTGCCGGAACCGACGGCCTCCTCAGCGTTCAGCCGCACACTGCGCGCCGTGGTGGACTGGCGCGGCCAGATTGTCACCTTCCTAGATCGATGTTATTTGGCCGAAGCCATTCCGGCGCAAATCATCTGGGGCACCAAGGACGTGGTGGTCCCGGTCCGGCATGCGTGGATGGCGCACGCCGCGATGCCCGGCTCCCGCCTGGAGATCTTCGAGGGTTCGGGCCACTTCCCCTTCCACGACGACCCCGCGCGCTTCATCGAAGTCGTCCAGCGGTTCATCGACACCACCGCGCCGGCGGCATACGACCAGGAGGCGCTTCGCGCCCTGCTGCGCGCGGGCAGCGCTCAACGCGCGGTCACCGGCTCGGATGACACCCGCGTCGCGGTGCTCAACGCGATAGGTTCCGACGAGCGTAGCGCCACCTGATCTGCGCCCCGGCCCCGGTCGTACAGTCGGGTCATGGGCATCGACGTCACGGTGTTGCGCGTCTTCACCGACCAAGACGGCAGATTCGGCAATCCGCTCGGCGTGGTGGACGCCGGCCAGGTGGCGCCCGCGGATCGTCAGCGGGTGGCAAGCGAATTAGGGTACAGCGAAACGGTATTCGTCGATCTGCCGACCGGCGGCTCGACGACCGCACGCGCGGCGATCTATACCCCGCGCACCGAAATATCCTTCGCCGGGCACCCTTGCGTCGGCGCGGCGTGGTTGCTGCGGGCGAACGGCACGCCGATCAACACCCTGGCTGTCCCGGCCGGCATCGTGCAGGTGCATGGCGAGACCGACCGGGTGGCCGTCAGCGGCCGCTCGGAATGGGCACCGGAATTCGCCCTGCACGAATTCGACTCCGTCGACGAGCTTCTCGCGCAGGACCCTGGCGAATACGCCGACGACACCCCGCATTATCTGTGGGCGTGGCTGGACCGCCGCGCCGGCGCTGCGCTCGCGCATGTTCGCGGCGCACCTCGGCGTCCCCGAAGACGAGGCGACCGGCTCCGCGGCGATGCGCATCACCGACCACCTCAGCCGCGACCTGAGCATCGTTCAGGGCCAGGGCTCGATGCTGGAAACGACCTGGAGTCCCGAGGGCTGGGTCCGCGTGGGTGGGCGGGTCGTCGCCGACGGCGTAAGGCACCTCTAGGGCTGGCGAAACAGGAGCGCGGCGAGGTGATGCTGCAGGGGCTGGCCGACCGCGCCCATCCGCACCGAGTACGACAGCTCGTCGCCGTCGATGCGGAAGGAACGCCCTAGCGCGGAAACTTCTTTGGCGGTCGGGCTCAGCCCGACCGACGTGGTGGCCAGCTCGAGGTCGATGACGCCGTCGCGCACCCGGTAGGAGCCCACCTCGATCTCGGTGATGCCGCTGGGGTGGGCCAGCACCAGCTCGAGGCATCCCGGTTCGGGCACCCGCAGATAGCCGGCTTCGGCATGCAGCGGCGCGCCGTCGGACACCGCCTTGGTCTTTTGCGCGTAGACCAAAAATGGCTTGCCCACGTGGGAGAACACCACCTCTTCGAGGTACTCGAAGGGCGCAATTGTCGGGTATTCACCCGCGCCACGGCCCGCCCAGGTGCCCAGTAGCGGCGCGAGCGCCTCGAGGTTCGGATGCAGGTCGGCCATAAGGTCAGCCGGGTGTCGATACCCTGCGGTGCTGGCGCAGCGACGCGATCTCGCGTTCGAAATCCTCGGCCGAGGAGAAGGACCGGTACACCGACGCGAAGCGCAGGTACGCCACCTCGTCCAGGTCGCGCAACGGCCCCAGGATCGCCAGGCCGACCTCATGGCTGGGGACCTCGGGTGAGCCCGCGGCACGCACGGTGTCCTCGACCTGTTGGGCCAGCAGGTTCAGGGCGTCCTCGTCGACCTGGCGGCCCTGGCATGCGCGGCGAACCCCCCGGATGACCTTTTCGCGGCTGAATGGTTCGGTGACGCCGCTGCGTTTGACCACGGCCAGCACGGCGGTTTCCACGGTGGTGAATCGGCGCCCACACTCCGGGCATGATCGGCGCCGCCGAATTGCCTGGCCTTCATCGGTTTCGCGCGAATCGATCACCCGCGAGTCGGGATGGCGGCAGAACGGACAGTGCATGGCCGCCGCTCCTTCGCTGTACCGGCGTCTCCGGGAACACTCCAAGAACACTCCGAGCGTACCCGCGTACGCTGCCGAGCGGCCATCGCAGCCACGGACTGGCGTTACGCGGCCCGTCGTGAGCCCAATACCACTGGCGCCCAAGACATTTGCTCAGACCGTCAGCCGACGGGCGCGATCAGCGTCTGGCCGGCGGCCAGCGCCGGGGAGCTGAGGTTGTTGAGTTCGCGGATACGGTCGGCAACCTGGGCCGCCGGGGCGGCCGGCGCCACCCGATGTGCGACATCCTGCAGGGACTCACCCGGCTCGACCTGTACCACCGACAGCCGATCCGGCACGGGCGCGGCGGCGCTGGCGGGTTCCCCGTTGGCGATCTGCCCGAGGTTCGCCATCAGTCCCAGCCAGAGGGTGATGATCCCGGCCATCAGCGCCAGGCCCAGGGTCGCCTGCACGGTGACCGGCCGCGGCCGGTGCGGCGCCACGGACATCGCTACGCCGGTGCCGCGGTAGCGCATCGGCGTGCCGGCCGGGCGTGCCGGCGTGGACCGGCGGGGCCGCAGCGCGCGTTCATGGTCGTAGCGAGGACGTGCGACGAGGCCGTCAGCGGGGCGCCGGACGCCGCCGGTGCGCGGTGTGACTGTGTGCATGAGCGTCATGTTGCGTTCCTCCGGTCGACTATGTCCTCGCTCGTGTGTTCGACACTATCGCTCGTGTGTTCGAAATCCGAACATTTGAGCGAAGCGTGTCGCACGAGCAAAACGCTAGAGCACGCCACCGACAACTTCCGCTGGCCGCTACCACTGACATGAGCCTCAAATACCCCATCCGGTCGAGAGTTACACCATTGTTATTCGCGAGGTGGTGCCGTTTATTCCGCGGACCGCCCGCCTCGACACGCCAGTCGAACACATGTTTGATTATCGACCGCCGGGCGGCTACATTCGTCCCATGAGCGACAGCAACGACCCCGCCGCCGTCGGGCCCGACGATCGGTTGCATCCCGTGGATTCATCGCTTACCCAGCGGCAGCGCACCATCCTCAACGTCATCCGGGAATCGGTGACCAGCCGCGGCTACCCGCCAAGCATCAGGGAGATCGGTGACGCCGTTGGCCTGACCTCGACCTCGTCGGTGGCGCACCAGCTGCGCACCCTGGAACGCAAGGGCTATCTGCGTCGCGACCCCAACCGCCCGCGCGCGGTCGACGTGCGCGGCGCCGACGACGGCGCGGCCGCGCCGGTCACCGAGGTCGCCGGCTCCGACACGTTGCCGGAACCGACGTTCGTGCCCGTGCTCGGGCGGATCGCGGCCGGTGGACCGATCCTGGCCGAAGAGGCCGTCGAAGACGTGTTCCCACTCCCCCGCGAGCTGGTCGGCGAGGGCACGCTGTTTCTGCTCAAGGTGGTCGGCGACTCGATGGTCGAGGCCGCGATCTGCGACGGCGACTGGGTGGTGGTGCGCCAGCAAAACGTCGCCGACAACGGCGACATCGTCGCCGCCATGCTCGACGGGGAAGCCACCGTCAAGACGTTCAAGCGGGCCAACGGTCAGGTGTGGCTGATGCCGCACAACCCGGCATTCGATCCCATCCCCGGCAACGATGCGACCGTGCTCGGCAAGGTCGTCACGGTGATCCGCAAGGTGTAGCGACGCCCCCGCGCCCGCCGGTCCGGCTCGCTAGTCGGCTTTCGTGAACCCGTTGACCAGCGCGGCCTCCTCGCTGGACAGCCAGATTTCGGCAAGGGTGTCTCGATAGAGTTCGCTGTCCGGCGTGTAGTACAGCCCGAAGCGAGTGCTGGCCTTGATGGGGTAACCGTCGGGCATTTCGTAGGGGTCGTCGAGCGGCATGTGGATGGTGGGCCGCCCGGCCGGCCCCAGGACCTGCGCGAAGTCGTCGTCGTCGTCGGCCGCGTGCCGCCCGCTTCTGGGCGCCGCCGCGGCGGCCAGGCCGGACACGGCTGCCGCAGCACCGTCCGCGCCCTGCACATCCGGAGGCGTGTGCGGCACCGCGACATCGGGATACTCGGGCTCCGCCACTTCCTCCTCGGCAACCAGATAGCCCGGGTCCGGATAGTCCTGGTCGGCGACCGCCGGATAATCGGTCTCGGCAACGGCGTCGGGATCGGCGACGTCGAGATACTCGGTGCCGGTGCCGTCCGGGTAGGAATCCTCCGCAACAACCGCGACGTCCGGGGAATCGTCGTCGTAGCCGGCCTCACGCAGGTCCTGCGTCGACACCTTCGGGATGGAATCGGTGTCGACCGTGTCGGGGTCGCGCTCGTCGGAGCCTGACCCCGCCCACTCACCCTCGGCAGCCACACCGCTCTCGTCCGGTTCGGCCGTTTCGGGTGAGTGCGGCCACCGAACCCGCGGTGCGTCGTCGCCGTCGGTGCCCTGCGGGTGAGCGTCGCCGTAAGACAAGTATTCGGTCGTCGCGTCGGCGTATTCGGACCGGTAATCCGATCCCCAGGGCGACTCGCCCACGTCGTCGTAGCCGCCGACATCGGCGTCGCGGCCGAAGCCGGGGGGAGCGACCTCGCGTTCGGCGCGGTTGCGACGCCACCGCAGCGCCATGAACACCGCCAACAGCACCATGACCAGTAGCGGAACCAGCGCCAGCAGGTACCACCAGTTGAAGGTGTACCAATTCTTGGCGTGCGGCGGCGCCGCCGAGCTGCTCGGCTGGTTCTGACCGGACACCTGCAGGCCGGACAACAGCGGCGCCAGGTTGGCCGGGTCGGTGGAAAAGGTGTTCTTCGCGCGGTTCCACGAGATTTTGCCGCCGGTGAACTTCTGCGAGATCACGTCGCCGTCGACGGTCTGATCGGCCACCGGCGCGCCCAGCTTGCCGGTCGGGCCGCGCAGCTTGTCCCAGGCGGCCTTCATCGCGCCGCGCACGACGAACGCGCCGTGGTCGGAGGTCCAGAAGATCACCGGCTTGTCGGCCGCCGAGAACGTGACGATGCGGCTGTTCGGCCCGACGCCGCCATCGGACTCGTTGGCGATCGGGAAACCCAGGTCGCTGCTGACCGGCCCGCCGAGCGACTCATACTTCGCCAGGATGTTGCTCTCGACGGCGTTCGCACCGGTCGCCGGGGTGAAGAACACCTTGCCCCCGGCGAAGTTCTGGACGATGCCATCGCCGCCGATAGGGTATTGGCCGCCCTGCTTGGCACCCAGCGGACCGCCCGCGCCGCCGGCCGCGCGCCAGGCCATGTTGATCGCCGCGGTGGGGTCGATCGCCACCTGCAGGCCCTTCAACTGGTCGGCCAATCCCGCTGGCTCCGTGGCGAATTCCTTGGTCTTGCGATTCCAGGAGATCTGGCCGGCGGCGAACTTCTGCGAGGACACCTCGCCGTCGTAGGTCTCGTCGCCGACCGGCGGGCCGAGCACACCGCCCGAGCTGCCCAGCTTGTCCCACGCCGCGTTCAGGGCCCCGCGCACCACGAACGCGCCGTGATCGGGCGTCCAGAAAATCACCGGCTTGTCGCTGGCCGAGAAGGTCACCACCCGGCTGTCGGGTCCCGCCAGGCCGGGCACTTCGTTGATCGTCGGGAAGCCCAAATCGCTGCCCGCCGGGCCGCCCAGCATGTCGTATTTTTCCAGGATGGGGCCGTACACGAATTTCGCGCCGGTCGCCGTGGTAAAGAACATTTTGCCGCCGTCGAAGTCGCACGCGAAGCCGTCGGCGACGGGATAAACGTCTCCCTTACGAGCGCCCAGCGGTGAGGTGTCGCCGCCGGCCTTGTCCCATGCGGCCATGATGGCGGCTTCGGCGTCGCCGATCGGGGACGCTGCGGCGGTGGGTGCGAGCAGCACGACGGCCAACGCTGTGGTCGCCACGCTGATCAGTGCCCGCCCGGCGAGCCTGCGCAATTGACCTCCTCCTCCGTTCACCAAGCCTCCCAGCCGGCGGATATGCCCTTACGCATGGCGCTGCCCGTACCCTGCGCGCGGGCATAGCCCGAACGCGGGTCACGAATCCCACCAGGGTTCGTATTATCGCCGGGCTCGCACAACTTTGCTCTAGCGAACAAGAAATACGAAGGCAATTCGCGAATATTACGAAAACGGATACCGCTTTGATGTCGAAATGATGCGGGCGCACGACCGTGTCGCGACCAGCCATCCACGCGCAGATCGTGTCCGAGGCGAACGGCTCGCCGACGCTGAACTCGCTCGTGGCAGCAATTCATGGGCACCGATCATTTTGCCGCACACCCGCGCCGCCGCAGGGTAAGCCGGCATTTGTGCGCCGCTCGTGTCACAAACCTCGCGTCGAAAGCGACGGTTGTTGCGGGGCAGCGGAATTGGTTGGCCACCGCCGGCGCCGATTGGCGCGGTGCCGATCGGCGCGCTAAACGCCGAGGCCGCGGCCGATGATTTCTTTCATGATCTCGGTGGTGCCGCCGTAAATCGTCTGCACCCGGGCGTCCAGATAGGAACGCGCGACCGGGTATTCGCGCATGTACCCGTAACCACCGTGCAGCTGCAGGCACCGGTCGATCAGATGCACCTGCTTTTCGGTGGAGTACCACTTGGCCATCGCCGCTTGCTCGGCCGTCAACTTCTTGTCCAGATGCAAGCGCAGGAACTCGTCGACCATGATCCGCACCACGGTGGCCTCCGTCGCGAGCTCGGCCAGCACGAAACGGCTGTTCTGGAAGCTGCCGATGGGCTTGCCAAAGGCCTTGCGCTCCTTGGTGTATTGCACGGTCTGGTTGAGGACTTGCTCCATGGCGGCGGCCGCCATCACGGCGATCGAGATGCGCTCCTGCGGCAAGTTCTGCATCAGGTAGATGAAGCCCTTGCCCTCCTCCCCGAGCAGGTTCTCCACCGGAACCTGGACGTCGGTGAAGGACAGCTCCGCGGTGTCCTGGGCATCCAGTCCGATCTTGTCCAAATGCCGGCCGCGCTCAAAGCCTTCCATGCCGCGCTCGACGACCAGCAGCGAAAAGCCCTGCGAGCCCTTGTCCGGGTCGGTCTGGGCCACCACGATCACCAGGTCGGAGTTGATGCCGTTGGTGATGAACGTCTTTGCGCCGTTGAGCACGTAGTGATCGCCCTGCTTGACCGCGCGAGTCTTGATGCCCTGCAAGTCGCTTCCGGTGCCCGGCTCGGTCATCGCGATCGCGGTGATCAGTTCTCCGGTGCAGAACTTGGGCAACCACCGCTGCTTCTGCTCGTCATTGGCCAGCTCCAGCAGGTACGGCGCGACGATGTCGTTGTGCAGCCCGAAGCCGATGCCGCTATACCGGCCGAAGGTGGTTTCCTCGGTGATGATGGTGTTGTACCGGAAGTCGGGATTGCCGCCGCCGCCATACTCTTCGGGCACCGCCATGCCGAGGAAACCCTGCTTGCCGGCCTCCAGCCACACGCCGCGGTCGACGATCTTCGCCTTCTCCCACTCGTCGTGGTGCGGCGCGACGTGGCGCTCGAGGAATGCCCGGTAGGACTCGCGGAACAATTCGTGCTCGGGCTCGAACAGGGTGCGCTGGTACCTGATGGCACTGCTCATGACTACCTCCGGCGACGTGGATCCTGCCGCCCAACATATACCAACCAGACGGTTGGTCGGCGGTGGCCCCGCGTTAGTCCGCCGCGAATTGCCGCAGGCTCGCGGCCAGCGCGACCGGGACCCGGGCCTTGATCCGCGTCCCCTCCGGGCAGTGTTCGGCCTGATGGACGCGGCCGTCGGCGTGCACGCGGGAGACCAGGTCGCCGCGGTCGTAGGGGATGACGACGTCGACGGCGGTGTCGGCGGGGGCGGCCAGCTCGGCCATGCGCCGGCGCAGCGCGTCGATACCCTCGCCGGTGCGCGCGGAGACGAAGACCGCGCCCGGCAACCCGTGCCGCAGCTGGGCCAGGGTCAGATCGCTGGCCGCGTCGACCTTGTTCACCACCAGCAGCTCGGGCGGCGGATCGCCCTGGTGATCGGAGATGACCTCGGAGATCACCTGGCGCACCGCGTTGATCTGGGCCACCGGATTGACGTCGGAGCCATCCACGACGTGCACCAGCAGGTCGGCGTCGACGACCTCCTCCAATGTCGAACGGAACGCCTCGACCAGCTGGGTGGGCAGATGCCGGACGAATCCCACGGTGTCGGTGAGCACGAACGGCCGCCCGTCCTCGAATTCGGCACGTCGCGTGGTGGGTTCCAGCGTGGCGAACAACGCGTCTTGCACCAGCACCCCGGCCCCGGTCAGCGCGTTGAGCACGCTCGACTTGCCGGCGTTGGTGTAGCCGACGATCGCGATGGACGGCAAGGCGGCGTGCAGCCGGCGGCTGCGCTGGGTGTCGCGGGCCTGCTTCATGTCCTTGATCTCGCGACGCAGCTTGGACATCCGCTCGCGAATGCGCCGCCGGTCGGTCTCGATCTTGGTCTCACCGGGACCGCGCAAACCCACACCGCCGCCGCTGCCGCCGGCGCGGCCGCCGGCCTGTCGGGACATCGACTCGCCCCAGCCGCGCAGCCGCGGCAGCATGTACTCCATCTGCGCCAGCGACACCTGCGCCTTGCCCTCCCGGCTGGTGGCGTGCTGGGCGAAGATGTCCAGAATCAGCGCGGTGCGGTCGATGACCTTCACCTTGACGGCCCTTTCCAGCGCGGTGAGCTGCGCCGGGGACAGTTCGCCGTCGCAGATGACGGTGTCGGCGCCGGTGGCCACCACCACCTCGCGTAGCTCCTGCGCCTTGCCCGAACCGATGTAGGTCGCCGGGTCGGGCTTGTCGCGCCGCTGGATCAGGCCCTCCAGCACCTGGGAGCCGGCGGTTTCGGCCAGCGCGGCGAGCTCGGCCAGGCTGGCATGATTGTCCGCCGCGCTGCCCTCGGTCCACACGCCGACCAGCACGACGCGTTCCAGCCGCAGCTGGCGGTATTCGACCTCGGAGATGTCGGCGAGCTCGGTCGACAGCCCCGCGACGCGGCGCAATGCCGATCGGTCTTCGAGCGCGAGTTCACCGACGCTGGGTTCCGAGTGGTCAACCGGCGGACGGTTGTCGGAGGTTTCTGGGTATGTCATAGCCAACTTGCAATAGTGCACGCCAGATCCGTGACGTGCATCCGAATTATTGGGCGCGCCACCACGGCTCGCTCAGCTCGCCGCGGGCCACCAGCACCGACGGCCCGCGCAGATAGCTGGTGGCGTCGGTGATGGTGACCGTCACGTCCCCGCCGGGCACCCGGACCGTCAACGTGCCGGTGTCGGCCCCGGCGTCGGCCAGTGCGGCCACCGCCGCCGCGACCGTTCCCGTTCCGCAGGACCGGGTTTCACCAACCCCGCGTTCGTGGACGCGGATCCGAACCGCCCCGTCGACGGCCGCGGTGAGCACTTCGACGTTGACCCCGTCCGGGAATTGCGCACGATCGAACTGCACCGGCGCCGCGACGTCCAGTACCGCCAGCTCGGCGTCGGACAGCTGCGGGTCGACGCACGCCAGGTGGGGGTTGCCGACGTCGATCGCCAGTCCGCGCAGCCGCCGGCCGCCCACCACCGCCTCGCCGCTGCCCAGCCGGTTGGCCTTGCCCATGTCGACGGTGACGTCGGCGTTGGTGGCATCGGTGTGGTGCAGGGTGACCGTCCGCGGTCCGGCCATCGAGCCGACCACGAACTCGTCGCGGGATTCCAGGCCGCTGGCGCGCAGGTAGTGCGCGAACACCCGGACCCCGTTGCCGCACATCTGCGCGACCGAGCCGTCGGCATTGCGGTAGTCCATGTACCAGTCGCCCCCGTCGACGCCGTCGGGCAGCCGGTCGAGCACGCCGACGGCCACCGCGGCACTCGCGGTGGTGATCCGCAGTACCCCGTCGGCGCCCAGGCCCCGGCGCCGGTCGCACAGCGCGGCCACCCGCTGCGGCGTCAGCGGCAGCGCGGCGTCGAGGTCGGGCAGCAGGACGAAGTCGTTTTCGGTGCCGTGCCCTTTACCGAAAATCATGGGCGGATCACCCGTTCAGGTTACGTGCCGCCAGGCCCGCAAGGTGTCCGCGACGACCCGGGCGCGGTCGGATTCGGTCGCGGCGCCGGCGTCGATCCAATGCACTCGGTGGTCGCGGCGAAACCACGATCGCTGCCGACGCACATAGCGCCGGGTGCCGATGTAGGTCAGCTCGCGCGCGTCCCGCACGGCGTCGGGGTCGGCCGCGTCGAGCGCGGCCAGCACCTGGGCGTAGCCGAGCGCGCGCGAGGCGGTGACCCCGTCGCGCAGGCCTTCGGCCACCAGGGTGCGCACCTCGTCGACCAGGCCGCGGGCAAACATGGTGTCGGTGCGACGGGCCAGGCGTTCATCGAGAATCGTTGTGTCACAATCCAATCCGACGATCTCGGTGCCCCAGCGCGGAGTGCCGATGCGCGGCGCGGAGGCGGCGAACGGCTGTCCGGTCAGCTCGACGACCTCGAGGGCGCGGACCGTGCGGCGGCCGTCGGTGGGCAGGATCGCCGCGGCGGCGGCGGGGTCGCGGCGGGCCAGCTCGGCGTGCAGCTCGCCCACCCCGACCTCGGCGAGCCGCTGCTCCCAGCGCGCCCGTACCGCCGGATCGGTCGCCGGGAACGACCAGTCGTCCAGCAGCGATTGCACGTAGAGCATTGACCCGCCGACGATGATCGGCACCGCGCCGCGGGCCGCGATCGCCTCGATGTCCGTCGCGGCGGCCCGCTGATAGCGCGCGACGGTCGCGGTCTGGGTGACGTGCAAGACGTCGAGTTGGTGGTGCGGGATGCCGCGGCGCTCGTCGGCGGGCAGCTTCGCGGTCCCGATGTCCATGCCTTGGTAGAGCTGCATGGCGTCGGCGTTGACGATCTCGGCGCCGAGTCGCTCGGCGACGTCGAGGGCCAGTTGCGACTTGCCGGTTCCGGTGGGGCCGATGATCGCCAGTGGTCGCACGGCCACCTCAGAGCTGCCAGCCCCCCGCGAAGTACCCCACGCCGTAGGGCGCTCCGCGATAGAGCTCCTTGGCCGAATGCGGGCCGGGCGCGGCCAGCCCGGCCAGCACCCCAAAGGCGACCCGGCCGAGGATCCCCGCCGGCAGCCGCGTCAGCGCCCCGATATCCCCGTTCGCCAGGGCATCGTCCAGCGCCCGCTGCACCGCCACGCTGCCGGGGTCGTACCCGCCGGGCGCGCTGGGGGTCAGCGTGTTCGCGCCGTCCGCGGCGACCAGCACGCCGACCGGGTCGGGCAGTCGGTCGAGCTCGGCGCGCAGCTGCCGTCCCAGCGTCAGCGCGGTCGAAGCGTCGTGATCGGCGCGGTAGATGCGCACCTGCGCGCTGGCCTCGGGCCGGGCCTGCCCGCGCAGCCAGCCGGCGATCAGCGCACAGATCGGCAGGTCCGCCGGCGGCTCGGCCGCCTCGCCGGCCCGGGGCGCCAGCCGGACCCGGACGTCGGCGCCGTACCCGGCAAAGGTGCCGACGCACTCGGGTCCCATCACGGCGTCCGCGCCGCCGGTTCCGATGACCATCCACCGCGGCGGCAGCAGCGCCGCGGCGGCCAGCGCCGCGGTGGTCAGATCGGCGATCTCGCCGGCCGCCGCACCGGAGAGCTCGGGCACCAGCACCGGCGGGCACGGGACGATCGCGATGGCGCTCAGCACGTCACCAAACTAACCGACGACCGACAGGCCACGAGCCGACCAGCGGGTCCCGGCGGCTGAAGGTCAGCGGCACTCCGCCTCGGCCAGGCGCATTTCCGCGGACTTCTTCAACGCCTTTTTCGCTAGCCGCTCCGCGGCCTTGGTCGACATGGTCGCGGCCTCACCGCGGGCCAGCGCCACGGTGGCGATGACGACCACCACCACGCCAGCGGCCAGCACCAGCTTGGCCGGGCCGTCGCAGTCCAGGTACTCACCGAGCACGGCCACTCCGAGGATCGAGCCGACGACCGGCTTGGCGACGACGGACGTCGGCAGGGACGCGGTCAGCGACCCCGCCCGGAAGGAGGACTGCTGGAAGATCATCCCGGCCAGTGCGGCGGCGATCCAGGCGTAGAACTCGGGCGCCGCCAGCAACGCACCGACACCGTCCCGGACAACCTCCACGACCGCCTTGGTGAGCACCGCGAACAGTGCCAGCGACGAGCCGGCGACGATGGCCAGCAGCACCGCGGCCACCGGCCCGGACCAGACCCGGGCGCCGACCACGCAGAACACCATGGCCGGGCCCATCACCAGGGCCACCACCAGCCACGTCTGCCAGGAGCCGCGCGATGCCCCGGCATCCGGGTCGCCGACGGTGACCACCACCGCCAGCGCGGCGGCCAGCAGCAGAGCCCAGGTCCACTCCCAGCGGCTGACCGGCCGCCGGGTCATGCGCGCATAGATCGGCAGCGCGAACAGCAACGCCGTGACTTGCAACGCGGTGACCAGCATCACCGAGCCCAGGGTCAAGGCGGCGGCCTGCAGCGCGTAATTCGCAACGGCTCCGCCCGCGCCCAGCCACCACTTGGCGTCACGGACCGACATCCGAAACAGCTCGAGATGACCGACCGGCTTGTCCGTGATTTCCTGGGCGGAACGCTGACGTACGACATTGCCCAGCGCCGACGCGAACGCGGCGAGCAGGGCCAGGACAACCGCGACATCCGTCTTGTTCATCTCGCGATCCCCTCCCCCGGCGCAGCACGTTGGCCCTGACCCGCGCCGGGCAATCACACCCGGCGCCACTCGCCGGAAACGGCCCTGCGCAATAGTTAGTTCACGGACCTATGTAGAGCCTGTGTTGCGGCTATGGCGGGTCGGTGACATCCGATAGGACCGTCGAAACTCGCATCCCATGGTGTCACAGAAGCCCCGCCGGGCGCTTCCCCGGCACCGACCCCGTCGTCGTCGGCTCGAACCCGTTAGGCCCCTCCAGCCTCAACCGCATCATTAGTCTCGACCACCCTACCCCCGCGGGCCGAGTCTGCAATACGGCCTCAGCAACGGTGGAACCGAACTGTGACCCCAGCTTTGCTAGGGGGGCGGTGCGACGGCATCGCCGAGTGCCGCCTCGACGCGTCGCCCCGTCGCGACCGCGTCCACCCGGGCGAGCTCGGCAGTGGCCACCGCCACCACCAGGGCCGCCACCGCCAGCGCGATCATCCCGCCGCGGCCGGTGTTCAGCGTCTCGCCGAGGGCGACAACACTCAGCAAAGCCGCCACGACCGGCTGAGACACCTGCAGCGTCGGCATGGAGGCCGTCAGCGCGCCCGCCCGGAACGCCGATTGCTCCCATCCGAATCCCCCCAGCGCGACGGCCAGCCACGCGTACAGTTCGGCGCTGGCGAACACCCCCCAGCCGCCTTCGCTCAGCCGGTGCACGACGCCCTTGGTGAGCACCGCGAAGACCCCCCACAGCGAACCCGAAACGAAGGCGAACAGCACCGCGGCCAGCGTGCCGCCCACGATGCGGGCGGTCAGGACCGCCGCCGCCAGCAACGGCCCAAGCACCGCCGCGATCAACGCCCACGTCTTCCCGGACGCGTACGCGTGGCCGGCCTGCGGGTTGCCGACGGTGACGATCACGGTCACCGCGGCGGTCAGCACCAGGCCCCAGATCCACTCCCGCCCGCTCACCGAACGGTCCGCCAACCGTGCCCCGATCGGCAGTGCGAACAGCAGCGAAAGCACCAGCAACGCCTGCACCAGCAGCACCGAGCCGTGGTTCAGCGCGGCGGCCTGCAGCCCGATGCTGACCAGCAGGATCAGGACGCCCCAGCGCCAGCGCCGGTTGCGGGCCAACCTCGCCAACAACCGTCGGCCACCGAGCGAGGGATCGGTGAGCCGGTGGGTCGCGCGTTGCTGAAGCGCGTCGCCGATCGCGACACACAACGCCGAACTCAGCGCGAGCACCGCGGCGACGTCCCCCGTGTCCATCCAGTTCTCTCCGAAGTCGGGGCCGGTGCGCGCTCGACCGGCCGGATCGTCTCACCGTTTCGCGGGTTGCTACCCGAGCGGCGATCATAAGATTGCGGCGCTCGGCCCGCCAAGCTGCTTGAATACTGGTGGAATCGGTGACGGAGCAGCTGTCGACGCGGCAGACCCGCAGCAGCTCTCCCGGCCGTATGGGTGCCGCTACGCGCGGCAGGTGCGCGGGACAACGACCGCGCGAAGGGTAGGTGACGAGCAAATGACCGACGACGAGCCCCGTACCAGCGATGCTCCCAAGCCCACACCCAGACCCGGACCGCGTCCGGGTCCTCGTCCCGGACCCACACCGCGACCCAGCGCGCACGCCGTGGTGTTGCCCCCATCCAGCGATCCGCACCGGTTCGGGCGCGTCGATCCCGACGGCACCGTCTGGTTGATCAGCTCGGCCGGCGAACGCGTCATCGGGTCCTGGCAAGCCGGCGATGCCGAGGCGGCGTATGCCCACTTCGGTCGGCGGTTCGACGACCTGAATACCGAAGTCACGCTGATGGAGGAGCGCCTGGCGTCGGGCAGCGGTGACGCCCGCAAGATCAAGACCAATGCCGCCGCGCTGGCCGAAACGCTGCCGACCGCTTCCGTGCTGGGTGACATCGACGCCCTGGCCGGGCGGCTGGCCACTCTGGTGGAACGCGCCGAGGCCACGGTCGCGGCCGAGCGGACCCGGCGCGACGAGCATCGCGCCGCGCAAACCGCGCGGAAGGAGGCGCTGGTCGCCGAGGCCGAGGATCTGGCCGCCAACTCGACGCACTGGAAGGTCGCCGGCGATCGGCTGCGCGAGATTCTCGACGAGTGGAAGACGATCACCGGCCTGGACCGCAAGGTCGACGACGCGTTGTGGAAGCGCTACTCGGCCGCGCGGGAGGCGTTCAATCGACGGCGCGGGTCGCATTTCGCCGAGCTGGACCGCGAGCGCGCCGGCGTGCGGCAGGCCAAGGAACGGCTTTGCGAGCGCGCCGAGGAGATGTCGGACTCGACGGATTGGACCGGCACGAGCGCGGAATTCCGCAAACTGCTGACCGAGTGGAAGGCGGCGGGACGGGCCAGCCGCGAGGTCGACGATGCCCTGTGGCGGCGGTTTAAGGCCGCCCAGGACGCGTTTTTCAGCGCGCGCAATGCCGCGACGGCGGAAAAGGATGCCGAGTTGCAGGCGAACGCCGCCGCCAAAGAGGCGCTGCTGGCCGAGGCCGAGAAGATCGACACCAGCAACCAGGACGCCGCTCGGGCCGCGCTGCGGGCGATCGCCGACAAATGGGATGCGATCGGCAAGGTCCCCCGGGAACGTTCCGCCGACTTGGAGCGGCGGCTGCGCGCGATCGAGAGGAAGGTACGCGAGGCCGGCGACGCGTCGTGGTCAGACCCCGAGGCGCAGGCCCGGGCCGAACAGTTCGCCGCCCGCGCCGAGCACTACGAGCAGCAGGCCCGCAAGGCGGCCGCGGCCGGCCGGACCAAGGAAGCGCAGCAGGCCCAGGCCAACGCCGAGCAATGGCGGCAGTGGGCGCGAGCGGCCGCCCAGGCGCTGACCCGCAAGTCCTAACGGGCGTCGGGTCGATCCGGCGGCGCCGAACCTCTCGAGCCGTCCTGGTCGCCGAGGGTGTCCAGCAGGGTGCGGGACTGTTGCTCGGCGATGACGCGGCGACGCTCCTGCTCGGCCGCGAGTTGCACGATCGTGCGCGACCACACAACGCGGGCCCAGTGGAAGGTCAGCAGGATCACGGCGATCCAGGCGACGAACAGCCCCACCCCCGGTCCCGGGTGACCAGTGGCGACGGTCTGGCGCGACCAGACCGCCAGCAGTCCGGTTCCGCTGGCCAGCGACGAGCCGGCCAGCGCGATCCAGGCCAACGCCCAGCGCCGGGTCAACAACGCCAGCATCGAGAAGCCGACGCCGAAAACCAATGCCAGCCAACAGAAGACCTTCGACGGCAGCGACAACGCGGCCGCCTGGGCGCCGTGGCCGGTGAACAGCACGTCCCAGCCCCGCACCGAACCGGTGTGCGGCAAGATGAACGAACCCAGCAGCACCAACACCAAAATCGCGACGACCAATGCCCTTGCGCCTGGGTCGAATTCGCGGGCGACGCGGCGCTCCGCGGCCTCGATCTCGGCGCGCAGGGCGTCCAAGTCGGTGTGCTTCTTTGTCATCGGGAACACCCCATGGGTTCTACTGGTGTGGCGGCCGGCCCGACACCGGGCATGCCCAAGCCGATACTGCGCGGGCGCTGCCCGGCGGCGTGAGCGTCACCGGCCCTGGTGCGACGGTGGGTCAGGACACCCGCGTCGGCGATCAGGTGGTGCGGTGCGGCTTCGGTGACGGTCGTGGTGATGACGTCACCCGGCCGCACCGACGGGTCCGCGGCGAAATGCACCAGCCGGCCGTCACGCGCCCGGCCGGTCATGCGAGCCGTGCGCGCGTCCTTGCGTCCCTCGCCGGTGGCGACCAGCAACTCGACGGTCTGGCCGATCAGCTCGCGGTTACCCTCCAGCGAGATCTGCTCCTGCACCTCGATCAAGCGTTCGTACCGTTCCTGCACAACGGTTTTGGGCACCTGGCCATCGAGTTCGGCGGCCGGCGTGCCGGGACGTTTGGAGTACTGGAAGGTGAACGCCGCGGCGAACCGGGCCGCCCGCACCACGTCGAGCGTGGCCGCGAAATCTTCCTCGGTCTCACCCGGAAAGCCGACGATGAGGTCGGTGGTGATGGCCGCGTGTGGCATCGCGGCCCGAACCCGGTCGATGATGCCGAGGTACCGCTCGGCACGGTAGGAGCGCCGCATCGCGCGCAGCATCCGGTCCGAACCCGACTGCAGTGGCATGTGCAGGGCGGGGCACACGTTCGGCGTCTGCGCCATCGCCTCGATCACGTCGTCGGTGAATTCGGCCGGGTGTGGCGAGGTGAACCGGACGCGTTCCAGCCCGTCGATGCGGCCGCAGGCGCGCAGCAATTCGGCGAAGGCGCCGCGGTTGCGGGGTAGCGCGGGATCGGCGAAGGAGACGCCGTAGGCGTTGACGTTCTGGCCCAGCAACGTGACTTCCAGCACGCCGTCGTCCACCAGCGAGCGCACCTCGGCGAGGATGTCGGCCGGACTGCGGTCGACTTCCTTGCCGCGCAGCGACGGGACGATGCAGAACGTGCAGCTGTTGTTGCAGCCAACCGAGATGGAAACCCAAGCCGCGTAAGCGGATTCGCGGGCGCTGGGCAGTGATGACGGGAATTGCTGCAGCGACTCGAGGATTTCCACCTGCGCAACCCGGTTGTGCCGGGCCCGGGCCAGCAGCGTGGGCAGCGACCCGATGTTGTGTGTGCCGAACACGACGTCGACCCAGGGTGCTTTGCGCAGCAACGCGTCTCGGTCCTTTTGCGCCAGACACCCACCGACCGCGATCTGCATGTCGGGGTTGCCCCGTTTGCGCGGCGCCAGGTGGCTGAGGTTGCCGTACAGCTTGTTGTCGGCGTTTTCCCGCACGGCGCAGGTGTTGAAGACCACCACGTCGGCGTCGGTCCCCTCGGTGGCGCGCCGGTAGCCGGCCGCCTCG
Source organism: Mycobacterium sherrisii (assembly GCF_002102355.1). GTDB lineage: Bacteria > Actinomycetota > Actinomycetes > Mycobacteriales > Mycobacteriaceae > Mycobacterium > Mycobacterium sherrisii. The sequence goes on along the minus strand of NZ_LQPT01000065.1, from coordinate 624 downwards.
AGCAGTCCGGCCAGTCGCTCGGAGTCGTGAACGTTCATCTGGCAGCCGTAGGTGCGGACCTGATAGGTGCGCACCGATCCCGTCGCGGGCCCGCCTTGGCCCGCGGCGTCGGGCGCCACTGTCGAAGTCACGGGGCCATGGTACGGCGACCGGTGCCCCGCGGATTAACCCGCAGCTAGATGTATGAGGCCATGACATTGGTGACGCCGGTGGCGAGTCGTGATGCTGGTGGCTGGCCTGCGGCGGCAGAGTGTGGTCGATGGTAGTTGAAGTGGATGTTCCAGACTTTGAGTGCTTCGGCGCGTTGGGTTTCTGAGGTCCATGTCCTGGCGTAGAGGAACTCTTCGGCCAGGATGCGGTTGTAGCGCTCGACTTTGCCGTTGCGGCGCGGGGTGTAGGGCGTGATGAATTGGTGGCGTGCGCCGTGGAGCACGTGGGCGAAGTCTTTGGCCCGGTAGCAGGCGCCGTTGTCGGTGACGATCCGCTGGATGCGGTCGATGCCATGGACGGCGAACCATACCTGGGCGCGGTGCATGAATCCGATTGCGTGACGGCTTTTTCGTTGTCAAGGGCTTCGGTGTAGGACAGTCGGGAGAACCCGTCGACGGCCGAATGCAGGTACAC
>NZ_LQPT01000064.1 GCF_002102355.1 Mycobacterium sherrisii | reverse complement strand
CGACGAGTCAAAGTCCGCCTGGATACCCTCGCGATCTGTCGAACGCATGTTCGAATGATAACGCGGACCACCGACACCGAATCCGGCCGAGAAACCACTGAAACGTAAGTGCCGCAAGTGATTTGCGGGACTCGGTGCTGTCCCACCGCTGAACGCAAGTCGGGCCTGTCCCACCGATCGATAACCACTGATTCGCTGCAGCAGTGGTTTTTTGCAGCCGCGGCGAAACAATGGGTACGGCGCCGAACCCGATCGACGGGAGGGGGCAAACCTCATGCGCGCATTGCTCACGGCCTGCGGCGGATTTCTGTTTGCCATCTTGTGGATGGACTTGATCTTCGACGTGCAAGTGCTGCGACACCGGTCCGCCGGTGAGGAATTGCCCGAACCCGTCCTGGCCTCCGTGGCTGCCTACTACCACCGCGCGACCACCTCGTCGCGGCCGATGAGTCGGCTCATCGCTCTGGTCATGTTGATCCTGTTGGCGGCGTTGGGCTTTGAATCAACCCGCGCCCAAGATCCCGGCTGGCTGTTGTTGATGTCGGCGGGCCTCGCCGGCATTCCGACGATGCTGGCGCTGACGCAGACCGTGCCTGACGCGGTCCGGCTCGGACACCGCACCGACAGCGCGCCCGAACAAAGTCGGCTGGCGCGATCGGTATGCCGCGATCACCTCATCTGCGCCGGGTGCATGTTCGGGTTCCTGATGCTGTGGCTGGGCCGCGACTTAGCGGCCTGACCGATTCGGGCCGCGACACGTCGTAGTGGGCGGGCGCGGGTCGGGGGCCCCTGGCCACGTCATCGCAGCAAGTACTAAACTAGAACACGTTCCAATTCGGCGAGCATCCCAGGAGTTGTACATGCACACCCCTATTTGCGACGAACTCGGTATCGAGTTCCCGATCTTCGCCTTCACCCACTGCCGCGATGTCGTGGTGGCGGTCAGCAAGGCCGGGGGGTTCGGCGTTCTCGGAGCCGTCGGTTTCACGCCCGAGCAGTTGGAAATCGAGCTGAACTGGATCGACGAGAATATCGGCGACCACCCCTACGGCGTCGACATCGTCATCCCGAACAAGTACGAGGGCATGGACTCGAATCTGTCCGCCGAGGAACTGGCCGAGACGCTGCGCAAGATGGTGCCGCAGGAACATCTCGACTTCGGCAAGAAGATCCTCGCCGATCACGGCGTACCGGTCGAGGACAGTGACGGCGACACCTTGCAGCTACTCGGCTGGACCGAGGCGACGGCCACGCCGCAGGTCGAGGTGGCGCTCAAGCACCCGAAGGTCAAGATGATCGCGAACGCGCTCGGCACCCCGCCCGCGGACATGATCAAGCACATTCACGACGCCGGGCTCAAGGTCGCCGCGTTGTGCGGATCGCCTTCGCAGGCCCGCAAGCACGCCGACGCCGGCGTCGACATCATCATCGCCCAGGGTGGCGAGGCCGGTGGGCACTGCGGCGAGGTCGGCTCGATCGTGCTGTGGCCGCAGGTCGTCAAGGAGGTTGCGCCGGTCCCCGTCCTCGGCGCGGGTGGAATCGGCAGCGGTCAGCAGATCGCAGCCGCCCTGGCGCTGGGCTGTCAGGGTGCCTGGACCGGTTCGCAGTGGCTGATGGTGGAGGAATCCTCGAACACCCCCGTGCAGCAGGCCGCCTACATCAAGGCCGGCAGCCGCGACACCGTCCGCAGCCGTTCCTTCACGGGCAAGCCCGCCCGGATGTTGCGCAACGACTGGACCGAGGCCTGGGAGCAGCCGGAGAACCCGAAGCCGCTCGGTATGCCGTTGCAATACATGGTGTCCGGCATGGCGGTGCGGGCCACCAACCGGTACCCCAACGAGTCCGTGGACGTTGCGTTCAACCCCGTAGGGCAGGTGGTCGGTCAGTTCCAGAAGGTCGAGAAGACGTCGACCGTGATCGAGCGCTGGGTGCAGGAATACCTGGAAGCGACGAACCGGCTCGACGAACTCAACGAGGCCGCCACCGTCTAGCGACAGCTAACTGTATGAGGCCATGACATTGGTGACGCCGGTGGCGAGTCGTGATGCTGGTGGCTGGCCTGCGGCGGCAGAGTGTGGTCGATGGTAGTTGAAGTGGATGTTCCAGACTTTGAGTGCTTCGGCGCGTTGGGTTTCTGAGGTCCATGTCCTGGCGTAGAGGAACTCTTCGGCCAGGATGCGGTTGTAGCGCTCGACTTTGCCGTTGTGGCGCGGGGTGTAGGGCGTGATGAATTGGTGGCGTGCGCCGTGGAGCACGTGGGCGAAGTCTTTGGCCCGGTAGCAGGCGCCGTTGTCGGTGACGATCCGCTGGATGCGGTCGATGCCATGGACGGCGAACCATACCCGGGCGCGGTGCATGAATCCGATTGCGGTGACGGCTTTTTCGTTGTCAAGGGCTTCGGTGTAGGACAGTCGGGAGAACCCGTCGACGGCCGAATGCAGGTACAC
>NZ_LQPT01000063.1 GCF_002102355.1 Mycobacterium sherrisii | reverse complement strand
GGGCAACCCCCCCACCACACCCACCCCAAACACATCGACGTCGTATTCGACGCGCAGGCGCAGTTCGTCGCCGGGCATGGCCTGCAGGGTGAGCGGGTAGTGGTTGTATTCGCGGGCGGTCAGCGCGGTGATGGCCAACCCGTCGGCGAGCGCCAGGGAGGTGTCGATCGGATAGTTCTCGTAAACGAACAGCGTGTCGAACAACTGGTCATGGCCAACGGCGCGGTGAATCTCGTTGAGCGCCAAATGCTGGTGCTCGAGGGTCAGGTTGTTACCGCGGTGCAGTTGGTCGAGCAGATCGGCAACCGTGGTGGTGGCCGTGCCCGTCGCCCGCACCGGCACCGTGTTGATCAGCAGGCCCACCATCGAATCGGATCCGGCCAACTCGGCCGGCCGCCCGGACACCGCGGTGCCGAAGACGATGTCCTGCTGACCGGTCAGCGACATCAGCAGTTGCGCCCACCCGGCCTGCAGCACCGTGTTCACCGTGGTGTGGTGACGGCGGGCCAGGTCGCCCAGGTCGGCAGTGGTCCGCGCCGACAACGTGCCGGTGGCGACACCGCGCCGGCCCGGCCGTACCCGCCCCGGCGGACCGACCAGGGTGGGTGTATCGAAGCCGGCCAGCAGTTCCCGCCAGGCCGAGACGGCGGCGTCGACATCTCGCTCGGCCAACCAGGTGACAAACCTGCGGTACGGTGCGGCGGGCGGGAGGCGCTGCCCGTAGTAGCTGGTGAAGATCTCCTGCGCCAGGATCGGCAGCGACCAGCCGTCCAGCACGATGTGGTGATTGGTCAGGACGCACCGGTGCTCGTCTTGCGCGATGCGGATCAAGGCCACCCGGAATGCCGGCGGTTCGTCCAGCACGCAGACGGCCGCACGCTCGGCGGCGCAGATCCGTTGGATCTCTTCCTCTTCGCCGGTTTCGTAATGAGTCCACGGCGCGGCGGGTAAGGCGGGTATGACCTGGACCGGTTCGTCGAACTGCCGGCAGAACCGGGCGACCAGGTTGGGGTGCCGGCGCACGACAGTGCCGACCGCCGCGCGCAGCCGATCGGGATCCAGCGGCCCGGTGATAGTCAGGTCCAGCTGCATCGCGTACACGTCGTCCGCGTTGCCGGCGGCCGCGCTGGCGTGAAACAGCAGTCCCTCCTGCAGCGGCGTGAGCGGCAAGATGTCTACGATCCGGTGCTGCTCGCACAGCTCGTCGATCTGTGGCTGGTTGAGCCGGGCCGGCGCGATGTCCGACGGCGTCAGCCCGCCCCCACCGCGGCGCACGTGGGTGCAGATGCCGGCCAGCGCCTCGAACCACAGCCGGCTCAAACGATCGATCTGTTCATCGTTCAGCGCGGAGACCGCCCAGGTCCAGGTGGCCCGCAGCCGCGGTCCGGAGTCGGTGTCGAGGGTGGCGGCACTCAATTCGACGGTATGCCCCAACGGCATTGAGATCCTGGCGGCCGCGGCGGCGACCGCCACGCTGTCCGGGCTGACCCGCCAGAGCTCATCGGACAGTTGGGCCGCGGCGCCGAGCCGACCGAGGTAGTTGAACCCGATCACCGGGTCGGCGCCCGCCAAGTCCGCCAGGTCGCCATCGGGGTGCAAGTAGCGCAGCAGTCCGTAGGTCAGGCCGTCGGGCAGCGCGCGCAGTTGTTCCTTGGCGGCTTTGACCGCCGCACCCAATGTGGGTTCGCCGCTGCGCACCTGCTCCCAGTTCAACGAATCCGTTTGCAACGCCACCGGATACTTCGTGGTGAACCACCCCACCGTGCGCGACAAGTCGATCTGCGGGCCAAGCTCGTCATGGCGGCCGTGGCCCTCCACGTCGATGCCGACGGGTGCTGCCGTGCCGAGGAACTCCGTCCAGGCCAACCCGAACGCGATCAACAGGATGTCTTGCACGCCGGCGTGAAACGCGGCCGGAACCTCGCCGAGCAGCGCGCGGGTTAGGTCGGACTCGAGCTCCGCCGACCGCTGTCCCGCGTTGGCGTAGGTGTCCTCGGTGGTGGGCGCAGACAGCGCCGGCGCAACCGCGGCGACCGCCCGCCATGCCGGGGCGTGCCGCAGCACCGCTGCCGTGCCGGCGTATTCGTGCAAGAGCGAGGACCAGCTGGCCAACGAGGTCCTCGTCTCGGGCAGCGCGATCGGCTGAGCGTTGCGATGCTGGGACCAGGCAATGTTGAGGTCCTCCACAAGGATTCGCCATGACACGGCGTCCACGGCCAGGTGATGAACAATCAACACCAGTCGGCCGGTCGAGGTGATCCACAAAGCGCTGAGCATGGTCCCGGCGGCCGGGTTCAACCGGGCTCGGGCCTGGGCCAGTGCTTGCTCCGAATACGTGTCCACGACTCGCACACAGCTCTGCGCGTCGACGGCGCCGACCTTTGGCACGTGCGGCGACCACCCGTCGGCGAGGCGCAATCGAAGCGTGGCGTGCCGATCCAGCAAGGCCTGCAACAGTATCGGGACATCGGCGTCGGTCGCGTCGGCGGGTGCTTGCAGCACGACCGTCTGATTGAACGCACCGATGGGACCATTCACGTCGCGCAGCCAGTACATGATCGGGGTGGGCGGCACCGCGCCGACGCCGTCATCGTGTGTATCGGGCGTGCCGATGGCCACCGTGGCCACCCTGGCCAGCCGCTCGACTGTCTGCTCGACGAAGATGTCGCGGGGCCGGATCAATACCCCTGCGGCGCGGGCCCGGGCGACCACTTGCATCGACGAGATGGAGTCGCCGCCGAGGTCGAAGAAGGAGTCGTTGGTGTTGATGTGGTCGTGGCCGAGGATTTGGGCGTAGATGCCGGTGAGGATTTCTTCGATGGCGGTGGTGGGGGGTTGGTTGATGGTGGGGTGTTGGGGGG
>NZ_LQPT01000062.1 GCF_002102355.1 Mycobacterium sherrisii | reverse complement strand
TTGAGGTGAGCCCGTCGTAGTGGTCCAGTTGTTATGCGACTCTGTTGCCCGAGTGTTCGGGCAGGAAGAATCGACAACGACATGGCATCGAACAAGCGCCGGCGGCATACGCCGGATCAGATCATCCGCAAGCTGGCCGAGGGCAACAAATTCCTCGGAGCAGGCCAGGAACTGGCCGAGGTGTGCCGGCACCTGGAGATCGCCGAATCGACGTGGCATCGCTGGCTGGCCCAATACGGCGGCATGAAAGCCAACGAGGCCAAGCGGCTCAAAGAACTCGAGGCCGAGAACGCCCGGCTCAAGAAGCTGGTCGCCAACCAGGCCCTCGACATCGACATGCTCAAGGACCTTTCGGGGGGAAACTTCTAACCCCGAACCGCAAGCGCCGCGCCGTGGAGGTGCTGCGCGAGCGGTTCGGGGTGTCGCAACGCCGCGCCTGCACGGTGGTGGGCATCCACCGTTCCACGATGCGCCTGAGCCGGCCTGCGGTCACTGCTGAGGAGGCCGAGTTACGTGCGTGGCTGCGCCGGTTCTCCACTGATCGGCCTCGCTGGGGGTGGCGCCGGGCGGCGAAGATGGCTCGCCGGGCTGGCTGGCAGGTCAACAACAAGCGGATCCGCCGGCTGTGGCGCGAGGAGGGCCTGCGGGTTCCGCAACGCCGCAGGAAGAAACGGTTGACCGGTATCGGCGTCGCTGTGGGCGCAATGTCGCCAATTCGTCCGAATGTGATCTGGGCGATGGACTTTCAGTTCGACACCACCGCTGATGGCCGGACCCTCAAGATGTTGAACGTCATCGATGAGTTCACCCGCGAAGCACTCGCGATCGACGTCGACCGCAGCATTGACGCCGATGGTGTTGTCGATGTCTTGGATCGGCTGGCCCTCACTCACGGGGCGCCGCACTACGTGCGCTTCGACAACGGTCCGGAGTTCGTGGCTCACGCAGTCAGCGATTGGTGCCGATTCAACAGTGCCGGTTCACTTTTCATCGATCCCGGCTCGCCGTGGCAGAACGCCTGGATCGAATCGTTCAACGGCCGGCTACGCGATGAACTGCTCAACTCGTGGCGGTTCGACTCGCTTCTGGAAGCCCGCGTCATCATCGAAGACTGGCGCGCCGACTACAACGCCAACAGGCCCCACTCCGCCCACGGCGAACTCACCCCAGCCGAGTTCGCTCTACAGTGGACCACGACCCACCAACCCCAAGCCGCATAGCGACTGGACCACCAAACGGGTCCCTCTCAC
>NZ_LQPT01000061.1 GCF_002102355.1 Mycobacterium sherrisii | reverse complement strand
TTCATCTTCGAGAGACCTCGACCCCTATCCCGGTAACGACGCGCCGACCACCCCTACACCCTCAACTGCGAAGAGCCTCATCACCTGGATTGAACGCACCTATCACCGGCGTCGCCGTCAGCTCGCCCTGGGCCGGTCGACCCCCATCGAATTCGAAGCCATGATGACCACACCGGTCAGCCAGGCCGCATAACCGAAACTGTCACCCGATCGTGCAGCAGACCCTCTCGATACCTCAGCGAATAGTTCGATCGCGACCTGGTTCGCTTCCGGCGCTTGAGGTTTCGTCAGACCTGACCGATCTGAGATCGCCAGCTTTGTCAGTTGGCGGCGGTAACCATCTCCGGTTGCGGGTCTTCCTCGGCCATCAGTGACATGATGTATTCGGCCTGCCGGATGGCTAGCGCGCTGATCGTCAGGGTCGGGTTCTCCGCTCCGCTGGTGGGAAAGACACTGCCGTCGGCAATGAACAAATTAGGGACCTCGTGTGCCTGTCCGAATTGGTTGACCACCGACGTCTCGGGGTCGGTGCCCATCCGGCAGGTGCCCAAGTTGTGTGTGGCCGGATAGGGGGGCGTGTCCCACACCTTGGTGGCTCCGGCGGCTTGGTAGATCTCCCGCGCCTTCGCCCAGGCGTACTCGCGCATTGCCGTGTCGTTGGGGTGGTCGGTCACGGCGACGACCGGCACCGGCATGCCGAACTGGTCCTTGCGGTTCGGATCGACCGTCACTCGGTTATTGGCCTGAGGCATGTCCTCGCCGACGATCCACAGAGCGGCCAGGTGGGTGTACGACTCCATCAAATCGGCCAGGGGCTCACCCCACAGCGCCCGGCTTCCCTGTGTCGAAGTCAAGGGGCCTGGGCTGACGAAGACGGCGGTGAACGCCGGACCGAGCATGATCGTTTCGAGGTGGAATCCGGCGACGAATCCGCGTTCCTCGGGCCGGCTGTCGTGAAACCCATCGACGATGCCCATCATGGTGATGCCCTTGTAGGCGTGAATCGGATCGGGGAACCTGGCAAAGCTGGAAGCCGTGGTGTGGCGCATATAGTAACGCCCGACGGCGCCGCTGCCGTTGGCCAATCCATTCGGAAAGCGTGAGGTAGCTGAATTGAGCAGCAAACGGGGGGTTTGAATACTGTTGCCGGCGACCACCACACGCTGCGCCTTCTGCTCCACGATGCGACCATCGGGATCGGCGTAGACCACGCCCGTCGCCCGCCCCGTGCTGTCGGTCGAGATCGATAGCGCTTGACAGTTGGGGCGTAGATCGAGCCAACCGGTCGCCTCCGCCTTCGGGATGGCTTCGAACAGGCTGCTCCACTTGGCTTCGTTGCGGCAGCCTTGGAAGCAATAGCCCCGTTGTGTGCACATGCCGCGACCGTCGTAGTCCTCGGTGTTGATCGCCATATAACCGGGGTGGGCATTGAGCCCGAGGGCATCGGCACCGCGCTTGAGAGCCAAGAAGTTCGTGTTTCCCGGGGCGAAGGGCATCACACGGCCGCTCACACCGAGCAGGCGCTCCGCCTTTTCGTAGTAAGGAACCAGGGTTTCATAGTCGACGGGCCAGTCGGCTAAGTCCGCGCCTTCGACGTCGCCATAGGTGGTCTTGGCCTTGAACTCGTGGGGTTGCACGCGCAGCGCGGCGCCCGCCCAGTGAGTGGTGGACCCTCCCACTGTTTTGCAGATCCAGGCCGCGCTTCCGCTCACGTCGGGTCCGGTGACCCCGACCGGATCGAGCCAGGTCAGCTTGTTGAACATGGCGACCTCGTCCTCTTCGAAGTCATGGTCCGCATCCAACCGCGGTCCGGCTTCCAAGGCCACGACGCTAACGCCCGACAGGCAGAGCTCGCGGATGACGTTGCCGCCGCCCGCCCCGGTTCCGATCACCACAACCTCTGCCTCTTCGTGCAAAGGCACCTTGACCGCTGACCTAGCCATCTTTCACCTTCTTTGTTGCGCTGTTTCGTCTTAGCGTTCTGTTTGGACTGTGGACGGGCTCCAAGCAACGACGTCGAATCCCCGGTTGATGTAGCCCTGACCGTCTCGTTGAGCTAACCCCGGGAACCCGATGGTTTCCCAGACGCTGTGGCGGTTATAGAAATCCACGACCACCGCGTATACGAGATTCTGAAAGAGTGTCGTGTCCTGTATCGACTCCAGCAGCGTTTTGCGCAGCTCGGGGATGGCTTCGCTGAAAGAAGCCGCTCCTTTTGCGACGGCCGCCTTGTCGAGTTCCCTTAACTGGAGGCGGATTTCGGTTCGCAGCTTGTTGTCGGATGCCAAACGTGCGTCGTAAGCCAGGGCCGTTTGCCACACCACATCGCTGAGATGCGGATCATGGTGGGGGACAATGCTTCTCATTACGGCGACCAGGTTGGCCGCCTCAGCGGGCAGCAAGGACTGGAACAAGAACTCTCTTTGATCGCTCACGGTCAGTTCCTTTCTGTCGTTCGCCGGGATAGTCGCAGCCTCGCTACTGCTCGAATGTTGCAATGATGATTCCGCGCGCCAGCGTGTGACTGAAGAGGTTGAAACCGAGATACGCCGGAGTTGCGTCGTCGGGCAGGTCGAGATTCGGGGTGTCGACGGCGTGGACGGTGAAGATATAGCGGTGCGGGCCGTGCCCAGCTGGGGGAGCGGCTCCCAGATATCCGCGCATGCCGGCGTCGTTGGCAAGGGCAAGAGCGTCATTTGGCAGATCGGGGCTTCCCGGAGTGCCGGCACCGGTCGACAGTTCGGTCACTCCTGCGGGAAGATTGGCCACGGCCCAGTGCCAGAATCCACTTTGGGTCGGAGCGTCCGGATCGTAGCAAGTGATGGCGAAACTCTTGGTGTCTTGAGGAAATCCGGACCAGGACAGCTGGGGGGAGAGGTCCTCGCCGCCGGCGCCCAACAACCCCGAGGCATGCCGTTTCGGCAGCCCCTGATTGTCGGCAATGTCAGTGCTGGTGACGGTGAATGCCGGGACGGTAGGTAGGAATTCGAAGGGCAGCGGGGGGCGGGTAGCCATCACTTTAGTTCCTTGAATGTTGTGGGAAGCTGGGAGGTCCGATAGGGACGGTGCACAATGCAATTCAACGATGTGGTCGGCTTCGCGCACGTCTCACTCTGAGACCTCGCGCGACTCGCGATGGTTCCGGTCGGCAGGTCCGCACCAAACCAGCCTCCGGCACCGTGTCCGAAATGGGGCGCGCGATCGGCCGATCGATCAAACCTGTTGTGGGCATTGATCGTTCGCTAGTAAATATTGGACGGGCGAGCCACACCCTCGGCCAGGTCACCAAAGCCGGGCGCGATGATGGCTCCCGGGTTGACCAGAACCTGTTCGACGATCGCTGTTTCCGTGGTGATGAGCAGCGCGGCGATCGACGCGGCGCTTTCCAGGGCAGCACGCGTCACCTTGAGCGGATCGATGATTCCCTCATCGAACAGGTCGCCGTACTCGCCCGTCAGCGCGTTGAAGCCATGTCCGAGTGGCAGATCCTCGACGATTTCTGCGACGTCGTCTGCCTCGTAGCCCGCATTGTGGGCAATCCAGCGCAGCGGCTCGGCCAGGGCACGGCGCACCACCAGAACACCCGTCCTGACGTCCTCGTCTGATAGCTCGAGATCGGCCAGCGCCCGATGTGCCTGCGCCAGTGCCGTGCCGCCACCCGCGACGACTCCGGCTTCCTTCGCGGCGCGGCTGGCCGCCAACGCGTCTTCGACGCGCAGCATTCGTTCCTTGACCTCAACGCTGGTGGCCCCGCCGACCCGAATCACCGCCACGCGACCAGTCAGGCGAGCGATCCGAAGATCGACATTATCGCGGTCGGTGTCGTTACGTGCCCGCGCACGCTGGACTTCAAGTTGGGAAACGCGCGCATCGACGAGTCGTTGTTCACCGTGGGGCCCGACGATCGTCGTCGCGTCTTCGGTGGCGGTGATCCGGTGGCACGAGCCTAGATCATCGATTGTCAGGTCGGCGAATTCAATGCCGGTGTCCTTAGCGATCACGTGGCCGCCCAAAGCCACGGCGAGGTCCTCGAGTTCGGCGAGACGGCGATGACCGAAACCGGGTGCGCGCACCACCAGCGACCGCATGGTGTTGTGCATGTTGCCGCCGGCCAGCAATTGCAGCGCCGGCCCGTCGACGTCCTCGGCGAGCACCGCCAGCGGTCGGTCGGCGCGTTTGGCGATTTCGACCGCGCGCATGATCTCCTGCACCGCGGTGATTTTCCGGTTGGTCAACAAGACCAGCGGGTTGTCCAGTACAGCTTCCATGCGTTCCGGGTCGGTCACCATGTAGGCCGAGATATAGCCGTGTTCGAACTTGATGCCGTCAACGACGTCGACGGCCAACCCGACCACGTCGCTCTCCTCGGTGGTGATGACGCCGATTTCTCCGGCGTGCTCGACGGCGTTGGCGATTGCCTCGCCGATGGCTTCGTCGTCGCCGCCGGCCAGGGTCGCGATGTGCAGGAGAGCATTGCGGTCCGCGACCGGCACGGCACCCGCGGTCAGGGCCGAAATCACCACCGACACAGCATGTTCGATCCCGCGGCGCACCCGCATGGGATTGGCGCCGGCGTCCACCGCGCGCAACCCTTCCCGGACCATGGCCTGGGCCAGCACGGTAGACGTCGTCGTCCCATCTCCGACCAGCCCGTTGGTCTTCATTGCGGCTTCCTTGACCAGCTGAGCGCCCATGTTGACGAACGGATCGGCCAATTGGATCTCACGAGCAATCGTGACGCCGTCGTTGGTGATGGTGGGCGGGCCCGTCAGCTTTTCCAGCACCGCGTTGCGGCCCTTGGGGCCCAGTGTCACTTTGACCGCGTCGGCCAACGCGTTCACACCCTGTTCCAGCCGTGCGCGTGCATCGGTGCTGTACCGTAATTCCTTTGCCATGATTTGCCTTTCGTGTGTCAGCCCGTTTCAGGGGACGAGTATCGCGCGGCCGCGCACCAGGCCGGCGTCGAGATCGTCCAGCGCTTGCTGGAAGTCCTCGAGCGGGTACTTACTCGTGTGCAGCGTGACTTTGCCCGTCGCCGCAAGGGTCATCAGTTCTTGCAGGTCGTTATAAGAGCCGACCAGATTTCCGATGACGTTGATTTCAGCGGAGATGATGTCGATGGTAGGCAGGTCGATGTTCTCGCCATAGCCGACGACGTAGTAGTTTCCGGCACGCCCCAGCATTTCGACGCCCCACTGGGTAGACCCTCCCTCACCGACGAAGTCGAGGACTGCCTCGGCGCCGCGACCGCCGGTGAGATCAAGCACCTGCTGCACGTGTGTACCGTCCGCGACGATGGCGTTGTCCGCACCAACGGCCCCGGCAAGCTTGACCGCAGCGGGATTGCGGTCGACGGCCACCACCGTTACGCCCGAAATCGCAGTGAGCACTTGAATTCCGATGTGGCCGAGCCCACCCGCGCCGATGACGACGCAGACATCGCCAGGCCGAGTGGTCCGCGCCACCTTGGCGGCGGCGTGATATGCGGTTAGCCCGGCGTCGGCGAGGGCCGCAACATCCGCTGGCTCCAGGCCGTCATCGATCTTGACGACGCTGCGCGCTGTGGTACGCAGGTACTCCGCATAGCCGCCGTTGGTGTCGATGCCGGGGAATTTGCTGTTGTGGCAATGCATGTCGTCGCCGAACCGGCAGGCCCGGCACAGTCCGCAGGTGATCAGCGGGTGCAAGATCACCTTGTCGCCCACCTTGACGTTGGTCACCGCATCGCCGATGGCATGCACCCATCCGGCGTTCTCATGCCCGATCGTGTACGGCAGTTCGACGCCGGACTTGGCCTCCCACTGTCCTTCAAGGATATGGAGATCGGTGCGGCATACGCCGGCACCGCCGATCCGGACGACGACGTCGAGCGGGGTTTCGACCGTCGGCTCGGGAACGTCGGTCAACTGCAGCTTCGTGTGGTATGCCGTGACTTGGACAGCCTTCAATGTGCGCTCCTTGTTCTGTTATAAGTGGATGTCGGTGTAACCACCGCAACTGCGGACCGGTTGCCGTCCAATGGTTTCCATCGGATGGACGTCGACAGAGCCGGCGTCAGCTCGGCTGCACTTTCGTCTTTAGTTGCCAGTCGGTTTGGCGATGAGGTCGAAGCCGATGTACTCGGCGGCATCCTCCGGGTTGGCGAACAGCAAGGTCCGATCGTCGAGATGAACCATGCGACCGTAGTGGGTGGAACTGATCTCCTCGAAGACTGAGCCGTCGAATTCTTCACCGATTGCTGCTGTTAGCTCGGCGTAGTCGAAATCGAGCAGGTTCTGGCCGTCGACTCGAATCATCGACGGATATTCCACCAGCGTCACCCCTGCCTTGCCGCCCATGACATCGGCTACCGCGCGGCCCACCTGGGTGTTCATCAGTGTCACACCGCATTTGTTGGATCGCTCGACGGCGGATCCGAACTGCATGGCCCCATTTGTTTGGGTCGTCACTTCTTCAGCTCCTTCGGGATTTCCAACTCGATCGATTCGAGCAGGGATGTGAATTTTCCTTCTGCCGCGCCGAGACTCGATGCAAAAGTGAGGCCCTTGTCCGCGGGTTGCGACCACAGCGGCTGCAGCGCGTGAGCCGCGTCGAGGCAACGTGGCGTCCACGTCGCCAGCCAGCCACCGAAAAGGGCCTTATTGGCATCACCGAACGTTTCATCACGGGCCAGAAGTCGAAGGAGCTCCCGCGTATATGTCAGGTCGCGGTCGTAGTCGTGTTCGCCGGTGCCGACGATCGTCGGCGTGATGTAGTCACCATTGCGTGCCGCGATCTGCATTACCAACTCACTGCGGAACAGGCACCCTACCAACTGCTCGAAGACGACATTGGTCGCGAATAGCAGCTCGCACCAATTCTGTACAGCGGTCAGCCGTTCGACGACCTCACGAGTGGGTTGCCACTCTGGGGCCGACTGCCACACCGCTTTGTGCGCTTGGCCGTCGAAGCCCTCGACCGCCTCCGACAGGTCCAGGTTGTACAGCGCCAGGTCTTGGGCGAAGCGCAGCTTGTGGGCCGCCGTCACCGAGACTGCGTTGTTGATCATGTTGGTGGGGGCTGACCGTTGAATAGCGGTGAAGACGTGCAGCGCAAGACCGTTCTCGGCGTGCATCCAGGCGCCGACGTTGTGGGCCAAAAATTTCGTCCACGCGGAATTGAAGCCCTCGTAGGCACGCGCGCGCTTAGCGTTCTGCAAGCTTAGGCTGGTCTGGCGCACCACCGCGGAGTTGTTGCGGTAGATCGTCTGTTCCCATTCCTCGTTGGGATCGCGGAATGCGTGCCAGTTCGATGACTTCGCGGCCGTCCATTCCTGCGGATAGCCGCCGGGGCCGTTGCCGAAGCCGTAAATCCAGCCCTGGGTCAGATAGCGTTCCGGGTCGGGCTGGACGTCCACCGTGACGTCTTCGTACACGGTTGCCCGGAGCTTCGCCGGCTTGAAATAGCTGAACTGCCGGCTCTTGGAGCTGGGAAATTCTAGCGCGCCTGCCTCGGCGTCGGTGAGCTCGATTTTGGGGAAACTGCGTCGTTTCTCGGAAGTTGTCACCGGTAGTTCCTTTCGGTTTTGGTGCTCTGCAACGGGTTTGGGCTATTCGAAGAGCGGGCTGGTGAACTTGTCGTAGAAGATCTGGCTTTTGGGGACAGCCAGGCTGTCGAGCAGTGTCAGCGCCGCATCGACCATGGGCGGGGGGCCGCAGACGTACACGTCACTTTTGGTCATCTCGTCCTCGTTCCGGGCGACCACGTCGGTCACGTTGCCGTCTGCCACGGTGACCGTGTCGGGTAACACGCCGTCCCGCGATTCGGAGAGGCAGACCGTGAACGTGAAATCCTCTAGGGTTCTGCCTATTTCGGTAATTTCCGCGAGATAGAAAAGGTCCGCAGGGGTACGCGCTCCGTAGTAGAAGTGCACCGGGCGCTTGCTGGCCGTCTCGCTCAGGTGTCGCAAGATCGACAGGATCGGCGCCATCCCGGCACCGCCAGCGACGCACACCACAGGCAGTACATGACCCTCCTTGAGGGTGGAGGTGCCGTACGGCCCGGCCAACGTCAGTTCGTCGCCGACCCTGATCCCGTCTTCGAGTAGACCGGAGAATTTGCCGCCGGGGTATTTCTTGATCAGGAACTCGATGTGGCCGGGCCGCGTTTGCGTGCTGGCCATGGAGAAGGAGCGGTGTTCGTCAGTGTCGGGGATGTAGAGGTCGGCGTATTGGCCCGGTTTGAACTCGAAGGCGCCGGGCTCGACTGCCTCGAGCCGCAACGAGACGATGTCGCGGGTCATCGCCTCCAACGCGGTTACCCGGGTGCGGACCCGCTGGATGGGCACACCGTTGAGCAACTCATCCGCATCGAAGTTCAACAGCTCGATCGTGCAGTCACTGAACGCATGAGTCCTGCAAAGCAGCACATAGCCCTCTTCGACTTCGGAGTCGTTGCAAGCGAAAGTCGAGTAGTTGGTCATCTGAACGTCGCCGTCGAGCAGATAGGACTTGCACGCCGAGCACCGGCCTTCCCGACACCCATGCATCAGATGGATTCCTTGGCGGAAGGCGGCGTCGAGGATGTTCTCGTCCTCGGCCACTTCCATGTGGATGTCGACGGGCTCGAAGTTCACGCGGTGGATGTCGCTCACGAATTCACCTACACAGTCGGTATGTACGGGGGTACCGGTCGGCTGCGGCACCCGAGGTAAGGAAAGGGACCGCAGTCAACCGGTACCGACGAAATTGGAATCAGTGGTGGCCGACGCCGGCGCAGTAGTCCGCCACATGCGCTTGGCGCTCTTCATCGCTCATCTCGTTGAGCAACACGTTGGGGCTGTTGAACGTGTTGCCGCGGATGTCGTCGAGCGTCCACATTTTCGACGGATCGTCGAGGTGCAGGTGCGGCTGAGGAATGAGCGTCTTGCCGTCGTCTCGCACATATCCCAGGTTGCAGAGGATATCGGCGAGGTCGCCGCCGTGGTGCAGCGTCTCCCATTCGCGGAATCCCGTGAGCCGGCCCATATTCGGAGTCGGCCGACCCTCGTACTCGCCGCGGAACGCGACCGTGTCGGTCCAGTGACAGGTTTCCGAGCAGTAGGTGCGCCACTGACCGTCGACCTTGTCCGTGACCATGTCGCCGTGGATCAGGCAGGGCACCATGCAGGTCCAGCAGCGGTGCGGGTAGACGTAGTCGACGTTCTCGAAGGCGATCGGCTTGTTGCGCCCGGGGTAGGCCAGCCGGTTGTAGTTTTCCCACCACCGGCCGAACTTTGAGTACCAGCCCGGGTACTTTTCCTCGAACCACTCGAAGTCCTCATCGGTCATCGGGTCTATACGCCAGTAGTTCACCGGCCAGCCGGTGGCGAAGAACCTGGCAACTTCGTGCACGTAGCTCTTGTCCACGATGCGCCGCCACGCCTCCTCGACAAGGTCGTGCGGGATGGTGAGGCCGTACTTTTCCAGCGGAAGCAGGTAGCTGCGGTAGTAGTCGTCGTAGATCCACCGCCGCCACATCTCCGCGTAACTTTCGCGGTCCTTGCGCCGGTCCTTCGTGCCGTACTCGATGAATGTGCCGATCGCCGCGTCGACCACACAATGGTTGTTCCACCACGCGTAGCGCAGATCGCGCTCCAGCAGCGGCCGGTTGCGTTCGTCGGCCAACGCCATCAGCAAGATCGAGTAGCCATTGGAGATGTGCCGCGACTCGTCGGACTGGACCGAATGGAACACCGTCGGCAACAGATAGTCGCCGTTGGCCGCCGCCTCGTCCGGCATGGCGACGAAAAGTGTGTTGGTGAATGCTGTTTCAGCGACCACGGTCAGGTAGATGTTCGCCGCGGTAATGGCATCGCCGGTGATGAAGCCCTCACCGAATTGCCGCCCGATGGTGGAGGCGTAGCAGTTACCGAACGCCTTTTCGGTGATGTCGAATCCCGCGGGGTCGATGTAGTTATTCATGTAGAGCTTCTTGAGGTTCATCTGGATCGTCGAGTGGCGGACCTCATCGATCATCTGTACCGCCAGCCCGTTGTGAATCTCTGGATTTGGTACGGCTCCGATTGCCATCGGCATCGCGCGCGCCGCCGAGATCTCAGGAAATGGAATGATGGCCAAAAAAAGCTTCTGCCATTCGATCCAGCGCTGCTGCACTTGACGGAACATGTTGCCGCGGATGGCACCATCCATGGCACCGAAGACGCGGTTGTCCTTTTCTTCTTCCATCGGGAAATAGGACCGCATGATTTGCTTGAGTGGGTCCTTTTTCGGGGCCTTGTCGAAGGTGTAATCGGTTCCGAAGCGCGTCGCGGGAGTGGCGAATGTGGGGTCCCATGACAGTTCAGTGATCTTTGCGTGAGCTTTCGTCAGGCTCTGCCTACTCATAGTGCGCCTTCCTGTGTGTATGCCTGGGTGGTCCGGGCAAAGACCGGTGCTAGAAATGCAAACACGGGCTGCACCGCACCGACGTCTCACTCTGAGACGCGGGCCACATCCCGCACCGATCGAAAAGGCGGTGGCCAAGGTTCCGGCAAATGCTTCGCGGCGCTCAGTCGTCAAGCGCATTGGCGGGCAGCGCCGGGTTGGTGACATTTGCTAGCTAATGCCGGCCGAGATCTGCCAAGCCCTGACCGAAGGCAGGTCGGCAATTGGCCCCGGCATGGCGGCACTATTCGCACCGGCACGCGGGCACGGGCGATCCGGGGAGAATCACACACGTCTCAAATCGAGACGTGCATCACGTTGTCATCGGTCTATGCTGTCGGATGCACTTTCGTCAGAGCTGAGGGTCTTATTGACTATGTCGAAGGCACACTGTGCCGCCGAATTGCAGCGCGCTAGAGAGCAGTTCCTTACTACCGGGAAGCTGAGCGTAGACGTTGTTTCGCCAAGGGTGGCAAGTTCCTGGCAACGGTCACGCATGCTGCATGTCCATCCGGACCGCGTCTACCTGGATTACGTCCGGCCCCCGGATACCGACACAGTTCTGATACGCGCCGCAAGTCCGGTGCTGAAGGAGCTAGCCGACGACCTGGGGCCTCAGGACATCAGCGTCATCCTGACGTCGCCAGACGGACTGGTCGTCGAACGGGTGGCTGCCGACACCAAGCTGGTAGCAGCGCTCGACAAGGTGCAACTGGCGCCCGGTTACAGCTACGCCGAGGAGTTCACGGGCACCAATGGAATCGGTACCGCGTTGACCATCGGCGCGCCAGCATTTATCCGAGGCAGCGAACACTACATCGGCGCGTTGAGCCACCTCGCATGCGCGGGCTCGCCGATCCGCGATCCGATCACCGGCAGGGTGCTCGGAGCCCTGGATCTCACCTGCTGGGCGAGCCGTTCCGACCCGCTTCTCGTTGTGCTCGCAAAGACCGCCAGCCACCAGATCGAAGACAGAATCGGCGCCCTGGCCAGCGAAAGTGAGACGGCGCTCCTCGAGGCGTACCACCGGCAAAGCCGCCGGTACCCCGGTGGCGTGCTAGCCATTGGCGGCGACATCGTGCTGATGAATTCGTATCTGCGGCAGATGCTCGATGCCGCCGACCAGACGGCTTTGTTGGATCACGCGAACGAGCTCGCCGGGGCGGCAACCACGACGACCACGGTCGCGACGCTTCCCAGCGGTACGACGATGAGAATCTCGGTCGCCGAATGCATCCCGGTACGCGGTCACGAACGCAACGCCGTGTTTCATGTGCAAATGCAGCCGGCCGCCAAAGCCACCGCGGTCCAACGCAGAGCGATTCAGTCGATTCCGCGTCTAGCAGGTCGCAGCAGCGCGTGGCGGCGCAGCTGCCAGCAGGTGGAGCGCTGCTACCGGGAACGCGATTGGGTGGTCATCGAGGGTGAGAGTGGATCCGGGCGCTCTACTTTGGCTCAGGCGGTGGCACAGCACATCACGCCCGAACGCACCATACGTGTGCTGCGGCACTCCGACTTCGACAAGGCCGACGACTTTATCGCCGAGGTAGACGCCGAAACAGCGATTGGCGAGGACTTCGCCGTCGTCCTTGCCAACCTGGACGAATTGCCCGACGAGACGCTCGAAAGCCTGGGCGTAGTCCTGCAAACGCGCGCCGGCCACGGTTGGATTGCTGCAACGATTTCCAGCGGAACGCGGCCCCCGCTGGTGGACATGTTGGTGTTGCCCTTCTTCCTCCACACCGTCACCGTGCCCGCCCTGCGGCACCGCACCGAGGACCTCGAAGACCTTGTGCCGCAACTGCTGCGGGAGTTGACGCGGGGCGCGAATGTGAGCCTCGCTTCCGAGGCCATGCGCCAGCTCGCCAAGCTGCCCTGGCCAGGTAACGTCGCGCAGCTACGCAAGGTGTTGGCGGCAACCCTGGCGGTGCAGCGATTCGGCGTCATCGGCGTGGACAAATTGCCCGCGGAGTGCCGGTCGCTGGCTCGCCGCAAACTCACCCACCTGGAATCTTTGGAGCGAGACGCCATCGTGCGTAGCCTGTTGGACAACAACGGAAGCAAAGCTGATGCCGCCCAATCACTAGGGATGTCGCGCGCCACCATCTACCGCAAGATCAAAGAATTCGGAATCGCCTAGCACGGCGCGGCCGGGGCGCCGCCCAGCGCACACCAAGGCTGGCGATGGGATGCCATCAGATCAGGACGTTCTAGCTGCCCGCCCGATGGTTGTAGAAACCGTTCGCGTTCGGCCACCTTCTCACGCGTCCCACGATGATTGTGCACGAGCTGCAGCCGCGGACTGCTTCTGGCGAATAAATGTGCCCGCCATAGGCGTCTATCGCGTCATGTTAACTTTCGTGTTGGTGCACGGGTCCTGGCACGATGGATCTTGTTGGGATCAGGTCGTCGAGCGCTTGGAATCGCTGGGGCACCGGGCTTTTGCGCACCGTCGCCGGCCACGGCAAGGGCGTTGGAAAGGCGATCACCCATGCCGAGTCAACCAAGTCCGTCGTCGAGTTCATCGAAGCCAGTGATTTGACCGAGATCGTCCTCGTTGGGCATAGCTACGGGGGAACGGTTATCTGCAAGGCGGCAGAGGTCCTATCGGCCCGGATCAGGCGGCTGGTGTTCGTGAGTGGGTTTGTGCTCAACGACCGCCAGAGCGTCAGCGAGGCTATTCCTCTTCATCTCCGGATGGCTTTCGACCGTCTCGCCACCGAATCGTAAGACAACACGATCACGCTACCCTTTACCGTGTGGCGCGAGGCATTCATGAATGATGCCGATTGGAACTTGCGCGCACAAGTTATGACCGGCTTTCGCCCGAACCGTATCAGCCGATCACAGAGGCACTCGATCTGAAGAAGTTTTACGCACTTGAGATTCTTCGCAGCTATATCCTCGGCAGTGAAGACGTCGCGCTTCCTTTGCATCCGATGATGACTTCGCGTCTCGGTTTGTACCGCTTCTTGCAGATTCCTGGTGGTCATGAGTTGCTGTTCACAAATCCATATGGGTTGGCAGACAAGCTAGTTGAGGCCGGCCGGGACTAGCCGCACGCGATGGAAGCGGGTTGGGGGCCAGCTCGCCAAGCGATTTTCGCAGCTTGCCTCGTGCGCTGTGCAACCGCGACATTACTGTCCCGATCGGGATTTCCATGATGTCCGCGACCTCCCGGTACCGGTAACGGGACTGCTGCACGGATAGGTGACAGTTTCTTCACGCGGCCTGGCTGGCCGGTGTGGTCATGATTGCTTCGTATTCG
>NZ_LQPT01000060.1 GCF_002102355.1 Mycobacterium sherrisii | reverse complement strand
GCCACCACCCGAGCCCGTCCAACCGCCGGCCCCCTCACCCGCGCCGGCACCGCCGGGCTGATGTGGATCGCCTGGCTCGAATTCGACCTGCTGCTGGGGCCGGAGCTCGGGGTGCGATCGCTCAAACAGAAACGTTCGATCGTCCGGCCGGTCATCACCGAGTTGCGCCGCAAGTTCAACGTGGCGGCCGCCGAGACGGGCACGCAGGGGCTGCATCGGCGGGCGACCATCGGCGTGGCGGTGGTGTCCGGCGACCGCGGCCACGCGGTCGAGGTGCTCGACGCGGCCGAACGACTGATCGCCGGCCACCCGGAATTCGAACTGTTGACGGCGCGGCGCTCGCTGCTGCGCAGCGACGATTGCGACTAGCCGTCGCGCCCCTCGCGCTTGCGGCCCAACGGCACCGGGGCGATCGTGCCCGGCGCCAGCCGCCGCGACGCCACCAGGAACGCGGTGTGCCCGCGCATCGAGTGCTGGGGCCGCACGGCCAGGCCGACGACGTGCCAACCGCGCTGGATCGTCTCCCACGATCGCGGCTCGGTCCAGCACTGCTGGGCCCGCAACGCCTCGACCACCTTCGACAGCTGGGTGACGGTGGCCACGTAGATCACCAACACGCCCCCGGCGACCACCAGACGCGACACGACATCGAGCACCTCCCACGGGGAGAGCATGTCCAGCACGGCGCGGTCGAAGGAGCCGTCGGGCAGCTCGGAGTTCGCGAGATCGCTGACCAGTAGCTGCCAGTTGGCCGGCGCATCGCCGAAGAAGACGTTCACGTTGCGCCGGGCGTGCTCGGCGTGATCGGCGCGCACTTCGTAGGACACGACCCGCCCCTCGGGTCCCACCGCGCGCAGCAGCGAACAGGTCAGCGCGCCGGATCCGGCCCCGGCCTCGAGTACCCGGGCGCCGGGAAAGATGTCGCCCTCGTGGACGATCTGCGCGGCGTCCTTGGGATAGATGACCTGGGGGCCCCGCGGCATCGACATGATGTAGTCGACCAGCAGCGGGCGCAGCACCAGGTACGGGGTCCCGTTGCTGGACTTGACCACGCTGCCCTGCTGCAGACCGATGATGTCGTCGTGCGGGATCGCGCCGCGGTGGGTATGAAACTCGGCGCCCGCGGTGAGTTCCATCGTGTAGTGACGGCCTTTGGCGTCGGTGAGCTGGACACGCTCGCCGACGGTGAAGGGACCGGTGTTGACCACGCCGTTCAGCGTGCCAGCCGACGCGCCGTCACCGCTGCCCGGGGTTGTCGGCATCGCGTCCTAGGCTGCGAGCATGACCGACCAGCCGCAAGACCGGGCCCGGGCGGCGTCTCGACCGGCACTGTCACCGTCGCGTGCGGCGGATTTCAAGCAGTGCCCCCTGCTGTACCGGTTCCGGGCGATCGACCGGCTGCCCGAACCGCCGTCGACCGCCCAGATCCGCGGGTCGGTGGTGCACGCCGCGCTCGAGCAGCTCTATGGCATGCCGGCCGCGTTGCGCGGTCCGCAGACCGCGCTGGCGCTGGTGGAGGCCGCCTGGGAACAGGTGCGCGCCGCCGAACCGGACCGGATCGGCGAGCTGGAGGGCGAGCAGCGACTCCAGCTGCTCGACGAGGCGCGGGCGCTGCTGTCCGGCTACTACCAGCTGGAAGACCCGACGCGTTTCGATCCGCAGTGCTGCGAGCAGCGGGTCGAGGTGGAGCTCGCCGACGGCACCCTGCTGCGCGGGTTCATCGACCGGATCGACGTCGCCGCCACCGGGGAGTTGCGGGTGGTCGACTACAAGACCGGCAAGGCACCGCCGGAGGCACGGGCGCTGGCCGAATTCAAGGCGATGTTCCAGATGAAGTTCTACGCCGTGGCGCTGCTGCGTACCCGCGGCGTGCCGCCCACCCGGCTGCGGCTCATCTACCTCGCCGACGGGCAGGTGCTCGACTACTCCCCCGACCTCGACGAGCTGCTGCGCTTCGAGAAGACCCTGATGGCGATTTGGCGTGCCATCCAATCCGCCGGCGCCACAGGCGATTTCCGCCCGAGTCGGTCGCGGCTGTGCGACTGGTGCCCGCACCACGAATACTGTCCGGTGTTCGGCGGAACCCCGCCGCCCTACCCCGGCTGGCCCGAACACGTTGGGGCGGAGTCCGTTTCGCGCCCGACTCGGCCTGCGGCCTGACCGGCGCTATTCGAGCGGCGACATCTCCTGCAGGACGGTGGGGATGAGTTCGCTGACGGTGGGGTGGATGTGCATGGTGCGCGCCAGCGTGGTGTACGGCGCCTTGGCCGACATGACGTCGAGGATGCAGTGAATGGCCTCGTCGCCGCCCACCCCGAAGACGGTGGCACCGAGGATCTGGTCGGTGTCGGCGTCGACGACGACCTGCATGAAGCCCTGTGTCTCACCCTTTTCCACGGCCCGGCCCACCCGGGTCATCGGCCGCTTGCCCACCAGCGCCTTGCGGCCCGACTTGCGGACCTCGTCGACCGTCATCCCGGCGCGCCCCAGGGGCGGATCGATGTAGAGGGCGTAGGTGGTGATGCGATCGCTCACGAGCCGCGGGTCCCCGTCGAGCAGGTTGGCGGCCACGATCTCGAAGTCGTTGTACGAGGTGTGGGTGAAGGCGCCCTTGCCGTTGCAATCGCCCATCGCCCAGATGTGATCGACGCTGGTCTTGAGTTGATCGTCGACGACGATGTAGCCGCGAGCGTCGGTCTGCACCCCGGCGGCCTGAAGCCCCAGGTCGTCGGTGTTGGGGCGGCGACCGACGGCGAGCAGTAGCTCGCTACCGGCGATGGGCGCGGCGCCGGCACGAGGAGTGAGTTCTAAACCGTTGCCGCTCTTACGTATTCGTATGTCGTCGGCGTCGAGGACGATGTCGACGCCCTCGGCTTCCAGGATCTCCTTGATGACGGCCGAGACGTCCTCGTCTTCCCGGGCGGCCAGTCGCGGACCACGCTCCACGACGGTGACCTGTGCGCCGAATCGCTGGAACATCTGGGCGAACTCCAGTGCGATGTAGCTGCCGCCGACGATGACCAGATGCCTTGGCAGCGTGTCGAGTTCGAGGATCGACACGTTGGTGAGGAAGTCGACGTCGTCCAGCCCCGGGATGTCGGGCACGATCGCGCGGCCGCCGACGTTCAGGAAGATGCGGTCGGCGTGTAGTTCCTGATCGTCGACCTGCACGGTATGGGGATCGACGAATCGGGCGTGGCCGCGAAAGACGGTGCAGCCGTCCATGCCCTGCAGCCAGGACTCGACGCCCTCGCGGTCGGCGAGCACGATGCCGTCCTTGCGCTCCTTGACTTTTGCCATGCTGACGCTGATCGATCCGGTCCCGACGCCGTACTCGGTGCCGCGGCGGGCCAGGTGGGCGGCGTGCGCACTGGCCACCATCGTCTTGGTGGGGATGCAGCCGGAGTTGACGCAGGTGCCGCCGATCAGCTTGCGCTCGATGATCGCGACGCGTTGGCCGGCCGCCGTGAGTCGTCCGGCCAACGGCGGGCCGGCCTGCCCGGCGCCGACGATGATCGCATCGAAATGCTCTGTCACTTAACGGCTGTCAACAAATAGTCGGTCAGCACATGGCCGGTCACCGCGACAATGGCCAACCCGCCCAGGATCGCGACGGCGTCCTCCAGCAACGCGATCGGCAGGTCCCGGCCGCCGCTGACCGCCACCAGTCGCTTGCGCGCCTGATAGCCGCCCAGGGTGCCCAGCACCGCGC
This sequence comes from Mycobacterium sherrisii, assembly GCF_002102355.1. GTDB lineage: Bacteria > Actinomycetota > Actinomycetes > Mycobacteriales > Mycobacteriaceae > Mycobacterium > Mycobacterium sherrisii. Next base: position 65,520 of record NZ_LQPT01000060.1, on the reverse strand, counting down.
CGATGACACCGGCGCCCAGCGCGCTGAACGTCCAGTGCGGCCACGCCCCCAGCGCCGCTCCGGCCAACCCGCCCATGACGATCCGGGCCCCGAACCCGGGCGGGGAGGTGCGCGCCGGCGTCTTCGGGAGCTTGTCGGTGACCAGTTCGACGACGGCCAGGATCGTCAGGATCACCACCGTGATCGTGTTGCCGAGCCAGGAGGCCCAGGTGTGGCCGAGGTCGATCCAGCCGAGAACGGCAGGAGCGGCGCCCCAGGCGACCACCGCGGGAGCCGTCAGCGAGCGTAAGCCGGCGACGACACCGATCAGTAAGGCAAGCAGTAGAACGAGCACGTGCGTCACAGCGATCCCTCCTCGGGATTAACGTCCCCACCCCAAGCCGGACGCTAACACAGCCACCGTGGTGGCGGGGCGATCAAAACCGACAGAACCTGATGTCGGAGGCCAAAATCGCCTTGGCGCCGATCGCCGCGAGTTCGTCCATGATTTCGTTGACGCCCCGGCGCGGCACCAGCGCGCGAATTGCGACCCAGTCCGGGTCGGCGAGCGGGGCGATCGTCGGCGATTCCAGCCCGGGGGTGATCGAGGTGGCCTTGTCCAGGACCGCGCGCGGGCAGTCGTAGTCCAGCATCAGATATTGCTGTCCGAACACCACACCCTGCACCCGGCCCACCAATTGCTCACGCGCAGCGCTGGATTGGCCATCCGGATCGGCCCGTTCGATCAGCACCGCCTCCGAATCACACAGCGGCTCACCGAACGCCACCAGGTTGTGCAGGCTCAGCGTGCGGCCCGACCCCACCACGTCGGCGATGGCGTCGGCGACGCCGAGTTGCACCGAAATCTCGACGGCACCGTCGAGCCTGATGACGGTTGCTTCAATCCCCTTTGCCGCCAAGTCTTTTCGAACCAGGTTCGGATAGGCGGTGGCCACCCGCTTGCCGGCCAGGTCGACCACGGTCCAGTCCCGTCCGGCGGGACCGGCGTAGCGGAATCGCGACGACCCGAAGCCCAGTGCCAACCGCTCCCGCACTGGAGCGTCGGAATCCAGCGCCAGATCCCGTCCGGTGATACCGAAGTCGAGTTCGCCCGAACCGACGTAGATGGCGATGTCCTTGGGCCGGAGGAAAAAGAACTCGACGTTGTTGGCCGGGTCGATGACGGTCAGATCCTTGGGATCGGTGCGTCGACGGTAGCCCGCCTCGGACAGGATTTCGGTGGCCGGCTCGCTCAGCGCCCCCTTGTTGGGCACCGCAATTCGCAGCATATTCACAGTTTCCGATAGACGTCGTCGAGGGACAGCCCGCGCGAAATCATCAACACCTGCGTCCAATACAGCAATTGGCTGATTTCTTCGGCCAGCGCCTCGTCGGGCTCGTGCTCGGCGGCCAGCCACACCTCACCGGCCTCCTCCAGGATCTTCTTGCCCACCGTATGCACCCCGGCGTCCAGCGCGGCCACGGTGGCACTGCCGGCGGGCCGGGTGCGGGCACGTTCGCCGAGTTCGGCGAACAGATCCTCGAATGTCTTCACGGCCAGCGATTGTTTCACGGGGCGGCGAGCAAAGTCACCTCGGTTTCGCGCCGGCAGCGGGCGACTGCTCGAAGCCGCCAAGGGTCATCCGCAGCGCCTCTTCCAACTGGACGTGAAACGGTGTGGCCAGGACCGCGTCCGGGCTCAACCACAGGTCGAGCACGAATTTGACGGTGGCCAAACTGCTGTGCACCAGCAGGGCCGGCCGGATGTCGGCCCCCACGGCCGCGGCTGCGCCGCGCGCCGCGTCGACTCCCATGCGGGCCGCCACCAGGTCGACGAATTTGCGGTGATCGCTTTCACTTACCAACATCGATTTGCTCAGCAGGTGGGGTGCGCTGGCCACCGCGCGCTGCCAGGTCTGCAGATTGTCGACGTTGTCGGCGTCCCGGGCATGGGTGACAAACAGCTGAATGAGCGCTTCGACCGCCGTTTCCTCCGCTGGCCGGGAACTGTACGAGTCGACGATCTGGCTGACCGCCTCCCGCACGGGATCGATCAGCAGACCCTCTTTGGTCGGAGCGTGCCGGAAATACGTGCTGATCGAGATGCCCGAGGCCGCGGCGATGTCCTCGGTCGTCACGGCATCGAATCCCCGCTCGGCGAACAGCCGGTACGCCGTCTGCTGGATCTCGGTGAGCAACTCGGCGCGGCGTCGGTCGCGAAGCGATCCCGTGTTTGCTGACGGCATGCCATCACCTTCGTCGATACGACATTCCCACGCAACGGCCCGCCGAACGACGGTGTTGAGATGAGTGACTCTACACTATTGAAAGCGCCTATCATCTGGGCTACTGTGATGTGGCACACACCGAGAAGTGCAGCTCACGGAGTCCGATACCACTACCTTTAGCAGGGTGCGGTCACGGCATTCGAGCAGGCATTCGGGTATCTCCGTCCTGCACTGGTGTACTTGTTGGTGGGGGGAACGCCAATGAAATCAGTGGCTGGTGCCCGATGACGCGCAGCCATAGTTTGCTGAGCGGACCAGCGGCCGCGCCTCGATGACGAGTCGGCAAGACGGCGTCAGCGTCATCCAGAACTGGTCGGTCGGCTACGTCAGGCGGCATCCGATCGCCTCGTTGACGACGGTGGGCGAACAGTTCGTCCTAGGTGTGCGGACCATTCAGTACTTCTTTGTCGACCTGGTGACCGGCCGGTTCCAATGGCAGGAATTCGTTCGCCAGGGCGCGTTCATGGCGGGCACCGCGGTGTTGCCGACGATTCTGGTGTCGCTGCCGATCAGCGTCACCCTGTCCATTCAATTCGCCTTGCTCGCCGGACAGGTCGGGGCCACCTCGCTGGCCGGCGCCGCCAGTGGACTGGCGGTGATCCGGCAGGGCGCATCGTTGGTCGCCGCCGTCCTGATGGCCTCGGCGGTCGGCTCGGCGATCACCGCCGATCTGGGTTCACGCACCATGCGCGAGGAGACCGATGCGATGGAGGTGATGGGCGTCTCGGTGATCCGGCGTCTGGTGGTGCCGCGCTTTGCCGCGGCCATCATGATCGGCGTCGCGCTCACCGGGGTGGTGTGCTTCGTCGGATTCTTCGCGAGCTACCTGTTCAACGTCTACTTCCAGAACGGCGCACCCGGCAGCTTCGTCTCGACCTTCGCCTCGTTCGCCACGACCGACGACATGATCCTGGCATTGGTCAAGGCGGTGATCTTCGGCGCCATCGTGGCGGTGGTGTCGGCACAGAAGGGTCTGGCCACCGTCGGTGGCCCGACGGGCGTCGCGAATTCGGTGAATGCCGCTGTTGTCGAAGCGATCTTGCTGCTCATGATCGTCAACGTCGCGATCAGCCAGCTTTACATCATGCTGTCGCCCAGGACGGGGCTATGATGTGACGGTCGCCGTCTATCGACCCTTCGCCCCGCTGACCGTTCCGATTACCCGGCTGTGTCAGCGGGCGGCGGTACCGATCATCCGCCTCGGTCATCTGTTGGTCTTTTTCATTCGCGCGCTGGCCGGCGTGCCGCTCGCGTTGCGGCAGTATCGCGGCGAGTTCCTACGGCTGCTGTCCAACATCACCTGGGGCAACGGATCGATCGTGGTGGGCGGCGGCACGGCCGGTGTCGCCGTCGTCCTCGGCATGACCGTCGGCGCACTGGTCGGTATCGAGGGCTACAACTTTTTAGACCTGCTGGGGCTGGGACCTGCCACCGGGTTCGTGTCCTCGTTGGTCAACACGCGCGAGCTGGCACCGCTGATGGCCTCGCTGGCCTTCGCCATGCAGGGCGGCTGCCGGTTTACCGCGCAGCTGGGGTCGATGCGGATCGCCGAGGAAATCGACGCCCTGGAATCGATTGCGATCCGCCCGATCCCCTACCTGGTGACGACGCGGCTGGTCGCGTCGGTGGCGGCCATCGTTCCGCTCTACGTGGCGTGCCTGGCCATCGGATATCTGACCACCCAGATCGTGGTGGGAATCAGCAGCGGCGGCTCGACGGGCTCTTACCTGCACTACTTCACGCTGATGCTGGCCGGCCAGGACATCGTCTATTCGCTGATCAAGGCCGTCATCTTCGTCTGGATCGCCTCGACAATCCAGTGCTACTACGGCTATTACGCGACCGGCGGGCCGGAGGGGGTCGGGGTGGCCGCCGGGCACGGCATGCGGGCCAGCATCACGGTCGTGATCATCGTGAACATGTTGCTCACCATGGCCCTGTGGGGCGTGGACTCCGGCGCAAGGTTCGGTGGTTGAGTTGGCCGGTCAGCCGAATCTGCTCGAGGTGGACGGGCGCGGGCCCTCGAATCGGCAACTGCTGGCCATCGGGGTGGCGGTGCTGGCGGTCTCGTCGCTGCTGACGGTCGCGATGGTGGCCAAGTCCACCGGCCGGCTCAACAACTACCTACGGGTGGTCGCCGACCTGGTCAACGTCGGCGACGGGCTGCCGCAGAAGTCCGACGTCAAATATCACGGTGTGCTCGTCGGGATGGTCGACGAAGTCATCCCCGCCAGCCACGGCCAACCCAACCATGTCCACATCAATCTCAAACCTCAGTACGCTCAATCGATTCCGGCCTCGGTCACCGCGCGAGTGGTGCCCAGCAATGTGTTCGCCGTGTCCTCGGTGCAACTGGTGGGCAGCGGTGCCGCCGACACCGGTTCGGCGATCAAGGCGGGCGCCCACATCCCGGAAGACACCCGGCTCCCGACCGTGTTGTTCCAGACCACCGTCAGCAAGCTGCGCGACCTGCTGGCCGCTGCCGGACGGGGACGCGACGACCGGTCCGTGGGAATCCTGGCCGCGCTCGGCGCCGCCACCGATCACCGGCGCGGTGCGCTGCTGTCCGCCGGGGCGCAACTGAATCGCCTTCTCGATCAACTGAATTCGATTGTCGGCAGCGACACCGGCCCGTCCACCCTGTCCGCGCTGGTCGACGCGGCGGGCGGCCTGGCGCAGACCGCACCCGACCTGCTGGACGCCCTGCATCAGGCGGTCGAACCGATGCAGACCTTCGCCGAAACGCGAGAGCAGTTGGTCTCGCTGCTCTCCGGTGCCGACTACACGCTCGGCACGACGCGGACCTCCTTCGACCATCACATCGATCAGCTGATCAGGATTACCACCGATTTCACCCCGGTGCTCGGCGTCCTGGCGATGAAGTCGAACAACTTCGTGCCCGCGGTGACCAAATTGGACAATCTGGCCAATCGGTTCATGGACGAGGTCTGGGTACCGGGACGAGACGTCGGCAACATGCGAGCAATGCTGACTTTTACCCCCAGCTCCACCTACACCCGCGCGGACTGCCCGCACTACGGCGAGCTGAAGGGGCCCAGCTGCTTCACCGCACCGCTCATTCCGGTGCGGCCGGACTTGCCGGAAGTGCTGCTGCCGCAGAACTATCAGCCGCCCAAGGACCTCGCGCCGCCGCCGGGGACCGTCATCGGACCGAACGGAAACCTGGTCGCGGTCGGACCGCCGCTGATCAACCCCAACCCGAACCTGACCGATCCCAATCCTCCACTGGCGCCTGGGATTACACCGTCACCGCCGGTACCGGGCAGTGCCAACCCCGACAATCCGTCGCCCGGGGCGCCCGCGACTCCGGCGCCGAACGCGCCGTGGGTGCCACCGGTGGCACCCAAAGCCCCGTGGATACCGCAGTCGTCGTACCAAGGCACCTTCGGCGGAAACGTGGGACCCGTCGGCAGCCAATACGAACGAAACATGTTGACGGTGATCACCGGCGCGCCCGCCAATGACGCCACCGCCCTGCTACTGGGTCCGGTCGCCCGCGGCACCACGGTATCGCTGAAGTCCGGAGGGCCCCAATGAGATTCCGGGCCCCGCTGATCGGCCTCACCTTGTTCATGGTCGTCGCGTTGACACTGACCTGGCTGGTGTACGTGAGTCTGCGCCGCGACGTCGCCGGCGACACCGCCAAGTATTCGGCATTGTTCACCGATGTCTACGGGCTGCGCGAGGGCGACGACGTCCGGGTGGCCGGGGTGCGCGTCGGTCGGGTGGAAAGCGTCGAATTGGACGGAAAGCTGGCGCGGGTCGCGTTCGTGGTGCAAACCGATCAGCACGTATACGGCAACACCGTCGCCTCGGTGACATACCAGAACATCGTCGGGCAGCGATACCTCGGCCTGTCCCTCGGGCCCGAAGGCGATCGAAACCTGCTGCCGCCGGGCAGCACGCTGCCACTGGACCGCACCGAACCATCCTTTGACGTCACCGCGTTACTCAACGGGTACGAACCGCTGTTCAGCTTGCTCAACCCGCAGGATGCCGACAACCTCACCAAGGGGATCATCGCGTCGCTGCAGGGTGACACCGCGTCATTGGCCACATTGATCAGCCAAACATCAACGCTGACCGAGACATTCGCCGGACGAGACCAGGCGCTGGGCAACGTCATCACCGACCTCAACAAAGTCGTCGGCAACCTTGCGCAACAGAATGACAACCTCGACGGGGTCATCACCCAGACGCGTACGGTGATCGACCGGCTCGACCGGCGGCGTCCGGAGCTGGTGGCGTCGGTGGGAGCGCTGGCCCGGGTGATGGGGCGGCTTTCGACCTCGGCCACCGACGTCTACCCCGCGCTGCGCGAATTCATCGACCGCAAACCCGGGGTGGCCAGGCACTTGATGGATGTCGAACCGCAGCTGGCGTTCTTCGGCGACAACATCCCATTGCTATTGAAAGGGCTTGTCCGCGTGGGTAACCAGGGCGCCTACGGTAACGCATACGTGTGCGACGTGAATTTCCTGGGCTTCTTCCCCGGCCTCAACGACGTCGTGCCGATCATCGTGGCCGCCGCCACCCCGGGCAACAAGACTTGGCACACGCCGCGATGCAGGAGTACCGCCGGTGGCTGATTCGAAGAAACGATCCCTGGAAAGTTACAACAAGACGTGGCTCGGGTTCATCGCCGTCGTCGTGGTGGCGGTGGTGATCGGGGCCATGCTGGCGGTGCATGCGCTCGGCGCCGGATATCGGCACTACACCGCGGAGTTCCTGCAGGCGGCTTCGCTGCGACCGGGAAATCCGGTGGTGGTCGCGGGCATTCCCGTGGGCGAGGTCACCAGCATGAAACTCGACGGTGATCACGTCGAGGCGGGCCTGAAAATTCGGGACGACATCGTGCTGGGCAAGGATTCGCGCGCCGAGATCAAGGTCGCCACCATTCTCGGATCGCGCTACCTGTCGGTGCAACCCAGCGGCCCGAAAGCCCTGCCGCACGGCACCTTTGATCTGTCGCGCACCCAAGTTCCCTACGACCTGCAATCGGCATTGCAGGATGCGACGACGACGTTCGAACAGGTCGACTCCGACCGGTTCGCGCAATCGCTCGCCGTGCTGGGCAAGCAGCTCGAAGGCCTGCCGGCGGTGGTACCCCAGGCGATGAACAACATTCGCTCGCTGTCGTCCATCATCGCGGTTCGCCGCGACCAATTGGGCCAATTGCTGGTCAGCACCGAACGGGTGACCAACACGTTGCGCCGCCAGCAGGCCGGCGTCGGCAATCTGATCAACCAGGGACAGGACCTGCTGGGCCAGTTCGTCGCGCGGCGGGTCGTGTTCCACGCCATGATGCAATCGCTGACCACCCTGGTCGACACGATGAGTCGGATCGTGGTCAACGACCGGTCCGGCCTGGACTCGCTGATCACCGACATGCGGGATTTCACCGCCATGATGGCCCAGCACGACGACCTGCTGGCCAACATGCTGCAGATCAGTCCCATCTTCTTCCGGGAAGCGGCCAACCTCACCGGCGACGGCAACGCGGTGAACTTCAACGCCAGCAACGTCCCGCTGATCGACTCGTGGATGTGCGCAATCAGCGGGCGCGCCAAGCAGTTCGGCATGATCCAGTACTTCAAGGACTGCAAGTGAGGACGCCGCGGATCCGGTCCAAAGTGCTGGCCCTGGCCGCCGCCCTGGCGGTGCTGGCGGCGGCACTCGGCGCCGCCTGGTGGTACCTGGGTTCCGACCCGGACACGATCTCGGTGACCGCCCAATTCGACAGCGCCTCAGGTCTTTACGAGGGCAACGTGGTGGCCGTGCTGGGCATGCCGGTCGGCAAGATCACCAAGATCACCGCCAAGGGCCCGTACGTCGAGGTCGAGTTCACCGTCGAGCGCCGCGTCAAGATTCCCGCCACCGCGCAGGCCGTCACCGTCTCTACGTCCATCCTCACCGACCGGCAGATCGAACTGACCCCGCCGTACCGCGGCGGTCCCGTGCTGGGCGACCACGACACCATCGGGCTGCCCCGCACCAAGACGCCCGTCGAATTCAGCCGCGTGCTCGACGTTCTCGACAAGGTGACCAAGTCGCTGGAGGGTGACGGCCACGGCGGCGGGCCGGTCGCCGACGTGCTCAACAACGGCACCAAGGTCGTCGCGGGCAATGGCGAACGGATCAAATCGGCGCTCGACGAGCTGTCCAAGGCGCTGCGCCTGTCCAGTGACGGCGGCGCGGCGACCCGGGAGCAGATCACCACGATCGTCAAGAACATCAGCACGCTGTTCGACGCGATCGCCGCCAATGACGCCAAGCTGCGCGAATTCGCCTCCACCATCCATCAAGTCAGCCAGATCATGGCCGATGAGGACATCGGCGGCGGGAGCACCGGCCGCAAACTCGACCAGCTGATCCAGCGCGCCGGTGACCTGCTGGACGCCAATCGCGACGCCATCAAGCAGTCCGTCGGTCACGGCAACAACCTGTTGCAGGTGGTCACCGACCAGCGCCGCGACCTCGCCGAATTGCTGGACGTGGCGCCGATGCTGGCCGACAACGCCTACAACATGGTCGACCGCGCGAACGGCGCGGTGCGGGCACGCTTTCTCACCGACCGACTGCTCTTCGACAGTCAGTACACCAAGGAAATCTGCAACCTGATGGGACTGCGCCAACTGGGCTGCAGCACCGGCACCATTGGCGACTTCGGCCCGGATTTCGGGTTGACCTATGTGCTGGACGGCATGGCCGCGATGGGGCAGAAATGAGCACCGCCCGGGGCTGTCTCGCCGCGGTCGCCGCGGCGCTGATCACGTCGGGGTGCGCCACCAACGGCCTTGCCAGCCTGCCCCTCCCGGCGCCCGGCCTGGGCTCGGGCGGGTACCTGTTGACCGCGGTGTTCTCCAACGCGCTCAACCTGCCGATGAACGCGAAGGTCAAACTCGCCGGCGCCGACGTGGGCCAGGTCGAGTCGATGCGGGCCCGCAACTACACCGCGGTCACCACGCTGCGGATCCGCGACGGCGTGCTGCTGCCGCGGGGCAGCACCGCCGAATTACGTACCGCCACACCGCTCGGCGACGTGTTCGTCGCGCTGAAGCCGCCCGCCGACGATCCCGCGGACATGCCGATGCTGCACGACGGCGACACCATCGGCCTGGATTCCACCGCGGCGGCGGCGACCGTCGAGTCGGTGTTGAGCTCGGCGGCGATCTTGGTCAACGGCGGCGCCGTCCGCAACTTCACCAACATCATCAACGGATTCGGCAAGGCCACCGGCGACCAGGGCCAGGCCTTCGGTGAGCTGATTCGCAAATCGAACCAACTGGTTGGCACCCTCGACACCCGCTCGGACCAGATTTCCAGTGCGTTGGCCCAAATGTCCCGGCTATCAGATCAACTCGACGCCAAGGACGCCACCATCACCGACCTGATGAACGCGGCCCAGCCCGCCACCGCGACCCTAGCCGACAACACCACCGAGCTGGCCGATTTGGCGGTGCAGGCCGGCGACACCGCCCGGTTGCTGGCCAGATTCCCGGCGATCGGCGGCACCGACACCAGCGGGCGCAGCTTGATCCGCGACTTGAACGCGATCGCCGGTGCTGCCAACGATGTCGCGGTCAGCCCGGACACCAGCTTTTACGCCCTGAACCGGCTGATCCCGCCATTGGTGAAATCGACTGCGGGAAGCGCCATTTCGGTGCACGTCGGTGTTGACAAGCTGATCTTGGGATCCCTTCCCGACATCGGGTACCCCGGTGACATCGGGCTGCACGGGCCGCATCACTACAACGTGAACCTGCTCGTCGGCACCCTGAAGTACACGCTGTGGCGGCTGCAAGAACGCGTGGTCGGCCGCGGTCCGAATTCGCCGCAGGTTCCCGTCCTTCCGGACCCGGACGTCCCAGGGCAAATCGACGTCGCCCCCGGCCCTCCCCGGCCGGCACCGGGACCGCCGTGATCGATTCGGTCGCCACCGCCGTGGTCCGCGCCGTGCGCGCGGCTCACCGCCAACAGGTCTGGCTGTCGGTGGCCGGCCTGGTGCTGACCCTGGTGATCGGCTCGGCGTATCTGTTGATCGGCGCCCTGCGGGTGACGCCGTTCGCGTCGTCGTATCGGGTCACCGTGCAGCTGCCGGATTCCGGCGGCCTGCTTCCCAATCAGGATGTCGCGTTGCGCGGCGTGCGCATCGGCCGCGTCGAGTCGTTGCAGATCACGCCCACCGGGGTCAACGCGATCGCCAACATCACGTCGAGGGTACGCATCCCGGCCAGCAGCGTCGTGCATGTGTCGGCGTTGTCGCCGGCCGGCGAACAATACATCAACTTCGAAGCCGACTCCGACGCCGGGCCATACCTGCACGACGGCAGCCGCATCGCCCTGGACCACGCCACCGTGCCGGTCAGCTTGGCGCGGTTGCTCGGCGACGCGGACGGGCTGCTGTCGCAGGTCGATCCCCGCAAGATCGAGCTGATCAAAAAGGAGTTGAGCTTGAGCAAGGCGGGCCCGAGCAAGTTGGCGGCGATCGTGGACGGCGGCACCTTCCTGCTGTCGACGCTCGATTCGGTGCTTCCCGAGACCACAAGCATCATCAAGACCAGCCGGGTGGTCCTCACCCTGGCGGGCGACAAGAATGCCGGTTTGGCTGCCACCGCAACCGAACTCAACCACACCCTGTCCGGCGTCGCCAGGATGCAGGCCGGGTACCGGCGGCTGACCGCACAGACGCCGCGCACCTTGACCGCGATCGACAACCTGTTCTCCGACAATTCCGACACCATGGTGCAGCTGCTGGGCAGCATGGCGACCATGTCGCAGCTGCTCTACCTGCGGGTGCCGGCGCTCAACGCGCTGTTTCCCGACTATCGGGGCTCGGTGCTGGATGCGGTGGCGAGCGCCTTCCACGACCACGGAGTCTGGGCCATCGCCGACCTCTACCCCCGCTACGTGTGCGACTACGGGACGCCGGCACATGCGCCGTCGGCCGCCGACTACTACGAGCCGTTCATGTACACCTACTGCCGCGACGACGATCCCGCCGTCTCGATCCGCGGCGCCAAGAACGCGCCCCGCCCGGCCGGCGACGACACCGCCGGGCCGCCGCCGGGAGCGGACCTCGGCCGCCGAACCGATCCAACTCCGAAGGGCCGCTTCACGATTCCCACGCCCTACGGCGGTCCGCCGCTGCCCATCGAACCACCGCACTGAGACCGCCGTAACCTCGGAACGAGGAAAACACCGTGACCGCTATATCCAAGGAAGTTGGCGAGGCTGAAATGCCAGAAGCACCAGGCGCGGAGGCCGACCCCCAAGAGCCCACCGAAGAGGCTGAAGAGACGCTGGACGACGACTCCGCCGCCGACGACGACATCCCGTTCGGGCGCAACGAGAAGAAAAAATTGTACCTGCGCGGCCGGCCGTGGGGACGCTACCTGCGCCGCGCCCTGCTGCCGCTGCTGCTGATCGCCTCCCTTGCCGTCAACGGGTTCCTCGGATGGCACCAGTGGCAAGAACATCGCGTGCAAGAAGCCGGCCGCCAAGCCCAGCAGGCCGCGATCTCCTACGCGCACGTGCTCACCAGCATCGACTCCAACAACGTCGACGAGAACTTCCGCCAGGTGCTCGACGGCGCGACCGGCGAATTCAAAGACATGTACACCCAATCCAGCGTGCAGCTGCGCCAACTGCTGATCGACAACAAGGCCACGGCGCACGGCGTGGTGGTGGACTCGGCAATTCAGTCCGAGTCCACGAACAAGGTTGTGGTGCTTGTCTTTATCGACCAGACCGTGACCAACAGCCAGGCGCCCGACCCGCGCATCGACCGTAGCCGGATCAAGATGACCATGGAGCTGGTCGACGGTCGTTGGCGGGCGAGCAAGGTGCAGTTGCTGTGATGCCACGGCTTGTCGCGGCAGTCGTATTGGCCGTCACCGCAACACTTCCCGGCAACGCGACCGCGCACGCATCGGCGCCGTCGTTCTGCGGCGAACTCGGCGGCGACTGGGACGGCCAGTACTGCCATACCACGGTGACCTCCGAACGCAATGCCGTCCGAGACATCAAGGTGGCGCTGCCCGGCGAGCTCATCGACGACGCCACCACCGGCGCCGTGGTGCGCGACTACCTGCGCACCCTGGTGAACAACTGGCGCACCGCCAACGCGCACATGGCCGCCGACAGCTACGGCGAGGAGAACTACCAGATCTTCCGGCACGGCAATCTGCTCAGCGCGGTCTTCCACGAGAACTACCACGCCGACGGCCCCCAACCCAACAACGCCTACCGCACCTTCACCTTCGACATGGCCAGCGGTAAGCGGGTCCGGTTAGCCGATCTGACGACGTCGAACCCGCTGACCGCGATCCCCCCGCTGGCGCAGCCGTTCATCCAGACCGCGCTCGATCAGGCGCCCCCACCGCACGATCCGGGGACCTACCCGTTCCTGGTCGACCGGTGGACCCCGGACAAGGTGTATTCCGGGGCATACAAGGCCTGGGCACTGACCCCCGACGAGTTAATTCTCTACATGCCGGACTATCCCGTCGCCCACGACGAGCCCATCAACTTCTCGCCCGGGTTGCCGCAGTGGTTCATGGACGGCGGCACCGTGCAGGCGCACATTCCGCTCGCCGCGCTCGGATCCGTGCTGCGCCTGTAGACCCGGCGTCGCCGCGTACAGTGGGTCACAGTAATTAACTGATCTAACTAACGCAGAGGCGTGACGGAAGGACATTGGCATGGCGCGCACCGAGAACGACACCTGGGATCTGGCATCCAGCGTGGGAGCGACCGCGACCGCGGTCGCGGCCTCCCGCGCCATGGCGTCCCAAGGGCAGGATCCGCTGCTCGACGACCCGTGGGCCGATCCCCTGGTGCGCGCGGTCGGCATCGACACCTTTGTCAAGTTGATCGATGGTGAACTCGGCGACAACCAGGACCCGATATTGAACCGGCGGGCGATGAACGAACAGATCGCCGTACGGACCCGGTTTTTCGATGACTTCTTCCTGCAGGCCGCCGAGGCGGGTGTCCGGCAGGCGGTGATCCTGGCGTCGGGTCTGGACACCCGGGCCTACCGGCTGCCCTGGCCGGCGGACACCGTGGTCTACGAGATCGACCAACCCGGCGTCATCGACTTCAAAACCCGCACCCTGGCCGACCTGGGCGCCCAGCCGCCCGCGCAGCGCCGCACCGTCGCGATCGACCTGCGCGACGACTGGCCCGCGGCCCTGATCGGTGCGGGGTTCGACCCGCATCGGCCCACCGCGTGGAGCGCCGAGGGGTTGCTGGTGTACCTGCCGCCGGAGGCCCAGGACAGGTTGTTCGACAACATCGCCGCGCTGTCGACATCCGGCAGCCGCATCGCCTGCGAGCATTTGGATTTCCGCAGCATTCCCGCGGATTGGGCGGAGCGCCTTACCGAGCGGTCGCGGCGCATTGACTCCAATATCAATCTCGCCGAGTTGTTCTACACCGGCGACCGCAACACTCCCGGCGAATATCTCACCGCACGTGGCTGGCAGGTCGACGTCAAGAACACCGAACAGGCGTACGCCGCCAACGGTTTCCAGGTACCGCAGGACGAGCTTGCCGCATTCGGCGACGCGTCGGGCTACCTGACCGCGGTGCTGCGCTGAGGCCACCGGCGCGCGGCGCGCTGGTGTAACAACAGACGACCGGGGTACACCCCGAGGGTGAACCCGGTGCCCGAAGATCTCCGTCGACTCGCCAAAGCCCATGGGGTGGCGACCTTTTACCGCAACGAACGGCGTGAGCCGGTAGAGGTCGACGCCGACGTCGTGGTCAAGGTGCTGGCCCTGCTCGACGTGCCGGCCGGCACCGCAGCCGAGCGCCGTGACGAGTTGGCCAAGTTGGCCGACCGGGACGCTGTGCTGGCGCCGACGGTCGCTACCCGGCTGGACGGCCGACGGCGGCCGTTTCCGGGCGCGGCGGGGTTGGTCGGCGAGGACGGCACCGAAGTCGAACTGCGCGACGAGCTGCCGGCCGATCTGTCCCCCGGCTGGTACCGGCTGCACACCCGCGACGGTCAGGACGTCACGCTGGTGGCGGCGCCACCTCAGGTGCCGCAGCCGCCGGCCACCTGGGGGTGGATGCTGCAGCTGTATGCGCTGCGATCCGGACGGTCGTGGGGCATCGGGGATTTGGGCGACTTGCGTGACTTCCTGCGCTGGACCGCCACCGAACACGGCACGGGTGCGATATTGCTGAACCCGCTCAACGCGCCGGGCCCGACGCATCCCGTGCAGCCCTCGCCCTACACACCGTCGAGCAGGCGATTCGCCAACCCGCTGGCGCTGCGCATCGAGGACCTCGACGCCTACCGCCGAGCCGGCCCGGACGCCCGCGCGGAAGTGGACGCGCTGCGCGTTGCGGCCGATACCGACCGAATCGACCACGACCTCGTCTGGGCCGCCAAGCGGGCGGCACTGGAATTGTTATGGCGCGCGGAGGGCCGCCCCTGCCCGGTGGACGACTCGCCCGCGACCCGCAGTCTGCGTGACTGGGCCACCTACTGCGCCCTGGCCGAGCGGCACGGCGGTCGCTGGTCACGATGGCCGCAGCCGTTACGAAATGTCAACGGGCAAGCCGTGATCGAGGCCCGCGCGGGGCTGGCGCCGAGGATCGCCTTCCACGCGTGGGTGCAACAGCAGTGCGCCCAGCAGCTCGCCGCCGTGCGCGATGCGGCCCGGGACGCCGGTATGGCGCTCGGCGTCCTGCACGACCTGCCGGTGGGCGTCGACGCCGACGGAGCCGACGCGTGGGCGCTGGCCGACGTGCTGGCGGCTGCCGCCGTGGCGGCCGGACCGCCTGGCCGCCACCGGATACGCCGCGTTACGAGAAATGCTGCGCGCCAACCTCGCTCACGCCGACGGTTTGCGCATCGACCACGTCGCCGGCCTGTGGCGACTGTGGTGGATCCCGCCCGGCGACAGTCCGGACCGGGGCACCTATGTGCATTACGACGCCGACGTCATGCTCGCGGTGCTGGCGCTGGAAGCACACCGTGCCAACGCGACCGTGGTCGGCGAAGACCTGGGCACCGTCGAACCCGAGGTCACAAAGGCGTTGGGCGACAACGGTATGCTGGGTTGCGCGGTGTCCTGGTTCACCCGCGACGAGACGGCACCCGACGAGCCGTTACTGCCGGCCGCCAAGTGGCCCACTCGGGCGGCGGCCAGCCTGTCCACACACGACCTGCCCACGGCGGCCGGATTTCTGCGCGGCGAACATGTGCGGGCGCGCGCGGAGTTGGGCCTGCTCGAGGATGTGCCCGCCGAAAAAGCCTCCGCCGATGCGCAACGGGCGGAGTGGCTGGACTTGCTACGGTCCGAGGGTCTACTCCCGCCCGATCCCGACGAGGCCACCGTCGTTTCCGCGATGCACCGCTTCTTGGCGTCGACTCCCAGCCGGTTGAAACTGATCTCGCCCTATGACGTCCTGGCCGAGCCGCGACAGCCGAACCTGCCGGGCACCATCGACGAGTATCCGAATTGGCGGCTGCCGCTGCCGAAAACGTTGGAAGAGCTGCGCACCGACCCGCGCGTCGCCCAGATCACCGCCATCTTCCGGGCGGCCGGTTGATCAGTTGGCCTGCCGGCGACGCAGGTCGATGGAGATCACCTCGGCGATGTGCTCGCCGTGTCCGGTTGCGGCGCTGTCGTCGCCCACCGCGCGGTTGCGTCGCGCCGACCCGCGCACCCGTGCCGCCAATTCGTGGTAATCCCAAGCTAAGTCGCCGACTTCGCGCTTGGCGCGGCGGGCCGCGGTGTGCAACGCCGCGGCGATACGCCGGACATGCAGCGCCGTGACGGTGACGGCCTCGACCGCGAAATCGGCAACGCGATTCAGCTCTCGCTCAAGCATGACACCTCCCCCGCAATGCCTACCGAGTGTAGCCGTCGCGGCTCGCGGCGCCGGGGTGGTGCAGCAAAGGCGCCGGCGCTCAGTCCTCGGGGTTGTAGCCCAGGTTGGGGGCTAGCCAGCGCTCGGCTTCGGCCAACGTCCACCCCTTGCGCTTGGCGTAATCGGCGACCTGGTCCTGACCCAACCGGCCGACCACGAAGTACTGCGACTGCGGGTGCGAGAAGTACCAGCCGCTGACCGCGGCGCCGGGCCACATCGCCATCGACTCGGTGAGTTCGATGCCGGTGCGCTCCTTGACGTCCATCAGCTGCCACAGCGTCACCTTCTCGGTGTGCTCCGGGCAGGCCGGGTAGCCGGGGGCCGGACGGATTCCGACGTACTTCTCGCCGATCAGCGCGTCGTTGTCCAGCTGCTCGTCGGGCTGGTATCCCCAAAACTCCTTGCGGACCCGTTCGTGCATCCGTTCGGCGAACGCCTCGGCCAGTCGGTCGGCGACCGATTCCAGCAGGATGGCGCTGTAGTCGTCGAGGGCCGCCTTGAACTCCGCGATCTTTTCCTGGCTGCCCAGGCCCGCGGTGACGGCGAAGGCGCCGATGTAGTCGGCCAGACCGGTCTCCTTGGGCGCGATGAAGTCACCCAGCGACCGGTTCGGGATGCCGTCGCGGTGCTCGCCCTGCTGGCGCAGGTTGTGCAGTGTGGTCAGCACCTCGGTGCGGGTGTCGTCGGTGTAGACCTCGACATCGTCACCCACCGCGTTCGCGGGGAAGAAGCCGATCACCCCGTTGGCGGTCAGCCACTTCTCCTTGATCAGGGTGTCGAGCATCTGCTGCGCGTCGTCGTACAGCTTGCGCGCCGCCTCGCCGGTGGCCGGGTTGTTGAGGATGTCGGGGAAGCGGCCCTTCATCTCCCAGGCGTTGAAGAACGGCTGCCAGTCGATGTACTGGCGCAGCTCCTCCAGGTCGTAGTGGGAGAACTCGCGCACGCTGAGCCCCTGGGCGGGCACCGGTGGCGTGTAGCCGTCCCAGTCGATCGGCGTCCGGTTGGCGCGCGCCTTTTCCAGCGTCAGCATCGGCCGCTCGTTTTTCTGGGCGTGCCGCTCGCGCAGCGAGGCGTAGTCCTTCTCGGTCGCCTCGAGCAGTGCCGGGCGTTGCTTGTCGTCGAGCAGCGCGGCCGCGACGGGCACCGAGCGGGACGCGTCCTTGACCCAGACCACCGGACCGGACCGCCGTGGTGAGATCTTCACGGCGGTGTGGGCGCGCGAGGTGGTCGCGCCACCGATCAGCAACGGAATCTCGAGGCCCTCGCGCTCCATCTCGACGGCGAAGTTGGCCATCTCGTCCAGCGACGGGGTGATCAGTCCGGAGAGCCCGATGATGTCGGCGTCGTGCTCCCTGGCCGCCGCAAGGATCTTTTCGGCGGGCACCATCACACCGAGGTCGATGACTTCAAAGTTGTTGCACTGCAACACGACTCCGACGATGTTCTTGCCGATGTCGTGCACGTCGCCCTTGACGGTCGCCATGATGATGGTGCCGTTGGTGTCTTTGCTCGCAGCAGTGCCGTTCTGCTCTTTCTCTTGTTCGATGAACGGCAGCAGGTATGCGACGGCCTTCTTCATCACCCGGGCCGACTTCACCACCTGGGGCAAGAACATTTTCCCGGAGCCGAACAGGTCGCCGACGACGTTCATGCCGTCCATCAGCGGGCCCTCGATCACCTCGATCGGCCGCCCGCCCGCCGCGGCAATCTCGGCGCGCAACTCCTCGGTGTCTTCGTCGACGTGCGCGTCGATGCCCTTGACCAAGGCGTGCGTGATCCGCTCGCGGACCGGAAGGCTGCGCCACTCGGCGGCCTGAGGATCCTCACCCTTTTCGGTGCGGTTGAACCGCTCGGCGATTTCCAGCAGCCGCTCGGCCGCGTCCGGGCGACGGTTCAGCACGACGTCCTCGATACGGTCCCGCAGCTCTGGGTCGATCGAGTCGTACGGCACCAGCGCACCGGCATTGACGATGCCCATGTCCAGGCCCGCCTTGATGGCGTGGAACAGGAACACCGCATGGATCGCTTCCCGGACGGGATTGTTGCCCCGGAAGGAGAACGACACGTTGGAGATACCGCCGGAGATGTGCACCCCGGGCAGGTTCTCCTTGATCCAGGCGCAGGCCTCGATGAAGTCGATTCCGTAGGTCGCGTGCTCCTCGATACCGGTGGCCAACGCGAAGCAGTTCGGGTCGAAAATGATGTCCTCGCGCGGGAAGCCGACCTCTTCGGTCAGGATCCGGTACGCGCGACCGCAGATCTGTTTGCGGCGCTCCAGGTTGTCGGCCTGGCCCTGCTCGTCGAAGGCCATCACGACCACGGCGGCACCGTACTTGCGGCACAGCCGTGCCTCGCGGATGAACTTCTCCTCGCCCTCCTTCATGGAGATCGAGTTGACGATCGGCTTGCCCTGCACGTTCTTCAGCCCGGCCTCGATGACCTCCCACTTGGAGGAGTCGATCATCACCGGGACCCGGCTGATGTCCGGCTCCGAGGCGATCAGCTTGGTGAATCGGTCCATCGCGGCGACGCCGTCGATCATGCCCTCGTCCATGTTGATGTCGATGACCTGCGCACCGACCTCGACCTGTTGCAGGGCGACCGACAGGGCGGTGTCGTAGTCCTCGGCCTTGATCAGGTTGCGGAACCGGGCCGAGCCGGTGATGTTGGTGCGCTCACCGATGTTGACGAATAGGGAGTTGTTGTCGATGTTGAGCGGCTCCAGGCCCGACAGGCGAGTGGCCACCGGAATCTGGGGCACCTGGCGCGGCGGCTTGCCCTCGACGGCCTTGGCGATCTCGGCGATGTGCGCGGGCGTCGTTCCGCAGCATCCGCCGACCAGGTTGACGAAGCCCGCGTCGGCGAACTCGGCGACGTAGCTGGCCTGGCGGGTCGGGAACTCGTCGTACTCGCCGAAGGCATTGGGCAGCCCCGCATTCGGGTAGCAGGACACGAAGGTATCCGCGATCCGCGACATCTCGGCGATGTAGGGCCGCATCTCCGGCGCGCCGAGCGCGCAGTTGAGGCCGACCGCGAGCGGCTTGGCGTGCCTGATCGAGTTCCAGAACGCCTCGGTGACCTGCCCGGACAACGTCCGCCCGGACGCGTCGGTGATGGTGCCGGAGATGATGACCGGCCAACGGCGGCCACGCTCCTCGAACAACGTCTCGATCGCGAATATCGCGGCCTTGGCGTTCAGGGTGTCGAAGATCGTCTCGACGATGAGCAGGTCGGCGCCGCCGTCGAGCAGGCCCTTGGCGGCTTCGAGATAAGCGCTGACCAGCTGGTCGTAGCTGACGTTGCGGGCTCCGGGGTCGTTGACGTCCGGCGAGATCGACGCGGTCCGCGTCGTCGGCCCCAACGCCCCGGCGACGTAGCGCGGCTTGTCCGGGGTGCTGAACTCGTCGCAGGCCCGGCGGGCGAGCGTGGCGCCGGTGTAGTTCAGCTCGTAGCTGAGCTCCTGCATCCCGTAGTCGGAGAGCGAGATCGCGTTCGCGTTGAACGTGTTGGTCTCCAGGATGTCGGCGCCCGCCTCGAGGTACTCGCGGTGAATCCCCTCGATGATGTGCGGCTGCGTCAGGTTGAGCAGGTCGTTGTTGCCCACCACATCACTGGGCCAGTCCTTGAAGCGCTCGCCGCGATAGCCGGCCTCGTCCGGCCGGTCCCGCTGAATCGCCGTGCCCATCGCGCCGTCGATCACGACGATGCGCCGACGCAGTGCTGCCGTCAGCTCGTCGGTGCAGTCGGGGCGGATGTTCGGCTCCAGAGCGTTCACAGGGGCGTTCACGTACGTTCCTTCCGTAGCGGAAGGCGTCCTTGACTCTGCCGAGCGTGGCGGACACCGGAGGAACCGGCGAACCGTTGCAACGCCTCTCGACCAGGAAAGTCTACGTCGTCACCCGACGTCCGGACGCCCAGCCCGCCCCGATCCGCTGGCACGCCGGCTCGCGGATCTGGTCGGGCATGTCGTAGTTACCAAGGTTAACCAGTGTGCAGTCGACCGTGATTCGGCTTGTGCAGGTCGCTGGTGTGCTCAGTTTGACTTGCCGCGATCACCCCATAAGCATAGTCGACCTATGCAAATGCGCTGGTGCGATGCGGTCGGGGGTCGTCGTAGCGTGGCAGGCTTTAGGCTGATTCTGTGACAGTGCCGGATGATGGTGGGCCGGATGATGGTGGGCCGGATGGTAGGCCCAATGGTAGGCCGGATCGTGGCCCGGAAGCCGCAGCGCTGCCCGACCTGCACAACACGATCGTCGTGGCTGCGTTTGAAGGCTGGAACGATGCCGGGGACGCCGCCAGTGATGCGCTGGAACATTTGGACGCCATCTGGGAGGCCCATCCGATCATCGAGATCGACGACGAGGCGTACTACGACTACCAGGTGAACCGCCCGGTCATCCGGCAGGTCGACGGCGTGACCCGGGAATTGGTATGGCCGGCGATGCGCATCACCTACTGCCGGCCACCGGGCAGCGATCGCGACATCGTGCTGATGCACGGCGTCGAACCGAACATGCGCTGGCGGACGTTTTGCGCCGAACTGGTGGCCATCGCCGACAAGCTCAATGTCGACACCGTCGTCATCCTCGGCGCACTGCTGGCCGACACCCCGCACACCCGACCGGTGCCGGTGTCCGGGGCGGCCTACTCCCCCGAGTCGGCGAAACGGTTCGGGCTGCAGGAAACCCGCTACGAGGGGCCAACCGGGATTGCCGGGGTGTTCCAGGACGCCTGCGTGGCCGCCGGGATCCCGGCGGTGACGTTCTGGGCCGCGGTGCCGCACTACGTGTCGCAGCCGCCGAACCCGAAGGCGACGGTGGCGTTGCTGCGCCGCGTCGAGGACGTGCTGGACATCGAGGTCCCGCTGGCCGACCTGCCGGCCCAGGCCGAGGAATGGGAGCAGGCGGTCACGGAGATGGCCGGGGAGGACGAAGACCTGGCCGAGTACGTCCAGTCCCTGGAACAGCGGGGCGACGCCGAGATCGACGTCAACGACGCCTTGGGCAAGATCGACGGCGACGCGCTGGCCGCGGAATTCGAGCGTTATCTGCGCCGCCGCCGCCCGGGATTCGGCCGGTGAGCCGTCGCGTCGCCCCGGATTCGCCCGGGCCCGACTCGCATTCGTCGCAAGACCCCAACTCGGAGGACCCCAACCCGGACGACCTCAACGAGGAGGCCGGCTACCACAAGGGCCTCAAACCGCGCCAGCTGCAGATGATCGCGATCGGGGGCGCCATCGGAACCGGCCTGTTCCTCGGCGCCGGCGGCCGGCTGGTCAAGGCCGGGCCCGGGCTGTTTTTGGTGTACGGGGTGTGCGGCATCTTCGTCTTTCTGATGCTGCGGGCGCTGGGCGAATTGGTGCTGCACCGGCCGTCGTCGGGCTCGTTCGTGTCCTACGCGCGCGAATTCTTCGGCGAGAGAGCCGCTTTCCTCGTCGGCTGGATGTACTTCCTGAACTGGGCGATGACCTCGATCGTGGACACCACCGCGATCGCCACCTATTTGCACCACTGGACTGCGTTCGGCGCGATCCCGCAGTGGCTGCTTGCCCTGATCGCCCTGGTGGTCGTGTTGTCGATGAACTTGATTTCTGTGGAGTGGTTCGGCGAACTCGAGTTCTGGGCGGCACTGATCAAGGTTTTCGCGTTGGTCGCCTTCCTAATCGTCGGGATCGTGTTCTTGGCCGGACGTTTCAAGATCGACGGGCACGACACCGGCCCGGGGGTATGGGACGGCAACGGCGGGCTGTTCCCCTCGGGCGCGCTGCCGCTGCTGGTGGTCGCCTCGGGAGTGGTATTCGCTTACGCCGCGGTCGAATTGGTGGGTACCGCCGCGGGCGAGACAGCCGAGCCGGAGAAAATCATGCCGCGGGCCATCAACTCGGTGATCCTGCGTATCGCGGTCTTCTACGTCGGCTCGGTCGCGCTGCTGGCGGTGCTGCTGCCCTACACCGCCTACAAGGCCGGGGAAAGCCCGTTCGTGACGTTCTTCTCCAAGATCGGTTTTCACGGGGCCGGCGACCTGATGAACATCGTGGTGCTGACCGCCGCGCTGTCGAGCCTGAACGCCGGGCTGTATTCGACCGGACGGGTGATGCACTCGCTGGCGGTGAGCGGCAGCGGGCCCAAGTTCGCCGCACACATGACGAAAAGCGGTGTGCCATATGGCGGTATCGCGATGACCGCCGTCATCTGCCTGTTCGGCATCGGGCTCAATGCGTTCAATCCCGGTGAAGCGTTCGAGATCGTGCTCAACATCGCCGCGCTGGGCATCGTCGCGTCGTGGGGCACGATCGTGTTGTGCCAGCTGCGTTTCGTGAAACTCACCAAGGCCGGGGTGTTGAAGCGACCGCAATTCCGGATGCCGTTCACCCCGTACAGCGGTTACCTGACGTTGGCGTTTCTGGCCGCGATTCTGGTTTTGATGGCGTTCGACGAACCGGTCGGCACCTGGACCGTCGCGTCGTTGGTCGTCATCGTGCCGGCGTTGTTGGGCGGCTGGTTCGTGGTGCGCAACCGAGTGCTGGCCGCCGCCCGGGAGCGCATCGGCCATACCGGCCCCTATCCGACGGTCGCCAACCCGCCGACGCGACGTCCGTTGCCGGACAAGCACTCCGACTGACGCGCGGCGTGGCCGCTACGCCTTGCCCAACTCCTCGTTGTAGGTGCTGGTGGACCGGCCCAGCGCGGCGACCTCGTCGTCCATTTGCGGCATCAACTTCGCGGCGGTGCGACGTACGGGTAGTTCACCGAGCCGGGTGGACAGCACGGGTTTGAGCCAGCGGAACGCGACCACCCACCCGGGGCAGTAAATGCGGTCCTTGCGGGCCTCGATGCCCTTGACGAAGGCGGTTGCGCACGCGTCCACCGACGTGGTCTTGTTCAGCGGCCAGGGCAGCTTGGCCAGCAGGTTGGCGAAGGACGGCAGATCGGTCTTGGTGTCGCGCACCAGCGCGGTGTCGATCCAGGACATGTGCGCCACGCCCACGTCGACGCCGCGATGGGCGATCTCCAGCCGCAGCGCGTGCGCCAGGTGCTCGTTGCCGGCCTTGGACATGTCGTAGGGCGCCATCCCGGGTGCGGCCGCGAACGCCGCCAGCGACGAGACGATCAGCAGGTAACCGCGCCGTCGATCAGCGCCGGCAACGTCGCCCGCGCGGTGTAGAACACGCCGAGCAGGTTCACGTCCAGGACCCGCTTGAACGCCTCGGGGTCGACCTGCAGCACCGACCCATAACTGGCGATGCCGGCGTTCGCCACGGCGACGTCGATGCCGCCGAAGCGTTCCACGGCGCGGTCGGCGGCCGCCTGCAGCGCGGACAGATCGCGGACGTCGGCCACCGCGGTCAGCACGTGCTCGTCGCCGCCGAGCTCGGTGGCCAACGTGTCCAGTGCAGCGCGGTCGAGGTCGGTCAACACAAGTTGGGCGCCCCGGCGGCGCAGCCGGCGGGCGACCTCCGCGCCGATGCCTCGCGCGCCGCCGGTGATGAAGACGACCTTGCCCTGCAGCGATGCCATGGCCGTCAACGTACCGTCGCCGCGATTACAGGTCCACCCCGAGTAGCGCGTCGATCGCGGCGGCCACCAACTTCGGCGCGGCCGCGTCGTGACCACCGTACTCGAGCGCATCGGTGGCCCAACCATCAAGTGCCGCAATCGCTTTGGGTGTGTCCAGGTCGTCGGCCAGATATTTGCGCACCCGCGCGATGACGTCGGCGGCGTCCGGACCGGCGGGCAGCGTCGTGGCGCTGCGCCAGCGCTGCAGCCGCGCGACGGATTCGTCGAGCAACTCCTGACTCCACGACCGATCGGCGCGGTAGTGCCCGGCCAGCAGACCCAGCCGAATGGCCGACGGCGGCACACCCTGCGCGCGTAACGCCGAGACGAGCACCAGGTTGCCGCGGCTCTTCGACATCTTGTGCCCGTCCCAGCCGATCATCCCGGCGTGCACGTAGTGGCGGGCGAATCGTCTTTCGCCCCGGACACATTCGGCGTGCGCGGCGGTGAATTCGTGGTGCGGGAAAACCAGGTCACGGCCCCCGCCCTGAATGTCGAGGCCGCTGCCGATGCGACTGAGCGCGATCGCCGCGCATTCGACGTGCCAGCCGGGACGGCCGTCGCCGAACGGCGACGGCCAGCTGGGCTCGCCGGGTCGCGCGGCCTTCCACAGCAGGGCGTCGAGCTGATCGGTTTTACCCACCCGATCCGGGTCGCCGCCCCGCTCGGCGAACAGCCGCAGCATGGTGTCCCGGTCGTAGCCCGACTCGTAGCCGAACTGCGGCGTAGCGTCCGCCCGGTAGTAGACGTCGGGATATTCCCCGACTTCTGGGTCGACGACGTAGGCCGCTCCCGACGCCAGCATCTTTTCGACGAGCTCCACCACTTCGGGAATCGCCTCGGTCGCGCCCACGTATTCGCGCGGCGGCAGCACCCGCAGCGCGGCCATGTCCTCGCGGAACAGGGCGACCTCGCGATCGCCCAGCTCGCGCCAGTCGACGCCATCGCGGGCGGCCCGCTCGAACAGCGGGTCGTCGACGTCGGTGACGTTCTGTACATAGTGGACGTCGTGCCCCAGGTCCAGCCAGAGCCGATGAATCAGGTCGAACGCCAGATAGGTGGCGGCGTGGCCCAGATGCGTGGCGTCGTAAGGGGTGATCCCGCAGACATACATGCTCGCCGTCGACCCGGCCGCCACCGGACGGACCTGGCGGTCGGAGGTGTCGAACAGCCGCAGTTCCGGACCGCGTCCGGGCACTTCGGGAATCGGTGCGGGAGACCACGACTGCATGCTGTCGACTTTAGGCCCGGTGACGATGCGGCCCACGCAGTGGGCCGAGAAGGAGGCGGGCAATCAAGTCCAGCCCGGTGACGATGCGGCCCACGCAGTGGGCCGAGAAGGAAGCGGGCAATCAAGTCCAGCCCGACGGTCAGCGCCACGCGTTGCGGATGGCGTCGAGCAAGATTGGGGCAACCTCGGCGCGACACATCACGAAGTCGGGCAGGTACGGGTCGAGCTGGTTGTACCGCATCGGCGAACCGTCCAACCGCGACGCGTGCATGCCGGCGGCCATCACCACCCCGGCCGGCGCGGCCGAATCCCACTCCCACTGCCCCCCGGCGTGCAGGTAGGCATCGACGTCGCCGTCGATGATGGCCATCGCCTTGGCGCCGGCCGAACCGATCGCCACCGGCTGAATCGCCAACTCTTGGCGCATCCGGTGCAGCACCGCGGGAGGCCGGGTGGCGCTGACCGCAATGCGCAGCGTGTGCGGTACACCGACCCGTGCCCGGCTGGCGGTCACGGTGTCACTGCGATACACGATGTTGCCCCGGGCGGGCAACGAGACTGCGGCATCGGTGATTTCGCGTCGCCCATCGGTGGGCCGCTGCCACAGCGCGATGTGGACCGCCCAGTCGTCGCGCCCGGGCGTGGAGAACTCCCGGGTGCCGTCGACCGGATCGATGATCCACACCCGGTCGTGCTCGAGGCGCTTGAGATCGTCGTAGGCTTCCTCGCTGAGCACCGCGTCGTCGGGACGCTCGGCCCGCAGCCGTCGCAGGATCAGCTCGTTGGCCAGGCTGTCGCCGGCGTCGCCCAGCATCCAGGGATGACCGAAGCCGATCTCCTCCCGGACCTTCAGCAGCAGCTCCCCCGCGTCGGCGGCGAGATCGGCAGCCAACGCGGCATCGGTCATCTCATCCCGCGTTTTGGGGGCGCCCGGGGTCACCGGTTCAGTATCGCCGACGTCGATGCGCAGCGCTAAAACGCGGGCCAGGGTATGGGCCGATGCCGGCTGGGCGTGGGCATCACCGGGTTGTCCAGCAGCGTGTGCACCCGCAGTTGCAGGGCGGCGACTTCCGCCCGGGTGACGTGTTCGGCGAGCGCCTCGCCGAGGTCGTCGCCGAGCGCGTCGGACAGACCGGCGACGGCCGTGAGCATGTGATCGTCGATCGGCTTGCCGGCCCACCCCCACAGCACGGTGCGCAGCTTGTTCTCCACGTGCAGGCACACACCGTGGTCGACGCCGTAGATGTGGCCGTCGAGGTCGCGCAGCACGTGCCCGCCCTTACGGTCGGCGTTGTTGACCAGCACGTCGAACACCGCCATCCGCCACAGCCGAATGTCGTCGGCATGCATCAGAACGACCTCGTCGCCGGCATAGTCCTGGGCCCGCAGCACCGGCAGATAACCCGGCTGCTGCTTGCCGGCGGGAAACAGGTCGACCAGATCCGGGCCCGGCGGGGGGTCGGCGTCCACCTCGTCACCGGGCTGCCGCACCCACTGCTGCAGCATGCCCGGACCCGCCGGCCCGTGCCGAATGATCGTGTACGGCACCAGATTCCAGCCCAGCTGCGCGGAGACCAGATAAGCCGACCGTTCCCGGCCGGCCAGCGTTCCGTCCGGGAAATCCCACAGCGGCGCCTCGCCGGCCACCGGTTTGTACACACAGTGCACGCTGGTCTCGCCGAGAGTCGACTCGCACAGGAAGGTGGCGTTGCTGGCCGAGCGGATCCGCCCGAGAACCGTCAGCTCGCCGTTCCGCAAGACCTCGCGTTCGTCATTCCTCGGGTTCATCGTCTGGCCCGAGCAGCGCGCCGCGCTTGTATCCGTTGGCGCGCGCACAAATGTGACCCTCCGGGTCCAGCGGTTCGTCGCACAGCGGGCAGGGCGGGCGTCCCGCCGAGATCACCCGGGTGGATCGGGTGGCGAATTGACGCGCCGACTCCGGGGTCAAGAACACGCGCACCGCGTCGGGACCCTCATCGGTGTCATCGAGCACCACCGAGGCGTCGAACTCGGCGTCGGTGACGGCCAGCAGCTCGACGACAACCGTCTGTGCCTCCGAATCCCAGCCCAGGCCCATGGTGCCGACCCGGAATTCCGCGTCCACCGGGGTGATGAGCGGGTTGAGGTCGTCGATCTCCGACGGTTCGGGCGGGACCGGTGTGCCGAACCGGCGGTTCACCTCGAGCAGCAGCGCACCGATGCGCTCGGCAAGCACCGCGACCTGTTGCTTCTCCAGCACCACCGAGACGACGCGGGAGTCGCCGACCGCCTGGATATAGAACGTGCGGTTTCCGGGCTGCCCGACGGTCCCGGCCACGAAGCGGTCGGGCGTGCGGAATACGTGGATTGCGCGAGGCATGGCATCTCCCAAAATACCGGCTGTTGACGTCGCAGCGCGATGCGATCCGATTGCGGCATCAGAAAATTACCCGTATCAGTCTGGCGAACCGCCGACCACCGCGTCGCTGGACGGCACCGGCTCGGTCGGTTGTTGTTGCGGCTCATCGGGTTTGTCGCCGTCGGAGTCGCTCTTGGGCGGGGGTCCGGCCCGCAGCGCGGCGGCCAGCCGACCGCCGGTGTGGTTGACATGCAGCACGAACGGCCGCAGCGGGGTGTACCGGATGACGCTTACCGAGGCCGGGTCGGCAGTGACGCGCTGGAAGCCGTCCAGGTGCATTCCATAGGCGTCGGCGATCAACGACTTGATCACATCACCGTGCGTGCAAGCCACCCACAGCGCGTCACCCTGGTGCTCTTCGCTCAGCCGCCGGTCGTGCTCGCGGACCGCGGCCACCGCGCGGGCCTGCACCTGCGCCAGCCCCTCCCCGCCGGGAAAGACGGCGGCACTGGGATGGGCCTGCACCACCCGCCACAGCTCCTCCTTGGCCAGCTCACCGATCTTGCGGCCGGTCCAGTCGCCGTAGTCCACCTCGGCGAGGCGCTCCTCGACGAGCGGTTCCAGGCACAGCAGCTCGGCCAGCGGCTCGATCGTGTGCCGGCAGCGCAGCAGCGGGGAGGTGACCACGGCCCGGATCGGCAGGTCGCCGAGCCTGTCGATCAACCCGGCGGCCTGCTCGCGGCCCTTGTCGTCGAGGTCCACGCCCTCCGACCGGCCGGCCAGCGTGCCGGCGGTGTTGGACGTCGAACGGCCGTGCCGCAACAGGATGACGGTCATGTCGCCGCCACCGTGCCCGTCGCCAGCAGGATCAGCACGATGCCTCCCACAATCACCCGGTAGCCCACGAACCAATACATGCTGTGCCGCACCAAGAACCGCAGGAACCACGCCACCGCGGACAGGCCGATGACAAACGCGATCAGCATGGCCACGCCCAGCTGCGGGACGGTCGCGCTCATGCCCGCGGTCACCGGATGAAACGCGTCGGGCAGCGAGAACAGCCCGGAGGCGAACACCGCGGGAATGGCCAGCAGGAAACCGAAGCGCGCGGACAGCTCCCGGTCCAGTCCCAGAAACAGACCCGCGCTGATCGTCGACCCGGAGCGCGAGACGCCGGGAATCAGCGCCAGGCACTGCGCGGTGCCCACCGCCAGGGCGTCCCGCCAGTTCAGCTGCTCGCCGTGCCGGGTCTGCCGGCCCAGGTACTCGGCCAGCGCGATCACCGCCGAGAACACCACCATCGCGGTGGCGATCACCCACAGATTGCGCACCCCCGAGCGGATCTCGTCCTTGAAGAACAGCCCCAGCACGCAGATCGGGATGCTGCCGATGATGACGTACCAGCCCATCCAGTAGTCGAAGTCGCGGCGCGACGCGGCGGCCAGCCCGGCGAACCAGGCCTTGAGGATGCGCGCGATGTCGCGCGCGAAGTACACCAGCACCGCGGCCTCGGTACCGAGCTGCGTCACCGCGGTGAACGAGGCGCCGGCGTCGTCGGCGAAGAACACCCGCGACACGATCGCCAGGTGACCGGAGGAGGAAACCGGCAGAAACTCGGTGAGCCCCTGCACCACCGACAGCGCGATGACCTGCCACCAAGACATTGCCAACACCGCAGTCACGACGACGACCGTACCTGGTACCGGCCGCCGCGGGCCGCGGCGACTAACGCGGGACGGGCACCGCGGCGGCGATGGAATCACGCACTGCGGCCGTCAAACTGCGCGCGTCGGTGACGTCGAGATCGACCAGCCCGCGCACCGCCCTCGCCACCACGTCTTCGGCCTGTGGAACGGGCCCGGAAAGGCGCGGCCGGTAAACTTCCACGATCAGCGAACGGTGCTCAATGTGGAACGAAAAACTGCGCCCATCACCAACTTGTCCATAACCGCTGGCAAAAATTCCTGTCGAGATGTCCTCGACAGCAAACTCATTGCCGGCGGTATGCCGGTCGGCCATGACGGTCATATTGCGACGATACCTCTCCAGAACGCCCCCGCGTGCGCAACATGGCGCAGTTGGATGCGGAACCGTTCCTTACAATGTGAGTTTCCCCATCCGCCACGTCGAGGTCGGTTTTGCTAACACGCCACAGGCACGGTGAACAGCGATTTCAGCGCATTGTTTGTGGGTTATCGATTTTGCTGTCGTCGGTCACCGGCTGTTCGTCGAATCCGCTCGACACCACCCCGCCCACCATCGAGGCGGCCCGCCCGGCCGTGTCGCCGCCCGCGGCGGTGCCGCCCGCCGGCACGGTGCGCCCGCTGCCCGGGCACCCGTCCGCCGCGGCCTTCGACGAGGACACCCATCAGCTGGTCATCCTGGTCCCCGGCGCCGATGCACGAGCCCCGGCCACGGTCGCGGTGCTCGGCTCGGCACCGCGGGCCCGGGTCATCGCGCTGCCCGGCCCGGCGACGGCGTTGACCGGCGACGGCCACGGCGCGGCCTACCTGGCCGCCCGCGGCGGCTACTTCCGGGTGGGAGTGTCGACCGGCCGCACCACCCGGGTGGCGGTCGCCGATTTTGCGAATGTGGACTTCACCGCGATCGCGCAGCGCGCCGACGGCAAGCTGGTGCTGGGCAGCGCCGACGGCACCCTGTTCACGCTTGCCGCACATCCCGGCGACGCGGGCACCGCGACGGTCGAGAACCGGAACAAGATCTTTGCCAGGGTGGATTGGCTTGTCACTCAAGGCAATACCACTGTGGTGCTGGACCGCGGGCAGACCTCGGTGACGACGATCGGTCCCGACGGCCGGGCCGCCCAGTCGCTGCGGGCCGGCGAGGGCGCCACCACGATGGCCGCCGACGGGCTGGGGCGCGTCCTGGTGGCCGACACCCGCGGCGGCGAACTGCTGGTCTACGGCTGTTGTGCGCCGCGGACCCCGCTGATCCTGCGGCAGGCGTACCCGGTACGGCAGAGCCCCTACGGCTTGGCGGGTTCGCGCGCGTTGGCGTGGGTGTCTCAAACCGAATCGAATATGGTTATTGGTTACGATTTGGCAACCGGAATTCCCGTCGAAAAGGTGCGTTACCCAACAGTGCAGCAACCCAACTCGTTGGCCTATGACGAAGCAGCGGACACCCTGTACGTGGTGTCGGGCTCCGGGGCAGGGATCCAGGTCATCGAGCACGCGGCGGGCAACCGTTGAGCGCGCCGCGATGGAGCCGGCTCCCGGCGGACTGGGACACCGAAATGTCCGACGACTACGAATGGGCCCCGCTACGACTGCCGCCGGAGGTGACCCGGCTCAGCGCGTCCACCAGGCTGTCCATCGAGGCGGAGTATCGCGGCTGGGAACTGACCCGGGTGCGTCTCTACAACGACGGCAGTAGGCGAGTCCTGTTGCGCCGCAAGAAGTCTCGCATGAGCGACCAGCATCCTGACCAACCCGAGCTGTGACGACGCGCCAGCGCCGGGCGATTAGCCCGTACGGGTTGTTGCGCCGGCTGTTCTTCCTGGTCCCGCCCGAACGCATCCACACGTTGGTGTTCGCCGCCCTGCGCGCCGCGACCGCACTGGGTGTAACCCGACGGCTGCTGCACCGGCTGCTGGGCGCGCACGACCCGGTGCTGGCCAGCACGGTGTACGGTGTGCGCTTTCCCGCCCCGCTCGGGCTGGCCGCCGGCTTCGACAAGGACGGTCGGGGCTTGCATACCTGGGGCGCTCTGGGATTCGGATACGCGGAGGTGGGCACCGTCACCGCACGCCCGCAGCCCGGCAACCCCGCGCCCCGGTTGTTCCGGCTGCCCGAGGATCGGGCGCTCCTCAACCGGATGGGCTTCAACAATCACGGCGCCGGGGAGCTGGCCGGCCGGTTGGCGCGACACCACCCCGACGTGCCGATCGGGGTGAACATCGGCAAGACCAAGCTGACCCCCGCCGCCGAGGCGGTCGAGGACTATCGGGCCAGCGCCCGGCTAGTGGGTCGGTTGGCGTCGTACCTGGTGGTCAATGTCAGCTCGCCGAACACCCCCGGGCTGCGCGACCTGCAGGCGGTCGAGGCGCTGCGCCCCATCCTGTCCGGGGTGCTGGCCGAAACGTCGGTGCCGGTGCTGGTGAAGATCGCGCCGGACGTGTCGGATGCCGACGTCGACGCCATCGCGGATCTGGCCGTCGAACTGGGGCTGGCGGGCATCGTCGCGACCAACACCACGGTGTCACGCGACGGCCTACATACGCCGGGCGTCGACGATCTCGGCCCGGGCGGCATCTCGGGGCCGCCGGTCGCCCGCCGCGCCGCGGAGGTGCTGCGTCGGCTCTACCGGCGGGTCGGCGACCGGCTGGTGCTGATCAGCGTCGGGGGCATCGAGACCGCCGACGACGCCTGGGAACGGATCACCGCGGGCGCGTCCCTGCTGCAGGGCTACACCGGCTTCGTCTATGCGGGCGGCTTGTGGCCCAAGCACATTCACGACGGCATCGCCCAACGGCTCCGCGACGGCGGGTTCGCCTCCCTGTCCGAAGCCGTCGGGTCCGCAGCTCGGGACTAGATCACGCCGCGCCGTCTTCGTCTTGGTCGCCGGCCAGCAGCTTCTCGGGATGATGGAAGGTGTTCACCCGCGGCTGCCCGCGGTCCAGGTGCGGCGGCGGAATCCATTCGGTGACGCCGTCCCTGCGTTTTCGCGTGACCCAGCCGGCGTCGAGGAGTTTGTGGTGTACGCCGCAGGCGAAGGTGAGCTGGTCGATGTCGGTGCGATACGTGCCTGCCCAATCGTCGACATGGTGCACTTCACACCAATAACCCGGCACGTCGCAGCCGGGCGCCGTGCAGCCCCGATCCTTGGCGTACAACACAATTCGCTGACCCGGTGTGGCCAATCGCTTGGCGTGGTAGAGGCCGACGGCGTGCTCGCCGTCGAAGATCGCCAGATAGTGATGCGCGTGGCGGGCCAGGCGGATCACGTCGGTCAACGGTAGCCGGGTTCCGCCGGCGGTGAACGCGGTGCCGGCGGCGGCTTCGAGGTCCCGCAGTGTGGTGGTCACGATGATGGTGGCGGGTAATCCGTTGTGCTGCCCTAACTTTCCCGACGCCAACACCGCGCGCAGCGCGGCATTGAGTGCATCGTGGTTCCGCTGGGCCACGGTCCGGCCGTCGCGGCGCGCCCGGGCCTCACCGGCGCAATCGTCGAGGACCGGCGTGTCGTCCTCGGGGTTGCACATGCCGGGCGCAGCCAGCTTAGCCAGCACCGCCTCCACCGTGGCCCGAGTCTCCGGCGTCAACCAGCCGGTCAGTCGCGACATGCCGTCGCCGTCCTGCTGGCCCAGCGTCAGCCCGCGTCGCCGCGCCCGGTCTTCTTCGCGATAATTGCCGTCGGGGTTGAGGCAATCGGCAAGCCGGTCGGCGAGTTTGGCCACCTGATCGGGGCGGAATTGGGTGGCGAGCCGGGCCAGATGCCGTTCGGCACAGTCCCGAGTCTCGAGGTCCACCGAGGCCGGCAACCGATCGAAGAACCGCCGGATCACCGAGACGTGCGCGGGACCGGCCAAACCGTCTCGCTGGGCCGTCGCCGTCGCGGTCAACATCGGCGGCAGCGGCTCACCGGTAAGCGCCCGCCGTGGCCCCAGATCGGCGGCCTCGGACACGCGCCGGGCGGCCTCAGCGCGGCTGATGCGCAGCCGGTCCGCCAATGCATGCGCCAGGGTGCCACCCAACTCGCTGGCATCGGACTCCTCGGCGATCTGATTGATCAGCTCGTGCCCGGGCGCCTGCAACCGCCACGTCGCCTGCTCGAGCTGCTCCAGCAGCGCCAGCCGCTCCGGTGTGGCCAGGGCGTCGAACGAATGGCCCACTACCCGCGACACCGCGTCCTTCAGCGCGGCGAAGTCCCGCTGAATCTCTTCCCGACTGATCGAACGCATGTTCGAATACTATCGCCACCCACTGACAAGTTAGCTCGAGCGGTCAACCTGCGTCTCGGCCAGATATTCGGCGACAAAATCCACGGTGCGGCGGTGCCATTCGCCGACGCGGCGCAACATGGCGTGGCCGACACCGTCGATGCCCACCCACTGCGCGTCCAGCCCACGCTGGCGGGCTCGTAACGTCTGGATGCGCGAGCTGTCCGGGTCGGTGCGGGTATCGGCGGTGCCGTGGATGACCAACAGCCGGGTCGACGGCGGGATCAGGTCGGCGTCGTCGCGCGGCCAATACGGCGCCAGCGCGACCAGCGCGCCGATCTGTCCGCCGGCGGCCAGCCGCGCCGCTACCCGTCCGCCCATCGAATGAGCAACCAGAACAATGGTTTTCGCTTCGTATCGGCGTTGCATCTGATCTAGCGCGGCCGCCGCGTCGGCCACCGCGTCCAAGCGCGGGCTGTTCCAGCCGCGCAGCCGGTACTGCACCCGTCGCACCGGGACAGCGCGGCCCAGCCGCAACCGCAACACCAGGGCGACCAGCATCATCCGCAGGTTGGCCGACTGCCACCATCGGGAGGTTTCGTCGCTGCGCACCCGCCCGCCGGGCAGCACCAGCACGCACGCGCGGGCGGTCACCGGCGCCTAGGTCTGTTCGTAGGTTCCGTGGATATAGGCCCGCGCAATCGCGTGCTGGAACAGATTGAAACCGAGGAAGGCGGGGCTGGCGTCCTCGCTGAGGTCCAGGTTGTCGACGTCGACGGCGTGCACCGCGATGTAGTAGCGGTGCACACCGTGCCCGGGCGGCGGCGCCGCACCCAGGTAACGACGCATGCCGGCGTCGTTGACCAGCTGGAGCGCACCGCCGGGCAGCTCACGTCCGTCGCCCGCGTCGGCGGGCAGCTCGGTGACGTCGGCCGGCAGGTTGGCGACGGCCCAGTGCCAGAAACCGGACAGGGTCGGGGCGTCGGGGTCATACACGGTGACCGCGAAGCTGCGGGTCTCCTTCGGGAAGCCGGACCAGCTCAGTTGCGGACTGACGTCTTCTCCCCCGGCGCCCATGATGCCGCTCACTTGGGCTTTGGCCAGCGGCTGGCCGTCGGTGACGGACTCGGAGGTCAGGGTGAACGTCGGCAGTTTGGGCAGCGCGTCATACGGGTCGGACGACAAGCTCATGGGCGATCCTCTCGTTTTCCGTTCGTTTGTAGCACTAGCAGTGGGTCAAAAAGTGGGTCAGCACCTCGGTGCCGAAGCGCAGCGAGTCGACGGGTACCCGCTCGTCGACGCCGTGGAACAGCGAGGAGAAATCCAAGTCCGGCGGCAGTCGCAGCGGGGAGAAGCCGAAGCAGCGAATCCCCAACCGCGCGAAGGCTTTTGCGTCGGTGCCGCCGGACAGCATGTACGGGACGGTCCGTCCGTCCGGGTCGACCGCGAGCACCGCCGCATTCATCGCGTCGACCAGGTCACCGTCAAAGCTGGTCTCGTAGGACGGCAGGTCCCTGATCCACTCCCGAGTCACGTCCGGGCCGATCAGCTGGTCGATCTCGGCCTCGAAGGCGGCCAGCCGACCCGGCAGCACCCGGCAGTCGATCACCGCCTCGGCGGCGCCGGGAATGACGTTGGCCTTGTAGCCGGCCTTGAGCATCGTCGGGTTTGCGGTGTCGCGCAGCACCGCCGTAAGCATGCGAGCCATCGGACCGAGCTTTGCGATCATGCCGTGCAGATCCGCGGAGTTGGTGTCGAAGGTCAGGCCGGTCTCCTCGCTGATGACGGCCAGGAACTGCGTCACCGTGTCGGTCACCACCACCGGAAACTCGTGCCGGCCGATCCGCGCGACCGCCTCGGACAAGATGGTGACGGCGTTGCGGTCGTTGGCCATCGAGCCGTGCCCCGCCTGTCCGCGGGCGGTGAGGCGCATCCACTGCATGCCCTTCTCGGCCGTCTCGATGAGGTACAGCCGGCGTTCACCGCCGTCGCGTTGCGGCACGGTCAGCGAGAATCCACCCACCTCGCCGATCGCCTCGGTGATGCCCTCGAATAGATCGGGACGGTTGTCAACCAGCCAGTGCGCCCCGTAGCGGCCGCCGTGTTCCTCGTCGGCCAGGAACGCGAACACCAGATCGCGCGGCGGCACGATGCCCGCCCGTTTCAGCTGACGGGCCACGACGATCATCATGCCGACCATGTTCTTCATGTCGACCGCGCCGCGACCCCACACGTAGCCGTCCTCGACCGCCCCGGAAAACGGGTGCACGCTCCAGTCGGCCGGCTCGGCCGGAACCACGTCGAGATGCCCATGGATCAGCAGGGCGCCGCGCGACCTGTCCGCACCCTCCAGCCGGACGAACACGTTGGCCCGCCCCGGCGCCCCGGATTCCAGATACTGCGGCTCGTAGCCCACCTCGGCGAGCTGTGCGGCGACCCACTGCGCGCACTCGGCCTCGCCCCGTGTGGTTTCGGGGTCACCCGTGTTGGTGGTGTCGAACCGGATCAGCCTGCTGACGACTTCGATTACTTCGTCGCTCGAAGCGTTGGGAACTTCGTTCTCAACTGTCACAAGAACCCTTCCTACCACTGCACGCATCGGCCGGCACGGGGGCGAGCCGTCAAGCCAATCCGGCGGTAGCCTAAGTTGGGTCCTTCCGGCCGATCCGCTAGCCTTAGCTGCCGACTTTGGTTGGTCGAGTCCGAGTGGCGGAATGGCAGACGCGCTAGCTTGAGGTGCTAGTGCCCTACTAATGGGCGTGGGGGTTCAAGTCCCCCCTCGGACACAAATTGTGATGGGTGGCAGCGCGGGCACACCTGAGCGCCATGCGACTCATCTGCTACCTATGTCGTGGACTCGCAGACCAGCGCCGCGTGCACAAACCGGCCGACCGCCGGGTGGCCACCGTCACAATGGCCTCCCGCGGGGGCAACTCCACCCGCCGATGCTAGACGAATTCGCTTGGTGGACGGCCGGATTAATCGGCCCCGACGATCGCAGCGATCCGGGGCTGACCCTTTTTCCGTTCCGCGCGGTGCTGCAACCTGTACGCGGGTCATCCGCGTCGCGTAGATTCCTGTCGGCACCACAGCCCGCCCGGGCCTTCCCATTGTTCCCATTGTTGACGTACTATTTCGCGTCCAGCGTTGTGAGGAAAACATTGAGCACCATCGTCACCCCCGACGGCGTCGAAATCTTCTACAAGGATTGGGGTGCCGGCCAGCCAATCGTGTTCAGCCACGGTTGGCCGCTGTCCGCCGATGATTGGGACACCCAGATGCTGTTCTTTCTCGGGCACGGCTATCGGGTCATCGCCCACGATCGGCGTGGCCACGGGCGGTCCAGCCAGGGCGGCGAGGGGCACGACATGGACCACTATGCCGACGACCTTGCGGCGTTGACCGCCCACCTTGATTTGCACGACGCCGTCCATGTGGGCCATTCCACCGGGGGCGGCGAAGTGGTGCGCTACATCGCGCGCCACGGCGAGAGTCGGGTTGCCAAAGCAGCGCTCATCAGCGCGGTGCCGCCGCTCATGGTGCGGACTGACGCAAATCCGGGCGGCCTGCCCAAAGACGTGTTCGACGATTTGCAGGCACAGCTGGCGGCCAACCGGTCAAAGTTCTACCGCGAGTTGGCTTCCGGACCGTTCTACGGCTTTAACCGGCCGGGGGCGCAGGCGTCGGAGGCGATCATCGCCAATTGGTGGCGTCAAGGCATGCAGGGCGGCGCCAAGGCGCACTACGACGGCATCGTCGCGTTCTCCCAGACCGACTTCAGCGAGGACCTCAAAAGCATCACCGTGCCGGTGTTGGTGATGCACGGCGAAGACGATCAGATCGTCCCCTTCGCCGATTCCGCGCCGTTGTCGGCGCGACTGCTCAAGCACGCGGTCCTCAAGAGTTACCCCGGCTTCCCACACGGCATGCCCACGACACACGCCGATACGATCAATGCCGATTTGTTGGCTTTCATCACCCAATGAACAGCCCAGCGGACTGCTACGCGCGAGTTCGCTGAGCGAATGGCCGGCCAGCTAGGAGCCCAGCAGTGAGGTATGACCCCGCCGATACCGCGGTCGTCGTGATCGACCCCCAAAACGATGTGCTGAGCCCCACGGGCCGAAACTGGAACGCCCTCGAAGCGAGCGTGACTGAAAACAAAACTGTCGCCCACCTCGTCGAGATCTTCAGCGCCGCCAAGGCGGGCGGGTTTGTGGTGATGATCTCCCCGCACTATTTCTATCCCTCCGATCACGGTTGGTTGTTCAACGGTCCGCTGGAATCGGACGAACTCCGTACAAACACGTTTGCTCGTGCTGGCGCGCTAACCCTGGATGGCTTCGCCGGTTCCGGCGCTGACTGGCTCGATGAGCTCAAGCCCTTCATCGAGGACCCGGCGACTGTGGTGGCCAGCCCGCACAAAGTATGGGGTCCGCAGACCAACGACCTGGTGCTGCAGCTGCGCAAACGAGGGATCAGCAAAGTCGTCCTGTGCGGCATGCTCGCCAACATCTGCGTGGAGTCGCACCTGCGCGATCTACTCGAGCAAGGATTCGAGGTGGCCGTGGTCCGTGATGCCACAGCGGGCCCCCGGCATCCCGTTCGCGGTGACGGCTATCAGGCCGCGTTGGTGAATTACGCCTACCTGGCCCACGCCGTTGAAAACACCGACGAAATCGTTGCCGCCTTCACAAAACACTGACGCTTGGGGTATCCACGTCGGCATCAATGGCACGGATAGCCCAGCAGATGGCGGGCATCGTGCATGAATTCGTGGACATGAGTGTCCGAGCCGAACACCGACACCGCGCCTTGCTCGATGCCGACGAGGTACAACGCCAGCAACGCCAGAAGCGTTGTCATGCTGAGCCATACCGCACCGGTCAGGGCGACGGGGATCGAACGGCTAACGCGTTCAACGGGTTGCATCGTCATGGTCGTCTCCATCTCGGTGATCGGCGGCTGCCGCGTGGTCGCCGTCGTCCAAAACCAGCGGCGCCGTGAGTAATTCGCGCTCGGCCACGATCTTTTCCAGTGCCGCGACCCAGTGGTCGTAGTACTCCCAGTCGCCGCGCCGATCATCGCCGGCGTTCTCCCACGCGGCGATGGAGGCGATCAGGCTCTGCTGGAATTCACTCCACGGGTAGTGACCGAATTCCGCCAATGCCAATGCCAGGCCGAACGCCCGACGCTGCCAAGGGTGATCGAACTGCGGGGCGGCCTGATCGGTGGTGCAGCTGTCATGCAGCTTCATGCGACCGACCCGCCAGAGCGACGCCCATCATCGATTCGGTGGTGACCAGTTCCATCAGCATCTCATCGGTGAAATCCTCTGTGCCCGCTGGCCTTTCGGGTATGACGAACCATCTCGAATGGCCGCTGCTGTCCAACACCCTGATCTCGACGTCCGCCGCGAGTTCCAGGCCGATCTCGGCGAGCACCTTTCGCGGCTCGCGCGCGGCCCGGGCGCGAAAAACCGGATCCTTGTACCAGTACGGCGGCAACCCCAGCACCGGCCACGGGAAACACGAGCACAGCGTGCAGATCACTAGGTGGTGCACCCCCGGGCCGTTGGCCACGGCCCGCAGATGCTCACCCTCGGCGCCCGCCATACCGTCGGGCAGGTCGAGCTCGGCAATCGCCGACGGGGTGTCCGCCACCAGGCGGGCGGCGAATTCGGGATCCGTCCATGCCTTGACGACGATCTTCTTGCCGTTGAGCGGGGTCATCTCGGATTCGAAGTAGGCCAGCACCTTGTCGACGGTTTGGCTGGTGATCACGCCCTTGTCGATGAGCAGCGATTCCAGCGCCTGCACTTTCGCGGCACTGCTTTCCTCGCGGTCCTCCGGAAAGGCGAATCGCGCTGTCATTCCACTCCTTTCAAGTATGCCTCGTACAGCTCGGCGCAGACGGTCTGACGATCATCCTCGGCGCCGGATCCCCAGAGCTCGGCGGCGGTGAACTCGACGAGGTAGTTGGGCATCGGGTCGCCGATCCCGTCCGCGGTGTGATTGAAATACGCGTAGTCGCCCTCGAAAATGCGTGTCACCGTGCCGAGGCGGCCCCGCAGGAATCCGGGCAATCGGGTATGCGGCCCCGCCGGCACGTCGGCGATCCGCACCGTGTCGCCGACGGCGAATTTCGGGTGGGCGACGTCGCGCCGCGGGCTATCCCCCATCCGCAGGTACGCCAACACCTGGGCGTCGATGCCGTCGGCGTCCGAAGAGCTCGCGACTTCTTGCCGCAACGGCAAAGCGTCGATGCGCGCCGCCAATTCGTCGGCCGTCAGGTATCCCTTGTCCACCAGGAACTGGGTGATCCCGCCAAGCCACTTCTCGTAGTAGCGGAACTTGAAGTAGTCGAACGGATTCATCGCCTCCGCGCTGGTGCGCAGGTCAGCCCAGGTCCATTTGTCGTCGAATGCCGTTGCCACCTCGGCAATTGGATACTGTGGCAGCGCCGAGCCGAGATGCTTCGAAAGCGCCATCAGCGCGACATGGATCCCGAAGATGCGTTTCTCCCAGTCCTCGACGAAGACTCGCTTCTCGAGATGCAACGGCTCGGGCAGCCCCTCCAAACCCCCGATATAGTGCTGCAGCTTCATGCTTTGGTCACGCCTTCTGTGCTCCGATCGCCGAACCCGTGTTCCCCGCGCCAGGGAACTGTATACAGTCTGCGGTCAGTCGGGGCCGCTCACCCATGGCAATTGCGCCGTGTTTCCCACGAAACACGACATACCGGTAGCCGAGCCCCATCGCGGGGTTCGTCGGCCCCTTCCGACACTTGGCCGACTTTCGTCGCCAATTGCGTTGGTACGCAACTGATTCGATCGGTCAGCGACGGACGCGTAAACTCGACCATACCGATGAACTCACCGAACGGATTTCTGCGCCGCACCACCCAGCAAACCGCGCGACGGTTTGTAGACCGTCATGAAGCCGGCCGCGTGCTCGCGGAGCAACTGGGCGCCTACCGGGACAAAGACAATGTGTTGGTGCTGGGATTGGCGCGCGGTGGCGTTCCGGTGGCATGGGAGATCGCCCGGGCGCTGCATGCCGAGCTGGATGTGTTTTTAGTCCGCAAGCTCGGGGTGCCCCGCTGGTCGGAGCTTGCGATGGGCGCGCTGGCCAGCGGCGGCGTGGTGATGAACGACCATGTGGTGTCCAGCTTGCACATCAGCGACGAGCAGGTGCGCGACGTTATCGACAGCGAGACTGCCGAGCTGGCCCGCCGCGAACACGCCTACCGCGGCGGCCGTCCCGTCGCCGACCCCCGGGGCAAGATCGTGATCGTGGTCGACGACGGCATTGCCACCGGCGCCAGCATGCTCGCCGCGGTGCGGGCCGTCCGCGCCGCCGAACCGAAATCGATCGTTGTCGCCGTGCCCGTCGGGCCGCAATCGGTCTGGCGGGAACTCGCTTCGGCGGCCGACGACGTCGTGTGCACCCTCACACCGTCGGCATTCGAGGCGGTCGGGCAGGTTTACGACGATTTCCACCAGGTCAGCGATCGCGAGGTGCGCGAGCTGCTCAGCTCGTCGACCCGCTGACCCTACTTGGCCGCGTCGTCGCCGCGGGTGGTCTCGGCCGAGACGGCCTGGTCGCCGTCCGCCTCGTCGGCAGCCTGGGCGTCTTCCTCCGGGTAGTCGACCGGCTCCTCGCCGGTGTCCGGCTGCTCGGCCGCGGCATCGGCGTCAGCGGCGTCGTCGGCGGCATCGGCGTCATCGGCGTCATCGGTTTCGGCGGCATCGCTCGCGTCGCGGTGCTGCCGTTCGCGTAGCGCGTCGACGATGAGTAGCACCACACCCAGGACGCTGGCGCCGATGCACACCCAAGCCACCAGCTCGTTGCTGGTGACCACCGCAAACACCAGCGCGACGAGCCCGATCAGGGCCAACACCAGCGCAATGATCAGCATTCGTCATCCTCTAGCCGAAGGGCGGGACCGCCAGGTCCCGTACACATGGCGTGCCGAATGGCATCGGGTCCCGGCTAGTTATTACCCCGATTGAATTGGTCAAATCCACCGGCATCCGCGCTGGAGTCGACGGGAGCCGCCGATCCGCGCTGGCCGAGCTCCTCGAGCTGGGATTCCAGGTAGGTCTTGAGACGGGTGCGGTATTCGCGTTCGAACGTCCGGAGCTGTTCGAGACGTCCCTCCAGCACCGTGCGCTGCTGGTTGATGGTGCCCATGATCTCGGAGTGCTTGCGCTCGGCGTCGGCCTGCAGGGCGTCGGCCTTCTCCTGGGCCTGGCGCAACTGCGTTTCGGAACGGGTCTGGGCGTCGGCGAGCATGGCGTCGGCGCGCTGGCGGGCCTCCGTGACGGTGGTCTCGGCCGTCTGCCGGGCCTCGGTGAGGATCTGGTCGGCATTGGCCCGCGCGTCTGCCAGCAGTTTTTCGGACTCGGCCTGGGCGCTGCTGGTCAGCCGGTCGGCGGTGTCCTGGGCCAGGCTCAACACACGAGCCGCCTTGAGGGCCTGCTCCTCGTTCGTCCCACTCGGGGCGGCCGCCGCGGGTGCCGCCTTGACAGGTTCCGGCTCGGGCTCGGGTTCGAAGACAGGGGCTGCGGGAGCGGGGTGGGCAGCGGGAGCGCCGCCGGCGGCCAGTTCGCGGTCCAGTTCCTCCACCCGCTGGCGCAGATCGGAGTTCTCTTCGATCAGCCGCGTCAGCTCGTTCTCCACCAGGTCCAGGAACGCGTCGACCTCGTCCTCGTTGTAACCGCGCTTGCCAATCGGCGGCTTACTGAACGCCACATTGTGGACGTCGGCTGGTGTAAGCGGCATTTGTTCGTCCCCTCAAGTTCCTGTCAAACGTTCCCGGAAGTGTAGAACGGAGTGGCAGCGGTTGTGCAACTGCCGCCCATCCTGTCACACCAGACCCGGCGGTCGCCGATTAGGCCAATAATTAAGAGCCAATTTCAAACACTAAGAGACATAAAATCTCAATCCTTAGAATTTGCAAATCGCGCCCATCAAACCGAGGCCTAATCGTGGCCGAACCGACGCTGCGGGCCCTACTACGCTCCGGCCGCGGCACCGAAGGCGAGCTGCATGCCGATGAACGCCACCAGCAAGAGCACCATGATCGACAGATCGAAGCGGACCGCTCCGATGGTGAGTTGCGGGATGAGCCGGCGCAGCAACTTCACCGGCGGATCGGTGATCGACATGATGATCTCCAGGATCACCACGGTGACGCCGGTGGGATGCCAGTCCCGGCTGAACGAGCGGAT
Organism: Mycobacterium sherrisii; assembly: GCF_002102355.1. Taxonomy (GTDB): domain Bacteria; phylum Actinomycetota; class Actinomycetes; order Mycobacteriales; family Mycobacteriaceae; genus Mycobacterium; species Mycobacterium sherrisii. Next base: position 23,077 of record NZ_LQPT01000060.1, on the reverse strand, counting down.
GAACTCGACGACAACCCGAGCGATGAGCAGCAGCCAAAAGATGAACAGCGCAAACCCAAGGATCTGAAAGAACAGCACCAACGAGAGCCCGACCTTAACGATGAGATGTCAACCGCCGCGCGATAGCGCAGCACTGGCAAGCGTACCGACTCGGGGATGGGCGGACATCTCACCTGCACCGCAGCCGCGGCGCGCTGGGCACCGACCAGCGCCCCAATGACCGACCCCGCCGTACCAGGGAGGGGTCGGGCGCGCTTATTGGTAAGCGTAGAAGCCGGTTTCGGCGATTCGCCGGCGCTCTTCGGGCGTGACGTCGACGTCGGCCGGGGACAGCAGGAACACCTTCGTGGCTACCTTGTCGAACGAGCCGCGTAGGGCAAAGGCCAGCCCGGCCGCAAAGTCGACCAGCCGTTTCGCATCAGCGTTGTCCATCGACACCAGGTCCATGATCACCGGGGTGCCGTCGCGGAAGCGCTCGCCGATGGTGCGGGCCTCGCTGTAGTCCTTGGGCCGCAGCGTGGTGATCTTCGACAGGGGGTGGCCCTCTTCGAACATCATCGCCATCCGGCGCGGGTCCATGGCCAGCGCACCGCGGGTCGACCCGCGCAGCCACGAGCCCAGTCGCGGCCGGCTCATCTCCGGGCCGCGGTCGAACTCGCGCGGGTGCACGGCGCCGTAACGCGGTTCCTCCGGGTAGCCGCCGCGGTAGCCGGCCGGTGGGTACTCGCCGGTGTCGGCGCGCGGGTCGTCGTAGTCGCGGCCGTCATAGCGTCCGTATCCGTCGTCGAAGCGAGGCCGAGGAAATCCGCGCGACGGCGCGCGGTCGTCGTAGTACTCGTCCTCGTAGTCGTCCATCGGGGCCATCCCGAAATAGGCCTTGACCTTATGCAGTGTGCTCATCGCGTTGACCCCTTCTAGCCCCTGGGATTTCTGTTGTCTGTGATGAAGGTGTGACTACAGTGACTACTCACGGTGACGGTAGCTGGCGCGGGCCCATAAGCGCGGTACCGACACGCACACACGTCGAACCGTGTTTGACCGCAATTTCGAAGTCGTTCGACATTCCGGCAGACAGCCCCACGGCGTTCGGGTGCGCTTCCAGGACCCGGCCGTGCACGGCTTGCAGCCGCTCGAAGGCCGCTTCGGGGTCGGCGTCCAGCGGCGGAATACCCATCAGCCCCACCAGCTGAAGGCTTGATGCCGCCTCGACCTGGGCGCACACCTCTTCGAGGGCGCCCGGGGCGGCCGGATCCACACCGCCGCGCGAGGCGTCCCCGTCCAGGCTGACCTGAACGTAGACGCGCAGCGGCTGCTGCCGCCTGCCCTCGGCCAACGCCGCGGCGACCGCCCGGTCCAGCGCGCTCGCCAACGGCACGTTGTCGACCGAATGAGCGGTGTGCGCCCAGCGCGCCAACGACCGAGCCTTGTTGCGCTGAATCCGGCCGACCATGTGCCAGTGCAACTCCCGCGAAGCACCGGAAGACTGCATCAAGCACGTGACTTCGGCCACCTTTGCCGACGCTTCTTGTTCGCGCGATTCACCGACCGAACGACAACCCAATCGAGACAAAATCGCGACATCGCTAGCCGGAAAGAATTTGGTAATAGGGAGAAGTTCAATTTCACCGACATTGCGTCCCGCGGCTTCCGCAGCCATCGCCAGTCGGGAACGCACGGCCGCCAACGCATGAGTCAATTCAGTTTCGCGGTTGCCCGCCCTGGAGTCCGCCGGGCCAACAGCCATGGCATTCACTCCATCCAGATCAACGACGCCAGCCGCCCGGTCGGCGCGCCCCGACGGTGACTGAACAACGCGGGGTCGGCCAGCGTGCAACGTGGGTCGATGTCGATCGACTCGACGCCCAAATTTCTTAGTTGGCAAGCGATTCCGGTCCGAAGGTCGAGACCGGCAGTGCCGCGACCGGTGCTGGTACGACTACCCGGCAACGCCGCCTCCACCTCGTCGGCCATCGCCGCGGGCACCTCGTAGTTGCGTCCGCTCACCGCGGGGCCGAGCAGCGCCGAGATGTCGGCGGGCTGCGCACCCAGCTTCAGCATCGCCTCGACCGTGCGCACCACCACGCCCCGCTGCGCGCCGACCCGCCCGGCGTGCACCGCCGCCACCACCCCGGCGCGCGCGTCGCCCAGCAGCACCGGCACACAGTCGGCCGTCACGACGGCCAGCGCCAGTCGCGGGGTACGGCTCACCAACGCGTCGGTGTCGTCGAAGGCGGTCTTTCGTGGCCCTTCGACGACCTCGACCCGGTCGCCGTGCACCTGGTTCATCCACACCACCCGGTCGGCGCCCAAACCGATGGCGCGGGCCAGCCGGGTCCGGTTGGCGGCCACCGCCGCCGGGTCGTCGCCGACATGGTCACCCAAGTTGAAGGTGTCGAATGGTGGTTTGGACACGCCGCCCGCCCGGGTGGTCGTGACTCGCCGGATGCGAACGCTCACAGGACCAGTATCCGGATTCCTTTGTCGAACAACCGTCCCCGCCGAATGGGCGGGGACGGCAGCCGCGGGCATGTCCGTTCTCAGCGACGCATGAACGGCGGCACGTCCACGTCGTCGTCGTCGCCGCCGATACTGAGCGTCGCACCGTTGGTGTGCACCGGGACGCTGACGGCGTCGACGGGCTCGAACAGCGTCGAAGTGAGCTTGCCCGCCTTTGCCGATTCGATGCGGTGCGCACCCCCGGTCTTCTCAGCCTTCTCGGCCGGACCGCCGATGACGGGTTTGCGGCCGGGCCCGGCGGCGTCGAAGCCCGCCGCGATGACGGTGACCCGCACCTCATCGCCCAGCGAGTCGTCGATCACGGTGCCGAAGATGATGTTGGCGTCCTGGTGGGCGGCGTCCTGCACCAACGAAGCCGCCTCGTTGATCTCGAACAGGCCCAGGTCGCTGCCGCCGGCAATCGACATCAGCACGCCCTGGGCGCCCTCCATCGACGCCTCCAGCAGCGGCGAGTTGATCGCGATCTCGGCGGCCTTGAGCGACCGGCCCTCGCCGCGCGCCGAGCCGATGCCCATCAGCGCGGTGCCCGCGCCGGACATGATGCCCTTGACGTCGGCGAAGTCGACGTTGATCAGACCCGGCGTGGTGATCAGGTCGGTGATGCCCTGGACACCGTTGAGCAGCACCTCGTCGGCGCTGCGGAACGCGTCCATCAGCGACACCGCGGCGTCACCCATCTGCAGCAGCCGGTCGTTGGGGATCACTATCAGCGTGTCGCAGCTCTCGCGCAGGGCGTTGATGCCGTTCTCGGCCTGGTTGCTGCGGCGCTTGCCCTCGAAGGAGAACGGCCGGGTGACCACGCCGACGGTCAGCGCGCCCAGCTTGCGGGCGATGCTGGCCACCACGGGCGCTCCGCCGGTGCCGGTTCCGCCACCTTCTCCGGCGGTGACGAACACCATGTCCGCGCCGCGCAGCAGCTCTTCGATCTCGTCCTTGGCGTCCTCGGCGGCCTTGCGTCCGACCTCGGGGTCGGCGCCGGCGCCCAATCCTCGGGTGGAGTCGCGGCCGACGTCGAGCTTGACGTCGGCATCGCTCATCAACAATGCCTGGGCATCGGTGTTGATCGCGATGAACTCCACGCCCTTGAGGCCCTGCTCGATCATCCGGTTGACGGCGTTGACGCCGCCACCACCGATACCCACAACCTTGATGACGGCCAGGTAGTTATGCGGGGGGGTCATCATCTCGTCTTCCTCCCTGGTGGGGATTCGGTTTTTCCGGGCTTTGCGGTTCTCCTGGCAAACTCTCAACCTCAACCATAGAGTTAGAGTTATGTCAAGTAGTTCCGTGCAACCAGAACGGTATGGGTACGACGCGCGCTATCCCTGCAGGCGCGCCGACGCACGGCGCGCAAATTTTCCGCAATTTTGCACACGTGAGCTCGGTCGCAGCGCGTGGCGCTACTTCACCGTGGGCAGATCGGGGCTCGACACGTCGTAGGTCTTGCCCGGCTGGGTGAGCAGCGCGGCCAGCTTCTCGGCCTTCTCGTCCGTGCGGTCCGTGGTCCCCCAGATCACCACCCGCCCGTCGCCGAGGGTCAGCGTGATCGAGGCCAACGACGGCGCCGCGATCCGGCTGACCTGCCCGGCAACCTCGGGGCGCAACGCCAACAGCACCTGCAGCGCGGCCTTGGTCGTCGGATCGGCCGGGCCGGGATTGGCGACGTCGATATAGGGCAGCGCCGGCGGTGGCGGGCCGGTCGCGAAGTCCACGCCGTCCCGGTCGAACAGGTGCGGGCCGTCGGCAAAGTCCTTGACCACCACGGGAACTCGCTCGACGATGGTGATCCGCAGCGCCGACGGGTACTGGCGTTGCACGCGGGCGCTGGCCACCCGGCGGATCGCGGCGATCCGGTCGGCCACCTGGTTGGTATTGATCTGCAGCAGCGGCGTACCGACCCGGACCCGGGCGGCGTCGAGCACCTCTTCGCGCGACACCGCGCCGGTACCGACGACGACGATGTCGCGCGCCGACATCACCGGGGTGAAGTAGAGGATCAGCGCCAGCCCGATCCCCACGATGACCAGCAGCACCGTCGCGAGCAACATCTTCAGGCCGCGAACCACGCCGCGCGCAGGCCTTTTCGGCTCGGGCGCGCCGAGGCGCCCGCTGGCCCGGCGCTTGGCCTCACGGCGCGCCTCCTCGATGGCGGTGGCACGGGCCTGGGCGGCGCGACGCTCGGCGCGCTCCCGGCGGGCGCGCCGGCGCGGGCCCTCGAAGTCGACCGGCTCCGGTGCCGGATCTTGCTGGGCGGCAATCGGTTCGGTGACCGCGGTGTCGGCGTCGGGCTGCGCGACGTTCGGATCGGTCATCGCAACACCCCGGGCTGCCCGGGCGCGCCGCGGTTGGCCCGCGCCCGCAACGCGTCGACGATCTCCGGCCCCAGCAGGGTCACGTCGCCGGCGCCCATCGTCACGATGACGTCACCGGGTCCCGCGGCGGCGGCCACCTGCTCGGCGACGCTGGACAGGTTCGGCAGGTAGCTGACCGGCACGCTGACGTGCTCGGCGACGATCGCCCCGCTCACCCCGGCCAGCGGCTGTTCACGGGCCCCGTACACGTCGAGCACGAACACCTCGTCGGCGTTGTCCAGGGCGTGACCGAATTCCGCCGCGAAAGCCTTTGTCCGCGAATACAAGTGGGGCTGGAAGACGACCAGCGCCCGGCCGTCGCCACCCTGCTCGAGAACCGCCCGGACCGCCGACAGCGTCGCGGCGATCTCCGTCGGATGATGGGCGTAGTCGTCGAACACCCGCACCGAACCCACCGTGTCGACCAGTTCGAAACGGCGGCGCACGCCCTCGAAGCCGGCCAGGCCGTCGAGCACCTGCTCCACCGGGGCGCCCACCTGGACCGCAGCTAACAGGGCGCCCAGCGCGTTGAGCGCCATGTGCCGCCCCGGCACCGACAGTCGCATCGAGCGCACCGTCGCCGGGGCGGGATCAGAGCTCACCCGGATGGTCGCGACACCCCCGGTGCCCTGCTGCTCCCACGACAGCAGGGTGGCGGCCAGATCCGAATCCCCTTGCGGCGCAGAGCCGTAACGCAACACCCGAATGCCCAACTCGCTGCTGCGCCGGGCCAGCGCCGCCGCGCCGGGGTCGTCGGTGCACACCACCAGCGCCCCGCCCGGGGCCAGCCGCTCGACGAACGCATCGAAGACCGCGACGTAGGCGTCGTCGCTGCCGTAGAAATCCAGGTGATCGGCCTCGATGTTGGTGACCACCGCGACGTCGGGCGTGTACTCCAGCAGCGACCCGTCGCTTTCGTCGGCCTCGGCCACGAAGCAGTCACCGCTACCGTGATGCGCGTTGGTGCCGGCCTCACCGAGATCGCCGCCCACCGCGAACGACGGGTCGCGCCCACACTGTTGCAGCGCCACGATCAGCATCGACGTCGTGGTCGTCTTGCCGTGGGTACCGGTCACCATCAGCGTGGTGCGTCCGTGCATCAGCATGGCCAGCACGGCCGGGCGCAACAGCACCGGAATGCCGCGCCGTCGGGCCTCGACCAGCTCCGGGTTGGTCTTCGGGATGGCCGCGTGGGTGGTGACCACGGCAGTCGCGCCGCCCGGCAGCAGATCCAGCGCCGACGCGTCGTGGCCGATGCGAATCAGCGCGCCCCGGGCCCGCAGCGCGTGCACGCCGCGGGATTCCTTGGCGTCCGACCCGGATACCTGCACACCACGATCCAGCAGGATGCGGGCGACGCCCGACATGCCGGCTCCGCCGATGCCGACCATGTGCACCCGGTGCAGCTCGGGGGGCAGCTCGGGCGGCTGGTCAGGCGGCTCGTCGGGTGGCCGGTTAGGCGGCTGGCTGCCGGCGAACGTCACCGCGGCCCCCTGGCGGCAGGCCCCCCATCACGTGCGTGGCGGGCCAGGTCCAGCGCCGCCTGCGCCACCTGCCGCGCCGCGTCGCGATGGCCCACCCGCGCGGCGGCCGCGGTCATCGCCGCCAGCCGCGGCGCGTCGCCCAGCAGGCCGGTGACCTCGCGGGCCACCAGATCCGGCGTCAGCACGCCGTCGGGGATGACCAGGCCGCCCCCGGCGTGCACCACCGGCAGCGCGTTGAGGCGCTGCTCGCCGTTGCCGATCGGCAGCGGAACGTAGATCGCCGGCAGCCCGACGGCCGACACCTCGGCGACCGTCATCGCCCCAGAGCGGCAGATGACCAGGTCGGCCGCGGCGTAGGCCAGGTCCATCCGGTCGAGGTAGGGAACGGCCCGGTAGGGCGGGTCGCCGTCGGCGGGCTCGCGCAGGTCGAGGGTGTTTTTCGGGCCGTGCGCGTGCAGCACCGACACGCCCGCGGCGGCCAGCTGCGCGGCGGCGCCCGACACCGCGCGGTTGAGCGACACCGCACCCTGGGAACCGCCGAACACCAGCAACACCCGCGCGTCGTCGGCGAACCCGAAGTGCCGGCGCGCCTCGGCGCGCAGCGCCGCGCGGTCCAACGTCGTGATCGCCGCCCGCACCGGCACCCCCACCACCTCGGCGCCGCGCAGCCCGGAATCCGGCACCGCGGACAGCACCCGGTCCGCGGTGCGGGCGCCGACCCGGTTGGCCAGCCCGGCGCGGGCGTTGGCCTCGTGGATCAGCACCGGGATGCGCCGCCGGCGCCCGGCCGGCAGTCCGCGCGCGGCCAGGTAGGCGGGTAGGGCAACGTAGCCGCCGAAGCCGATCACCACGTCGGCGCCGACGTCGTCGAGCACCGCGCGGGTCTCCCGCACCGCGCGCCACACCCGCGGCGGCAACCGGGCCAGGTCGCCGCTCGGCTTGCGCGGCAACGGCACCGGCGTGATCAGCTCGAGGTGGTAGCCGCGCTCGGGCACCAGCCGCGTCTCGAGCCCGCGCGCCGTGCCCAGCGCGGTGATCCGGACGCGCGGGTCGAGTGCTTTGAGCGCGTCGGCGACGGCCATCGCGGGCTCCACATGGCCGGCGGTGCCGCCGCCGGCCAGCACGACCGACACGGCCCCGTCGACCGGTGCCGGGACCGGTGATGCGGCACCGGCGGGCGAGGGACTGCCCCCCTGCCCGCCGGCCGACTCCTTGATCTGGTGGTTCACCCGTAACGCTGACCTTCCAATGCGCGAGCGCGCCGTGCCTGACGCTGACCGGCTGATGGGCTGGCCGGTTGGCCGGCATGGCGCTGGCCAGATCCATGATGCCTTGACCGCGGCTCCCCGCGGGCAGGTGTCCGCCCGAACGCCGGGCGCGGGGGCGGCTCGGCGGCGCGCCCACCCCGGCGGGCGGTCGGCTCAGTGACCCGGGCGGGTGCCCGGCGGGCGCGTCCCGGGCCGGGCGGCCGCGGCGCGGGCGGACGCGATTGCCGGCGGCCGCGGAAGGTCTCGATGCGGCTGGGCACATACGGCTCCGGCGGTGGCAGCCGCAGCAGCCGGTTGACCTTGTCGTCTCGCCCGGCGCGCAGCGCCGCCACCGCCTCCGGCTCGTGCCGGGCCGCGTTGCACATGATGCCGATCATGAAAAGCGTTGCAGCCGTTGATGTTCCACCAGCAGATATCAACGGCAGCTGTAGGCCGGTGACCGGAAGTACGCCGATGACGTAGCCGATGTTGATGAAGGCCTGCCCGAGGATCCACATCGTCGTGGTGGCCGTCAGCAGGCGCAGGAACGGGTCGGCGGAACGGCGCGCGATGCGCATTCCGGTGTAAGCGAACAGGGCGAACAGCGCCAGCAGCCCGAACGCTCCGATGAAGCCGAGTTCCTCGCCGATGATGGCGAAGATGAAGTCGTTGTGCGCGTTGGGCAGGTAGTTCCATTTGGCCGTGCCCTGGCCCAGGCCGTCGCCGAAGATGCCGCCGTGCGCCAGCGCGAACTTCGCCTGCCGGGCCTGGTAGCCGGTGTCCATCGGGTCGTTCTCGGGATTGATCCACGAGCGCACTCGGTCGGAGCGGTACCCGGCCGACATGGCCAGCACCGCACCGGCCATGAACACCGCGAGCAGCGACGTGCCGAACACGCGCAGCGGCAGCCCCGCGTACCAGAGCAGGGCCAGCAGGATGATGCCCATCGACACGGTCTGTCCGAGGTCGGGCTGGGCGACGATGAGCCCGAGCGCGATGACCGCCGCGGGCACCAGCGGAACCAGCATCTCGCGCAGCGAGGCCCGTTCCATGCGGCGGGACGCCAGCAGATGGGCACCCCAGATCGCGAACGCGATCTTGGCCAGCTCCGAGGGCTGCATCGAGAAACCGGCCACCACAAACCATTTGCGGGAACCGTTGGCGAGGTTGCCGATGCCCGGGACCAACACCAGCACCAACAGGATGATGGTGACCACATACCCCGAGAAGGCCACCCGGCGGATGAAACGGACCGGCAGCCGCATCGAAACGTAGGCGCCAACGACGCCGATGACCGTCCACAACACCTGCTTGGCGAAGATCACCCACGCCGAACCGTCGGCGCCGTAGGACCGCACGCCGGAGGCCGACAGCACCATGATCAGGCCCAGCGTGGTCAGCAACCCGGTGATCGCGATGATCAGGTGAAACGAGGTCATCGGCCGGCCCAGCCACGCGCCGAATCTGGCCCGCGGACTGTGCTGCGGGTCCTTGACCTGGGGTTTGACCGGCGCTTTGACCTGCGCCGCGACCGGTTCGGGGGTCGCGATCGCGTCCGTCGCGGCGTCGGTGTCCGGGTCACTAGCGTCTTCGACGTCGCTGACTTCGCTGACTTCAGCGTCTTCGCCGGCACCCGGATCTTGGGCGGCGCCTTCGGCGTCTTGGGCGGCGTCTTGGGCGGTGTCAGGGCCGTCGGCCGCGACCTCAGCGTCGACTTCAGTGGCGACCTCGGCGTCGGCCGGGGCGGCGGCATCCGTGTCCCGCGCGGCCGGCGCGGTCTCGCCTTTCTTCTTCCCCCGGCGCAGGCGCCGGGTCAGCCCGTTACCCACAGTCACGTACCGCATACCTACCGCAGCGCCGCGCGAACGGCCGCCGCGAACGCGTCACCCCTGTCCGCATAGCTGCTGAACTGGTCGAACGACGCCCCCGCGGGTGCCAGCAATACGGTGTCGCCCGGCTTTGCCAGCTCCCTGGCCGCCGCGACCGCTGCGGTCATCACGCGAACGCCGAGACTATCCCCCACACTGTCAACTTTTGTCACATCAGTATCAGCAGTCGCATGCATACCAGCATCCTCGCCTGTCACAACCTTGACGACGGGGACATCGGGCGCGTGTCGCGATAACGCCTCGGCAACCACTTGGCGATCGCGGCCGATCAGCACCGCGCCGACCAGCCGTGATGCCATCCTGGCCACCTCGGCGTCCAGCGAGGCGCCCTTGAGCAGACCGCCGGCCACCCATACCACCCGCGGGTAGGCCAGCACCGACGCCTCGGCGGCGTGCGGGTTGGTGGCCTTGGAGTCGTCGACGTAGGTGATCCCGTCGGCCACCGCGACCACCTCGCTGCGGTGCCGGCCCGGCCGAAACGTCGCGACGGCGTTTGCGATGGCGGCCGCGGGCACGTCGACGCTGCGGGCCAGCGCCGCCGCGGCCAGCGTGTCCAGCACGCCCACCGGGCCCGGCACCGGGATCGCCGCCGCCGGCAGCAGGGTCAGGTCGTCGGCGAAGGCGCGGTCGACCAGTTGCCCGTCGCGCACCCCCAGCTCCCCCGCGGCCGGTTCGCCCAGCCGGAAACCCGTCCGCACCGGCGCCGCCGCGGTGTCCAGCAGGGCCGCGGCTCGCCGGTCGTCCAATCCGACGATCGCCACCCGGCCGTTCAGCACCCGGGCCTTCGCGGCGGTGTAGTCCGCCATCGACGGGTGCCAATCCAGGTGGTCCTCGGCGATATTGAGTACCGCCCCGGCCTCGGGTCGCAGCGACGGCGCCCAGAACAGCTGAAAGCTGGACAGCTCGACGGCCAACAGGTCGGCCGGCTGATCCAGCACGTCGAGAACGGGATCGCCGATGTTGCCGCACAGCAGGCTGCGCCGGCCCCCGGCGACCAGCATGGCGTGCAGCAGGGAGGTCGTCGTGGTCTTGCCGTTGGTGCCGGTCACCACCAGCCAGCGCCGGGGCCTGCCGTAACGCCCCGCGGCGTCCAGCCGCCAGGCCAACTCGACGTCGCCCCAGATCGGCAGGCCCGCCGCGGCCGCGGCCGCCAACACCGGCGCCGACGGCTGGAAGCCGGGACTCGTGACGACCAGCGCATAGTCGGCGATCCGCTCGACGGCCGCCGCCGGGTCGACGGTGGGCACCCCGCGCTCGGCGTACGGGCGCAGCATGTCCGGGTCGTCGTCGCACAACGTGGCCGCGGCGCCGAATCGTTGCAGCGCGCCCAGAATCGCCCGGCCGGTGACCCGGGCACCGGCGATCAGGACGGGCGCACCCGCAGACAGCGGCGCCAACGGTTCGAGCCCGGGCACCTCAGGCGCCGATCGTGGCGAGCCACTCACCGTAGAACAGGGCCACGCCCAGGCCGCAGGCGATCGCGGTGAGCAGCCAGAAGCGGATGATCACCGTCGTTTCGGCCCAGCCGCTCAGCTCGAAGTGGTGATGGAACGGCGCCATCCGGAACACCCGACGCCCGGTGGTGCGGAAAGTCAGGATCTGCAGCACCACCGAGGTGACCTCGGCGACGAACAACGACCCCAGCACGACGGCGAGGATCTCGGTGCGGCTGGTGACCGACAACCCGGCGATGATGCCGCCCAGGGCCAGCGAGCCCGTGTCGCCCATGAAAATCTTGGCCGGCGCGGCGTTCCACCACAGAAAGCCGATGCAGGCGCCCGCGGTGGCGGCGGCCACGATCGCCAGATCCAGCGGGTCGCGCACGTTGTAGCAGCCCAACCCCGGCGCCGTGGCGCACGCGTTGCGGTACTGCCAGAAGGTGATCAGCACGTAGGCGCCGGTCACCATGGCCATGCAGCCGGCGGCCAGACCGTCCAGCCCGTCGGTGAAGTTGACCGCGTTGGACCAGGCGCTGACGACGATCACGCAGAACAGCACGAAAAGTCCCGGAGTCAGTGTGACGGTGGCGATTTCACGCACATATGACAAATCTGCACTGGCCGGTGTCAAGCCGTTGGCGTTGTGGAATTGCAGGACCAGCACACCGAACAACACCGCGGCCACGATCTGCCCGACCGTCTTGGCCGTCTTGTTCAGGCCCAGGTTGCGCGACCGGCGGATCTTGATCAGGTCGTCCAGGAAGCCGACGCCGCCCAGGATGGTGGCCAGGCCCAACACCAGCAGGCCCGACGCGGAGGCACCCTCGCCGTCGAAGGCCAGCCCGGCCAGGTGGGTGCCCAGGTAGCCGGCCCAGATGCCGGCCAGGATCGCCACCCCGCCCATCGACGGGGTACCGCGCTTGGTGTGATGGCTGGGCGGGCCGTCCTCGCGGATCTGATGGCCGAAGCCCTGCTTGGTGAACAGCCGGATCAGCGCCGGGGTCAGCAAAATCGACACGGTCAGGGCGATCGCGACGGCAACCAGAATCTGCCTCACGGGCGAGCCCCGCCCCCGGAGTCGGCCTCAGCGGAAGTATCAGCCGGCGCATCGGCGAGCGCCTCGGCCAGGACAACGAGCCCGGCGGAGTTCGACGCCTTCACCAAGACCACGTCACCGGGTCGCAGTTCGGCCCGCAACAGGTCCAGCGCCGCGTCGGCGTCGGGCACGTGTACAGCCCCCCGCTCGCCGGAAGCGCCCCACGAGCCCCATGCCCCTTCGAGGACCGCAGCATGGTGCATCGCGGTTACCGACCTCCCCGTTCCGACGACAACAAGTCGAGACACATCTAAGCGCACCGCCAGCCGGCCAATGCGATCGTGCTCGGTTATCGCATCGGGGCCGAGCTCGGCCATCTCGCCGAGCACCGCCCAGCTGCGCCGCGACGGCGCGCCGGGTGCCGACCCGCCAGAGGCGATCCAGGCCAGCGCCTGCAGTCCGGCGCGCATCGAATCCGGGTTGGCGTTGTAGGCGTCGTCGATCACGGTGACCCCGTCGGCGCGGGTCCGCACGTGCATCCGGTGCCGCGACACCGGCTCGCCCGCCGCCAGCGACGCCGCGATCTGCTCGAGACCGGCGCCGCATCGCAGGGCCACCGCGGCGGCACACAGCGCGTTGGTGACCTGGTGTTCGCCGGACACCCCGAGTCGCACCTCGGTCTGCACGGCGCCTCGCGCGTCCATCGCGTGCAGGGTAAAGCGCGGCCTGGCCAACTCGTCCAACGACACGCCTTCGACCCAGACGTCGCTGCGGCCCGAGTCGGTGTGGCTGGCGCGGCTGACCCGCACCAGCTGGGCCGAGGTGAGCTGGGCCATGGCGGCCACGGCGGGGTCGTCGACGTTGAGAATCACCGCGCCGGTCGACGGAATAGCTTGCGGCAGTTCGGATTTCGTCTTCGCTATCGCCTCGCGTGAGCCGAACTCGCCCAGATGCGCGGTGCCCACGTTGAGCACCACGCCGATCGCGGGCGGGGCGATGTGCGCCAGCGCGGCGATGTTGCCGGGATGACGCGCCGACAGCTCCAGGACGAGGTAATCGGTCTCGCGCGTCGCCCGCAACACCGTCCAGGGATGGCCGAGCTCGTTGTTGAACGATCCCGGCGGCGCCACCACGTTCCCCAGCGGCGCGAGCACGGCGGCCACCAGGTCTTTCGTCGAGGTCTTGCCCGACGAGCCGGTGATCCCGACGATGGTCAGCCCGCCGGCGACCAACTCCCGCGCCACCGCCGCGGCCAGCTTCGACAGCGCAGCCAACACCGCGGCGCCCGAGCCGTCGACGTCGTGCTCGAGCACGCCGGCGCGCGATTTAGACGCCCCCCGCGGGGCCACCACGATGGCGGGCACCCCGACCGGCCGGGCCGCCAGCACCGCCACCGCACCGGCGGCCACCGCCGCGGCGGCGTGGTCGTGTCCGTCCGAACGGGCGCCGGGCAGCGCCAAAAACAGCCCACCGGGACCGACCGCGCGCGAGTCGAATTCGACGGTCCCGGTGACGCGCAGTTCGGCGGCCCGCTCCGCGGAGACGTCGGCCAGTGTGCCGCCGACGAGTTCGGCGACCTGCGCGACGGTCAAATCGATCACCGGCGTGCCCCGAGATCGTCGAGCGCCGCGGCCAATTCCACCCGATCGTCGAACGGGCGCAGCGCGTCACCGACGCGCTGCCCGGTCTCGTGCCCCTTGCCGGCGATCAGCACCACGTCGCCCGGACCGGCCCAGCCGACCGCGTGCCGGATCGCCTCCCGCCGGTCGCCGATCTCGATCACCTGCGCGGCGAATCCCGTTGCGCCGCGCAGGATTTCGCGCCGGATGGCGGCCGGGTCCTCGCTGCGCGGGTTGTCGTCGGTGACGACGACCAGGTCGGCCAGCTCGGCGGCGACGGCGCCCATCGGCGCCCGCTTGCCCGGGTCGCGGTCCCCGCCCGCGCCGAACACCACCGCCACGCGGCGCCCCGGCCGGGCCAGCGTGGTCAAGACCGCGCGCAGCGCGCCGGGCTTGTGCGCGTAGTCGACGAGGGCGAGGAAATCCTGGCCGCGGTCGATCTCTTCCAGCCGGCCCGGCACCCGGGTGTCCGCCAATCCGGCGGCCGCGTGTTCCGGGGACACCCCGACCGCGTCGAGAATCGCCAGTGCCACAAGGCAATTGGCGATGTTGTAGGCGCCGGTGAGCCCGATGCCGATGCGGTGCCGGCCGCCGGCCGGGTCGACGGCGGTGAACTCCTGACCGGCCGCGCCGGCCGGTGCCACGTCGATGGCGCGCCAGTGCGCCGGGTGACCGGCGGCGCTGACCGTGACCGGGTCGGCGGCCAGCGCGGCCATCGCGCGACCGGCGTCGTCGTCAACACAGACGACGGCACGACGGGCGTGCAGCGGCGAGTGCGGGTCGAACAGCAGCGCCTTGGCGTCGAAATAGTCGGCCATGGTGGGGTGAAAGTCGAGGTGGTCGCGGGACAGGTTGGTGAATGCGCCAACCGCGAAGCCGGTGCCGTCGACCCGGCCCAGGGCCAAAGCGTGGCTGGAGACCTCCATGACGACGGTGTCCACCCCGCGCTCGGCCATGGCGGCCAGCAGGGCCTGCAATGCGGGCGCCTCGGGCGTGGTCAGGGCGCTGGGGATGTCGGTGCCGTCGATGCGAATGCCGATGGTGCCGATCAGCCCGGCGGTGCGGCCGGCGGCCCGCAAGCCGGCCTCGACCAGATAGGTCGTGGTGGTCTTGCCGGACGTGCCGGTGATGCCGATCACCGCGGTCCGCGCTGACGGGTTCCCGTACACCGTCGCCGCAAGCTCGCCCAGCACGGTGCGCGGGGACGGGTGCACCAGCGTAGGCACCGCCGCGGCGCCGAAGATCTCGCGCATCTCGGCCACCCCGGCCGCGTCGGTGAGCACCGCGGCGGCGCCGCGTTGGACCGCCTCGGCGGCGTAGCGGGCGCCGTGGGTGGCCGAGCCGGGCAGCGCGGCGAACAGGTCACCGGGCCGCACGTCCTGGGCGCGCAGCGTCACGCCGGTGACGGCGAGGTCTGCAACCGCGGCCGCTCCGTCGCTCGGCACCGCGCCGACCCGAGCCGCCAGGGCGGGCAGCCGCACGCCGGCCACCCCGTTCGGCCGCAGCGCCATCGGCACCGACACTGAGCACCACCTCCGTCCGCCATGATCGGCCATGACACCCTACCGAGGGGGAGCCGGCACCGTGCTCGTCGTCCCGCGCCCGGACGGGGCGCGTTACCGCTCCTTACGCGACTCGAGCAGAGGCAAAAAGATGGTGTCGACGATCTCCTCGATCGCCTCGTCGGACAGCGGCCGCAGCGTCATGAGGATCTCATACCGGAACAACTCCACCGGTAGGCGCGCGATCCGGTCGGTGACCTGTTGCGGCCGGATTTCGCCGCGGTCGATGGCGCGCTGGATGATTTGTTCGAGGACGGCGTCGCGGTCGCCCAGGACGAACGCCCTGAGGTCGGCCAGGCTGCGGCCGGTCTGCTGGTAGAAACCGCCCAGCCGGGTCATCAGCGCAGTCGCCAACCCCACCCGGAGCTTGTTGGCCTGCCGGAGCAGCTCGACGACGTCGCCGCGAAGACTGCCGGTATCGGGCATGACCACGGCATCCTTGCCCACCTCGTGCGCCAGCGTGGCGAGCACCAGCTCCTGCTTGTTGGGCCAGCGGCGATAGAGCACCGCGCGACTCGTGCCGGCGCGCACAGCGACCGCATCGATCGTCAGGTCGTCGTAACCGCGCTCGGTCAGCTCCAGCCAGGCGGCATCCAGCAACGCCTCTTCCAAGGCGGCGCCCCGGCGACGTTGCGGGCCGCCCGTCGAATTAAGAGACATTGCGTTTCCTAGCGCTCGCGCTTAGGGTCATAGGATACAAAACGTATCTAATAGCCGGAAGGGGTGGCTCCGATGCGCATTCTCGTCTCCGGCGCCGGAATCGCGGGCCTGAGCGCGGCGATCGACCTGGGCGCCGACGGTCACGACGTCACCATCGTCGAGCGCGCCAACCATCTGCGGGTCAACGGCTCCCCCATCGACATTCGGGGCGAGGTCGCCATCGGCGTCGCCGAGCGGATGGGTGTGCTCGCCGAGATCGTCGACCACCGGGTGGACATGACCGAACGCGTGCAGTTCGTCGATTGGACCGGCACGGTCGTGGCCGAACCGCCGCTCCAGCAGATCAATGACTCGGTCGACGACATCGAAATCCCGCGCGAGGACCTCACCCGCATCCTTTACGAGCATCTCGGGTCGTCGACGCGGCTGCGTTTCGAGCAGTCCGTCGCCGCGCTCGACGACTTCGGCGCCGGGGTCGACGTCGTGTTCGCCTCGGGTGAGCGTGACCGTTACGACCTGGTCGTCGGCGCCGACGGGATGCACTCCGCGGTCCGCCGCCTCACCTTCGGCCCCGAACCGCAGTTCCTGCGCCATCTCGGCTTCTACGTCGCGCTGGCCGCCCTGCCCGATTATGCGCCGCAGGGCCGCACCAACCCGATGTACAACTTCCCCGGGCACCTCGCCGGCATCGCCGCCTACAACGATAAGGCGTTGGCCGTCTTCATGTTTCGGTCCACTTGGATCGACTACGACTACCACGACCTGAACGCCCAGCAGCGGATCCTCGCCAATGCGTTCGCTGGCCATGACCGGTGGCGGGTCCCGGAGCTGATCGAGGCGGCGACCCGCGACCCCGAACTGTATTTCGACTCGGTCAGCCAGATCGACATGCCCGCCTGGCATCGCGGCCGGGTGGTGCTGGTCGGTGACGCCGCGCACTGCGCGTCCAACCTCTCGGGCCGCGGCACCAGCCTCGCCCTGACCGGCACCTGGTTTTTGGCCCGGGCGCTGCGCGACAACCCCGGCGACCTGGACCGGGCATGGCAGCAATACGAGCGCGATCAGCGTCCGCACGTCATCCGCTGCCAGGCCACCGCGGCGCCGGGCGGCGACCGCTTGGTGCCGGCCACCCAGGACGAAATCGAGGCCCGCAACCGCGATTTCGCCGCCGCGTCGTCAGGTTGACCAGGTCGCCACCGCCATGCCGGCGGCGGCGGTGAGCAGGACCAGGTCGATCAACAACGCGTAGGTGTGCGGTTGCACGCGCCGCACCAGCCGGCGGGCCAGGAACGGGCCGATCATCAAGGCCGCGCCGATGGCCAGCCCGCGCACCACGACGGTGCCGGTGAGCGCACCCAACTGACCGAAGGTGGCCATCTTGCCCAGGTAGAGCAGCAGCGCGCTGGCCGCCTCGCAGCCAAGGAACGCCCCGCCGGAAAGGCCGTAACCGGTGAACACCGGGACGCTCAGCGGGCCGGTCGACAGGATCATCCCGGTGAGAAAGCCGATGACCACGCCCGCCACGCTCAGCTGCCACAGCCGCACCCGCCACCGCCGGGCCGCCACGATCCTTCGCACCGGCACCATGGCGAGAAAGAACGCGGCGAGCACGCCGTCGACCACGGTCTGCGAGATCGTCAGCAGGGTGTTCGCACCGACGACGGCCGCGGGCATGCCCGGCACGGCGTAGGCGAGTACGGGACGCCACCGAATCTGCCGCCACCAGGCGGCAACCCGGCCCACATTGGCCATCACCGCCGCGATGCCCATCACCGGCACGGCGACCCGTGGGCCGTACATGCTGACCAGGATCGGCAACAGCACCAGCGACGATCCGGTGCCGACCAGACCACCAAGAGCGCCGGCGGCCAATGCAACGAGGAACAGAACGGCTGTCGCAAGCATGACGGACCTTCTCGGCGACGCGCGGCGCGCCACCGGAGATCCTCCAGGCTTTTGTCCGTTCAGATGACCGCGGCCGTTCGGAAGCCGCGGTGGCGTCGCTCGGACCAGTCACGCGATCACGCCGGAACCCTAGACGCTGTCGAACCCCGACGCTAGCACCGTCGCCCGCGTTCAGGTCACCTGCAACGTCAACGGCGGCCCCGGGTCGGGGGACAGCGGCACATTCTCCCGCTGCATCAGCCAGCCGGCGATGTTGTGGAACAGCGGGGCCGCCGAGTGTCCGGGTGTGCCGTCGGCGTTGCGCTCCGGGTTGTCCATCATGATTCCGATCACGTAGCGCGGATTGTCGACGGTGGCCATCCCGGCGAAGGTGATCCAGTAGACGTCGTCGAAGTAGCAACCGCAGCCGGGGTTGATCTGCTGGGCGGTGCCGGTTTTGCCGGCCATCTGGTAGCCGGGCACCGCGGCCGCGGGCCCAGTGCCCTGCTGGTAGCCCATCGGGTCGTGTTGCACGACGGCACGCAGCATCCCCCGGACGGTCTGCGCGGTTTGCGGCGAGACGACGCGCACCCCTTCGGGGCGCGGCTCTTCGGTGCGGGTGCCGTCGGCGGCGACGGTGGCCTTGATGATGCGCGGCGGGATGCGCACCCCGTCGTTGGCGATGGCCTGGTACATGTCCGTCATCTGCAGCAACGTCATCGAAAGGCCTTGTCCGATAGGCAAGTTAGAGAAGGTGCTGCCGGACCACTGGTCGATCGGCGGCACCAGACCGGCGCTCTCACCGGGCAGCCCGACGTTGGTGCGCTGCCCCAGCCCGAATTTGCGGACCATGTCGTAAAACCGTTCCGGCCCAACGCGTTGCGCCAGCATCAGGGTGCCGACGTTGGAGGACTTCCCGAACACGCCGGTGGTGGTGTACGGCATCACGCCGTGATCCCAGGCGTCGTGCACGTTGACGCCGCCCATGTTGATCGAGCCCGGCACCTGCAGCACCTCGTCGGGATTGGACAGGCCGTATTCGATGACCGACGATGCGGTGACGATCTTGTTCACCGAACCGGGCTCGAACGGTGAGGACACCGGCAGGTTGCCCAGCTGCCGGTCACCCTGACGGCCGATGTCCTGAGACGGGTCGAAGGTGTTGTCGTTGGCCATGGCCAGCACTTCACCGGTCTTCGCGTCCAACACGACGGCCGAAACATTGTGTGCCCCAGACAGATTCTTGGCCTGCTGGACCTGCTGCTGCACGTAGAACTGGATGTCGTTGTCGATGGTGAGCTGCACGGTCGAACCGTTGACCGCCTTGTGCCGGTTGCGGTAACTGCCGGGGATGACCACGCCGTCCGAACCGCGATCGTAGGTGATCGAGCCGTCGGTGCCCGAGAGCACCGAGTCCATGCTGTCCTCGAGGCCGAGCAAGCCGTGGCCGTCCCAGTCGATGCCGCCGACGATGTTGGCCGCCAGCGATCCGCCCGGATACTGGCGCAGGTCCTGTCGCTCCGAGCCGACCTCGGGGTATTTGTCCGAGATCGCACTGGCAATGGCCGGATCGACGGCACGCGCCAAATAGACGAAGTTGTCGTCGGTTTGCAGCTTCTTGAGCACGGTCGCGTAGTCCGGCTTGTTGTTCAGCCGCGCCGCCACCTCTTTGGCGATGTCCCGCAGTCGCGCCTGCGGATCGGGAGCGTCGGGGTTCTTCTTCCTTTCGTCCTCCAGCTGCTGGCGGATTCGCTTGGGCTGAAATGTCAAAGCTCGCGATTCGATGGTGAACGCCAGCTGCTGGTTGTTGCGGTCGACGATGCTGCCGCGGATGGCCTTGGAGACGTCGGTGACCTTGAGCTGCCCGGCGGCCTGGGCGCGCAGTTTCGGCGCGTTGGTGACCTGCAGGACGAACAGCTGCGCCCCGGCCACCAGCATCATCACCAGGATGACCGTGTAGCCGACCCGATGCCGGAACAGGAACGAGGTGCTGCGCGTGGTGGCCTCGACGACCGGCCGGGTGCGTCGCGCGCGCGCCGAGTGGCCGAGTGCGGCCTCCGGCTTGCCCACCGCCCCGGACTTCTTGTCCTTACGGGAAGCCTTGGGCTGCTGGGCTTTCCGGCCTTTCCGGGCGTTCGATGCCTGCTCCGGCTTGACCGGGCGGTTCGATTGCCGGACGCCGGCGCCTCGACGCGGGCCGCCGGCCTTGCGGGGCCGGCGGCTGCGACCGTCCTCGCCGCGACTCACCGGGCACCCGGGGCCGCAACGGGACCCGCACCGGTGGGCGGCGCGACGGGGGCCGCGATGGCCGGTCCCGGCAGTCCGGGCAGGACGGGGACACCGGCCTGCGGTCCGGGAGCCGGTTGCACCGGGACCGGCACCTCCGCGGGCAACGGGGCGGGGGCCGGCGCGGGCGGCAGCCCGGCGATCGGGACCGGCACCTCGGCAGGCATCGCAGTGGCGGGGGCGGGCGTGGCCGGCATCGGTAAGCCCGGCGTCGGCAGCCCCTGCAGCGGCAGTCCCTGCGCCGGAAGGCCCTGCCCCGGAAGGCCCGGCGCCGGCAGGCCCGGCGCGGCGAGCAAGCCGGGGAACTGCCCGGCGACCGGTCCGCCCGGCGCACCCGGCACGGGCGGGGTGGCCGGCGGCAGATGCTGGCCGCCCACCGTGGTCGAGCCGTCCGGTGCACGCAACAGCGCCTCCGGCCCCGTGCTGCGGCCGGGCACCAGTGCCGCGCCCGGATCGGGTTGCACCCGCACCGGGACCTCCGGCGCCGCCGCCGGTTTCGGCGACGGTGGCCCCTCGTCGGGCAGCTTCGTGTTCAGCGGCGGCGGCGGAACACCGTCGGCCGGTTTGGGCGTGCCGACCACCACCCAGTTCCCCGCGGGGTCCTGGACCAGGTGGGCGGTGTCGCGGGTCGGGATCATGCCCTGCTTGCGGGCCGCCTCGGCCAGCGCCGGCGCGGCCTCCGCCTCGCGGACGTCGCGCTCCAGCGCCTCCTTCTGCTGTTGCAGCAGGCGGGTCTTTTCGCGGGCGGCACTCAACTGATAGGACCGCTCGGCGGAGTCGGTGGACAACCACAGCGTCAGCGCCAACCCGGCACCCAGCGCGCCGATGACCAGCACCACGAACGGAACTTTGGCCAGCAGCGTCTGCGGCCGCAGCTCGACCGAGGCCAGCCGCAACGCTAACCGCTCCGTGAGGCGTGGCCGAATAGCTTTGGGTGCCTTGGCTTTCCGGGCCTTCGCGCGCGCCTTGGCCTGCCTGCTGCTGGTCGGCCGCGCCGAGCGCTGAACGGGCCGGGCATGCGGGCTGGTCTGCGGACCGGACTTGGCCGACCGGGCCTCGCGGCCGGCCGCCGAACCCTGCGCCGGGCGGGTGCGGCGGGCCGTCGGGTCCGCCGCACCGCGCCTGCCGATACGGACCGCGCCGTCACGCCCGCCGCGGCGGTCGGTGCCGCCCCGGCGTTTCGGCGTCTCGCGCTTGGCTTTCGCTCTCATGAGTCGCCCTTCTCGGTCGCCCGCTGCGGTGGTTGTCCCTCGCGCTGCAGCCGCTGCAAGGCCCGTAGTCGCACGGCCGCACTGCGAGGGTTCCGGTCGATTTCGTCGGCGTCGGCGCGTTCGGCACCGCGGGTCAGCGTCGCGAAGCGCGGGCCGGCGCCCGGCAGCTCGACCGGCAGATCCACCGGTGTGCGCGAGGCGGTCGCGTCGGCAAAGGCGCGTTTGACGATCCGGTCTTCCAGCGACTGGTAGGACATCACCGCGATCCGCCCGCCGACCCGCAACGCGGCCAGCGCGGCCGGAACCGCGCGCCTGAGCGTGTCGAGCTCGTCGTTGACCGCGACGCGCAGCGCCTGGAACGTGCGCTTGGCCGGATGCCCCCCGGTGCGGCGGGCCGCGGCCGGGATCGCTTCGTACAGCAGCGCCACCAGCTCGGCGGTGGAGGTGAACGGGGTGTGGGCGCGGCGGCGCACGATGCGCGCGGCGATGCGGCGCGCGAAACGCTCCTCGCCGTAGCGATGCAGGATGTTCGCCAGTTCGGATTCGTCGTAGGTGTTCACGATGTCGGCGGCGGTCAGCGCGGAGGTGGGATCCATCCGCATGTCCAGCGGGGCGTCCTGCGCGTAGGCGAAGCCCCGCTCGGCCCGGTCCAGCTGCATCGAGGACACGCCCAGATCGAATAGCACACCGTCGACGGATTCGTGTGCGGCGTAACCGGATTCGGCCAAGGCGTCGGCCAGGCCGTCATAGCGCGTGTGCACCAGCGCGATGCGGTCGGCAAAGGGGGCCAGCCGGTCGCGGGCGATCTGCAGGGCGCTGGGGTCGCGGTCCAGCCCGATCAGCCGCAGCCCGGGTAATTCGGTCAGGAAGCGCTCCGCGTGCCCGCCCGCGCCGAGGGTGGCGTCGATCAGCACCGCGCCGGTTCCGTCGGGGTGCTGGCGGGTCAGCGCCGGCGTGAGCAGCTCGACGCAGCGCTGCAGCAGCACCGGCACGTGCCCGAACCCGTTCGGCCCTAGGTGATCTGGCTCGTCGGCCACCGCAACACCTCCCCGCATCTGGAGGGACTCGTCGAAACGCGGGCCGGCCCGCAGCGCTGGGGAAGGACGCGCCCCTGCACCGAGGTCCCTGTCCGAAACTACGAACCAGGCGTTGGGGAAGTACGCCAGGGTCGGTTCGGGCAGAGGCCACGATGCACGGGCATGCGCCTCAGATGATGTCGCCGAGTGCTTCATCGCTGGCCGCGGAGAAGTTCTCTTCGTGCGTTTGCTGGTAGTCCTGCCAGGCCTGGGCATCCCAAATTTCGAGGTAGTCGACCGCCCCGATAACCACGCAGTCCTTGGAGAGGTTCGCGTAGCGCCGGTGGTCGGCCGACAAGGTGATGCGCCCCTGGGCATCGGGATGCTGCTCATCGGTGCCGGCCGCCAGATTGCGCAGGAACGCCCTGGCTTCCGGGTTGCTTCGAGACGTTTTGCTCGCCCGGCGGGCCAGCTGCTCGAATTCCGCCCGCGGATAGACGGCGAGGCTGTGGTCTTGGCTTTTGGTGACCATCAACCCCCCTGCCAGCGCGTCGCGGAACTTGGCGGGCAACGTCAGTCGCCCCTTGTCGTCGAGTTTGGGCGTGTAGGTGCCGAGAAACACCAGCTCACCTCCCGTCGAGGCCGTTTCCCGGCTCGCCCAAACACTTCAGCCACCATACCCCACAATCCCCCACTTCTCCCCATAAATGAGGTGTCGCCGGGGCGTTTCGTGGACTATTTGCCACGCCGGCGCGAGCGAAGAGGCCGCGCGCGTGTGCAACGGCGCGCCACCCGATCCGACTCGGTTGCCAAAACCGCACGTCAGACCGCGTGACGCCCGAGGTGGGGGAAGGTGGGGCCTTCGGGGGGCCCGGT
>NZ_LQPT01000059.1 GCF_002102355.1 Mycobacterium sherrisii | reverse complement strand
CACCCCAACACCGGCAACGACACACCCGGCACCGTCATCTCCGGCCCCAAAAACCCACCACGCCAGGGGACTTACCCTGGCCGTGCCTCCCGAAGGGCCGACTCAACCGGACGTGCGCCGTTTCTTGCGCCGTAGTGCCGTGTCAACCGGCACGCCTGCAGATTGCAGCGGAAAGTTCCTGCTGTCATCGCTCGAACCGAGAGTCAAGGCGTAAGCGCCATCCTCCGATTTAAGTCAGCTGACTGACGACAAACCACCGACAAGACGCCATTATCCGTTCCGGACCAGAGCGGGGAGCTGGGCAGAAAATAGCCCTCTAGCTGCGTAAATGCGTTGTGGGGCGGGCGGGGCTCGAACCCGCGACCAACGGATTATGAGTCCGCGGCTCTAACCAACTGAGCTACCGCCCCCGGCATTGCACGACGTTGAGATTAGCGCCCGCGCTGCCGAGCGGGACGCCCCCGTGGCCCAGTCGAACACCCTGACCCGTGGTAGAGAGCCCACGATCCGAAGTCGCCCGCGGCGGCCAATCCGCCGGCCGCTACTCGGCGCCGCGCCGGGTCTGCTGTTGCAGCGCGTCGATGAGCTCCGAGGCCTGCGCTTTCGTCAGGTCGTCGGGAATCTCGCAGTTGGACTCCTGCGCGAGTGTGTGCAAATAACTGCGTTGCGGACCGGTCATCGGCTCGTCGCCGGTGACCCAGCCGGAGGTGTCTTTTTCGGGATTTTCCTGCGGCGCGCGCCGCGTCTGGTCGGTCATGGCCCTGGAATATCCATCGCACACACGTTCGAAACCTGCGAGGCTGCGCCGTGTGCGTCAGCTGAACACCGTTTGTCCGTCGATGTCGAGCAGGTAGGTCTCGGTGCCTTCGGACACCCGCGGCGCGTCCCCACCGAGCGACACCGCGATCTTGTTGCTGGCGTTTCGCATCACGTCCAAGGTGAGCTCAACGGCCTCGGCCTCGGAAAACCCGGCGCGCACCTCGGCGACAACGTCGGCGTCGAGGTGCGCCGGCGTCCAAATTAGCGCATCTACATACCGCAGCGCTGACTTTCGGCGCTCATCGATTTGCGACGACGTCTCGAACTGCGCGATGTCGTCGTACAGCGTCTCCGACCCCCCGGCCTCCAGCGCGCGGCTCTCCCGCACCGACTTGCACAGCCGGCAGTTGTGCTGGGCCGCCCCGCGCAACCGCACCAGCTCGGAGGTCAGGGGGTCGAGCGCCCGCATCCGGCCGACCGAGGGCAGAAACTCGTTGAACACCTCCCCCGACGGGTCGGTGGCGTGATCCCACTCGATCGGCCCGCGCGTCCAGCCCAGGAAAGCAGAGCCGACGCCCAACGCTTCCAGTCCGGCCCGCACCCGCGGCACGAAGTCTGCGATGTACATCGCCACCACGACACCAAAAGTGCTGTCCCCCAACGTTTTAAACAGTCGGGACCGTTGTTCCGGGGTGATCGCGGAAACGTCGGCGCTGAACTGCTCGGCGAATTCGGCGACGACAATTTCGGCCTCCGAGCACGGTTTGTCCACTGCTACTTCCACCGGCAACGGTGGCAGCGATATCGTCTGCGCACACACCCGCCGCACCAGCGCCACCATGCGGCCGTCATCCGAAGGGGCCAACGCCACCAACCGCGCCAGCTGACCGTCACGAACCGTAGCGGGAGTCACCATTCCCGATACGTTACGACTACTGCGCCTGGCTCACCGACGACATGTGGAAATCCGGGATGCGCAACGTCGGCATCGCGGTCCGGGTGACCCAATCCCCCCATTCACGCGGCAGCGTCTTCTCGCTGACGCCGGCCTCGGTGGCGCGCCGCAGCAGATCCAGCGGGCTCTCGTTGAACCGGAAGTTGTTCACCGCCGCGGTGACCTCGCCGTCCTCGACCAGGTACACGCCGTCACGGGTCAGCCCGGTGAGCAACAGCGTGGTGGGTTCGACCTCGCGGATGTACCACAGCGTGGTCAGCAGCAATCCCTTTTCGGTGCCGGCGATCATGTCCGCCAAGTCTTTCAACCCACCCGTCATCACCAGGTTGTCCGCCGCCACGGCCACCTTTTCGTCGAACTTGGCTGCGCTGGCCCGCGGGTAGGCCAACGCGTTGATCACGCCGTCGCGGATCCATTCCACGTGGCCGATCTCCATCCCGTTGTCGAAGACCGACACGATCTCGGTGGAACTGCTTGCCGCAACGAACGGCGTGCACACCAACCCCGGTGCCATCGGATCGGAATACAACGTCAACGGCAGGTCGGTGAGCCGCTCCCCGACCCGGGTCCCACCGCCGGGCGCCGAGAACGCGGTGCGCCCCTCCTGGGCGCCCCGACCGGCCATCGACCAACCCAGGTAGATCATCATGTCGGACACCGCCGACGGCGGCAGGATCGTCTCGTAGCGTCCCGCGGGCAGCGCCACGCTGCGCTCCGCCCAGCCCAGCCGCATCGACAGGTCCTCGAGCAGCGAATCCGTCTGCACGCCAACGAAATCCGGCGTTCCGATGCCGGCCCACGCGCTGGCCGCGCCGCGCTTGCCGTTGATCTCCACCGCCCCGGCGGGCTGCGTGAAGCGGCGGCGCAAACCCGTCGACGACGCTAGGAAAGTCGTCGAAACACTATGGTGGGCAAAGCCATACAGCCGGTCGCTACCGGCGAACCCGCGGCTCAACGAACCGGCGACCTCGGCGAACACCTCCGGACCGGTGCCGGGCACCGGCGCATCCCAGTCGGCCGGTACCCCGGTATCGACAAGCAGCGGCGCCGCATCGCCGGCCTCCGGGGCGGCCTGGGCCGCGTCCTGCGACGCCGCCACCAGACCCGGGATGGCCCGCGGGTCCACCTCGGCAGAGACCACCGTGCCGATGAACGCGCTCGCGCCCTTGCGGATGACCGAGATGATCGTCATGGTGCGGCTGACCGAAACACCGTTGGTGGTCATCGAATTGTTCGCCCACCGCAACGTCGCCTCGACCCTGTCGGTGACCAGCACCATGGTCTCGTCGGCGCGTCCCAGCTTCGCCGCCTCGTCCAACACGAGGTTGACGACGTGTTGCGCGGTAATCATCGACGCCGTTCACCCCCGCACGCGAGAGATGCCCCCACCTCGTCGGCGCCCGCTGCACCGTCACCGGCGCGAATCATCAGTGTCCCCCTCGGCAAGCGTGTTGAGCACGTTGACGCCGCGGAACAGCGCCGACGGGCAGCCATGGCTGACCGCGGCGACCTGCCCGGGCTGCGCCTTGCCGCAGTTGAACGCTCCGCCGAGCCGCCAGGTCGACGGCCCGCCCACGGCCTCCATGGAATTCCAAAAGTCGGTGGTGGTGGCCTGATAGGCCACGTCGCGTAACTGACCGTCCAGCCGGCCGTCGCGGATCCGGAAAAAGCGCTGACCGGTGAACTGAAAGTTGTACCGCTGCATGTCAATCGACCACGACTTGTCGCCGACGATGTAGATGCCGTTCTGGACGCGGCCGATCAGGTCCTCGGTGCTCAGGTTGTCGGTGCCGGGCTGCAGCGACACGTTGGGCATCCGCTGGATCGGCACGTGGTGCGGCGAGTCGGCGTACGAGCAGCCGTTGGAGCGCGGTCGGCCCAGCCGCGGCGCGAACACCCGGTCGAGCTGGTAGCCGACAAAGATCCCGTCGCGCACCAGGTCCCAGCTTTGCGCGGCCACGCCCTCGTCGTCGTAGCCGACCGTGGCCAGGCCGTGCTGCTCGGTGCGGTCGGCGGTCACGTTCATCACCGGCGAGCCGTAGCGCATGGTCCCCAGCTTGTCCGGGGTAGCGAACGACGTGCCGGCGTAGGCGGCCTCGTATCCGATGGCACGGTCGTATTCGGTTGCGTGCCCGATGGATTCGTGGATGGTCAGCCACAGATTGGTGGGGTCGATCACCAGGTCGGTGGGTCCCGGGCTCACGCTGGGCGACTTGACCTTCTCCGCCAGCAGCGACGGCAGCTGCGCGAGCTCGTCGGTCCAGTTCCACACGTCGTCGCCGGCCAGCACCTCCCAGCCGCGGCCCATCGGCGGCGCCAGCGTGCGCATCGCGTCGAAACTGCCGGCCGCGGCATCGACGGTCACCGCCTCCAGCGACGGCATCAGCCGCACCCGCTGCTGGGTGATCGCGGAGCCGAACGTGTCGGCGTAAAACGTCTGTTCCTTGACCGCGGTCAGGCCGGCCGACACGTGGTCGATGCCGTCGGCACCCAGCAGCCGCGCCGAGTACTCCTCGAGCACCCCGATCTTGTCGGCGGCGGGCACGTCGAACGGGTCGATTCGATAGTTCGACACCCAGGTGGTGTCGGCGTACACCGGCTCGGGTGCCAGCTCGACGCGCTCGCTGTTGAGCCCCGCCAGGGTGGTGGCCACCCGCACGGCGCGCCGCGCGGTCTCGGCCGCGATCGACGGCGCCAGCTCGGCGTGCGAGGCGAATCCCCAGGTGCCGTCGACGATCACCCGGACCGCCAGCCCGACCTCGCGGCTGATCACCGACGTCTCGAGCTCCCCGTCGCGCAACTGGATGATCTCGGTGTTGATGCGCTGAATGCGCAGGTCGGCGTGGCTTGCCCCGGCCGCCGTGGCCGCCGACAGCGCAGCCTCGGCCAGCTCGTGTCGCGGCAGGTCCAGGAAGTCGGCATCGATCCCCCGATTCGGTGTCACGGCTCCACCGTATCGACTGCGCGCTCCAAACCCCGGCACAGCCCGCTTTAATTAGCTGCATGGCCAGCGCCGCCCGCCACAGTCAGCGACGACCCAACGTGCTGGCCTACGGGCTGCTGGCGCCCAGCCTGTTCGGCGTCGTCACGTTCCTGCTGTTGCCCATCCTCGTGGTGGTCTGGCTCAGCCTCTACCGGTGGGATCTGCTGGACCCGCTGCGCTTTGTCGGTCTGGCCAACTGGCGTTCGGTGCTGGCCGACACGGAGTTCGGCAACTCCCTGATCGTCACCGCGCTCTTCGTGGCGATCGTGGTCCCGACGCAAACCGTGCTCGGCCTGGGCGTAGCCGCCATGCTGGCCCGCCTGCTGCCGGGGACGAGCTTCTTCCGGACCATCTTCGTGCTGCCGTGGATCTGCGCGCCGCTGGCGATCGCGGTGCTGTGGCGCTGGATCCTGGCGCCGACCGACGGGGCGATCGCGACCCTGCTGGGCCACAGCATCGAGTGGCTCTCCGACCCCAGCTTTGCGCTGCCCCTGGTGTCGGCGGTCGTGGTCTGGATGAACGTCGGCTACAACTCGCTGTCCTTTCTGGCGGGCCTGCTGGCCATCCCCAACGACATCTACGCCGCGGCCCGCACCGACGGTGCCAACGCCTGGCAGCGGTTCTGGCGCATCACGCTGCCCATGCTGCGCCCGACGATGTTCTTCGTGCTGGTGACCGGGATCGTCAGCGCCACACAGGTTTTCGATACCGTGTACGCGCTGACCGACGGCGGGCCGGCCGGCCACACCGACCTGGTCGCGCACCGCATCTACGCCGAGGCGTTCGGATCGGCGGCCATCGGCCGCGCGTCGGTGATGGCGGTGCTGCTGTTCGTCATCCTGGTCGGCATCACCATCGTTCAGCACTTGTACTTCCGCCGGCGGATCACCTATGACCTCGTCTAGCCGTCTCGCCAACACGCTGATCTACGCCGGGCTGGTAGCCGGCGCGCTGATCACGTTGCTGCCCTTCGCTCTTGGCTTGCTGACCTCGTTCACCTCGGCACATCAATTCGCCACCGGCACGCCCCTGCAACTACCGCACCCGCCCACGCTGGCCAACTACGCCGACCTGGCCAGCGCCGGATTCGGTCGGGCCGCGGCGGTGACCGCGCTGATGACGGCGGTGATCCTGGTGGGCCAGATGACGTTCTCGGTGCTGGCCGGCTACGCCTTCGCGCGGCTGGAGTTCGCCGGGCGCGACGTGCTGTTCTGGGTATATATCGCGACGCTGATGGTGCCCGGGACGGTCACCGTGGTGCCGCTGTATCTGATGATGGCCCAGGCCGGGCTGCGCAACACGTTCTGGGCGTTGGTGCTGCCCTTCATGTTCGGCTCCCCGTACGCAATCTTCCTGCTGCGTGAGCATTTTCGGCTGATCCCCAACGACCTGATCAACGCCGCCCGCCTCGACGGCGCCAACACCCTAGACGTCATCGCCCACGTCGTCATCCCGTCCAGCCGCCCAGTGCTGGCGACGCTGACCCTGATCACCGTGGTCTCGCAGTGGAACAACTTCATGTGGCCGTTGGTGATCACCAGCGGCCACAAGTGGCGGGTGCTGACCGTGGCCACCGCCGATCTGCAATCCCGGTTCAACTCGCAGTGGACGCTGGTGATGGCGGCGACGACGCTCGCGATCATCCCGCTGGCGCTGCTGTTCATCGCCTCGCAACGCCACATCGTCTCCTCGCTCGTCCTGTCGGGGGTCAAGTGAGCCGCCCGCGGGTCTCCACGCTGGCCGTCGCAGCGCTCGGGATGGTCGCGGTGCTGCTGGCCGGAACTGCCGTGCTGTTGAACTATTCCGGTGAGCCGCACGGAGACACGATCGTCGTGCGGGTGCGGGTCTGGGATGTGCCGATCGCCGAGGCCTATCGTCAGTCCTTCGAGGCGTTTCACCGGGCACATCCCGACATCGAGGTGCGGGTGGACCTGGTGGCCTACTCGACGTATTTCAACACGCTACGCACCGACGTCGCCGGCGGCAGCGCCGACGACATCTTCTGGCTGTCCAACGCCTACCTCGCCGCCTACGCCGACAACGGCCGGCTGCTCGACATCGGCAAAACCTTCGACCCGCAGACCATTTCGACATGGGAACCCGCGGTGGTCGACCAGTTCACTCGCGGTGGCGCGCTGTGGGGCGTACCGCAGCTGACCGATGCCGGCATCGCGGTGTACTACAACGAGGACCTGCTCGCCGCTGCCGGCGTCGATCGCCGCCGGCTGGACACCCTGCGCTGGGATCCGCACGGCGACACCGACACGCTGCGTCCGCTGGCGGCCCGCCTCACCGTCGACGCCAACGGGAACGCCGCGGGCACAGCGGGTTTCGACCCGGCCCGGATCCGGCAGTGGGGCTACAACGCGGCCAACGACCCGCAGGCGATCTACCTCAACTACATCGGCTCGGCGGGCGGGGTGTTCCAGCGCGGCGACGAGTTCGCGTTCGACAACCCGGCCGCCATCACCGCCTTCCGCTACCTGGTCGACCTGATCAACCGCGACCACGTCGCACCGCCCGCCTCGGACACCAACGGCAACGGCGACTTCTCCCGCAACCAATTCCTGGCCGGCCGCATGGCGCTGTTTCAGTCCGGCACCTACAACCTGGCACCGATCGCCCGCGACGCCCGCTTCCGCTGGGGCATCGCGATGCTGCCGATCGGCCCCGCCGGCCGGGTAAGCGTCACCAATGGCATTGCCGCGGCCGGTAATTCGGCGACCAAGCATCCCGATGCGGTGCGTCAGGTGCTGGCCTGGATGGGCAGCAAGGCGGGCAACGCTCATCTGGGTGCGCAGGGCGCGGCGATCCCCGCGGTGCGCTCGGCCCAACAAGTGTACTTCGACTACTGGGCCGGGCGCGGCGTGGACGTCACGCCGTTCTTCGCCGTGCTGCAGGGCCCGCGCATCCCCGCCCCGGGCGGCGCCGGCTTCGCCGCCGGGGACGCCGCGCTGCAGAGCTACTTCGACGAGATGTTTTTGGGGCGGGGCGACGTCGCAACCATGCTGCGGCGGGCGCAGGCCGCGGCCAACGCCGCCGCGCAACGTTAGTCGACGCCGTTGAGCGCGCTGTGGCGTCGACCCCAGCTGAAGTAGAACAGCAACGCCAGAAACACCCACCCGCTGAACGCCACCCAGGTGTACCAGTGCAGGCTGGCCAGGATGTACCCGCACGCGCCTACCGAAAGCACCGGCGTGACAGGGTATCCGGGCACCCTGAACCCCCGCGGCAGTTCCGGCTCGCGCACCCGCAGCACGATCACGCCGACGGCGACCACGATGAACGCGGTGAGCGTGCCGATGGACACCATGTCGGCCAGCTCCTCCAACGGGACGACACCGGCCAACGCCGCGGCGGCGACGGCGACGATCACCGTGTTCGACACCGGGGTCATGGTGCGCTCGTTCACCGACGCGAATCGGGTGGGCAGCAGCCCGTCGCGGCCCATCGCGAACAGGATGCGGGTCTGGCCGTACATCGTGATCAGCGTGACGGTGAAGATGGAGATGACCGCGCCGGCGCACAGGATGGTGCTGGCCCAGCCATGGTGGGTGACCTTGTCGAGGATGGTGGCCAGGCCGGCGTTCTCCTGGCCGGCGAACTCCTGCCACGGTTGGGTGCCCAGCGCGGCCAGCGCGACGAGCACGTAGACGGTGATCACCGTCGCCAGCGCCGCGATCAGCGCGCGAGGCATGGTCTTCTGCGGGTCCTTCACCTCGTCACCGGCCGTCGACACCGCGTCAAGGCCGATGTAGGAGAAGAAGATCGTGCCCGCCGCCGAGCCTATGCCCGCCGCGCCGAACGGGGCGAAGTCGCTGAGTTGGTTGGAGTCGAACGCGGTGAACGCGACAACCACGAACATCGCGAGCACGCCCAGTTTGATCAACACCATGATCGCGTTCACCCGTGCCGATTCGCTGGCGCCCCGAATCAGCAACAGCGCGCACAACACGATCAGGACGATCGCGGGCAGGTTGACGTAGCCGGGATCGGAATCCCATGGGGCCGCGGACAACCCATGCGGCAGCTGGAACCCGAACACGTTGTGCAGCAACTTGTTGACATAGCCGCTCCAGCCCACCGAGACCGCGGCGGTGGCCACCCCGTATTCCAGCAACAGGCAGGCGGCCACGCCGACCGCGACGACCTCGCCCAGCGTGGTGTACGCGTACGAATACGACGAACCCGAAATCGGCACGGCCGAAGCCAATTCGGCGTAGCAGATGGCTGCCAGCCCGGCCGCGACTCCGGCGATGAGAAACGAGACGATCACCCCGGGGCCCGCCTCGGGCACCGCCTGCGACAGCACGAAGAAGATTCCGGTGCCGACCGTCGAGCCGACACCGAACATGGTCAGTTCGAACACGCCGATACCGCGCCTGAGGTGTTCGGCGGCTCCGGGCGCGACGGGCGCTCCCGCCACCGGGCGACGCCGCAGCATCTGTTGGGTCAGGCCGATCGAGCTGGCTGGCAAATCGCGCCCCCTATTGCTGGATCAGCTGATTATGCCCGCAACACCTTTGCGAACTGTGCAACGGCCCAATCGATCTCTTGCTCGGTGATCACCAGCGGCGGCGCGAACCGCAACGTCGACCCGTGGGTGTCTTTGACCAGCACCCCTCGCTCGGCCAACCGCACGCTGATCTGCTTGCCGCTGCCCAGGGCGGGATCGACGTCGACCCCGGCCCACAGACCGAAGCCGCGCACCGCCACCACACCGGCACCGATCAGGGCGCGCAGCCGCCGGTGCAGATGCGCGCCCAGTTCGGCCGAGCGAGCCTGGAACTCACCGCGTGCCAGCATGGCAACGACCGTGGTGCCGATGGCCGCGGCCAACGGGTTCCCGCCGAATGTGGAGCCGTGCTCGCCCGGATGCAGGACGCCGAGGATGTTGCGGTCGGCGACCACCGCCGACAGCGGCACCACCCCGCCGCCGAGCGCCTTGCCCAGCAGATAGATGTCCGGCACGACGTCCCAGCGGTCGCAGGCGAAGGTGTAGCCGGTGCGCGCGAGCCCCGATTGAATCTCGTCGGCAATCATCAAGACGTTGAAGCCGGTGCACAGCGCGCGCACGGCCGGCAGATAGTCGTCGGGCGGGACGATGATGCCCGCCTCCCCCTGGATGGGTTCGAGCAGGACCGCCACGGTGTTCTCGTCGATCGCGTCGGCCAGGGCCGCCGCGTCACCGAACGGCACCATGCGGAACCCGGGCGTGAACGGCCCGAATCCGCTGCGTGCCGTCGGGTCCGAGGAAAAGCTCACAATGCTGATGGTGCGGCCGTGGAAGTTGTTCTCGGCGACGATGATGTTCGCCCGCCCCTCGGGCACGCCCTTGACGTCGGCACCCCACTTGCGTGCGACCTTGAGGCCGCTTTCCACGGCTTCGGCACCCGAATTCATTGGCAGCACCATGTCCTTGCCACACAGCCAGGCCAGCCCGGCGCAGAAGGGCCCGAGATTGGCGGCATGGAAGGCGCGGCTGACCAACGTGACGGCGTCGAGTTGGGCATGCGCGGTCGCGGTGATCTCTGGATTGCGGTGACCGAAGTTGACCGCCGAATACGCGGACAGACAATCCAGGTAGCGGCGGCCCCCCACG
Organism: Mycobacterium sherrisii; assembly: GCF_002102355.1. Lineage (GTDB taxonomy): Bacteria > Actinomycetota > Actinomycetes > Mycobacteriales > Mycobacteriaceae > Mycobacterium > Mycobacterium sherrisii. The sequence continues at coordinate 11,979 of NZ_LQPT01000059.1, read as the reverse complement.
TCGGTGACCCACACCCCCTCGGCGCTGGCCGCGACCACCGGCAGCGGCGAATAGTTGTGGGCTGCATATTGTTCGACGAGCGCGATCGCGTCCTCGGTTCCGGTGCTGACCGAAGTCCGCCCATCGAGAATCGTCATTCAAACACCTCCAATGTGCAGCACTTGACGGAGCCGCCCCCCTTGAGCAGCTCGGAAAGATCGACGCCGACGGGCGCAAAACCCGCTTCCCGCAGCTGAGCGATGAAACCCATTGCTGCGGAAGGAAGCACAACGTGCAGGCCGTCGGAAACGACATTGAGACCCAGCACGTAGGCGTCCGCGCTCCCCACCACGATAGCGTCGGGATACAGCGCGTGCAGCTGGTCGCACGCCGCCGGGCTGAACGCGGGCGGATAGAACGCAATGGTCTGATCGTCCAGAACGGCCAGCGCGGTATCGAGGTGGTAGAACCGTGGATCCACCAGCTCGAGGGAGATCACCGGCATCCGCAGTGCCGCCGAGATCTCGCGGTGCGCGCGGCGGTCGGTGCGAAAACCATGACCGGCCAACACCATTTCCCCGACCATCAGCAGGTCGCCCTGCCCCTCGTTGACATATCGAGTGGTCAGCGGCGTATAGCCGATCGACGACATCCAGTCGGCGTAGGCACGCGCCTCGCCGGCGCGCTGCCGGTAGCGAAAGCGAGCGACGATAGCGATGTCCCCGGCGACGAAGCCACCGTTGGCGGCGTAGACCATGTCGGGCAGTCCGGGGACCGGCTCGACGACCTCGACGCGGTGGCCCAGCCGCAGATAGGTCTGCCGCAGGGTTTCCCATTGGGCGAGCGCGACGCCGACGTCGACCCGCGTGCCGAGGTCCATCCAGGGATTGATGGCGTATTCCACCGCGTAGTACGTCGGCCGCGTCATCGCATAACGCCGTGTCCGTGCGGTCCTGCGCGGCGTGGGCGCGGCGTCTTGCCATGCCTCGGGCCGGGCGCGCGGCGCCGGATCGTCAACATCGTAATCCGTCATAGATCCACGATATTTAGCCGCTTTGCCACAAGCAAACGACGATTATTGCGTGTCTATGAGTGATTTATTGCGCTAGGCTGCCATCAGTGGCGATTTGTTGCACACGACGAAGGCGAGGGGCGATGGACCGACTCGACGACACCGACGAGCGCATCCTCACCGAACTGACCGAGCATGCGCGGGCCACCTTCGCCGAGATCGGCGAGAAGGTGAACCTGTCCGCCCCGGCGGTGAAACGCCGGGTCGACCGGATGATCGACAGCGGCGTGATCAAGGGCTTCACCACGATCGTCGACCGCAACGCGCTGGGCTGGAACACCGAGGCCTATGTCCAGGTGTTCTGTCACGGCACCATCGCGCCGGATCGGCTGCGCGCGGCGTGGGTGGACATGCCCGAGGTGGTCAGCGCGGCAACGGTCACGGGGACCTCCGACGCGATCCTGCACGTGCTGGCCCGCGACATGCGCCACCTGGAGGCGGCGCTGGAACGCATCCGGGCCAGCGCCGACATCGAACGCAGCGAAAGCATCGTCGTCCTGTCCAATCTGATCGACCGGATGCGGACCTAGCTTGCCTCCCGCGCGACCTCGCGAGCCTAGCGGCCGAACCAGCGCAGCCGCCGCCCCGCGATCGGCTGCCGGCGAGTGACTTGGCGAATGACATAGGGCCACGGCTGATTTCGTTCCGGCACCGAACTGGCCCGGACCTGCTTGAGCTGCATCCGCAAGTACTGCCGAAGCTCGTGCAGATCGGGGTCTCCCCAACGGTTTTCGGATTCGATCGGGTCGGCCGTCAGATCGTAGAGTTCCCACTGATCGTCGACCGGGGAAGTTCGATATTCCTCTCCCCCAAGACCATTGGCGGCCAGGTGACGTACACCCGGTTCGGTCCAGGTGCTGGGATCGTCGAAGGTACGCACCAGCTTCCACAGGTGGCCGCCGCCTCCGGCGACGTCCATCCGCACCACCAGCCCCTCGAAATTGGACCCGGTGTGGGCCGGTACCCGGATCCGCAGCGGTGCGGGCGGATCGACGGTCCAGTGCAGGCGGCGCGCCAAACCCGATGCGCCGCTGTCCCCTTCGAGCATGTTGTCGCGGGTCATCAAATAGACCGCCCGGCTGTCGTCGGCCGGTGCGCCGTCGACGACGGGCATCAGGTTGCGCCCCGGCAGTTCGTGGACCTCGGAGAAGGACTGGGCCAGGGTGGCGGCGACGTCGGCGACGTCGACCCCGGCGGCACCGAGCAGCGTCGGGACGAGGTCGACGTGTGAGGTCGGGGCGGTGACGACCCGCGGCTGCGTGGCCTGCGGGCCGATGCGGGCGACGATGAAGGGCACCCGGGTGGCCTCGTCGTAGAGGTTGAACCACTTTTGGTGCAATCCGCCGTGTGCGCCGAGCAGATCGCCGTGATCGGCCGTGCGCACCAAAATTGCTTCCTGCGAACCGTTTTCGGTGACCGCTCGCCGGACGCGGTCGATCGGACCGTCCACCTCGGCATGCAGGCGGTAATACAGATCCCGGTAGCGTTGCGCGCCGTGCCGGTAGCTGCGCGCGATCGCCGGGGCGGGGCCGTAGCCGGAGTAGTAGGCCTCGCGGAACGCAATCTGGGCGGCCGGTTTACTCGACAGATCTTCCTCGGCGGTGGGCGCCGCAGGGACCGGGGGCGGGTCCAAGGTGGACGGCGTGACCGGACTGCGGCGCGACCACAGCGGGAAGAGCACGATGTCGTGCGGGTTGACGAAGCTGGCGACCAACAGGAACGGACACAACGCGGCGGGATCGCCGGCGCGGCGGCGGGCGTAGCGGTCGGTGAGCCAGGCGACGACGCGATCGGCGATCAGCGGGTCGCGGCGGATGCCGGCATTGGCCAGCAGCGCGCCGTGCGGCTCCGGACCGACCCATCCGGAAAAGCCGTACGGCCCAAGGGGGTCAGCGTCGAGATAGCGCTGCACTGCCGCCCGGTCGACCACACCGTCGTCGTCGTTGGTGGCCAGCGGACGACCCGAGCGCGGGTCAATGAGGTCGGCGTGCGAGATGTGCCATTTGCCGTCGTAGTGCGTGTCGTATCCGGCAGCGCGGAACCAGTTGCCCAGAGTGGGTACCTCGCCGGGGCGCAGCCAGCGCATCCGGGAATCGTCGGCAGTCTTGCCGATGCCGTCGGTCTGGGTGACGCCGTGCAGGTCCGGGTAATGGCCGGTGAAGATCGTCGGGCGACTCGGCACGCAGGCCAACGAACCGGTGTAATGCCGGCTGAAGCTGACGCCGTGGTCGTCGAACCACTTGCGTCCGACCAGTTTCCGGCTCCGCCAGTCCAGCACCGCGGGCGCCTCGTACGGCGGAACCGCACGCTCCTCGTCGGTCATGATGACCACGACGTCAGGGCGGACATCCAGACGATCAGACACGCGCATTCTCCAATCGGTTCGCCAATCCGGCCAGCATGGAATCGGATTGGCGTGCCATGACCCGACATACCAGGCGTTCGGCGAGTTTTTGGTGCGGCCGGGACCCGATTTCGACGGTGCTGGTCAAGGTTACGGCGGTGGCTTCAGGGGCGTTCGGCGCGAGCGCCCAGCGATTGCTGACCCTACCCAGCAGGCGGGGTAGGCCCTCGATGTCGTAGGCGAGCACGTGTGGCGGGTCGAACTCGATGATGCGCTCGACGAGCGTGTCACGCTTGACCTGAACCCGTCTGGTCGTGCCGAGCGGGCAACCGTCGGCGCCGGAAGCCAGGATGCAGGAATGGTCGACGTTGTCCGCCCACGAACCGATTGCGCCGAAGTCCGCCAACACATCCCACACCTGGCGCGGGCGCGCCGCAATGACACGGCTGCGCTGGATGTGGGCCACGCGCTAACGCTACGCGACAAGCAACGACCGGTTCGTCAAATCGGGTTGATGTGCCAGAGTGTCTCGACGGTCACCGAGGTGGCACCGGCGGCCGCAAACAGCCCGAGCGTCACCCAGTCGGCGAGTTTGGGCCGCGCCGGTGATGCCGAAAGTTGACCGGCCCCACCGCGGGCGGTGATCGCGTCGCCCATTTCGTCGGCGCGGCGCAGCGTCACGACCATCGCCGTCGCGAGCAGGTCGATCACCTCACGGCCCTGCTGCTTGCGCCGTTCCTTGCGACTGTGCAACGCGTCCTTGGGACGCAGCCGCCGCGCCGCGTAAAGCACCTGGAACTCTTCGATCAACATCGGGAATGCGCGCAGCGCAAGCGCCAAAGTCGCCGCCCACTCGTCGATCGGTATCCGTACGAGCTTCAACGGACGACCCAAAGTTGCGATCGCAGGCCCGATTTCAGCCACATTCGTGGTCCAGGAGACCAGGGCTCCGAGCGCGATCAGCAGGATCGTCAGCGCGGTCACCCGCAGGAAGTGCAGCGATCCGCCGAGCCCGAGATGAGCCCCGCCGACCGAGACCACCGGATCACCCCCGGCCACCGCGGCGGTCACGAAGCCGACCGCCATCATCGCCCACAACCAGCGCGGGACGGTCGGCAGCGCGCCGCGCGGAATGTGGGCCAGCCACAGCGCGGCCACCACCAGGCTGCCGAGCAAGCCGATGCTCACCCAGCCGGGATAGAACGTCAGCAGCACCGCGACGCCGACGACGACCAGCAGTTTGGTGGCGGCCCACAACTCGTGGATGACGGAGGTTCCCGGCACCGGAACCAACAGCACCACCGGCCGGCGGGGGCGCCGGTCCCCTCTGGCGGTCGGCGCCGATCGCGAGGTGGCGGTCATGACACGCCGCCTTTCGAGGTCGACACCGCGCTCAGCGTGCCGTCGCGCAGCTGCAAGGTGCGCGGGCAGACATCTTCGAGTCCGACGCTGTCGTGCGAGATCACGATCAACGTCAGCCCCTGCTCACGGCGCAGGCGTTCCAACAGCCGCAGCAGTCCGCGTTGGCTGGCGACGTCCAGTCCCGCCAGCGGCTCGTCGAGAATCAACGCGCGCGGCGATCGCGCCAACAGGCCGGCCAGCACGACGCGGCGCATTTGACCGCCGCTGAGCTGGTCGATGCGCCGTTCGGCCAGTGCGGGATGCAGCCCAACCAGTCCCAGCGCCGCGCTCACCCGTTCCCCGTCTCGCGGTGAAAACCCCGCCGCGGACGCCACTTCGAGGTTGACGTGGCTGCGCATCAGCTGCAGCCGGGCCGCCTGGAATGCCAGTGCCACCTCACCGACGTGCTCGTCGGTGGGTTCGCCGTCGATCAGGCAGGAGCCGGTGGTGGGGACGGTCAATCCGGCCATGATCCAACCCAGCGTGGATTTGCCGGAACCGTTGTGGCCGTGGATCAAAACGCCGTCGCCCTGCTCGGCGACGAAATCGATGCCGCGCAGCGCGGTCTTGGCCCATGGCGTGCCGCTGGCGTACTCGTGGCCGACGTTGATCAGCTCGATCCGCCCGGCCTCGCGCCGCTGATGGACCACGCTGCTGGGTTCCGTGTCGGCGATGCCGACGACGCCGGCGTTGTCGGCGGAGTCGCTGAGGTTGATGGTGCGGTCGGCGGACGCGGCCTCGTTGTCGAAATGGGTGATGTGCACCAGGGCGGTCCGGTGCCGTTGGTGCAGGCCCGACATGACATCCAGCAGCCCGTCGCGGCCGTGCTGGTCGATCATCGAGGTGACCTCGTCCGCGATGAGCAGCGCCGGTTCGCGGGCCAACGCGGCGGCAAGCGCCAGGCGCTGCAACTCCCCGCCCGACAAGCCGGCCGTGTCCCGGTCGGCCAGATCCTCGAGGCCGACCTCGCGCAGCAACCGGGGTACGTCGACGTGCACGTCGGGCGGCAGGCCCCACACCACGTCGTCGGCGACCCTGGTGCCCAGGACCTGACTCTTCGGGTGTTGCAGAACCAGCGCGGTGCCGCCGTGTTTGCCCAACCCGACGGCACCCGGCCGGTGTACGGCGCCCGCCGTCGGTTGCCGGCCGGCCAGGATCAACATCAACGTCGTCTTCCCCGATCCGTTGGCGCCGGTGATCGCGACGTGCTCCTCGCCCGAAATCTCTAGGCTGATTTCACGCAACGCGTCCTGGGCGGCGTGCGGGTAACGGAACCGGACGTGCTCGAGCCGCACGGGCACCGGATCGATCCCGCAGTCGGACGCCACGTCCGTCTCGGGCGGATCCAACTTATGCACGTCGGGGATGTCGCCCATGCGCTCCAGCAGCCGCGACAGCGCCGACCAGCCGATCAGCGTCACCAACACGACAACCAAGACCAGGTAGGGCAGCACCAGCCACGGCCACACGTGCAGCCCCTCGGCGACCCAATGCTTCAGCGCGGCGGCGACCCCTGGCAGGTGCACCCACTCGAGGAACGTGCAGACGCCGTTCACGTTCGCGGTCAACACACCAAAGATCAACTGCCGCAAGCGAGTCAGCAAGGCGAAAATCCCGACCCACACCGAGCCCCAGATCAGCCCGGCGATCAGCGACGCGACCAACACGGTGGGTGCGCCGCGGCCTTTCCGTTTGACGATGCCGCAGATCCCGCCGACCCAGGCGGCGTCGACCACCATCGCCGAGCTGCCCAGCCCGGAGATCAAGAACGCGAGCACCGTCGCGGCAACGGCCGCGGCCAGCAGCACCCGAGGCCGGAATCGGTAGGCCAGTAGGCCCATGGGCACGGTGCCCAGCACCCCGAGTCCCTGCGCAAAAGGAATGACCGCGGCGATGATTGCGGTCACCGAACAGAGCGCCCCCATCACCGCGGCTTGGGCTAACTCGTTCGGCTGCAACGGTCCCCCCGTGCGATGCCGGAGACGGCGCGCGGTCACTTTGTCGATTGTGCCAGGCCAGACGAGCGGTCGCCGTCGTTCGTCTTTTCTTTGCTGGCGCGGGGGCCGGCGCGGGTGCGGGTGGTCTCGCATAGCAAAGCTATGCAACGATGGTGGCATGGATAACGCCGTCGAGACCGCGAACGTGACGCTTCAGCAGGGTTTGGGCGCGGACCTGCTGGCCGTCGTTGCGCGACTGAACCGGCTCGCCACCCAGCGCATCCAGATGCCGTTGCCCGCCGCGCAGGCCCGCCTGCTGGCAACCATCGAAGTTCATGGCGAGGCGCGCATCGGCGACTTGGCCGCCGTCGACCATTGTTCGCAACCGACGATGACCACGCAGGTGCGCCGGCTGGAGGACGCCGGCCTGGTTAGCCGGACCGTCGACCCCGGCGACGCCCGCGCGGTCCGCATCCGCATCACGCCCGAGGGTCGACGCATGCTGAACGCGGTGCGGGCCGACCGCGCCGCCGCGATCGAACCCCAGCTGGCGATACTCGAGCCCGCCGACCGGGAGGTTCTCGTCGAGGCGGTGCAGGTGCTGCGGCGGCTGCTCGACAACGCCGCGACCAGCGGGCGCCGCAACACGTTGTGACGGGCGCGCACCCCTTGCGCCGGAAAAGCCGCGGCCGGTAGACACTTACTCAGTGGCTTCCGCGCACCCGGCCTCCCCACTCACCGTCTTCGTCGGTGCATCGAGATACGTGTTCGCCCCGGGCCGCGACATCATCGTGGCCTACGGCGACTGGTGCGACATCCCGCTGGATCGCCTCGGCTTCGCCGCCCCGCCGCCGCCGATTCCGCAGCCCGATGTCGTGCTGCGTTTCGCCGGTCCGCATTGGGTGGCCATAGATAGAAGCCGCGGCGGCATCTTCGTCAACGGCGCCCGGGTGCCGACGGTCGAGATCCATGACGGCATGGCCGTCGCGCTCGGCGATCCGCACCGCGGGCCGCGGTTGACGTTCCGGCTGGGCGTACCGCCACCGGTACCGCGTCCGCCGGGCCCGCCACCGGCGCAGCGCCCACCCGGTCCGCCACCGGTACCGCGGCCGCCCGCGCCGCCGCCGGCGCAGCGCCCACCGGGTCCGCCCCCGATGCAGCGGCCGCCCGGCCCACCCCCGGCGCAGGTCCCACCCGGCCGACTGCGTCCACAGCCGCCGGCCCGGCCGGCGGCGCCCACAGCGCAGAGCACGCAGCGGATGCGGATTACCCCGTCGCGGGAGCCGACCGTCGCGCACCCGATCGGGCCACCGCCCTCGCCTTCACCCTCGCCACCCCCGCCTCCCGCGCCTGCAGCTACACCGCCGCCCGTGCCGCCGGCGGATCCCCGACCGGAGACGGCACCACCGCCGGACGACGGCACGGCGGGACAGCCCAAGGGTCGCGGCCTGATGGACTGGATGACCGACGCGACCCGCGCGCTGCGTATCGGCCGCACGACCTTGCCCACCGACGAACCCAGCACGACTCACCGGCTGCCGCTGCAGCCCGGCGCCCGGACGGCCGGTGTCAACGCCTACCGTCTCGGACTTGTCGCAGGTGAGCACGCGGTGCTCTCGGAAGTGTCTTTCACCGCACGTCTCGGCTCGCTGACCGCGGTGACCGGCACCTCGGCCGCCCGCAACGCGGCGCTGCTGATGATGATCGCCGGCACCCGCACCCCCGGCACCGGCGTCGTGACCGTGGACGGCCACGACGTCTACGCCGAACCCGACGCCATGCGCACCCGAATCGGCATCGTGGGGCGCGAGGACCAATTGCCTCGCCGGCTGACCGTCGAACGTGCCCTGCACTACGCCGCCGAATTGCGGCTGCCACCCGACACCACGGCCGAGCATCGCGGCCGCCTCGTCGATCAGGTGCTCGAGGAACTTGACCTCACGCCGCAGCGCGGCACCCGGATAGCCAAGCTGTCCCCGCAGCTGCGCCGAAGCACGTCAATCGCGCTCGAACTGCTCAGCCGGCCGACCCTGCTGGTCGTCGACGAGCCGGGGGCCGGGCTGGATGCCGGGCAGGAAGCGCAAGTGATGGCGCTGCTGCGACGCCAGGCGGACCTCGGCTGTGTGGTGGTGGTGGCCACCGCGGCACCGACCCACCTCGACATGTGCGACCAAGTGCTACTGCTCACCTCCGCCGGAACCCTGGCATTCGCCGGGCCGCCGCACCAGCTCGAGTCCGCACTGGGCACGACCGACTGGGCCGAGGCTTTCGCGCGCGTCAGCGCCGACCCCGAGGGCGCGCACCGAGCGTATGCCGCCCGGCAGCGGGAAACGGGCCCGACGACCCCACCCCAGGTCGCCGCGCCGTGGGCATCCCCGCCTCCGCCGAATCGGGCGCGGCAATTCCGGTGGGTGCTGCGCCGCCAGCTGCGGTTGTTTGTCGCCGATCCCCTCTACGTCCTTTTCCTGGTGGTGTTGCCGTTCGCGTTGGCGGCGCTGGCCCTGCTGATTCCCGGCGAATCCGGGCTGGCCCGCGCCAGCGCAACCAGCGACAACGTGCACGAGGCCGTCGAGATCCTGGCCGCACTCAACCTCGGCGCGGTGATCCTGGGCACCGCGCTGACCGCGCGCGACCTGGTCGGCGAGCGACACACCTTCCGGCGCGACCAGGCCGTCGGCCTGTCGGCCACCGCTTATCTGCTGGCCAAAATCGTCTTCTTCGGGGTGGCCGCGGCAATCCTGGCGGCCGTCCTGTTCGGCATCGTCATCGCCATCAAGGGCGCCCCCATGCACGGCGCCGTTCTGCTGCACAACGCCACCGCCGAGTTGTATGCCGGCGTCGCACTGACGGCTGTCGTCTCGGCGATCGTCGGGCTCGCGGTGTCGACGATGGGCAGATCGCTGAAAGAAGTGGTGCCGCTGGTCGTGCCGGTGATCTTGGCGTCGCTGCTGTTCGCGGGCGGCTTGATCACGCTGGTAGGCCACTGGGGCTACGACCAGGTTTCCTGGTTCGTCCCGGCCCAGTGGGGCTTCGCGGCAACCGCCTCGACCATCGACCTGCACCGGGTCGATCCCGAGGCCGCCGACATCCTGGTCTGGACGCACTACGCCGGCTGGTGGATGTTCGACATGACCATCCTCGGGTTGTACGGCCTGTTGTGGGCCGGGTTCACCCGGTATCGGCTGCGCGCCCCGGCGCGCGAAACCCCGCCGCCGCCGCTACATCGCGAACAGCAGGAACTGAGTGATCTGCCGGGCTGAGAAGTTGTTGTCGCTGACGAACACCACCGACTGACGGCCGTCGGCCAGCTTGGGGCCCAACGTGATGCCCTCGACGTTGTCCAGCGGCGAGATGCCCGGCGTCGCGCTCATGTCCACGGCCAACGACTTGGTCATCGGCGTCAACCCCACACCGTCCATCGACGGTAGGTCCAAGATGTTTGTGGCGGAACCGATTTCAGCACGGTAGACGCGTATCGTCTGCGGCACGGAATCCGAGCGCTCCAACACCAGAAACGAGTTGCCGGACAGCGCCACCAGATCCGGCACACCGTTCTCCTCGACGGGCGGTGTCGGCGCCTCCATCGGATAGGCGTATTGCGCGGTGGCCTTGCCGGTTTCGACGTCGAATTTGGTGAACCGGGTCAGCACCCGGTGCCCGTCGCCGGTCTCGGATCCGTCGTTGTAGCCGGGGTCCTCCATCGCGGCGAACACCGACCGACCGTCGGGGGTGAGTGCCACTCCCTCCAGCGCGCGGTTTTGCCGCGGCCCGGTCGGTTGAGCGGACATGGCCAGGTTGGCGGGCAGCGCGAACTGGCCCTGATACGAGCCGTCCAGCCCGGCGATCCTGACCCACGGGTCCAGCAGCACCGGTCCGGGGGTCCGCCGCTCACCCTCCGAACACCAGTACAGCCGTTGCCGGGCCGGATCGAAGGCAATGCCTTCGGGGTCGGGCGGGACCACCGGTGGGGTGGCGTCGAGCGTCAACGGTCGAAACGGCTGACCGGACCGGTCCAGAAACGGGTGCGTCCCGGTGAAGGTGACACGGTCGATTCCCTTGTCCGACAACGACAATTGCGCCGTGTAGAACCGAGCGGGGTTTTTCGCCGAGCGGTCGTCGCTGATCACGTAGTACTGCTGGCGGCCCGCGTCATAGCTCAGGCCGGACAAGCCGCCGATCACCGTGCCGTCGAACGTGGCACCGTAGGCGACCTGCGCCTGACCCAGATACGCCAGCACCGGTCGCGGCGTGTTCGGCGGCGGCGGTGGGGGCGTCGAGTCGCAGCCGCCGAGCAACCAGGCCAGGCACAGCCCGCACAACGCCACCAGCCGGGCCGGCCTCACAGCACGGCCGCGACGAGCAGACCGACCAGATACGTCGCCGCGACGGCGACACCGCCGAACAGCAGCTGTCGGCCGGCCGCCCACCACACCGGTTTGCGGGTATAGCGCGCGGTCAGCCCGCCCGCAATCAGCAACCCGACCGCGCCGCACACCAGCCCGAAGGACAGCGACCCGTAGCCGAGAAGGTACGGAATCAGCGGGATGACCGCGCCGATGGCGAACATCGCGAACGATGCGATCGCGGCCAGCCGGGGTGAGGGCTTCTCCGCCGGGTCCAAGCCGATCTCCTGGACGAGATGAAAATTCACCGCCCGGTTCTCGTCCCGGTGAATCTCGTCGGTGGCCGTCTCGGCGGTCTGCTCGGTCATGCCCATCCCGACGAGCATCTGGACCAGCTCGGCGCGCTCGGCCTGCGGCCGGCAGCGCAGCGCCCGGCGTTCCACGTACTCCTCGGACTCGATCTGCTCGTTGGCGGTGGTGACCGAGGAATACTCCCCCAGCGCCATCGAGAACGCCCCGGCCAGCAAACCGGCGATGCCGCTGACCAGCGTCGTGTGGGCACTTTCGCCGGCGGCCACGCCCGCGATCAGGGCGGTGTTGCTGACCAGGCCGTCCATCGCACCGAAGGTCGCCGCGCGCAGCCACCCTCCGCTGACGTCGGGATGGGAGTGCCCGACATCGTAGGCCGGGTCGTGCGGTGAGGTGTCGGGCTGGGACATGAGGCCATCTAAGCGCGAACCGGACGCGGACGCACCGATGACCCACCGGCGCCCGATCGAGACTCCCAGGTTGTTCCGTACAACGTGGGCGGCAGGTTACCGTCGGGTCAGTGTCAGGGTGGGGTTGCCGCTTGTTGCGGTGGTTGGATCCTGATCACCTGGTGTCTGGCTCGTAGCGTCGTTG
>NZ_LQPT01000058.1 GCF_002102355.1 Mycobacterium sherrisii | reverse complement strand
GTCGGCTTGTTGCCTCACGTCAAGATGCGCGCGAAGGGTGGTTTGTTGCCTCACGTGCGCGTGCGCGCTTGGTGACTGGAGCGGGGCTGCCGGCTGGGGCTTTGCTGGTGGCCAGGGCGAAGAGCTGGGCGGTCAACGCCTGAATCTGGCGTTGGGTGGCGGCCGGATTGATCAGCGAGTGGGTCCGCTTGAGCGCAACGATGCGTTCCACAGCCATGCTCGGGTGATTGATCGCGCGGTTAAACGGGGGTCCTGGCCTGGTCGTGTTTCCGGGACACCTTGGCTCCGGTGCGGACCTTGGAGATCAGTTTCTGCTGGGGGTGGAAGTAGTTGGTCAGCTTTGACTGCAGATGCCAGATTTCGTTGAGTAGCAACAGTTCTGATGCGGTGTCGTAGCGGTAGTAGCCGACCACTGTGCGTACCACGGCCCAGTTTTTCTGCTCGACGTGGCAGCCGTCGTTCTTGTTGCCCGGCCGTGACCGGGTGAAAGTGATGCGGCGGTTTTGACACCATGTCAGCAGGTCATCGTTGATGAATTCCGAGCCGTTGTCAGAGTCCACGCCGACGATCGGGAACGGCATCGCGGCGGCGATGTGATCGAGGGTGGCCAGTACGTGTTTGGCCGCCCTGTCGGGCAGTGAGCGGCTCTCGGTCCAGCCGGTGGCGATGTCGGTGACCGTCAATGTGAAGGCATGGCCTCCACCGCGGTTGCCGCCGTCGTGGAAGACCGTGTCGATCTCGACGAAGCCGGGCACAGCGTCGTCCCATTCGACCCAGGTACGCACCGGGATCTGGCTTTTGAGCAGCGAGCCCGGCTTTGTCCCGACACGTCCCTTGAGCTGGTATTTGGCGCGCTCACCGGCCAGGCGGCGATCGATGGTGGCTGCCGACATCGATACCAACAGCTGCGCGGTGCCCTCGTCGATGGCCAGTTCTCCGAAATGGCGCAGCACGGCGACCAATTCAGCGAGCATCGGCGCGAGCCGTTTGCCGGCGGGCATGCCAAGCACTGTCCAGCAGATCGTGAGTGCCGCGATGACCTCGGGTCCGTACTTCACGGGCCGGGCGCTGCGTGGGGTGACGATCCTGGGCTGCAGCGCCGCTTTGAGCGCCTTGCGGGCATGGTTTCGGTGCCACCCGGTGTTGGCGCACAACTCATCGAGGATCCGACTCTTTCCGCGCTTACTCGCCAGCTGGTAGCGGGTGGCGACCGTCTCGGTGATTGCCCTGCGCTCTGCCAACGTCAACCCCATCCACTGGGCGTACGCGCGCATTTTCAGTGAGGCAACGAATAA
>NZ_LQPT01000057.1 GCF_002102355.1 Mycobacterium sherrisii | reverse complement strand
CTCGATGCAATCTGCCGATCTCAGCCCAATCCTCCACAGCCAACAACTCCCTTCTCCTCTCAGCTAGAAGCCGAGAACCGGTCGCAGGGGGTCAAAATTCGGGCGTCGACACGGGGTCAGTTTTCAGACGACGCCGACAATGAGAAACCCCACCGTGAAATTCGAGAAACCAGAAGACGATATGGATTGCGAAGAAGAATGCCAGAACTCCGAACAACGACTTTTGCAGTGACGAGAACCCGCGCCTCCGCTGGTGTTCATCGGCGTTGATCGTCTCTGTCATGGTCCTACCATCCGCTGGGCGGGTAGCTGCATGCGCAAAGCATGGCACATGCAATGTTTTCCTGACAAGGGCCTTGACCCTAAGGTGCTGTGCATGAGGCAACGCGCTGAGCGGGGCGGATTGCGGAGATGACGGAACGGGCACGTACTGCACCGCGTCGTCCAAGTACCGGGCGGCAGGAGCGCGGGGACCGGACCCGCGAATTACTCATCGACGAGACGGTCCGGTGCATTCGTGAGGAAGGCTTCTCTGCGGCCAGCGCGCGGCACATCATTGAACGAGCCGGGTTGAGTTGGGGTGTCATCCAACATCACTTCGGCGACCGCGATGGTCTGTTGACCGCGGTAATCGAAGATGCAGTTGACCGCCTCAGCGCGTCACTCGACCTGTTAGCCGATCCGGCGCAAGTCACGGACACCGAAGAACTGGTGCGGGCGACGTGGGAAGCGTTCGCCAATCCAAAAGCAATGGCGGGATTGGAGATTCTGATCGCCAGCAAGCAGTTGCGTGGCGCGCTTGAGGGGCGGCTCATGCAACGTCTCGGCACGGCGTTGGCCAACATGATGGCGCGATTAGACGCCGCGACCGATGGCGAACATGCCGCCGCGTTGGGGATGCTGCTGTGGACCACACCGGTAGCGATGATGATCGCGGAAATGCTCGCAGCGCACCCGCTGTCCACCAAGGATGCACAGAAGGCGGTTGCCGCGCTCATTGAGGCGCATCGCTGACTAAGGCGATGGCGTCGGCCGCCTCGCCGCTCGCATGCATCCGTTGCGCCAGGGCAACTTCGGCTGATTCAGCGCCGTCGGGCGGCCAATGGACTGCTTTCGCGCACGACGCGGAGGAGGACCAAACTACTGCGAAGCTGCATTGCCGGGTTGCATCGCCTCGTCGCGAGTCGTTCCGTTCAAGTGCGTGTCGGGACCAGTCAACGCCGAGCTGAACTTGAGGGCATCGACTAATTCGGCTATCGCTTTCTGGCCCTTTCCGCCCACCACGGCATCGGAGAAACAGGTCTCCAAATGGTTGTGCAGCATAACGCGGTTGGTTCGCTCCAATGCAGACTGCACCGCCGAGATCTGCTTCATGACATCCACGCAGTAGGCGTCGGTCTCCAGCATTCGGATGATCCCGTCGAGGTGGCCACGCACCGTTTTGAGCCGATTCAGCGCGGATCGCTTTTTAGCCGTCAACTCATCGGACATCGCGGTTCCCTTCCGCCGGTAGCACCGCACCGCTGTTGATTAGGTGAACGTCGCCAGTGTACCCGACCCCACCCCACCCAGGGTGGGGTAGCATGGCGGCGTTTGGTCCCGTATTGGAGGTACAGCTATGGCAGATACAACCGACGCTTCACACCCGTCACATGATCCCGGCACAGTGCGCCACCGTCCGTCTCGCCTCAACCAAGCCCTCGCCTGGGTGGGCATCGTGGCCGGCGGGTTATTTGTCGTCGGCGCGATTTTCTTCTCCGGTTACTTCTTGGACTGGAGCGAGCACGCACCCCTACAGATGGCCCACGCGGCGACGGCGCACGAAGCGAAGGATTGCTGTGCCGACATGAAGCCCGGGGACATGAAGCCCGGGGACATGAAGCCGGGAGACATGAAGCCCGGAGCGACGGGCCAGCGATGATCGGTCCGCGGTCAAGGGGTTAAGCCACTGGGGTGCAACGGCTTCTGCGATGCATCCCGCGCACCAGATGGATTGAGCGCCAGGCCCGGACTCGTTCGCCCGGGCCTGGCGCTTTCTTGCGAAATGCCAAGTGCAGGCGCAACAGTGGTGGTCGCCTCGGTCGCATGCGGATCCGCCGCGCCAATGCCGTTGAGCCGTCGAGCGACGTAACCAGCCGACACGCTCTTCGCGTGCCCGGCGGCTTTGCGCGTGGCTGACCGCCCCTCATCACTCGGTTCCAATTCGAGTCCAGGTTCGATAGGACGGCCCGCCATGCTCGACGTGTCGATGCCCTCGCGAACGAACGCAAGACAGCATTCGGTTGGATGCAAGGCAGAATGTTGTTTGCTCAGCCGTCACTATGTGAACTCAGTGATGACTTTTGCGGCAGAACGAGGAGCTCTCATGACCTATCGCGGCCTTGCGTTGGGGCTCGGCGCGGTGGCGGCGGCGGCCGTCATTCCCGTCACGGCCCACGGCGCGCCGCCGACGAAGTGCCTGACCAACACCCCTACGGGCAAGCAGGTCTACGTCCCATGCGATCTCCTCAACGCCGGCGCCAATTTCCCCCCGGGGCAGCGTTGTCCTCCGCCGCTCGAGCAGTACCCGAAAGATGTGGCCGACTGGTGTGGCGAGGGACCAGGCCTTGCCACTACCACGCCAACCAGCCCGGCGAGCCCGACGGCTCCCACGACCCCGACGACTCCTACCAGTCCGGCGCGGTCGACAAGCTCCACGACCCCCACGAGTCCCGTGACGTCTACCAGTCCGACGACCTCAACAACCTCGGCGACTCCCACGACCTCAACCACCTCGACGACTCCTACGAGCCCGTCGGTTTCAAGCAACGCGGGCTGACCACGAAAAGCGGAGCGTAAATCCGTCGACGTTGAGTGTGACGCGCAGCGATCACTCCTATTAATGTTGATTCATGGGTGGCGAATTCATCGAGATCCGCATAACCCATCCCTGGGAGTGGACGCATCCGACCCGCGAGGCCCTACAACCGCGGCTGCTGGACTGGCAGGTTGATGACAACGGTAGGCACGTCGCCTCGCGCTACCGGATAACCCGCTACGAGCAGGACGGCCAACCCCGGTGGTCGTTGGACGGCACCGGCCAGCACCCCTGGACCAGCGATGACGTCGAGTACCTGAAGGACGTCGCCGAGCACCACGCCGCCCGGCTGTCGCGTCGACAACGATGGCATCCCAAGAGCATGTACAACGGCCAGGAACCGCCGCTGTGGCTCGGTGGTCGTGGGTGGTCCTGAGTAGAACGTGTGCAGCGCGCTGCACAAGAGCGCGCTTGTCGTCGGCCGCGTGGTTGGCGTGTGCATCCCAAATACGTTGTGTCTCATCGTCAGTAGACCTGCGGCGAATTTTTTGAAAGTTCCGGCCACCCCGATCGAAGGTGGCGATGACCGCGGGCGGCATCCTGTTCGAGGACCGACAATGGACAGAAACTCGCAGGGGCGCACACCAACGGTCTTCGTAGACCTCGGCGCATAGAACCACCCGGCGGGCGAGCCGCTCGCAGTAGCCCGGCCGTCTCAGGAATTGTCCCAAGTGCAGAGGCCTTGCCGCAGAGCGTGATCGACAGTTACCTCCGGTCCGACGGCGTCGTTGCGAGCTCGTAGCGGCGCTCGCGACATGGCAACCATGACAACATCTTCGTCGCGATACCCGCGAGTGAAAAATAGACGCCGGCCAACCGGGTCATCGTGCGCAGCCCCATCCGCCGAGCACCAATGGAATGGCGAGGGCGCCAATTTCGATCCTGGGCCGCTTCCCGCGAACGCGGTTTGAGCGACTGGCCCAATCAAACCGTCGAAGTTTATGGGGATCGTGAACAGTGGCGATGCAATTGCCCAAATTCACCCTGCCGATATCTTTTGCAGGTAGTCTGACGGTTCTCCGAACACCAAACCGGTCGTCAGTTCTGACAGGCACCAACGGGGCCCTAATGACAGAAGACTCTACGCCCATAACACACACCGATCCACCGCAGCGGCAACATCAATCGGATCGTGTAACGGTTTGGCGACCATTCGCGTCCACCGCCCAACTCGGACGCCAGATGATTAGCGTTTCAGGCCGGCAGTCCGGAACGCCCCTAGACTGGACATTCTCGATCTGGCTTCTTGGTCTACTTCCAGCCATTTTCGCTTGCTTGCGCCTGATGACCCTCGCACGCGGAAACACTGAGACCCTCAAATCGCTAATGCAAAATCTGAATGTTACGGCGTTGGTGCTGGCAACGATCATTCCACTTGGAAGCTCTCTCCTAACGTGGTGGCTCTTTTTCAGCATCATCGTCAAGGTAGGGTCCGCACGAAAGCCTGGTCGATGGCCATCTCTTGTGTTGCTTCTCCTTCTCGTTGGATTCATCGACTTTTTTGCGATGCCGTTGCGATACATCCTTATCAATCTCGGATGCTTCGTCGTGCTGGTCTCGTGCATGGTTGGCGTGGTGTTGATGCGTCACTTCTCCCATCCGGCCGCCGAAAAAGTAAACACGGGAATGGCGCAGGCGTGGGCTGTCATGTTCGTGGCTGCGCCACTACTTTTTTGGCTCAGTTCGGGTGTTTGGCTTCCGAAGGAGAGGTTGACTGTCGCTGCGAAAGTGAAAGAACCGGTCTATGTGCTGTCCTACGACGAGCGTTGGGTCAAATACATGGATGAAGATCGCGTTGTGCATATTGTGCGGACGCCGGAGGTCACGAGCCGGGACGCCGTAGGTGCATCGAAGTCGGTCTGGTACCAGACCCCGTCCCTGTTGTGGCAGGAATGGCGGTCGCGGCACCAAGCCAAATAGCAGGAACGGTTGACACCGAGTTCGCTTCCAGAAAACGCGGCGAGCGAATGACGCATGTCGTTGTTAACTCCGGCTATGCCACCACTTAGGGCTATGCACCCAGACCTTCCGTGGGCGCTGCTCGCACCCCCCAGCGCATACCAGCGCTCGCGTCATCCAGTGGGACCCTGGATGGGTCGCGCAGCACCAGCGTTGCGGCACCCGCGAGCAGGAAGCACACACCGGCTAGCAGCGTGGTGATGCGCAGCCCCATTCCGCTCAGCACCAAGGGCGTCAGCAGAGCGCCGATGAAACCGCCCACTTTGCCCAGGCACGACGACAACCCGTGCCCGGTGCTGCGCACGGTGGTGGGATAGCACTCCGCGCCGAGCAAGATCAGCGCATAGTTCGGGCCGAAGGTGGTGCCGAATAACGACAGTCCAAACACCGCCGCGAACGCGATGACGGTATGGGTCAATCCCGGAATTACGGTGATCAGCAACATCGACGCCGCGCACAACGCCAATCCCGAGATCTGCAGGGTGGTGCGGCGCAATCGATCCACCACCGTCAACCCGACGAGCGCACCGCTCAGGCCAAAGCAGATCATCAGCACGGCATTGATCGCCACATTGGTGATGGTCGCGGTCGACGGCGAGATGCTTTTGATCAGCAGCGGTTGGCTCACCGCGTTGCCGTAGGTGGCGATGTTGAAGAAGAACCAACTGCCGCCGGTGCCGATCAGCGTGATCAGAAAGGGCCGGTTGGTCAGCACCTCAAAGAGCCGGACCTTGACCCGTGCCTTGCTGGTGGCGGCGGCAAGCGGTGTGGTCGCCGAGAACGCTGACAGGTCGCTTTCGGCGCGTTCGCGGTCCCGGGCGACTCGCAATGTCCAGCGCGGCGACTCCGGCATGTGTCGGCGATTCCACAACACCAACAGCGCCGGCAGCGCACCGAGGCCCAGAATGAGCCGCCAGGCCAGCTCATGCGGCGTTCCCGTCGCCAGAATGAGCAGCGCCGCAAGGTATGCCGCGACCTGACCCAACGCGAAAAACAGGAACGCGAAGCCGACAACCCGGCCGCGGTTGAAGCGATTGGCGTACTCCGTCGTGATCACACTGGACGCGGGGTAGTCGCCGCCGATACCGACACCGAGGATGAACCGGGCCACCAGCAACCAGGTGAAGTTTGGTGCGAACGCCGACAGCAATGCACCGACCACCATGATGGCGGCCTCCAGGCCGTACACGGTGCGCCGGCCGAGCAGATCGCCGAGCCGGCCGAAGACGAACGCGCCGATGGCCACCGCCAGCAGGGCCGAGCTGGTCAGCAGCGCCACCTGTCCGGAACTCAGCCCAAACTCAGGCTTGACCAGCAAGATGACGGTGCCGATGACGTTGAGGTCGTAGGCATCAGTGAAAAAGCCGGCGCCCGCGGTCGCGGCGGCCTTGAGGTGAAACAAGCTCAGCGGGGCGTTGTCGAGAGCTTCCTCGATCGGATCCACTGGTGTCCGGGCGGCCGTCGTGCTGGCATCCAGGGTCCGTGTCATGTACTTCTCCCTGATGGCGAGGAACCGTCAAATACCTCCTGGAGTTTCAGGATCTATGCGACCGCGATACCGAACGTCGTTGACGCGGGCGTTAACACCAGGGGAATGTGCGTGGCCGTCATGCGGATAAGTGAGGCACATCTCAAATTCGCGGCATATCAACAGTTTTCGGCGAACAAGTAGCCGGATACACCACGTCGTGTAACCGCCCCGTTGCCAGTTGGCCATCCGTGGTGCGTACACCGGGGCCGTGCCCGGGATCACCAGGCCCGCTGACGAATGGGGGAACATGGCCCGCGTGCTTTTTCTCGGGGATGTCGTCGGTCCGGCTGCGCTCGATTATGTCTGCGCGCGCATGCCCGGGCTGCGTTCGCAATGCGAGGTGGACCTTGCCGTGGTCAACGCGGAGAACGCGCAGCGCAGCGGACCCCGTATCCGAACCGGCTTTGGGCTCAGTGTCGAAGCGGCAGAGCGCCTGTTGGAGTCGGGCGTCGACGTCATCACCGGGGGCAATCATTCCTGGGACGGGGATATGGCGGACGTGGAGAAGGTGCTCGCCCACCCGAGGGTGCTACGCCCGTTCAACATGCCCGACGGCCTGCCCGGCTCCGGGGTGCTCCAATTGAACGTCTCGGGAATGGATTTCACCGTGGTCAACCTGATGAGCAGGACCGCCGTGGTCGAGCCGGAGCCGCTGTTCAGCCGATGGTTGACCGGACGACAACACCTGACGTCCCCGTGGCAGGCGTGGCAGTCGATTGACCGGAGCGGCGCGGTCGTCGTGGATTTCCACGGGTTGAGCATCAACGAAAAGCAGGCATTCGCCCACGCTGTTGCCGGCACTGCCGCCGCGGTGTTAGGTACCCACACCCACGAGGCGACGCTGCCGTTGCATCTGCTGCCCGGGGGCACCGCGCTGGTCACCGACGTCGGAATGACCGGCGCGACAGGCGGTGTCATCGGCATCGACCCGGAGCATTGGGTGGCCGAGATCCGCGGCGAGGACTATGGCGCGTTGCCGCCGTACCGGTTGGCGTCAGGGCCGATGACGATGGGCGCGGTGCTGTTGACCATCGACGGCATGCGGTGCACCGCCATAGAACGGGTGCACTGAGCACGGCTACTAGTGGCCGGCCTCGATTGCTGCGACTCGCTCGGCCGCTTCGGGTCCACAGAACGACTGCAGGTTGACCGGTCCGGCGGCCAGCAGGTTGGTGATGCGCCGCTTCAAGTCACCGGAGCTCAGATGGGCATACAGGTTGGCCCCCGGGCATGACGTGTTGGCGAGGTCCCGATGGCCCGCCAGGGTATCGGGCGCGATGACGAAGCGTTGTGCGGCCCAGGCGAATGCCAACGCGGCACCGTGCAGCTGGGCCTCCGACACCTCCTCGCGATCAAAGTCGCCCTCACACAAAACGAGGAAATGGCCCGTGGTGTTGTAGTCCGTCGCGGTGTCACCCGCATACTCGGTGCCGCGCAGTGCGTAGATGTTGCCGTTGCGGTCCACCCCAACGTGATAGGCGATGTCGATCCAGCCCAGCTGATCCTGGTGATAGCGCTGGTCCTGGCGCAGCCGACCGGGACTATTGCGGTTGTCGCCGAGCACCACAGCTTCGTGGTGCAGCGTCATCCGGGTGATCGTATGGACTCGTCCACCAGGCCGCGCCGGGCGGGCACCCCAGGCGTCACGGCAGAGTAGCGGTGCGGCAACAGGATTCGGCCGGGCGGGATCCGCCACGCTTGGCGGTGCGCAGGCGGCAATGGTGGCGGCCAACCCGACGTTGCCGACCAGCCGCAGCATGTGACGACGGCTGACGGCATCCGGATCCCGTGGTGGCCGTTCGACCGTAGTCATCCCCCCGCCGTAAGCAGCAGCGCGGTGGCGCCCACCACCTCTACGAGAAAGTAAAACCAGTTGGGATAGAACGGAGTTCGGCCGTCGATGACCGCGGAAACCAGCCGGCCGAATGCCATACCCGCCAGGGCCAGGCCGACGGCGATCATGATTCCCGTTCGAGGCGACCCAGTGTCCGATTGCTGGGCCGCGAATGCCAATGCCCCTGCGATCGCGAGCCCGAAGCCGCCGTAGACGGCACGTACCTCGGCGCGGGATTCCGGCTTGGGCAGCGTGATGCCGAATACCCGAATCAACGCCGCCGGAGCCGCCAATGCATAGATGCCCATGCCCAAGAAAAACACGGCGGTCACTACCAGCACCGAGATCGTCACCGCAGCCTCCTGTTTTGATCACGCTAGGAGTCAGTATGGCCGTTGGCGCCCGTACCGTTCGCAACTTCAACCAACAGATCGTCGAGGCGTCGGGTCAAGTTCCAACCCCAACGCTCTGGGCTCGCCGGCCCCACTCCCTCGACCACTCGGTGGCGGCCGATGCGCAATGATCTGCTGGTGAGCACACCGCAAGGACCCCGCGCCGGCCACCGCGTTGCAACTGGTGCTGTCCGCCGAGCGGCTTTTTGCCCAGCACGGACTCGCGGGCGTCTCGTTGCGCCAGATCTCGATGGAGGCCGGGTCCTCGAACAACTCGGCCATCCGTTACCACTTCGGATCCAAAGACGGCCTGCTGCGGGCGATCTTCGCCTACCGAATCAACGACCTGATGCAACGACGCGCGCTGCTACGGGCCCGAGCGGATCCCAACAATCTGCGCGCGCAACTGGAGGCGCACGTCCTGCCGCTGCTCGAGTTCGCGGAGTCGCCGGACAGCTCGTATGTGTCGTTTGTCGAGCAGCTGCAGCGCAGTGGGCAGGTCGACTTCTTCCTGTTCCAATCGGATGCGATGCGGTCGCAGGAAGAGTTCACCTCCGGGATGCAGCGCCTGCTATCACACCTGCCGGACCCGGTGCGTGTCATGCGAATTCAGCACGCCCAAGATCTCGCGGTGCACATCGCCGCCGAACGCGAGCGGGCGATCCGCCGCGATGACGCAGTCGTCCCCTTCGCCCTGTTCGTCAGCGGCGTGGTCGATGGGCTCACGGGATTTCTCGAGGCGCCGGTATCCGCGGAAACCACTGCGCTAATCACACGGGACAACCCGAATTCGTAACCCGTGCGATCGGCGACGCGGTGCGACGGTTTCAGACCGCGATACGGCCCCCGTCAACGGGCAGAACGGCGCCGTGGATCTGGCTCGCGGCCGGCGAGGCCAAGAAGACGATCGCGTTCGCGATGTCGGCGGGAGTGCCGACCTTCCGCGAGGGCAGCGCCGCGGCCATCTCATTGAGCATGTCTTGCATCCCTGCGGTGCCCTCGGTGTCGGTAGGGCCGGGGCTTACTGCGTTGACCCGCACTCCAGACGGGCCGAACTCGGCCGCCCATGCCTTGGTGAGTAATTGCATGGCAGCCTTGCTCGACCCGTAGAGCGACATTCCGGAAGCGCCAAAGTTGGCAACCATCGTGCTGACGTTGACGATCGCGCCGCCGCCGCGCTCGGCCATCCGCGGCGCAAGCTCGGCGACAAGGAAATAGGGGGCGCGGACGTTGACGTCGAACACCGCATCGAAGTCGTCGACGGTCACTTGTGTAGTCGGGCCCATCGGGAAGAGCCCGGCGTTGTTCACCAAGACATCGACGTGGCCGACCAGCCGGGTCGTTTCGGCGGCTAGTGCGCGGACGCCGCCGATCTGGCCGAGCTCGGCGGCGACAAAATCTGCCTGGCCACCGCTCTCACGGATCTTGGTGACCACGGCATCACCACGTGTCTTGTCGCGACCGCTGACGATCACGTGTGCGCCGCGGGACGCGAACTGCTGGGCAGCCGCATGGCCAATGCCGCTGGTGCTTCCGGTGATGAGCACCGATTGACCGATGAAATCGTGAGACACGAAGGGCTCCTTAGGTTTCGGAGGTTGTGCGTTTGTCGGCCGGTCAGTGGAGGGCGTTGAGGGCGGCGAGGATGTCGCCGACTTCGGTGCGTGTCGTGTAGTTGGGGTGCACATCAATCCAGCGGATCACCCCCGCGGCGTCCACGATGACGACAGTCGGCATGGGCACGTCGTGGCTGCCATCGGCATTTACGTCGGTCAACGAGATGCCCATGGCGCGCTGGGCGGCCCGGGCCTTGTCTGTTGGCGCGGTCAGCACGCCCAACCGCTTGGCGATCGTGTTGCCCGGATCCGACAGCACCGTGAACGTGAGCTCGTTCTTCTCTTTCATGGACAGCGATCCGTCCGGCTTCTGCGGGCTGATCGCGACGAGCTCGACGCCCCTGTCGGCCAGCGCCGGAACCAGGTCTTCCTGATAGGCGTGCAGCGCCAAATTGCAGTACGGGCACCACGCACCGCGATAGAGCACGACGACGGCGACGCGGCCGGCCCGAGCGGTCGACAGCGTCGTGGACGCGCCATGCACGTCGAGAAGGGTGAAATCGCCGAGTATGTCCCCGGGTTCGGCGATGCCCGCGGGAATTCCCCGTTCGCCTAGCTCCGTCTGCTCGGCGCTGAACACGTCAACTATCTCGTCGGGGACCTTCCCCGCCATCCCCTCCTGAAGCTTGGCCACGCGATCGGCGATGGTGGTGATGTTGGCGTCGGCAGCGGTGGTCATTGCAGTCCTTTCACACATAGGCCGGCGTCACAGCAAACCCGGCATGGTCGACATCCGATACCTTGCGAGTAGAAAAATGGAGTGTCAACTCCAAAATCGCCTAGACTGGAGTTGACACTCCCATTGCCGTCCGAGTCGAATGGCGGCCGAGAGGGGGTTGCGAATGCCGACAGCCGCACCGGAAAAACTGACGCCGAAGGGGCGCGCTACCCGCGAACGGATCGTGGCGGCCGCCGCCGAGCTGATGTCCCGCCACGGGGTAGCCCGCACCACGATCGAAGACATTCAGCATGCCGCGGGGATCAGCACCTCGCAGATGTATCACTATTTCGCCGACAAGGGCGCCCTCGTCGCCGCAGTCATCGACTTCCAGACCGACCAGGTTCTCGCGGTGCAGCAGCTAGGACTGGATCGCCTGGAGAGCCTCGAAGACCTGCGCCGGTGGCGCGACATCATGGTCAACACAGTGCGCGGCCTGGGTTGCGTCGGAGGATGCCCGATCGGATCACTGGCCGGCGAACTCGCCGAAACCGATCCGCTCGTGCGTGCCCAACTCGAGCGGTCGTTTGCCCAGTGGGAAAACATGATTCGCGACGGACTGGACGCCATCGCCGCACGCGGCGAAATCCCCGACGGCACTGACGTCGACAATCTGGCACTTGCGATGCTGGCCGCAGTCCAGGGTGGCCTGCTACTCGCCCAAATCCGCCGCGACACGGCGCCGCTGGCAGCCGCTATCGACACCATGGATCGAATACCTTGGCGCCCTGGGGGTCCGGTAACCGCAGGCCTCAGTTACCCAGCACGTTGGTGGGCGCGGGTACCCAATTTTGCAGCGCCTTGCGCCCGATCAACTGGCAGCCGTGTGTGTATGCCAATTGCTTTGCTGCAGCGGTGAATTCCTGATTGCTGACCACGATGCTCCGGGTGCACCCGTGGTGCCGAGCGCCCGCGACCACCTGCTGAACGGCGGCAACGCCAACTGTTTTCGCATGCCGCTTGCATTGGACCGCCACGTATTCGCCGTCTTTGTGGACGATCAGATCGACGCCGTAATCGCCCACGGCCGGAGTAAAGTCGACCTGCCAGCCGGCCCGCTGGATCCGGGCGGCAATGTAGTCTTCGAACTCCACGCCGTTCATCGCGTCAATTTCCCTGATGGCCGTGTCGGCTCGCAGCCGCCGCGAGCGGCGGTAGGCCGGTTGGATCAAGCCCGCGAGGAGAAGTCCGCAGCATGCTCCTACCAGGCCGAGCGAGACGCGGTGCCCGATGAAACCAACCAGGAGTCCGAAGTACAGCGGCAGGAACAGAAACGCCGTCTTCATGCCGCGTCAGCGATGCAGGACACCCGATGCATGAGTCGATCATAGGGACGAGCACTGACAGACAACGGGTTTCACCGCCTGTGCCCGGCTAGCTGGAACCCTTGCCCAACCCGCGTTCCATAAACGTGCCCATGAACGTCACGGCACGACGGCGCGGCATGATCCGGGTGTTCAACAGAGTGACCAACCGGTTTGGGTACCCGGGCATGACGAGATGCTTGCGGCCTACGGCTTTGAGCGTCTCCGCCGCGGCGTCGCGAGGGTCGGCGATCTGCCACCGCGGATACCGTGCGAACGCATCACCCTGTGTGTCCATCAGACCCGCGGACATGACCAGGACGTCGATGCCGGTCCCGCGGGTCTCGTACCACAGCACCTCACCGAAGACGAGTTGAAATGCCTTGTTGGCGGCGTATGCGCCGGTGTACGGCGCGGGAATCAGGCCGGACCCCGACGAAACGATGACGATGGCCCCTCGTCCGCGCGGTTTCATCAGATGGGCGAAACGGTAGATCAGGTTGACGTACGCTCGCGCATTGATGTCGATCATCGCGTTGTGCACATCCAGCGGCATATCGAGGATCTTCGGTGTGTCCTTGGGCGTGTACATGTGGTTGCAGACCAGAACGTCGATGTCGACGTCGGCCACTTCGTCCAGGATCCGCGGATAGACCGCCAAGTCGCCGAGATCGGCAGCGATGGTGCGGACTTGGATGCCGTACTCGGTTCGAAGCGTCGCCGCACGGGCGGTCAATTCCTCGGCGAGGATGTCCACGAGGACAACATTGATGCGACGGCCGGCGATCTCCCGCGCATAAGCAAAACCCAGTCCTTCCTGCCGGGCGCTGCCGGTGACCAGTGCCCAGGAACCGGCATATCGGTCAAGAGGATGTCGACGAGTCACCTGCGAATCGTAGGGCGTGGCCGTCCCAGACAGGTGAAGGGCGGGGCCCGACGAAACGAGCTAAGCTTCACGACACCGTGCTGGGGACCGGAGGGGGGTCGTCGTGGCTGATGAGCTGGATGTAGAGCTTGTCGCGCTGCAGGTGGGCAGCAACCATGTACTCAATGGGATCGGCGAGGCCGCTGTCGACTTCGTTGGCCACGAGGACGGGCTGGCCGGTGCCGCGCCGGGCTGGGTCGGCTCCTCCCAGCTGGCACTGTCTCAGCTCGCGGCGCGGTGGGAGACGCAGAACAGCCGGCACCGGCTTCGCGTGGGGCAGTTGGGGACCCACGTCGCCGAGGCGATGGTCGGCTATTCCAAAAGCGAGGACGAGTCGGCCGGCGCGCTCAGGTCGGTGCTGGAGCAGGGGTAGCGAGTGGGGTCGCTGACTCCTGCTGACGTCAAGCGCTGGGATCTCAGCGCAATCCGCGCGGTGTTCCAGACAGCGAGCGGGCGCGCCGCAACATTGCAGCGGTTGGGCGACAACTTGCAGCAGGCGCACGACGTTCTCGCCGAGTGGCAAGGCGAGGCGGGCGACGCGTTTCGCGCCGACGTGGGCAAGGTTCGTCGCGATATCGAGGCCGACGGCGCCGAGGCCAAACAGGTGGCAGCAGCGGTGGAGCGTGCCGAGGCCGACGTGAGTGCGTGCAAGAGTGAGCTGGACGGCATCGAGCGGGCCGCTCAGGCGAACGGTTGGGCAATCACATCGGACTGGCGAATTGATCCGGGGCCCAAAGGGATTCCGGCAAATAGAATCGATCTGGCCCATCAGCTGGAGATCTTGCAGAGCGAGCTCAACGCCTGCAAGGTGCACGCCCACACGGCCGATCATGAGCTAGCCGCCGCGATCGCCGCAGCCGTTGGTGGAGCGCCGCTGAACGCCGGCGGATCCGCGCCGGGCGGTGCTCCCACCGCGCAAGGCGCGACGAACCGCGCGCCCGGGGGCAAGCCGAAGACCTGGCAAGACCTGGTGATGCCGCCCGGTGCCGCGGATGCCACGCCGGCCGGTGCCGGGCCGGGGGACCCGGCAGCTTCCCGCAGTACCCCGAAGACGTGGCAGGACCTGGTGATGCCCCCCACTGCGGCCGGGACTCCGCCGGGCCATGCGCCATCTGAGGCCCCACCGAAGGCTCCGCCTGCAGCAGCCGTCGCTCCGAGCGGTGCCCCGCCAAAAGGTGCGCCGATCGCCGCCGGCGCCGTTGGCAAGCCCAAGACCTGGCAGGACATGCTGTTGCCCGCCGGCCGGTTGCCACCCCAGCCGCTGAATCCCGCGGACGTGGAGACCGCCAAGGGGTTGTTACGCAATGTGATGCTTGGTGACGGCGTGCCGCCGGATCAGGTCGAAGCACGCCTGAACGAGGTTGTTGCCGCGGCCCAGCGATACGTCGACAACGGCATGCCCAACTACATCCCGCCCGAGCCGAAGGCCCCGCCGCCACCGGGCTTTGGTGAAGGATTCGGCGATCGCTGGCGGGCCACCGAGCAAGGCATCCACAACCTTCTCGGGGTGGGCGGACCCGGGGCGCCGGGCGTGCTCGAGTCATGGACGCAGATGGTCAAGGGAACCTTGGAGACCGTTCAAAACCCAGTGGGCGCCGCGGTCGAGGAGGTCAGGGGCGCGTTGGACTCGCCGAGCCCCGCCTACTATCTCGGCGGCAAAGGGGCAGATGCAGCTTTCGCGGTGCCGGGAATGATTTTCGGTCCGGAGGGAGCCTTGGTGAGGGCGGGCCTTCCCGCAGAAGTCGTCACTGAAGGTGGTGCACCCTTATCTGTTGTACGCGGGTGGCACCCTACGGGCGGGATGCCTTGGGATGACTTCGTATCTGAATTCGGAACTCCGCAAGCGCGCAACTACCCGTTGAACGATGGTTTTCCGCTCGGTTATGTTCCGCGGCCGGTCCAGCTGCCCGAGGGTGCAATCATCGACCGCTTCGGATCGGAGTATGGCCGCTATCTTGCGCCCGATGGCACCCCTTTTCCCGATCGCGCCTTGGCGCCGGAGTCGGTCGGCGGAGACTACAACCGGTACATAGTCACTGGAAAGCCGCTGCCACCAGGTTGGCAAATCTTGGAAGGACCAGTACAGGCGTATTACGGCCAGACGCCATCGCCAGGCGCGGTGCAATACATGATCGTGGGCCCAGACGGTGTGAGAGTAAGTGTAAAAGAGTTGGTAGACAGGGGAATTCTTGATGACTATGGGCCGCGCCTGGGACGATAAGTCTTCGCAACTGCAAACCGAGATAAATCGGTTATCTGAGCAGCTTGGTGTCCAGCCCATGCTCGTCGGTTTCAGAACGAAGGACGACTTGAATATCTATGTCGGCGAGGACGGTTCATATCATTTCGCTTTCTATGAGCGCGGCAAGTTAGGCTTCGATAGAGTGGGTAGCCTCAACGACTTGCTCTACTGGTATACAGAAGGCGTGGTGACGCAGAGAGCTGCAAAAATGATTGGAGACCGCGCGGAGCGGTTTGCGTATGAGTTCCAGATCTTAAGTCAATTCGATGTTGAGTGGGCGAAAAGGCGGGTGCGCGAGCTCGCCGCAGTTTTTCGCAACGGCCAACCAGAAGACATCGCACTCCTTCCTGATATCGGGGAGCCAATTTAAGGGTCCAATGATGGAGACAGGCGGTTTCACGCTCGAAGTCCAATCGATCGTTGGGCCAGTCTTGTCGGGCATGGGGTTCACCCTGGATACCGTCGACGAAAGTGTTGACGAGGGAGGCCGAACGGGCTGGGTTGTGATTTACCGAGGTGTGGACTGCAAGATCCAGATCTATTACTCGTCCCGGGAGGGTGAAGTGAACGCCATGATCGGCCCACTCGACGCACCGAACAAGCATGGCGCCTACGACGACTCGGGAAAGTGGCGATATTTCAGCGATCTTGAAACACAGCCCATTGTATCGTTGGAAGAGTTGGTGAAAAATCTTCGTGCTGAACGCGCAAATTTTGAAACCACGTCGACCTGGCTCGAATGGATTACGAAGGAGCGTATCCTTCGTTACTTCGACTCGGCGCATGCCGTGGTGGTCGGGAGGCAGTAGTGCACCGCTGTCGGTCCGCCTCGGAAGTTCAAGCCGAGATCGATCGGCTGTCGGACAGCCTTGGGGTTCCGTCTATGCCAATCGGGCTTCGAACGCGCGACGGTCTGAATATTTATGTCGCCGACGACGGCTTGTATCACGTTACCTTCTTTGAGCGCGGCCAATTGGGATTTGACCGGGTGGGGAGCCTCGATGACATTCTGTACTGGTACACCGAGGGCGTGGTGGCGGACCAAGCTGCAAAATTGGTTGGCGATTGTTCCGAGCGCTTCCGGTATGAGTTTCAGGTCTTGAGCCGATTCAGCGTCGACTGGGCGAAAAGGCGGGTGCGCGAGCTCGCCGCAATTTTCCGTGACGGCCAACCGGAAGACATCGCCTTACTTCCGGACATTGGTGAACCTCTAAACGATTGAATGATATGCAGGAGTTCCTGACCAAAGTGCGCCGGATTGTCGAGCCGCTATTGAGCGAACTGGGCTTCCAAGTCGACGAATTCGATGCCGACGTAGACGACTGGGGCCGGACGGGCGCGGTCGTGTACTTCCGATCCGTCGATTGCAAAATACAGAATTATGACTCTAGTCGAGAGGGTTCGATCAATTGCATGATCGCTCCGCTGCACGCTCTCAACGTATTCGGACCACATGATCAGTCCGGTATGTGGCAGTACCTTCCTAGATTCGGACTGCGGCAGGGCGTTCCGCTCGATGCGGTTCGGGAGACTGCCTTGCCTGACTTCCCCACAACCGACCAGTTCTTAGAGTCCGTGCGTGGCCGGATCGAAAGGTATTTCCCCATCGCGCACGCGGGTATTTTGCAAATGCGCGGTGCGGAGTATTGGCACCCCCGGCCGTAGCAACCACATAAATCGTGTTCAGCTCGACGAAATAAGGACGGCGAGTGATGGCGGAAGTCGGTTTCCCGAATGGAGTCCAATCGATGGTTGGACCAGTCTTGTCGGGCATGGAAGTCACCTGGATACCGTCGATCACAGCGTTGACGAGGGAGGCCGGCCGATTGGGGTCCGTCGCGTTATACCGAGGGGTCGACTGCAAGATGCAGATCAACTACTCGTCCCGGGAGGCTGAGGTGAACGCAATGATTGGCCCCCGAGGTCATAGCCGCCACGGCGCAAGTCGCTCAGCGGCGAGCACCGGCGAACGTTCAGCTCGCAGGGTTTGACCGGGTCAAGTCCAGGGACGTGGTGTAGGACGTCGTCGTGTGATTCTTCGAGTTTGGTGGTTCAGGCGGTCAGGGCCGCC
>NZ_LQPT01000056.1 GCF_002102355.1 Mycobacterium sherrisii | reverse complement strand
GCCACGTGAGCGATCGGACGATCAGCGCAACGGGCCACGAGTCGACGACGGCCTTCAACGGACAACGGGGCATTACCGTGGGTCACGGACGGGTTCCTTCGGTAGTCAGGACGAGGGGTTTGGCGATTTCTCATCCTGCCGCCGAAGAACCCGTCCCCCGAACACCTCAACCCGTGTCGGCGTCTACAACCTCATGACCCGCAACAGCTAGCCGCGCAGGAAAAGATCGACGATCGTATCGACGTCGTGCCCGATCGCGATGGCGACCCCGGGTTCGTCGTCTTGCAGCGGTTCCAGCGTGTCGAATTGTGATTGCAGCAGTGCCGCCGGCATGAAATGGCCGGACCGGGCCGCCAACCGGGCGTTGATCTCCCGCGGTGAACCAATCAGATGCAGGAATTCAACGGCCGGGCACTGTGACCGCAGTTCGTCGCGATAGGCGCGCTTGAGCGCCGAACAGCTCATCACACCACCGTCTGGGTGCTCGGCCAGCCACCGCCCCACACGCTTCAGCCACGGGCGGCGGTCGTCGTCGGTCAACGGTTCACCGGCACGCATCTTGGCGATGTTGGCGGGCGGATGCAGGTTGTCGGCGTCCATGAACGCCACCCCCAACCGCTGTGCCAGAGCCGAACCCACCGTCGACTTGCCCGACCCGGAGACCCCCATCACCACGATGGGCGCAGCCCCCCGGCGCGGCACCGCGTTTAGGCCGGTGATGTGAGGTTGCGATTCCATTCCATCCAGCCGATCCCGCTGCGCCCGTCCTTGGTGGCGAAACGCACCCAGGCGCGCGCGAATTCGCTGATTTGTCCGCGCGGGCCGGTCAGCACCACGGGCGCGTGGCCGCGGATGCCGACATCACCGACGATCTCGCCGGGGTCGACGCTCAGCGTCGTGTCGAGTGGTAATCCGTTGGCACCGAAGGCGCGTGGATTGCTCACCGTGTGAAGTTCGGTGACGTTGCGCTGTGGATCCTGGATGTAGCCGATTCCGACCGGTCCGACGTTCGGAATGTCGATGTCCAGGGCGTGCAAGTGGGTGCCGTCGCCGAGGTGCAGCGCGCTCCACATCCAGTCCATGCTCCACCAGTCCCGCACACCCCACGAGTGGTCGCGCTGTCCGGGCACGGCGTCGAGCCGGTAACTGTCGTCGCCGACGGTGACGGTTCCCGTTACCGTGCAAGGGATCTCGTAGCGTGTGGTGACCCGGTACCGATAGGGGGTGCCGTCGGTGGTCCACACCAGGTTCATCGTCAGACCGACCGGCGTGCCCGGTTCGTTGCGCAACAGCGCCGACGGATCCGAGAAAGCCCGGCCCTGCGCCCGCACGTCGAGCCGATAGGTCTGCAACGGCTCGGTGGCGCGGTGGCCAATGTCGAAGGCGTCCGTGCGTATCGCCCACGGATCGGCGGGCAGCGGGACGTGATAGTCCAGGACCGCGACCGTCGGCCGATCGGGCCCGCACACCAACACCTGAACCCATGCGACCCGCTGGTTGGCGACCAGGCCGACGCGAAACCAGCCGCCGAAACCTTGTGCCGCGTCGACGAAGTCGGCATACCAGCTCTCGCTCCACAGCGGTTCGTCGGTCGGCGCATGCGGTGCTTCGTCGTCGGCGCACGGCCGCAGCGGCTCCGGTGCAACCGGATCGGGCAGCGTCGTCAGCGCGTCGGTGTCGAGGACATGCTCGCAATGTCGTTGCAGCAGAGTCATGAACATGCGATCGCCGCGCTCGGTGCGCTCCACCAGCATCGACGAAACGATCGCCATCATCACGCCGAAAAAGCTCTGCCGTCGGACCCCTTCGGCGACGTCGCCGAGCGCCAGCGGCGCATCCGGTCCCAGCGCGTCGTGGTAGGCCCGCAGCAACGCATCGTAGTGGGCCCGCCGGTCCGCCGCGGGCAGGGCGCAGCCCAAGAAGTAGGCCAGGTCGGTCAGGGCCGGTCCCCAGGAAACGGTCTGCCAATCCACCACCGTCAGCGGCCGGTCGGCGCCCGCGACGCCGAACAGCAGATTGT
Organism: Mycobacterium sherrisii; assembly: GCF_002102355.1. Taxonomy (GTDB): domain Bacteria; phylum Actinomycetota; class Actinomycetes; order Mycobacteriales; family Mycobacteriaceae; genus Mycobacterium; species Mycobacterium sherrisii. The sequence continues at coordinate 13,818 of NZ_LQPT01000056.1, read as the reverse complement.
CCAACCGATAGTCGCCGTGGACCAGGCCCCGCACCCCGCCGCGCTGGGCTTCGGTGGCCTGATAGGCGTCGAACGCCCCCACCAGACGGTCGCAGACCGTCCGGTGTGCCGGGGCGATCCGGTCGCCGTAGCGGTCGAGGAAGCCGGCGTAGAGCCCCGCGATCATCGACTGGTTCAGCGGTGCTTCGCGGTTCAGCCACGGCGCCTCGGCCAGCGCCGTGTCCCCCAGCAGCGGGCCGTGCAGCGTGCCCAACTCGATCACGGCGAGCAGGGCCTGTTCGATTGTGGCACCGGCGATTTCGTCACCGACCATCGCCGGACCGGCGTCACCGAGCAACAGGTCGAAAACCCCGGTCGAGGTGTCGACGGCCGCGTGGTAGCAGGGCGCGATCGGCCCGCCCAGACGCGGGGCGACGTCACCGTAGAACCGGACTTCACGCTCGTAAAGGCCCAGCGCCAACCCGGTGTGTCGGCTGACCGGGTCGCTGGCCGCGACCTTCAGCACCACCGACTGCGGTCCCGCGGCCCCGTCCGCGTAGTGCAGGCGGACGCGGTAGCACTCGCTCATCTGACCGGTACCGATGCGCTCGACGTCGAAGTCGGCGACCTCGCCGGCTCCGAGCGCGGCGGTCAACCACGACGCCGTGAGGTCACTGGGTCGTTCGACGGGCTGGGTCTGCATTGACGTCCTTCGCCGAGGGGTTCGCTGACGGTTTCTGCGCGCCAAGCCAGCGTGCCAGGTCACTGCGCCAATGAGAAGCCTGCCCACGCCAACCGGCGATGCGGGTGCGGATCGAACTCGATGCGGCTGTTGCGGTCGAAGACCAGCACAGCGCGGTCGTCTTGGGTGTAGACCGGCCAGTCGTCGCCCGGCACCCCGGTGCGGCCGAACGCCCGCCAGCGCCGCTGCACGTCGTTGCTCACCTTGAGCGCGGCGCGCTGGTCCGCGGCGGCGGTCAACAACGAGCCGAGCCGGGTGCGATAGAAATCGAAAACGGCCAGCAGCTCGGTCGCGTGCGTGGCGCCCAGACCCGACCAGCGCAGCATCCGGGGCGCGTAGTCGTACCGGTACAGGTAGGTGGGTGCGTGGGCGCTGTGGGCCTCGGCGATCTGCCAGGCGGCCGAGCTGAAGGCGAAGTCGCCGCCGAGCTGGATGCACGCCGAGGACGATGGATAATCCGGGTAGGCGGCGGTAATGCGTTCGCGGGCAGCCGGTTCCACGTCGGCCAGCAACTCTTCGATCATATTCTGGTTGGTGGGCAGCATCCGCAGGAAACGGGTGAACAGCCGACCTTCTTCGGCGTTGGTGCCCACGATGAGCGGAACCCGATGGGCGCGGCCGGATTCCATACCTTCAACCGGGTCCACCGGCAGCACGTCGTCACCGATGACCGGACCTATCGGGAAAGCGCCCAGCCGGTTTTCCATGCCCTGGTCGATCAACCGGTGCTGGGTATGCACCAGCTGAGTCGCGGACGCCCGCAGCAGTGCGGCGGCGACGTCACCCGGCCGCGCGCCGAGCAGGGTGGCGAAGCGCGTCGCGAACTGGGCCGCAATCTCTTTGGAGCGCACCAGACCCGACGCCGGGCTTTCCGAGATGGCCCGGGCGAATAGGCCCTCGGCGGCCGGCACGGCCAGTAGCGTGGCGGTGATACACGCGCCCGCACTCTCCCCGAAGATGGTGACGTTTCCGGGATCTCCACCGAACCCGGCGATGTTGTCGCGAACCCACTGCAGCGCCAGCACCAAATCGCGTAGATAAAGGTTGCTGTCGATGGGGACGTCCGGGGTGGCCAACGACGACAGGTCGAGGCATCCCAGCGCGCCGAGGCGGTAGTTGACCGAGACGTATACGCAGCCGCGGCGCGCCAGTGCCGCGCCGTCGTAGAGCGGTGTGGCCGAACTGCCCATGATGTAGCCGCCGCCGTGGATGAAGACCATGACCGGCAGCGGCTCGTCGTGCCCGGCTTCCGGCGTCACGACGTTGAGGGTGAGGCAGTCCTCGCCCATGGACTGGTACTTACCCAGGCCGAGTACGGTGTAGCGGCGCTGTTGCGGCGCGCAATTGGTGAAACCGTGGCAGTGCCGCACACCGGCCCAGGGCACGGCCGGCTGCGGGGCCCGCAGTCGCAGCCGGCCAACAGGTGGCCGCGCGTACGGGATGGAGCGCCAGCGGTTGACGGCATCACGCGTGAAGCCTTCGACGGTGCCGGTGGCGGTCCGTGCGCGGATGGTGCGTTCGTGCATATGCCGACGGTAGCGGACACTAGGTCTGTAGGGGGGTCTGTAGGGCGCGCAGCGGCCGGATGCCGGGTGCGCCGGTTAGCCTGTCGGCATGCGAATGGCTACGCTGGTCGCGCTTTCGGTGCTGGTGGCCGCCTGCTCGCACGGCGGCGGCAACCGATCGGCGCAGACCTCGAACCCGACGACCACGCTGTCGGGTTCCACTTCGGCGGCCACGGTCTCGCCGGGCGGCAAACCCCCGGCAGCGTTGGCGCCGCCCGCGGCGGGCGCGCCCATCTCGGACGTCATCGCGTGGATCGAGGCAGGTCGTCCCGCCGATCCGGCCGGCTATCACACCGTCACCCGCGAGGGTGTGTCGACGCCGTTGGGCACCGACATCGCCTTCACCGTGGCCACCACTCCGCCCGGCCGCCCCGTCGTGTGCACAACCGATGCCAAGCACACCGGGGGCGCGCTGACCTGTCTGGTCGACCTGTCCGATCCGCCACCCCGTCCCGCCACCGCCTACGGCGAATGGCAGGGCGGTTGGGTGGACTTCGACGGCGCGAATCTTCAGGTGGGGGCCGCGCGCGGCGATCCCGGCCCGTTCGTCAACGGCGACGGACCCGAATTGGCAAGTGGGACCACGTTGTCCTACGACGATTACCGTTGCCGCGCCGACCAGGCCGGGCTGTACTGCGTGAATTACGCCCACCAGTCGGCGGTACGGTTCAGCAGTGCCGGCATCCAGCAGTTCGGCTGCCTGCGGCCGGCGCCGCCGCCCGACGGCATCGGGATCTCATTTCGCTGCTGAGCATCTCGCGGCACCACGAGGAGCACAAACATGGTTACTGCACTGCCCACCGTCGAGCTCGGTGACGGGCTCGCCGTCAGCGCGCTCGGATTTGGCGGGATGGCACTGACCTCTGTCTATGGCGAGGTCGACGATGCCGAATCGTTGGCCACGCTGAATCACTGCCTCGATGTGGGCGTCACCTTCATCGACACCGCGAACGTCTACGGTCGCGGCGACAACGAGCGACTGATCGCGAACATCCTGGTGAACCGGCGCGAGGAGGTCACTCTCGCAACGAAATTCGGCATCGATGGCAATCCCACGACCGGCTCGCGTGCGGTACGCGGGGATGCCGCCTATGTCCGTCAGTGCATCGACGAGAGCCTGCAGCGGCTCAACACCGACGTCGTCGAGTTGTACTACATGCACCGGCGGGACCTGCGCGTGCCGATCGAGGAGACGGTCGGTGCCATGGCCGAACTGGTGACCGCCGGCAAGGTGCGTCACCTGGGATTGTCCGAGGTGACGGCTGACGAACTGCGCGCCGCCGTCGCGGTGCACCCGATCGCTGCCGTGCAGAGCGAATGGTCGGTGTGGAGCCGCGACGTGGAACGCAACGTCGTTCCGGCCGCCGCCGAGCTGGGCGTCGGGTTTGTGCCCTATTCGCCGCTGGGCCGGGGCTTTCTCACCGGAACGGTCCGGTCGGCGGCGGATTTGTCCTCGCCGGGCGACTTTCGCCGCCGGCTCCCCCGTTTCGCTGCGGGCGCCCTGGACGCCAACCTCGCCGTGGTCGAAGTCGTCAGGTCGGTCGCGAAGGCCCACGACGCCACGGGCGCTCAGGTCGCCTTGGCCTGGCTGCGCCACCGCGCCCAGGAACTGGGCGTCGCCAGCGTGCCGATCCCGGGCACCCGGCGAGCGGCGAGAGTCGACGAGAACGCGGCGTCGCTGACGATCGCTCTCACGCCAGAGCAGTTGGCGGCGTTGGACGCTGCGGGCTCCGCGGTCGCCGGGGACCGCTTCGAAGATCTGGGTTGGGTGTCGGCCGGGCGAGAATAGCCTCAGGTCTGCCGGGGCTGGATCGTCGCGAAGAAATCGTTCGGTCACCAGTTGACGGGGAGTTCTTTCATGCCGTAGATGTGGGCGTCCTTGAACCGCAGTTCCTCGGGCGGTATCGCCAACCGCAGTCCGGGCAGCCGACGGGCCAGGGTGGCGAAGGCGACCTGCATCTCGACGCGGGCCAGATTGGCTCCGATGCATTGATGCACGCCGTAGCCGAAGCCCAAGTGTCCCCGGGTGTTTCGGTCGACGTCGAAGGCCTCGGGGCGATCGACGAAATCGGGGTCCCAGTTGCCGGCGAGCAGGCTCATCAAGTTGAACTCCCCGGCGCGGACCAGCTGCCCACCGATCGTCAAATCTTCGGTGGCCACCCGGTCGACCTGGCTGTGCACGATGGACAGGTAGCACATCAGCTCTTCGACGACGTTGGCGACAACGGCCGGATCGCTGGTCTGTCCGAGACGCTCGAACACCTCCGGATGTTCCAGCAGCGCAACGGTTCCCAACGAGATCATGTTGGCGGTGGTTTCGTGGCCGGCCAGCATCATGATGACGGCGTTCAGAGCCGTGGTGGTGTGGTCGAGCTGCCCGGTGGCCACGTATTCGGTGAGCAGCCGGCTGATCAAGTCGTCGCCGGGTTCGCGTTCTTTGCGTCGTATCAACTCGTGGATGCGTGCATCGCCCCGAATGCCGCGGCCTTGTCCGCATCGGTGGATTTCTGGTCGAGACCCTTGGTCGTGTTGAGTTGAAAGAGTTCGAGGTCTTCGGTCGGCACTCCCAGCAGCAGCGCGATCACCATGGACGGCACCGGCAACGCGAATTCACGCACCAGGTCGGCCGGCGCACCGGTGGCGACCATCCGGTCGAGGTAATGGTCGACCATCTCCTGGATGTGTGGCCGCATCGATTCGCAACGGCGGAAGGTGAAGTTGCCGGTCATCATGCGCCGCAACCGGTGATGCTCGGGATCGTCGGTCCGGGCGAACATCACCGCGACGTTGTCGTCGGCATCCGTCGGCAGGATCGAGTCCGGAATGGTCTTGGCGGACAACCGTGGGTCGACCAACGCCGCCCTGATGTCCCGATAGCGGCTCACCACCCAGACCGGGTTGCCCTGGAACATCGCCCGCCGCAGCCCGGGTTGTTCGCGCCAGTCGGCGAACTCCGGAGGCTGCGCCAGCGGGCACCGCGCCGGTCGCGGCACCAGCAGCACTGGCAACTCGGCGTCAAAGCAGGAGTCGGACGTCTCGAAAGATACTGACATAACCCGTATTTCCCATTAAGTGCCAGATGTCTGCCAGTTGTAGAGCCTAGAGCCCGCGCTGTTGGCAGTCAACTGTCAGTTAGGCTGTCGACATGACCGCGGCCGAGGATCGGCCGTTGCGCGCCGACGCCGCGCGCAACGTCGAGCGCATCCTGCGCGCCGCGCGCGAGGTGTACGGCGAAATGGGTCCCGATGCGCCGGTGGAGGCCGTTGCCCGCCGCGCGGGCGTCGGCGAGCGAACCCTCTACCGCAGATTCCCGGCGAAGGCCGATTTGATGCGCGCCGCGCTGGACCAGAGCATCGCCGAAGACCTGACGCCGGTGATCGAAAGTGTCCGCACCGCCAAGGATCCGCTCGACGGCCTCACCCGGCTGATCGAAGCGGCGATATCGCTGGGTGCTCGGGAACACAATCTGCTGACCGCCGCCCGGCGGGCCGGATCACTGACCTCCGACATCTCGATGTCGCTCAACGCGGCACTCGGCGAGCTGGCCCGCGAAGGCCAGCGACTCGGCAGCATCCGCGCCGACCTGGTCAGCGACGACCTGCCCCGGCTGGTCGCGATGCTGTTCAGTGTGCTGTCGACGATGGATGCCGACAGCGGCGGGTGGCGCCGCTACGTCGCCCTGATCGTCGACGCGATATCGGTCGGCGAACCACAGCCGCTGCCGCCGGCGGTGGCGCTGGACTACGCCGTCGGGCCGAATACCTGGCCGCTGTAACCGATCTCGGTTAGCGCTCGTCCGCGGGCGCCAGCACCCGAATCTCGCCGCTGCCACCGTCGACTTCGACCAGGGCACCCGTGGGTAGGGACGTCGTCGCGCCCTGCACATCGACGACGCAGGGGAAGCCGAATTCGCGGGCCACCACGGCCGCGTGCGACATCGGGCCGCCGAGCTCGGTCACCACCGCGGCGGCGTAGCAGAAGGCCGCGGTGTAGCCGACGTCGGTCGCCTCGGCAACGAGGACCTCGCCGGGCTGCAGCTCGTCGATCGTCTCGGGACGCACGATGCGCACCCGTCCGCGCACCCGGCCCCCGCAGACGCCGACACCGCGCAGCCTCTCCCCGCTGCCGAGCACCGCCGGCGCCGTGGTGGCCGGCTCCCAATGCCCACTGAACACGGTCGGGACGGTGACGGTCGCCAGCCGGCGCCGCTCGGCGCGGCGGCGGGCCACCAGTGCGGCGACGTCGGCGGGCAGGGCGTCGAGTTCGTCGACCAGCAAATAGAACACGTCGTCGACGGCCCCGAAGATGCCGGCGTCGACCATCCGGCGCCCGTACTCGCGCAGCAGCCCTCGCAGCACCCAGTTGGCCCGCACCACTTTGTCGCGACGCGCCTCCCGATCGCGTAGCTGGCTCGCGGCCAGCAGCGCGATCAGCTTGGCCCGCAACGGAATCCGCGGACGCGGTGGGTTCGGCGCAGTGTCGGTGGTCATGGCCCGGGCCACCATCCGGATCAGCAATTCCGGGTCGTCGGCGTAGCTGGTGGAAAGCATCTCGAGCTCCGCCGGGCCGCGGTGACCGATCAGTGCCAATTCCGAAAGCACCGCGGTGTGAAACTCCGGCGCGTCCACGGCCAGCTTGTCCAGCCCCTCCCCCGGTTCGGTCAGCAACCGGGCCACGTTGGGATCCCGCCGCGCCGCGATCACCAGCCGATGCATGGCCTCCACCGTTCGCGCGCTGACCAGTTCGGGGCCCGCCGGTGCCGAGGTGTCGCGCCCGCACAGCCCGCGCAGCAACACGTTGTACGCCGCACACAGCATGAACGATGCCGAAGCCAGGACCCAGCCGTGCACGACGTGGTCACGTGCCAACGCGATCAGACTCAACAGCCGGCGATCGTCGAGTGCGGTGACGTCGTCGGCCAGCCGTTCCAATCGGTCGACGTCGGCAACGAAGGCGTGGGTGTCGTGCGCGGCCCCGGAACTCAGGCCCACCAGGTTGACGCCGAACACCCCGATATTGCGTCCGTTGCGCAATAGTCTTTGCGCCCAACCGGATTCGTCTGGCCGCTGTTCGCCGAAGACCGGCAGCGAGGCCATGCTGGGGCCGAAGAAGCCGCTGTTGCTGACGATCATCGACGGCTTGGCGAACGGCACGGTTTGCGCCATGAAGTGCGCCGAGGTGATCGCACCGTACAGCCGGTGCGCGAAGACGGCGACGGTCCGCATCGCGATTTCGCGCTGCACCATTCCGCCCGGCCGCAACCGCTCGGCGATGACGGCGCCGCCGGCCCGCAACCCCCGCACCGTCGTCGACGCCGAGGACGGCGAGAACGGCCCCGGTAAGGCCTCGGACAGGTTGGTCGCCAGAAAGGTCGGGAAGCGCGGGTCAATCGGGGTGTCAAACTCTCCGTTGAGCCCGTCGGGGCCGGCCAATTCGGGGACCACACCGTCATCTGCCGGCGCATCGACGGCCGGCAGGTCTGCGACGTTGGCCAATCGCCAGGGCAGCGACACCACCCGCTTGCCCAGCGCGATGCGGCCACGCACCGCCAGCGCGGCATCCTCGATGCATTCGTCGCAAGTCCAGGCCGCCCGGAACGCCCACCGTTCGCGCAGTCGCGCGGTGTCCATCAGCGCGGCGCCCCGTACCCGGTCCAGCTCGGCCGCCGCGAGCAGTGGTAGCCGCGGCAACACCGGGCGCCCCAGCCGCGCGGCGACCTCGCGAAACGACCGATCCCCCGGAGCCGCGAGATTGACCGGGCCGCTGTCGATTTCGTCGGCCACGACGGCCCGGGTGAACAGTCGAAGCGCGTCGTCAAGGTGGACGACCTGCATACGGTGTTCGGCCGAGCCGGCCGGAAACGCGGGTAGCGCCAGCAGTCGGCGCACCCAGTTGTCGACATTGCGCCCCACGACGAGGGCGCAGCGCACCGCGACCCATTCCACACCGGCCGCCGCGAGCAGGTCCTCGACCCGGGCCTGGTACACCCCGTCGGTCAGCACCGCAGCCATCGTGTCGTCCTCGGTCTTCGGCAGGCCGGCACGTCCGTAGACGAGTGGCGAGGACGCGAAAACGATGCGCCTGCTGCCGGTTTCGGCCATCGCCTGCAGGACATTGCGGGTGCCGCCGACGTTGACGTCGTGGCCGTCACGCTGGTCGCCGACGCTACGCAGCCAGGCGAGGTGCGCGACGACGTCCGCTCCGGCGATGCCGCGTCCGACGGCGTCGGCATCCCGGATGTCCGCCTCAAGGAAATCGGCTGTGCTGGGCCAACTTTGCGGTCGGCGCCGGGCGATCCCGACGACCTGGTGCCCCTGGCTGAGCAATCGGGCAGTGATCCCGCGGCCGATCACACCACTGGCCCCGGTGACCGCGATTCTCATTCGTCGTCGTCGATCAACGCGGCGTTCAGCAAGTCCTCGAGGTCCATGTCCGCGATGTCCTTCTCGGCGCTCGCCTCCGCGACGCTCGCCTGCGCGTCGCCGTCCTCGGTTGCCAACGCCAGCAACAACTCCAGCACTCCGACCTGCCGGAGCCGCTTGACCGGAATCGACCCGACGATGCGCGCAATGTCGGCTTCCCCGGGGGCGCCGGCCGGGGTGCCCTGTTCCGCCGTCCCGATCAGCTCGGTGTGCATGTAGCCGGCCAGGGCGGTGCAGTTCGGGTAATCGAAGATCAGCGTCGGCGACAGCGCCAGACCGGTGGCGGACTTCAACCGGTTGCGCATCTCCACCGCGGTCAGCGAGTCGAACCCGAGTTCCTGGAACGCCCGCTCCGGATCGATGGACTCCGGGCTGGACTGGCCCAGCACGGTGGCGATGTTGGAGCGCACCAAGTCCAGCAGCACCGCGTACTGCTCGTCCTCGGGTAGCCCCTCCAGGCGTTGCAGCAGAGCCGATTTCGACTTGGCCGCGGCCAGCGAGTCGTCGACCTGGCGGCGGGTCGGGGCGTTGATCAGATCGACGAACATCGGCGGCAAGGTTCCGCCGTCGAACTTGACCCGCAGCGCCGCGAGGTCGATGTGCGCGGGCAACAGGAACGGCTCGTCGACGATCAGCGCGGTGTCCAGCAGGTCAAGGGCTTGGTCGGAGGACATCGCGACGATGCCGTCCCGGCCGAACCGGGCGCGGTCGGCGGCGCCCAGCGCCCCGGTCATGGCACTGGCCTGATCCCACAGACCCCAGCCCAACGACATCGCGGGCAGCCCTTGGTCCCGGCGGTGCAAGGCCAACCCGTCCAGGAAGGAGTTGGCAGCGGCATAGTTGGCCTGACCGGACGCCCCCGCCAGCCCGGCCATCGACGAGAACAGAACGAACGCCGACACATCGAGCTCTCGGGTGAGTTCGTGCAGGTTCCACGCGCCATCAACCTTGGCCCGCAACACCGCATCGACGCGTTCCGGGGTCAACGAGGCGATCACCGCGTCGTCGAGCATCCCGGCGGCGTGGATTACCCCGGACAGCGGCCGCTGCACCGGGATGTCCGCGATCACCTTGGCCAGGGCCTCGCGGTCGGCGACGTCGCAGGCGACGACCTGCACCTGGGCGCCCGACGCCCCGAGTTCGGTCATCAACTCCGCGGCGCCGGGCGCGTCGAGGCCCCGGCGGCTCACCAGCACCAGGTTGCGTGCCCCGTGCCGCGACACCAGGTGCCGAGCGACGGCCGAGCCGGCCATCCCGGTGCCGCCGGTGATCAACACGGTGCCGGCCGCCGGCCCGCTTCCCGGCCCACCGGGCACGGTCATGACGACCTTGCCGACGTGGCGGGCCTGGCTCAAGTACCGCAACGCCGCCGGCGCGCGCCGAATGTCGAACCTGGTGACCGGCAACGGCCGCAGCACATCGTCGCCGAACAGTGCCACCAGCTCGTCGAGGATTTGCCGGAGGCGATCGGGGCCGGATTCAAACAGGTCGAAGGCGCGATACCGCACGCCCGGATGTCCGGCGGCGACGGCAGCGGGTTCGCGGATGTCGGTCTTGCCCATCTCCAGGAACACGCCGCCGGGGGCAACCAGGCGCAGCGACGCATCGACGAAGTCGCCGGCCAGCGAATCCAGCACGATGTCCATCCCGGCCTTACCGGTCCCGGCGGTGACCGCTCGGAATTTTTCCTCGAACTCGAGGCTGCGCGAGTCGCCGATGTGATCGTCGTCAAAACCCATGGCGCGCAACGTGTCCCACTTGCCGCGGCTGGCCGTGGCGAACACCTGAAGGCCGAGATGCCGGGCCAGCTGCACGGCAGCCATGCCGACACCGCCCGCGGCCGCGTGCACCAACACCCGCTGGCCGGGCTTGGCCGCGGCCAGGTCCACCAGCGCGTAGTAGGCGGTGGCGAAGACCACCGTGGTGGTGGCGGCGGCCGCGTGCGACCAGCCCGTCGGCGTCTTGGCCAGCAGCCGTTGATCGGTTGTCGCGATCGTTCCGGTGCCGTCCGGGAACAGACCCATCACCCGGTCGCCCACCGCGAAACGGTTATCCCGCGAGGCGGTTTCGGGGCCGACCTGCACGACAACCCCGGACGCCTCGATACCCATCACCGCGTCGGGATCGGGATACAGACCGAGCGCGATCATCACGTCGCGGAAATTCGCCGCGATGGCCGACAGCGCAACCCGAACCTGGCCGGGACCCAGCGGGGCGTCGGCGTCCGGGATGCGCTCCAGCCGCAAATTCTCGAAGGTGCCCTGGCTGCTCATACCGATGCGCCACGGCTCGTCGCCCGGCGGGACCAGCAGCGCACCGACCGCGCGGCTGCCGTGCACCCGTGCGATGTAGACCTTCGAGCCACGCACCAGCACCTGCGGCTCGCCGGCGGCCAGGACCGCGGCCACCGACTCCTCGTCGAGCACACCGTCGGTGTCCACCAGCACGATGCGGCCCGGATGCTCGGTCTGCGCCGAACGCACCAGACCCCACACCGCCGCACCGGCCAGATCGGTGATCTCCTCCCCCGGCAGCGTCATCGCACCCCGGGTCGCCACCACCAATGTCCCCGCACCGTCGCGGGCCAACCACGACTGCAGCACCGGCAACACCGCGCGGGTGGCCGCGTACACGCCCGCCAGGACGTCGTCGGACACCGGCGACGACTCGAACACCACCGCGGCGCGCTGCCCGTCTGGTACATCGAATTCCGGTGCACCATAAGCAAACACCGACACCGGCTGCACCGACGACGACGGCAGCACGGACCAGTCCACCTCGAAGAGCCGATCGGGCCCGGAGCTCGACACGGCGGCCAGCAATTGCCGATCAGTCACCGGGCGGGCCACCATCGACGCCACCGACAGCACCGGTAGCCCGAGACCGTCCGCGAGCTCGATCGACACGGCCGAATCGCTGACGGGCACGATCCGCGCCCGCACGGCCGTGGCGCCCGCGGCGTGCAGGGACACCCGTTGCCAGGAGAACGGCACCAGCATCGATCCCTGGGGCAGCTCGTCGTCGGAGGAGGTGAGGATCACCGCGTGCAGCGCGGCGTCGAGCAGCACCGGGTGAACGCCGAAGCCGGTGACCGACAAGCCCGCATCGGCGGGCAGCGTCACCTCGGCGAACACTTCCTCCCCGCGACGCCACATCGACGTCAGGCCGCGGAACGCGGGGCCGTAGCCGTAACCACGCTCGGCCAGCCGGTCGTAGCCGTCACCGACGTCGACCGGGACGGCACCCGCCGGCGGCCATGCCGACAAGTCGACACTCGCCTCGCTCGCCCCGGCGCGCAGCATGCCCTCGGCGTGCAACGACCACGCCGAACCGGCCTCGGCGCGGGAGAAGACCGACACCGGGCGGGCGCCCTGGTCGTCGGCCCCGCCCACCACCACCTGGACGGCGACTGACCCGTCGGCCGGCAAGACCAGCGGCGCAGCGAGATTCAACTCGTCGACGACGCCGCAGCCCACCTCGTCGCCGGCGCGGATCGCCAGCTCGACGAATCCCGCGCCGGGGAACAGCACGACCGAGCCCACGGCGTGATCGTTGAGCCACGGCTGCCGGCCGGGCGACAACCGCCCGGTCAGCACCACCCCGCCCGAGGCCGGTAACTCGACCACCGCGCCCAGCAGCGGGTGTTCACTCGCGGCTTGTCCCAGACCCGCCGCGTCGACCGTCCAACCGTCACCGGCGAGCCAAAACCGGCGCCGCTCAAAGGTATACGTGGGCAACGGGACGAAGTTGGCGGCGCCGATGACGCCGCGCCAGTCCACGTTCATCCCGCTCACGTAGCCCTGCGCGACGGCCGTGATCAGCGTTTCGGGCTCAGGGCGGTCTTTGCGCAGCGCGGACATTGTGACGACCGGTGCCCCCTCGTCGAGAGCCAGCGTTTCCTCGATCGAGGCGGTCAGGCCGCTACTGGGCCCGACTTCGAAGAACCGGCTGCCGCCCGCGGAGCGGGCGAAGCGCACGCTGTCGGCGAACCGCACCGCCTCGCGCACATGCCGCTTCCAGTAGGCAACGGTCCCGTAATCGTCCCCGGCCAGCTGTCCGGTCACGTTGGACACGACCGGAATCGTCGGCTTGCCGACGGCGAGTCCAGCTGCGACCGTGCCGAATTCGTCGACCATCGGCTCCATCAGCGGCGAATGGAATGCGTGCGAGACGGCGAGCCGGTGGATGCGACGACCGTCGGCGCGCAGCCGCTCGGCGATCGCGGTGACCTTGTCTTCGGCGCCCGAGATCACCACGGAGTCAGGCCCGTTGATCGCGGCGATGCCGACGTCGGTGGGCTCCAGCAGCGGACGCACCTCGGATTCGGTGGCCTGCACGGCGATCATCGCGCCGCCGGCCGGCAGCGCCTGCATGAAGCGGCCCCGCGCGGCGACCAGCACCGCGGCGTTCTGCAGCGACAAGACGCCGGCAACGTGTGCGGCGGCCAGTTCGCCGATCGAGTGGCCCAGCACGAAATCGGGCCGCACGCCCCATGATTCGAGCAACCGGAATAGCGCAACCTCGACCGCGAACAGGGCCGGTTGGGCGAACTCGGTGGTGTTCAACAAGTCTTCGTCATGCCCCCAGATGACGTCACGCAGGGGCCGCAACAGGTGCCGATCCAGCTCCGCCACGACGGCGTCGAACGCCTCGGCGAAGACCGGGTAGCCGGCGTGCAGTGCCGTTCCCATGCCGAGCACCTGCGAGCCCTGGCCGGGGAACACGAAGACGGTCTTACCGGGCTGGGTGGCAGCACCGTGGATGACCGCGCCGATCTCGCCGGACGCCAACTCGTCGAGCCCGGCCAGCAGCCGGTGGCGATCGGCACCCGCGATGACGGCCCGATGCTCGAACGCAGATCGGGTGGCCAACGACCATGCCACGTCGGCGGGGTCGAGTTCGTCGTGCGCACGGAGGTGATCAGCCAGCCGGGATGCATGAGATCGTAAGGACGACAACGATTTTGCCGATACCACCCACGGCAGCGCGGGAACCCCGGTGGGCTGCACCGTGGGGTTGGCATCGACGGGCGGGGATTCGATGATGACGTGGGCGTTGGTGCCGCTGATCCCGAACGACGACACCCCGGCACGACGGGCCCGCGCCACCG
>NZ_LQPT01000055.1 GCF_002102355.1 Mycobacterium sherrisii | reverse complement strand
GAGGTCATCGCCCTCAAGGGCGACTCCTACCGCATCAAAGACCGCGACCTCGGGCGAGTCCCGGGATCAACCACCGAGAATGAACACCAAGGGGGCCAATTTTCAACCGTCGAAAAGGGGTCAATTTTCGGCCGCCGTTGACACTCATGTCGTCGCTTCCACCGGCTTGGTGGTTGTCGTCGTTGGGTGTTTTCTGACGGCGCTTGCGCTGCCGTGGCTACCGGTGGCGGGCCGTCGCGACTGGACGAAATCGGAGCGACTGAGCGCGATGGTGATCGTGTGGGTCTTCATCGCGCTAATCCCACGCTTCATCTGGGAGCTGCCTTGGCTATTGCTGTTCGACCAAATCAGGGCGGGGGTGCAGAAAGGAGCTCTGTGGACGTACATGTGGGCGCCCATCCTGCTTGGAGGCGACGCACGCTACTTAAACGGGGACCCGCTCATCGTCGTTCTTGAGTGGATTGCCTTCTTCGTCGGCCTCTTCGAGGCCTACGCGATGGTGCAGTTCTTCCGGAATGGCAAGCGGTTCACCAGCACTCAACTCTCATTCATCATGGGCGGAATGATCGTGGAGGTCACGCTGCCGGCGGTCTACTTCGGGGTCGAGATCGCGAACAATCTGCAAAGCATGAGCAGTCCTGTTGAGATGTGGATCAAGTTCGTGGTGCTGAACCTCTTGTGGTGCACCATGCCCTTCGTCACCTACTTCTGGGGCGTTCGACGTATAGCCCGCCAAGACCTTGCAGTGAAGTTTTAGCGTCTCAGCGCCAGACCACTCGCGCATCGGCCGGGAATGAGAACTCCACTACGGGTTGATGGTACCCAGTGACTGCAGCTTCGAGATCCGAATCTCTGTGCGTATCAGCAACATCGGCTCTTTCGCCGCTGCGCGCGGCAATCTGAACTTGCTCGCACGGGTTCGCAGAAAGGTGCCGTCTTTGATTGCGATTACGCGCTCCAGACACGAAGCCGTGCTTGTTCCGATTGAATATAGAAGGGATGAGTGTCATCAATTCCTTCTCGGGCCGGGTGCGGCCAACGTCGAGTTCCACGACGGACGCATGGCAGACGATCTTGCATGGTGCGTCGCGCCAGTGTTCGCTTCGCCGGTTAGCCCCCACAGTGCGGGTGACCGTGGCTCTTACGCGTGGTCCGAGGCGTCCCATGGGACGATGCCCGACATCCAGTGGGTGATCTTCTCTTCTTGGTCATTGCGGTGCAGGTGGCGCGGCGGTTGAGCGAACGTCGAGTAGGGCCGACAGCGAACCACCACTCGGTTCTCCTTGGCGGCCATCTCCTCGATGTGCGGGCGAGCCTCTTCGGGCAGTTGCTGGCCCGACATGCGTCCCGCGACCGCCATCATCACGTCGACCACGAGGTCGTGGTCACGCTCGACGGTCGCGTCGGCATACACCTGTAGGTAGGCGAAAGGCCACCGCTCGTCGAGCACACAGATGCTTACTTTTCCATCGCGTTCGACGACGCGGGCCTTGCCGCGTCCAGCCATCGTAGAGATGAGAAGTTCATCGTTGTCGGTTGGTATGTAGTACACGATCGACATAGCTGGACCATCGTGCCGACGCCGGTAGCCGAAGACGCATGTGCGGTGGGTGCGCACGAAGATACGCCGCTCCGACGGAAGCATGTCTCGGTCCGTGGGAGCTATGAAGGGCTCGGTTGCGAGTGAAAGCAACATCGCAGAATCTCCTTGGTCTGGTGTAGTTGAAAGCCGTCCGGCGAGTGGTGTTACGGCTATGGCGGCGAGTAGGCGATCGCCACCGCCACTCACTAACGGATACAGTGTTACCGATATTGCGGGCAGCCGTCAAGGGTCGTCATACTGAGCCGCGTGAGCACCTCACCTTCGGGGCATGAGCTGGTGGAGAAGGGCCCGCGGCGACGTCGGGGCCGTCCCCCCCTGCCGCTGGACCGGATCATCGACGCGGCCGTTGCAGTCCTAGACGAGGACGGTGCCGACGCGCTGTCGATGCGTAACCTGGCCCAGCGCCTGGACTCGGGTACCGCGACGTTGTACCGCCACTTCACCGGACGGGCGGATCTGGTCGCCCAGGTTGTCGACCGCGTGCTGGCCGAAGCGCATGTCGACGACGACGCCCTTGCCGGTATGACGTGGCAGCACGCGTGTGAAACGTTGGCGCACAGTTTGTTTGATGTCTTCCGCCGTCATCCCCACGTCGCACCGTTGCTGATCGAACAGATTCCGACCGGCCCCAACGCGATGGCCCAGCGCGAACAGACGATCGCGCTACTGCTCAAATCGGGTTTCAAGCCCGCGCTGGCCGCGCAGGCGTGCGCGACACTGGCGCGTTACGTCTTGGGGTTTGCGACGCAACTGTCCCCGCCGGATGCCCGAAGTGGTGGAGATGAGGTGTGGCAGACCCTCGATCCACAGACTTTTCCCGCCACCGCCAGCGTGGCCGATCATCTGCCCGTGCCCCTGCAGCAAGAGTTCGCCTTCGGCCTGGAACTCCTCATCGAGGGCTTGAACCAGGTTGCACACCACGACGACAAACGCGTGCCCGGACGCCGAGCTCGGCGCAGTTAGGCGAGCAGGGCCTCGGTGATCGCTCAGTGGGCCACTATGCGATTGCGCATGATCAACCGCGGGGTGTTTTCAATGTGATCGTGGCCGGACCCCGTGAACTGGTCCACGGCGAACGAGAGTCCTTCATCGGTGGATACAGGTGGCAGCGTAGCGGGCCG
>NZ_LQPT01000054.1 GCF_002102355.1 Mycobacterium sherrisii | reverse complement strand
CTAGGTCTCGGGGGCGGGCGCGGCTTCGGCCGCGGGCTGGGTCGGCGCCGCGGCCGGGGCGCCGGATGCGCCGTCTTCGGAGGCGTCGCCGATGAGGGCCAGCTCACCGCCGACCTCGACGGTGTCGTCCTCCTGAGCGATGATCTTGGTCAGCACGCCCGCGGCAGGCGCCGGAATTTCGGTATCGACCTTGTCGGTGGACACCTCGACCAGCGGTTCGTCGAGTTCGACCGTGTCGCCTTCCTGCTTGAGCCAGCGGGTCACCGTCCCCTCGGTGACGCTTTCACCGAGTGCCGGCATCTGGACGGAGAAGGCCATCTCTATTGACTCCTCGAATACTCGTGGGTCGGCGCAGGTCGACATCTGACTTACCACACCGCGATGTACTGGAAGTTGACGTCAAAACTATCCTGTCATTGCCGGTACATCGGCACGCAGCCAGGGCTGACCCGGCTTGCTACCGTGAGCCTCGATGCCGCCAACACGAGCACTCCAGCAATTCGTCGACAGCGCGGACGGCGTCCGCATCGCGGTCTACGAAGAGGGCAACCCCGAAGGGCCCGCGGTCGTGCTGGTGCACGGCTTCCCCGATTCGCACGTGCTGTGGGACGGCGTCGTGCCGCTGCTGGCCGAGCGATTCCGCGTCATCCGCTACGACAACCGCGGGGTGGGTCGATCGGGCGCACCCAAACCGGTGTCGGCCTACACCATGGCCCGATTCGCCGACGACTTTGCGGCCGTGACAAGCGAACTCAGCCCCGGCCGGCCGGTGCACGTGCTGGCCCACGACTGGGGGTCGGTGGGCGTCTGGGAATACCTGAAACGGCCCGGTGCCGGGGACCGGATCGCCACGTTCACGTCGGTGTCCGGTCCGAGCCAGGAGCAACTGGTCGACTACATCTTCAGCGGCCTGCGCCAGCCGTGGCGCCCGCGCAGATTCGCCCGCTCGCTCAGCCAGGCCCTGCGACTGACGTACATGGTTTTCTTCTCGATCCCGGTGTTGGCGCCGCTGCTGTTGCGGGCCGCGTTCTCGGTGCCGGCGGTGCGGCGCAACGTCGTCGACAACATTCCCGACGAGCGGATCCACCACTCCGCCGAGTTCGCCAGGGATGCGGCTCGATCGGTAAAAACCTATCCAGCCAACTACTTTCGTTCCTTTTCGAGGCGCGGGCGAGACATCAACGTGGTCGACGTGCCGGTGCAGCTGATCGTCAACACCCGCGACAAGTACGTCCGGCCGCACGGCTATGACGTGACCGCACGGTGGGTGCCGCGGCTGTGGCGGCGTGACATTGCGGCCGGGCACTTTTCGCCGATGTCGCACCCGCAGGTGATGGCGGCCGCGGTGCATGACATCGCCGATTGGGCCGACGGCAAACGGCCCAGCCGCGCGTTGTTGCGCGCGCAGGTGGGCCGCCCCCGCGGCGCCTTCGGGGACACCCTGGTGTCGGTGACCGGCGCCGGCAGCGGCATCGGCCGGGCCACCGCCGTCGCGTTCGCCGCCGACGGGGCCGAGTTGGTCGTCAGCGACGTCGACGAAGCCGCCGTCGAGCAGACCGCCGCCGAGATCACCGCCCGCGGCGGGGTGGCGCACAGCTACGTGCTGGACGTGTCCGACGCCGACGCCGTCGAGGCCTTCGCCGACCGAGTAAGCGCCGAACACGGCGTGCCCGACATCGTGGTCAACAACGCGGGCATCGGGCAGGCCGGGGCGTTCTTGCACACCCCGGCCGACCAGTTCGACCGGGTGCTCGACGTCAACCTCGGCGGCGTGGTGAACGGCTGTCGGGCGTTCGGGCGGCGGTTGGTTGAGCGCGGCACGGGCGGTCACATCGTCAACGTTTCGTCGATGGCCGCATACGCGCCAATGCAGTCGTTGAGCGCCTACTGCACCTCCAAGGCGGCGACCTACATGTTCTCTGACTGCCTGCGGGCCGAACTCGCCGCCGCCGACGTGGGCCTGACCACGATCTGCCCCGGGCTGATCGACACGAACATCATCCGCACCACCCGGTTCGACGCCCCGCTGGGCAAGCCGGACGCACACGTCGACGGGCGGCGTTCTCAGCTCGGCAGGATGTTCGCGCTACGGCGTTACGGGTCGGAGAAGGTCGCCGCGGCGATCTTGGCGGCGGTGCAGAAGAAGCAGCCGATTCGCCCGGTAGCGCCCGAAGCCTATGCGCTGTATGGGGTTTCGCGACTGTTGCCGCAAGCACTGCGCAGCACCGCACGGTTGCGGGTGATCTAAATCGGCTCAGGCCGTCGGCGCTCGATCCCGTTTCAGCAGCAGCGCCCCCGCAATGCCGACCAAGCCGACCAGCGTCAACGGGATCGTCCAGGCGCGCCGACTACCGAGCGACGATTCGCACTGCGCCACATAGTCGGTGTGCGGAACGATCTCGTTGACGATCGGGATGTTCGCCACGCTCCTGTCGTTGGCGTTGCGTGCCGCGGTCAGGTCGGAGACGGCGCCGTTGCCGCAGGAAACGGAGTTGCCGTTGCCGTCGGACACCTTCACCGGGACCAACAGCCCGATCACGCCCACGAGCAATAGCACGGCGGCCAGGCCGAGAATCAACCGTCGCACCGTCATAATTGGCCTCCTGTCGAGTAATGATCGAAGGGGAGATTAGCCAGCCGTCCAGGTGGCTAAACGGTGAACTTGTCGGCATCGCTCCAGGTGGCGCGCTTGGTCCGGGCCGGGCGGGGTAATCCGCCAGGGACGCTGAGCGAAAGGAATGCAGATGACGTCCAAAGAGCAGATGGCCACCAGCCGTGAGGTGCGGGCCACCCGCCAACAGGTGTGGGACGCGATGGCCGACGGCTGGACCTACACCCAATGGGTGGTCGGCAACAGCCGCACCCGCGCGGTGGACTCCCACTGGCCGCAGCCAGGATCCGCGATCCGGCACTCGGTGGGCGTGTGGCCATTGGTGATCAACGACAAAACCGTCGTCGAAAGCTGCACCCCCGGTGAGGAACTCGTGTTGCGGGCACATGTCAGACCGTTCGGCGTGGCCCGAATAACGCTGCGGCTCACCGATATTCCGGGCGGCTGCCGGATCGACATGATCGAGGTCCCGGCCGAGGGGCCGATGAAGATCATCCCCGACCGGCTGGCGCTGGCCGCGGTCTACCCGCGCAACCGCGAATGTTTGCTACGGCTCGCCGCGCTGGCTCAGCGTCTCGAGCCGAACGAGATCGACTAACCGTGCCCGCAGAGACGGTCGACGCGATCGTCATCGGCGCCGGGCACAACGGGCTGGTCGCGGCGGCGATGCTTGCCGACGCCGGCTGGGACGTGCTGGTGCTCGAGGCCCAACCCGAACCGGGTGGCGCGGTGCGGAGCGCGGAACTGACACCCGGTTATGTCACCGATTTGTTCAGCTCGTTCTATCCGATGACGGTGGCGTCGCCGGCCATGGCGGCGCTCGGGCTCGAGGACCACGGCCTGCGCTGGTCACGCGCCCCTGCCGTGGTCGGCCACCCGCGCAGCGCCACGGACGACGACCCGCCCGTCGTCTACCCCGACGCGGAGCGCACCGCGGCGGAATTCGACCGCCGCACGGCCGGCGACGGCCAGAACTGGCTGCGCGTCCTAGAGCTGTGGGACACGGTGAAAGAGCCACTGTTGCAAGCCATCCTGGCGCCGTTTCCGCCGATGCGGCCGCTGCTGACGTTGCTGCGCAGGCTGGGAACATCGGAGGCGCTGCGGCTGGCGAACCTGTTGGTCCAGCCCGCGGCTGCCATGGCCGAACAGCTGTTCGACGGCGATGCACCGCGAGTCTTGCTGCTGGGCAACGCTTTGCACGCGGACATTCCGTTGGACGCCCCGGGCAGCGGTGTGATGGGCCTGTTGATGACGATGCTCGCCCAGGACCACGGCTGGCCGGTGCCGGTCGGCGGATCGGGCGCGTTGACCGCCGCGCTCGTCCGCCGCGCGCGCTCGGCCGGTGCGCGAATCGAGTGCAACCAGAACGTGTATCGCGTGCACGTGCGTGGGGGACGGGCAGCCGGGGTCGGCACCGCCGACGGCCGCACGATCAACGCCCGCCGCGCGGTGCTGGCCGACGTGACGGCGCCGCGGCTGTTCGGCGACATGCTGCCGGCCGACGCCGTCCCGGCGGGACTGCGGCGCGATCTGACCCATTTCGTATGGGATCCACCGGTGGTAAAGGTCAACTATGCGCTCGACGCTCCGATCCCGTGGCATGCCAACGCGTTACGCGAAGTGGGCACCGTTCATCTGGGCGCCGACGGACCAGGCCTGATCCGCTGGATGGCCGATATCAACACCCGCACGGTGCCGGCGCGGCCCTTCCTGCTGCTCGGTCAGACCACCGTCGCGGACCCCACCCGGTCGCCGGCCGGCACCGAAAGTGCTTGGGCCTACACGCATTTGCCGCGAAACGTGCACGACGACGCATCGGCCGAGCGGCTGGCCGAGGCGATGGACCGCGTCATCGAAGAACACGCGCCGGGCTTCGGCGCGCACGTCGTCGGACGTCACCTGCAAGGCCCGTCCGATCTGCAGGCCCACGATGCCAACCTGCACCACGGCGCGCTCAACGGCGGGACCGCGCAACTGCAGCAGATGCTGATCTTTCGCCCGGCGCCCGGAATGGGCCGCGCTGAAACACCGATCGAGCGGCTGTATCTGGCCAGCGCGTCGGCCACCCCGGGCGGGTCCGTGCACGGCGCCTGCGGACGCAACGCGGCCAACGCCGCGCTGGCCGCCGACGGTGTGACCGGCTGGCCGCGCCGCAATCTGCGCCGGGCGGTGTTCGCGCTGATGACCGGTACCCGCTCTTAGCCGTTTTCGCAGATGTCTTCCAGCACCGCGAACATGGTGCGGGTCGGCACGCCGGTGGATCCCTTCGGCGAATACCCCCACGGGCTGCCGGTGTTGAACGCCGGCCCGGCCACGTCGATGTGCGCCCAACTCACCCCGTCCCCGACGAACTCGCGCAGGAACACCCCGGCGACCAGCATGCCGGCGAACCGCTGCCCACTGATGTTGGACAGGTCGGCCACCGTGGACTTCAGGTCCTCCTTGAGGTCGTCGGGCAACGGCATCGGCCAGCCGTTCTCGCCGACCGCCTGCGAGATCGCCGCCACCCGGTCGCGGAACTCGTCGCTGCCCATCACCCCGGGGATGCGCGCACCCAGCGCCACGGTCTGGGCGCCGGTCAAAGTCGAGGTCTCGATCAGGTAGTCCGGGTTGTCCTCGCACGCACGCACGATGGCGTCGGCCAGGATCAGCCGGCCCTCCGCGTCGGTGTTCTGAACCTCGACGGTGATCCCGCCGTACTGCGTCAGCACGTCACCGGGACGCTGGGCCGTCGCCGAGGGCATGTTCTCGACCATCGGCACGGTGGCGATCACGTCGATCGGAAGCTCCAGCTGCGCGGCCAGCGTGACGGTCGCGATCACGGCGGCGGCACCGCCCATGTCCGAGGTCATGTGGTGCATTCCCGCCGCCGGCTTGATCGAGATGCCGCCGGTGTCGAACGTGACACCCTTGCCGACCAGGGCGACCCTCTTGGCGTCCTTGCGCTTCTTGGCCAGCTTCGACCCGTGGTGGGTCAGCCGCACCAGTCGCGGCGGACGCGACGAGCCCTGGCCGACGCCAATGATCCCGCCGTAGCCGGCCTTCTGTAGCGCCTTGTCGTCGAGCACCTCCACCTCGAGACCCACGGACTCACCTAAAGCCCTTGCACGCCTAGCGAATTCGGCTGGATACAGCGCGTTGGGTGGGGTGTTAACGAAGTCTCGGGCGGTGGCCACCGCGGCCGCGACGGCCGCCCCGCGCGCGGCCTGCTGCTCGGCGTCCTTGGCCGTGCCTTTCGGGGCAAGCACCGTGATCTCGCGCAGCCCTTGGTCTTTCGGCGCGGTTTTTTCGCTGCGGAATTCGGTGAAGCGGTAACCGCCCAGAATCAGACCCTCAACCGCGGCCGCGGTCACTCCGTCGCCGGGCAGTTCGCCCAGCGTGGTGAACACCAACTCGGTCTTGCCGAGCGAGCGTGCCGCCACACCCGCCGCGCGGCGGATGGTGTCGGCGGGCCACACGTCCTTCGGCTTGCCCAACCCGACGGTGAGCACGCTGGCCACCGGCAGCGAGGCAATTACCAGTCGGTGTACCTGCTCGCCAGCGCCGGTGGCGTCCAGCGCCCGCAGGCCGGCCTCGATCTCGGCGACCGCGTCGGCCGAGACGAACGCCTCGGCGGCGACAACGCTCGCGCCCGGGCGGTCGTCGTCTCCGGTGGAGACGACGGGCACGAGCAACACCGACGCATCTGCACCCCGCTTGGGTAGCGACGTGGCGACGGTGACGGAGGGGGCCTGGTATCCGGGTTCGGTGCTCACGCGTACTCACCCTAGTCATCGGCAGCCGTCCTAGCTCGGCAGCGTCCCGGCGTGCAGATCGAACGCGTCGACCGGGGCGTCAAAACCCTTGAGCGTCAACGGGCCCTGCGCGACCGCCGGCCGGTCCGGCAGCGCGTCGCGCAGCTCGACGGTGGCCAGGATCTGTTCGGGTGCCGCCGCGGCCACCAGCCGCGCGGCCAGGTTGACCGGGTTTCCGAAGTAGTCGCCGTTGATCGCCACAACCGTGCCATAGCCCAGCCCCGCCCGCACCCGCAGTCCTTCCGCACGGGCCTTCGGATGCTCGACCAGGTCGATCGCCGCTTGCAGCAACCGGTCCGGAGCCGAACTCACCCACATCACCTCGTCGCCGATGAACTTCACCACCCGGCCGCCATCGGCGTGCACCACGTCCGAGACCGTGCCGGCGAACTCGTTGAGCAGATACGACAGCTCCGCGGGGGTCAGCGCCTGCGTCAACGCGGTGAAACCGGACAGATCCGCAAAACCCACGCCGCACACCACCGCGGCCGAGGTGTCGCGAAGGACATCCTCGAAGTGCGTTCGAGCGCCGATCAGATGATGGCGATGCACGACGTCGATCAGCGCCCCGAGGCGCGGCACGAACTCGGCCACCGCGCGGTAGGCCTGCGCGGTGGCCAGCTCGTCGTGCGTGTGGGTCATCTGGATGTCCGGCGTCCCGGCGCGGATCATCGTCGACTCGGCCTCGGCCAGCCTGGCCATCGCGACGCCCAGCACGCGCAGCAGGCCGTACGCGCCGTCCTGGCCGACCACGGATTTGATCGCCAGCCAGGTTTGCAGGGCGTCGACGTCGGCCTGGCTCAGCACCGCGACGTCGGGACCGGCGGCGGTCAACCCGAGCAACGCCCAGGCGCGAGCGACCTCGTCGGCGGGCACCCCCAGCTGCTCGGCCGCGGACCCGAAGGTGTAGATCGGCCGGCCCGACCACGAAAGCACATCACCAGCCAGGCCGAACAGCCGGCCGCGGCGTTCCGCGTCGACTATCTCCTCGGCCGAAAACCCCAGGTCGTCCAGATACTTGATCAGATCGGCGCGCGCGTGCGCGTCGGCCACCCCGGCGGCCTCAAGCGCATCGAAGTCCAGGGAATCGGACATCCACCCAAGTCTGCCAGGTGCGCGCCCACGCTTGAATGGCTCGGGTGGCTCGCCGGGGGACCGGCGGGCATCGTCGCCGAGCTGGGTTGGATGGCTCGCTCCTCCTCCCGCCGGGGGATCGGCGGGCATCGTCGCCGAGCTGGCGCCAAGATAGGGTGGCCGTCGTGAGCGATGCATCCGAGCCGATCAAGGGACCGCTGGAAGACCGCCATCGGCAGCTGGGCGCCAGTTTCGCGGAGTTCGGCGGCTGGCTCATGCCGGTGTCGTACGCGGGCACCGTCAGCGAGCACAGTGCCACGCGAAATGCCGTGGGGCTGTTCGACGTCAGCCACCTGGGCAAGGCGCTGGTGCGCGGGCCCGGGGCCGCCGAATTCGTCAACTCGGCGCTGACCAACGACCTGGGCCGGATCGGGCCGGGCAAGGCCCAATACACGCTGTGCTGCACCGAATCCGGCGGGGTCATCGACGACCTGATCGCTTACTACGTCGCCGACGACGAGATCTTTTTGGTGCCCAACGCCGCGAACACCGCCGCGGTGGTCGAGACGCTGCAGGCCTCGGCGCCCGACGGTCTGACGATCACCAACGAGCATCGCTCCTACGCGGTGCTGGCCGTCCAGGGCCCGCGGTCCTCGGCCGTGCTCGCCGAGCTCGGCCTGCCCACCGAGATGGACTACATGGCCTACGCCGACGCATCGTTCTCGGGGGTGCCCGTCCGGGTCTGCCGAACGGGATACACCGGCGAACACGGTTATGAACTGCTGCCGCCGTGGGAGTCCGCGGGCGTGGTGTTCGACGCGCTGGTGACGGCGGTTTCCGACGCGGGCGGCGAGCCCGCCGGCCTGGGCGCGCGCGACACGCTGCGCACCGAGATGGGTTATCCGTTGCATGGTCACGAGCTTTCGCTTGACATCTCGCCGTTGCAGGCCCGCTGCGGCTGGGCGATCGGGTGGAAAAAGGACGCCTTCTTCGGTCGCGACGCGTTGCTGGCCGAGAAGGCGGCCGGGCCACGGCGGTTGCTGCGCGGGCTGCGGATGCTGGGACGTGGGGTGTTGCGGCCCGGGCTGACGGTCCTGGCCGCCGACAAAGCCGTCGGGATCACCACCTCCGGGACGTTTTCACCGACCCTGCAGGCCGGCATCGCGCTGGCGCTGATCGACACCGACGCCGACATCGAGGACGGTCAGCAAATCACCGTCGACGTCCGCGGCCGGGCCGCGGAGTGTGCAGTGGTGCGTCCGCCGTTCGTCGGGTTGAAAACCCGTTAGCCCGCCGCGGCTCACGCGGGAAAAACCCATTGGCACGCGCATATAGAATCGGCGCATGACGAGCGGCCTTCTCGAGTTCACCGTTCAACGCGCGTCTAATCCGGCAAGTCGCGCGGAGCGGGAATCAATCCTGGCCGACCCCGGCTTCGGCAAATTCTTCACCGACCACATGGTCTCGGTCGACTACGACGAGGGCCAGGGTTGGCACAGCGCACGAGTCATCCCGTACGGCCCAATCCAGCTGGATCCGTCGGCGATCGTGCTGCATTACGCGCAAGGGGTATTTGAGGGACTCAAGGCCTACCGCTGGGCCGACGGCTCGATCGTGTCGTTCCGGCCGGACGCCAACGCCGCGCGGATGCGGTCCTCGGCGCGGCGCCTGGCGATCCCGGAGCTGCCCGCCGAGATCTTCCTCGAATCGCTGCGTCAGCTGATCGCCGTCGACAACGACTGGGTGCCCCAGGCGGGCGGCGAGGAGTCGCTGTATCTGCGGCCGTTCATCATTGCCACCGAACCCGGCCTGGGCGTGCGTCCGGCCAAGCGCTACCGCTACCTGTTGATCGGTTCACCGGCCGGGGCGTACTTCCGAAACGGCATCAACCCCGTCGACGTGTGGGTGTCAACCGAATACGTGCGAGCCAGTCCCGGGGGCACCGGCGCGGCCAAATTCGGCGGTAACTACGCGGCGTCGCTGCTGGCGCAGGCCGAGGCCGCCGAAAACGGTTGCGACCAAGTGGTTTGGCTCGACGCCGTGGAGCGCCGCTACGTCGAAGAAATGGGGGGCATGAACCTGTTCTTCGTGCTGGGCAGTGGCGGCAGCTCGCGATTGGTCACCCCCGAGCTGTCCGGCTCGTTACTGCCCGGCATCACGCGAGATTCGTTGCTGCAGTTGGCTACCGACGCTGGCTTCGCCGTGGAGGAGCGCAAGATCGACATCGACGAGTGGCAGAAGAAGGCCGCCGAGGGAGAGATCACCGAGGTCTTCGCCTGCGGCACCGCCGCCGTCATCACCCCGGTCGCGCGGGTCAAATACGCCGACACCGAGTTCACCATCGCCGACGGCCAACCCGGCGAAGTGACGATGGCACTGCGCGACACCCTGACCGGCATTCAGCGCGGCACCTTCGCCGACACGCACGGCTGGATGTCGCGGCTGGGCTGACCCGCCCGGGGTCGTCAACAGCGAAGCAGCCCCGCCAGGGTCACCGCCCCGACCGTCGTGGTCAGCTCGATCGTGGCGCCCAGCACGTCGCCGGTGATGCCGCCGAACCTACGCACGCAATGTGCGACCAGCACCACCGCGCTGCACACCGCCAACAGCATCGCGACCGGACCCTGCCATGGCCGAGGACCCGCCAGCACCGCCACCCCGACCAGCACCGCAACCCAGGCCGCCACCACCGCAATCGGCTGCGTCCCGGCGACATGAACACCCAGGGAGGAGCCGTCGGCCGCCGGTACCGACCGGCGGCAGGCGACCACGGCGGCCACCCGGCCGGCAGCGACGGCCAGCACGATCGCGGGCAACCCGTGCCGGCCGGACGCGGCGAGCGCCGCAAAAGCCAAGCCCTGCAACGAGATCGCCAGCACGACGGCCGCCACACCGAACGGGCCCGTCGACCCGTCGCGCATCACCGACAGCGCCCGCTGCGGCGGCCCATAGCAGCCCAGCCCGTCGGCCGTGTCGGCCACACCGTCGATGTGCAAGCCGCGGGTGGCCAGCAAAAGCGTTGTCACGGCCAGAAATCCGGGCAGCGGGCCGGACGTGCCGAACGCCAGCGCGCCAGCCCAACTAACCGCGGCGGCCAGCACCCCCAACGCAGCGCCGACGACCGGTAGCGCCGTCAGCGCGCCACGACCCATCGCGGCGCTACCTGCCGCCGGCACGGGCAACACCGTGCCGAACGCGAAAGCTGTTGCCAACGAACGGATCACGGCGGCGTGGCGTCGTCGGAGACGCCGGCCTCGGCGAACGTCGCCATCGAGGCAAGCGTGGCCACCGCGGCGCGCAGCACCGGCAGCGCCAGCGCCGCGCCGCTGCCCTCGCCCAGCCGCATCCGCAGATCGAGCACGGGCTCTAACTCCAGCGCGGCCAACGCCAGTGTGTGGCCCGGCTCGGTCGAGCGGTGCCCCGCCTGCCACCACTGCCGCGCCCCCGGGGCCAGCCGCTCGGCGACCAGCGCGGCGGCCGTCACCGCCATGCCGTCGAGCAGCAGCGGGGTGCGCCGCACCGCGGCCTGCGCGCAGAACCCGGCCAGCGCGGCCAAATCCGCGCCGCCGCAACTGCGTAACAACGCGACCGGGTCGGGTAGCACCGGCTTGGACCGGAACAACGCGTCGCGAATCGCGGCGGTCTTGCGGCCCCAACCCGCGTCGTCGATCCCCGAACCGAATCCGACCACCGCGACCGGCTCCGCGTTGGTCAGCGCCGCCACCAGCACCGCGGCCGGGGTGGTGTTGCCGATGCCCATATCGCCGGCGATCAACAGATCGGCGCCGGCGTCCACCTCCTCGTCGGCGATGTTGCGCCCCGCGGTGATCGCCGCGGCGGTCTCCTCGTCGGTCAGGGCGTCCTGCACCGCGATGTCGGCGCTGCCGCGGCGCACCTTGTGGGCGCCGATCCGCTCGGAACGCGGCTCGTCGTCCACCGCGAGGTCGGCGACGCGCACCGTCGCGTCGGCGATCGCGGCCAGCGTGTTGATCGCGGCCCCGCCGGCGTCGATGTTGGCCACCATCTGCGCGGTCACTTCCGACGGGTACGCCGACACCCCGGCGCGGGCGACGCCGTGATCGCCGGCGAACACCACCACGCGGGCGCGCTCGAACTGCCGGGGCGGGCAGTGGCCCTGGCAGGATGCCACCCACACCGACAGGTCCTCGAGGCGGCCCAGCGCGCCGCGCGGCTTGGTCAGGGTGTCTTGACGGGCACGGGCGGCCGCGGCGGCCGCCGCGTCGGGCGGGATGATCGGCGGGAACTCGATCACGTCTGCGGCCCTTTGATCCAAACGGGCTGACCCGCCACCACCAACACCACCCGCTCACACAGCGCCGCGACACGCTGGTTGAGAACACCCAATTCGTCGGCGAAGCGGCGCCCCGCCGCGGTGGCGGGCACCACGGTCAGTCCGACCTCGGGACTGACCAGCACCAGCGTCGAGGAGAATGCTGCGACCGCGTCGAGGACCTGCGCGACGGGTGCCGCGACCGATCCGTTCTCCCAGGCGTCGTGGTGATCCAGCGTCCCGGTCAGCCAGGTGCCCAGGTCGTCGACGAGCGTCGGGGCATCCGGTAACCGTGCCAATTCCATTGCGACGTCCCGGGTTTCGACCGTCGTCCAGTGTTGGGGCCGGCGGTCGCGGTGTTGCGCGACGCGACGGGCCCAGTCCGCATCCGCGGCGTCGCACGGCCCGGGCGCCAGATACCGGACCGGCCGACCGGACGGCACGGCACCGGCGATGGCTCGTTCGGCCCACTCGGATTTGCCGGACCGGATCCCGCCGAGCACCAGGGTGCGCACCGGGGTCAGTGCGCCTTCGCCAGGCGGTTAATCGACATTGCTGCCGCGCTTGACTTGCGGCCGCGGTGCTCGCATGCGGCGCATCTGAGATGCCCGGCCGGCGGCGTAAAGGCCGAGTTTCCAACGGCTTTCGGTGTTGCTCGGGAATTTCGCATCGACCAGCCTGCTGACCTTGCGGCCGAGGATCAGGCTGTCGACGGCCATCACCGCGGTGATCACCAGCATCGCCGGGGAGATGTAGAGCTGCAGCTGGGGAAGGGCGAACATGACGAACAACAGCGACAGCGTCGCCGGCATGAACAGGCCGAGCAGGTTGCGCCGGGCGTCCACCACGTCGCGCACGTAACGGCGGATCGGACCCTGGTCGCGCGGCAGCAGGTAGGCCTCGTCGCCGGCCAGCATGCGTTCCCGGCGATCCGTCATCCGGGCCCGGCTGGCGAGGCGTTCGGCCTTGCGCTCCTCCCGGCTGAGTTTGGGACCGGCCAGCTGTTTGCGCCGGGCCCGCGCTTCTGCGGCGGTCATCGGGGCCGGGGCCACGGGGCCCTTCTTCTTGGCGCTGCGGCGAGCCTCGTCGCGCTTGGGCGTCGGCCGTCCCTTCGGGTCGGTCCGGCGCGCTCGACGCGACGTCGGCGCCGAATCCACGTCGGAGGTGACCGGTGTCACCAGATCGCCCGCCACGGCGTCCGGCTGGGTTTTCTTACGGCCCAACAACTTCACAATGGCCAGGTTACTGCGCAGTCGCGTCGATTCTTTGAACGGCCCCGCCAGCATCGCCAATGCTCTGCGCTGGGGCGATACTTGGACCTACCCTTTACCAGATGGACGGCTGCGGGTGATGGACGACGGCTCGATGGCCTCGGACGACGCTGCCGTTGGCCTGTCTCCGGGTCGTTTGCAGTTGCCGGCCATGCGCGTCTTGGTCGCCCCGGATTGCTACGGCGACAGCCTCTCGGCGGTCGAAGCCGCCGCCGCCATTGCCACCGGCTGGACCCGATCACGTCCCGGCGACCAGTTCATCGTCGCCCCGCAGTCCGACGGCGGCCCGGGTTTCATCGACGTGCTGGCCAACCGGATGGGGGAGAAGCGCAGCATCCCGGTCTTCGGGCCGCTGGACGGGATGGTCGACGCGGAATGGGTGTGGGACCCGGAGTCGGCGACCGCCTACCTCGAATGCGCCCAGGCCTGCGGCCTGAAGCTGCTCGGGCGGCCGCCCGATTCCGAGACCGCGCTGGCGGCGCACAGCAGGGGAGTCGGACAGCTGATCGCCGAGGCGCTGCGGTGCGGGGCCAAGCGCATCGTGGTCGGGCTGGGCGGCAGCGCCTGCACCGAAGGCGGGCAAGGGATGATCGCCGAGCTCGGCGGCCTGGAAGTGGCGCGCCGTCAGCTGGCGAACGTGGAGCTCGTCGCCGCTTCCGACACCGAATATCCGCTGGTGGGCCCGTGGGGGGCGGCCCGGGTGTTCGGGCCGCAGAAGGGCGCGGACACCGCCACGGTCGCGGCGCTGGAAGTGCGGCTGGAGGCGTGGGCGCTGCATCTCGAGGCGGCGGCGGGCCGCGACGTCAGCTCCGAGCCCGGGGCCGCCGCGGCCGGAGGCATCGGCGCCGGGCTGCTCGCGCTGGGGGGGCGATGCGAATCGGGCGCGGCGATCATCGCCGAGTACACCCATCTGGCCGACGATCTCGAGATCGCCGAGCTGATCGTCACCGGGGAAGGCAAATTCGACGAACAGTCTTTGCACGGCAAAGTCGTCGGGTCGCTCGCGGCGGCCGCGGGCCCGCTGGGGATTCCGGTGATCGTGCTGGCCGGGCAGGTCGGCCTGGACAAGACGGCGGTACGCAACGCGGGCATCATGTCGGCGCTATCCATGGCCGAGTACGCCGGATCGGTGGGATTGGCGCTGGCTGACGCGGCAAATCAGCTGATGGGATTAGCGTCACAGGTGGCGGCGCGGCTCGGGAATAGCGGTCCTGCGAGGTACCGTTGAGGCAGTGGGTTCAACCCGAGAGGTTCGGGTGCCCGGGCACCTACCCAACGACAGGCATGTAGGAGAAGCAATGACGGTGCAAAACGAGTCGACCGCCAAGACCCACGGCGTGATCCTGACCGAGGCCGCCGCCACCAAGGCGAAAGCGCTGCTGGACCAGGAGGGACGCGACGACCTGGCGCTGCGTATCGCGGTGCAGCCGGGCGGGTGCGCCGGATTGCGCTACAACCTGTTCTTCGACGACCGGTCCCTGGACGGCGACCTGACTGCCGAGTTCGGCGGGGTCACGCTGACGGTGGACCGGATGAGCGCGCCCTACGTGGAGGGGGCCTCCATCGACTTCGTGGACACCATCGAAAAGCAGGGCTTCACCATCGACAACCCGAACGCCACCGGCTCCTGCGCCTGCGGCGACTCCTTCAACTGATCTTCTTGCCTGGTAGCCGGGGGTATCAGTACGAGCCCCCGGTGCGCAGGACGTACGAGCACACCAAGATCTGGCCGCGCTGGAACAACAGCTGCGCGACGCCCTGAACCTGCCCGCGCAGCGGGCCGCCGGAGGCCGACGCCACCTGCATCGTGAACAGCGCCTGGGCCTGGTACTGGGAGAGATACACGATCTTGTCGATCGAGGTCAGCTGGACCTGCGAAAACTGCTTGCGGAACGCGTCGCTGCTCAATTTGGCCAGCGCCTGGTCGGAGCGCCGGTCGCGTACGCCGTCGTACAGGCCGCACAACGCGTTGCGGGAGATCTCCTCGGTGTTGCGGCTGCCCAGGGCGTCCAGGTAGTTCTGAATGGCCGTCTGGGCCGCGGCTTCGGAGAATGAGGCGCCGGTGTTGGCGCCGTTGGTCCGCACCCCGTACACGATCGCGGCGGTGATCGCGGCGACCAGCACCACCGCGGCCAGGGTGCCGATCACCAGCCGCCGGGGGGAGCGGCGCTTCGGGTAGCCCGGCGGGGGTGTCGGGCCGGAATACGGCGGCTCGTTGCGGGGCCGCGGGGCAAACGCCGTGTCGCCCGCCGGCGGGTCGTGCGGAAAGTCGACCGGCTGCTCGCTGTACTGCCCGGGTCCGTCGCCGCCGACAGTCGGATTCGGCGAGTTCGGACCGCCCATCTGGTTCTCCTCCGGTGTTGGACGGGACCACGAGCGGCCACCGCCCGCGAATTCGGTGCCGGCGACTTGAGTGAGTTCCCTAGGCAGGCTAGCGCACACCCGGCTCGCGGGCCGCGCACCCAACGGGGTCGGTCGCACGCCCCAACCGGTGGGTAGGCTGGACGCGCTTACCGATGAAGGGTGGAGATTTCGTGACGATCGCGGTGACTGGCTCAATTGCGACCGACAACCTGATGCGTTTCCCCGGCCGCTTTTCCGAGCACCTGCTGGCCGAGCATCTGCAGAAGGTTTCGCTCAGCTTCCTCGTCGACGACCTGGTGATTCACCGGGGCGGTGTGGCGGGCAATATCGCCTTCGCCATCGGCGTGCTGGGCGGCGACGTCGCACTGGTCGGCGCGGCCGGTGACGACTTCGGCGAGTACCGGGAATGGCTGGAGCGGCACGGCGTCAACTGCGAGAACGTGCTGATCTCGAAGACCGCACATACCGCGCGGTTCACCTGCACCACCGACGAGGACATGGCGCAGATCGCGTCGTTTTACCCGGGCGCCATGTCGGAGGCCCGCAACATCAAGCTTGCCGACGTGGTGTCGTCGGTCGGCAAGCCGGATTTGGTCATCGTCGGTGCCAACGATCCCGACGCGATGGTGGTGCACACCGAGGAGTGCCGCAAGCTCGGCCTGCCGTTTGCCGCCGACCCCTCCCAGCAGCTGCCCCGCCTGTCCGGCGACGAGATCAGCACGCTGATCGACGGAGCGGCCTACCTGTTCACCAACGACTACGAGTGGGAGCTGCTGCTCAACAAGACCGGCTGGTCGGAGGCCGACGTGCTGGGCAAGGTCGACCTGCGGGTGACCACGCTGGGCGCCAAGGGCGTCGACATCGTGGAGCGCGACGGCACCACCACCCACGTCGGCGTGGTGCCCGAGACCAGCCAGACCGACCCGACCGGGGTCGGCGATGCGTTCCGGGCGGGCTTCTTGACCGGCCGCACCGCCGGGCTGAGCCTGGAGCGCTCGGCGCAGCTGGGCTCGCTGGTGGCCGTGCTGGTGCTGGAGTCGACGGGCACCCAGGAATGGTCGTGGGACCCGGCGGTGGCTAAGAGCCGGCTGGCGGACGCCTACGGCGACGAGGCGGCCACCGAGATCGCCTCCGTACTGGGTTAGTGCTGGCCTGACCGCCCCGCAGTCGACCGGGCCGCATCGAGTGTGAAGTCGCGGCTTTCGGTGTGTGCTGGCGGCGGCGACACGCCGACAGACCACTCCCAGGCGTCACACGGAAAGCCGTCGTGTCACACCGGCGGGCGTCGTCTCAGAGCTGCACCGGATAGTGCGGCTCGCTGATTCGGGGCACCACGCTGCGCTCCACGAAGATCGCATGCCAGAGCATGAAGATCAGCACGGTCCACAGCCGGCGGCTATGGTCGCTGCCGCCGCCGCGGTGCTCGTCGAGCATGCGGCGCACGGCGGCGATGTCGACGAGGTGACCGGCCTGTGTCGCGTCCACCGTCGCGTAGGCCCATTCCAGCAGCTCGCCGGCGCGTAGCCAGTGCCGGATCGGCACCGGGAAGCCGAGCTTCGGCCGATGCAGCACGTGCGCGGGGACGATGGGCTCCAGCGCGCGCCGCAGCGCGTACTTGGTGGTGGTGCGGGTGATCTTCGCCTCGACGGGCAGCCGCGACGCCACGGCGAACACCTCGGGGTCCAAAAACGGCACCCGCAGCTCCAGCGAGTTGGCCATCGTCATCTTGTCGGCCTTGACCAGAATGTCGCCGCGCAGCCAGGTGAACAGGTCGACGTGCTGCATTCGGGCCACCGGATCCCAATCCGCCGATTCGGCGTACACCGGCGCCGTCACGTCGGTATGGGTCCACTCGTCGCGGAACCCGGGCAGCACATCGCGCAGTTGCGCATCCGAGAAGCTGCGGGCGTTGCCGTAATAGCGCTCCTCGAGCGTCAGTGAACCGCGATGCAGCAGGCTCTTGCCGCGCATGCCGTCGGGCAGCGGACGCGACGCCTTGCCGAGCGAACGCCGTAGCGGCCGCGGCAGATAGTCAAAAGGCTTCAGCGACAACGGCTCCCGATAGATCGTGTAGCCGCCGAACAGCTCGTCGGCGCCCTCACCGGAGAGCACCACCTTGACGTGCTTGCGGGCCTCCCGCGCCACGAAGAACAGGGGGACCAGCGCCGGATCGGCGACCGGCTCGTCGAGGTACCAGACGATCTCGGGCAGCGCGGCGACAAACTCGTCGGGGCTGACCACCTTGGCGATGTGGCGGGCGCCAAGCGCCTCGGCCGAGGCGACCGCGACGTCGATCTCGGAGAACCCCTCCCGCTCGAACCCGGTGGTGAAGGTGATCAGCCGCGGGTTGTGCCGAATCGCCAGTGCCGCGATCGCGGTGGAGTCGATGCCCCCGGACAAGAACGCCCCGACGGTGACGTCGGCACGCATGTGCTTGGCCACCGAATCCTCGAGCACGGCGGTGATCTCGTCGTAGCGGGCCTGCTCGGTGTCCCGCGTGATCGGCACCGCGGCGAACCGCGGCACGAAATAACGGCTGGTCTGCGGCGGTGACCCGGGCCGGATCCGGGCATAGCAGCCCGATTCGAGGCGGCGCACGCCGCGGTGCAGCGTCTCGGGCTCGGGCACGTACTGCAGCACGATGTAGTGCTGCACCGCCCGGGTGTCGACAGCGGTGTCGAATCCGATCAGCTCGACCAGCTCCAGCAGGCACTTCTTCTCGCTGGCCACGGCGGTGCCGCCGGGACCGGTCGCCATGAACAGCGGCTTGATGCCGAAAGGGTCACGCGCGCAGAACAATTCGCGAGTCACGGTGTCCCACAGCGCGAAGGCGAACATGCCCCGCAACCGGGTCAGCACGTCGGTGCCCCAATGGTGATAGCCCGCGACGATCGCCTCGCCGTCACCGTCGGTGGCAAACGCCGCGCCGTGCCGGGCGGTCAGTTCGTCGCGCAGCTCGAGGTAGTTGTAGATCTCGCCGTTGAACACCAGCACGTAGCGGTCCGGTGTCTCGGGCGGGCCCCAGCGCAGCGGCTGATGCGAATGCGCCACGTCGATGATCGACAGCCGGTTGAAGCCGAACACCACCGACCCGTCGGCGCCGGGATCCGACCACGTGCCCGGCTCGTCGGGGCCGCGATGGCGCATCACCTGGGCGGCGTGGGTGATGGCGCCGTCTGCGCGGGCCGCATGCGCGGCGGCGAGCGCATCGCCGCCGCCGGCCGTCCCGTCATCCAGGCCGGTCGGGTCCGCCACGAACGCCAGCAGTCCACACACGGCCCCCAATATGCCGTATCCCGGCGACGCTTGGGGGCAGCGCATCGGGCGGGTCACGGCTGGCTCACGAGGGCCCGGGGGACGTGCCGGTCGGGGTTTCGTCGCCGCCCTGGGCGGCGTGGTCTACGCTGCGTAGTATTCGACATTCGAGCAGGAGGGCGCCAACGTGACACCCGGCGGGCAGTTCCGTTCGCAACGTCTGTCGCAGCGCATATTTCGACCGCTGGCACTGGCCGCGATGCTGGGCCTATTGGCGGTCACTGTTAGCGGATGCGGCTGGCAGTCGGTGTTCGCCCTGGGCTGGCCCGAGGGCATCACGCCGCAGGCCCACCTCAACCGTGAGCTGTGGATCGGCGCGGTGATCGCGTCACTGGTGGTCGGCGTCATCGTCTGGGGGTTGCTGTTCTGGGCGTCGGCGTTCCATCGCAAGAAGGCCACCGACACCGAGCTGCCCCGTCAGTTCGGCTACAACATGCCGCTGGAACTGGTGCTCACCGTCACGCCGTTCCTGATCATCTCGGTGCTGTTCTACTTCACGGTCGTGGTGCAAGAGAAGATGCTGCACCTGGAAAAGGATCCCGAGGTCGTGATCGACGTCACGTCCTTCCAGTGGAACTGGAAGTTCGGGTACCAAAAGGTCAACTTCAAAGACGGCACGCTGAACTACGACGGCGCTGACGAGGCGCGCAAGAAGGCGATGGTCTCCAAGCCGGAGGGCAAGGGCGAACACGGCGAGGAGCGTGTCGGTCCGGTGCGCGGACTCAACACCGAGGACCGCACCTACCTGAACTTCGACAAGGTCGAGACGCTCGGCACGCCCACCGAGATCCCGGTGCTGGTGCTGCCGGCCGGCAAGCGCATCGAATTCCAGTTGAATTCGGCCGATGTCATCCACACATTCTGGGTGCCGGAGTTTCTGTTCAAGCGCGACGTGATACCTCACCCGAAGGAAAACAATTCCGTGAATGTCTTCCAGGTGGAAGAGATTCAGAAGACGGGCGCTTTCGTGGGGCACTGTGCCGAGTTCTGCGGCACCTATCACGCGATGATGAACTTCGAGGTCCGCGTGGTCCCAGCCAACGACTTCAAGGCCTACCTGCAGCAACGGATTGACGGTAAGACGAACGCCGAAGCGCTGCAGGCGATCGCCCAGTCTCCGGTGGCGGTGACGACCCACCCGTTCGACACCCGCCGGGGCGAACAGACCCAATCGGTCGGTTAGGACACGCAATGCACATCGAAGCGAGGTTGTTCGAATTCATCGCCGCGTTCTTCATCCTGTGCGCGGTGCTCTATGGGGTGTTGACCGCGCTGTTCGCCACCGGCGGCACCGAGTGGGCGGGTGAGACCGCGCTGGTCCTGACCGGCGGTCTGGCGTTGATCACGGCAACCTTTTTCCGGTTCGTGGCGCGTCGGCTCGACACCCGGCCCGAAGACTACGAGGGTGCTGAAATCAGCGATGGTGCAGGCGAATTGGGCTTCTTCGCCCCGCACAGCTGGTGGCCGCTGCTGGTCGCGCTGTCGGGCTCGGTGGCCGCGGTCGGCATCGCGCTGTGGCTGCCCTGGTTGATCACCGCCGGGGTGGTGTTCATCCTTGCGTCCGCCGCCGGACTGGTCTTCGAGTACTACGTGGGCCCCGAGAAGCACTGAATTGCGTCTCGAAGGTAACAATCCGGGCATCAGTTGAGCCGGCGCCCGTTTGCCCAGACTTCGTTGTCCCGGTCGGTTCGGTAGGGTTTGCGCAGGCAATGACAATCTCCCGAGCGCGCGCGACACGAGGTACCTCCGGAGCCCCGTGCGCAGGTGAGGCAGTTGGACAGGGCAGGCAGACATGAGCGGGCCGAAACCTCCGGGATGGGAACCCGATGAATCCGATTCCGCCAGTGAGCTCAAGCACGAGTCGAATTCCGGCGGCAGGCATGCCGATGATTCGGAGCCGGACGGCGAATTGCCGACCCGCGAAGATCCGGAACCATTCGACGACAGTGTCGATAGTGTCGATAGTGCCGCAATAGCGGCGGCCGACCACACCGGCGAGACCGACGCCTATTCGCGTGCTTACTCCGCGCCCGAATCCGAGCATTTCGTCAGCGGGCCTTATGTGCCTGCCGACCTGAGGCTCTACGACTACGACGCCTTCGAGGATCCGTCCGACGACGAGGACGAGGACGCAACTCCGCGCTGGCCCTGGGTGGTGGGTGTGGCCGCGATCGTCGCCGCGATCGCGCTGGTGGTGTCGGTGTCACTGCTGTTCGCCCGCACCGACACCAGCAAGCTGGCCAATCCCGCCACCAGCACGCCGTCGTCGCCCCCGGTGCAGGACGAGATCACCACGACCACCCCGCCGCCGCCACCGCCACCGCCCACCACCGAACCGCCACCGCCGCCCCCGACCGCTACGGAGACCCAGACTGTGACGGTGACGCCA
Source organism: Mycobacterium sherrisii (assembly GCF_002102355.1). Taxonomy (GTDB): domain Bacteria; phylum Actinomycetota; class Actinomycetes; order Mycobacteriales; family Mycobacteriaceae; genus Mycobacterium; species Mycobacterium sherrisii. The sequence goes on along the minus strand of NZ_LQPT01000054.1, from coordinate 11 downwards.
CCGCCTCCACC
>NZ_LQPT01000053.1 GCF_002102355.1 Mycobacterium sherrisii | reverse complement strand
AGGCCAACCCCGCACCAACAGCGTCCATCACCCCGAACAGCTGCTCAGCCCCGACGACGACGACCCTTGATCAGCCCGCTTGCTGGGCCGGTGGCCGGTAGAAGATCAGCAACAGGCCGAGGCCGCCCGCCAGGCCGAGCGCGAGCGCGATCAGCAGCCCGTTCCAACCGATCAGCGGGTTGTTGATCCCAAAGATCAGCCAGTCCAGGCTGAGTCGGCCGGGCCCCAGCGTGGCCACCGCCACCGCGCTGACGGCCAGGACCAGGTTGTACTCCCAGCCTTCCTTGACGATGAAGAATCCGTTCCGGCGATGTACCGTCCACGCAGCGACCAGCATCAAAGCGACAAAGCCGGCCGCCGGGATCGGGGTCAACAGCCCGGCGGCCAATCCCAGTCCGGCGGCCATCTCGGTGGTGGCGGCCACCGTCGCGTGGAACTTGCCCGGCTTCATACCGATGCTTTCGAACCAGCGCGCGGTGCCCGGAATCCGGCCACCGCCGAAGAATTTGTTATAGCCGTGTGCGGCCAATGTCACGCCCAACACCAGCCGCAGGATCAGTAATCCGACGTCATAGGGAGTCATACGTGCAAACCTAGATCATCGGTTGGCCGGGTTTGCAGCAACCGCGAGCCGCGGTGCCTCCGGAGGGGTGTGGGAACATAGCGACATTCCCGCGTTTGCCGAAACCAGCCGGACCAGGAGGGGGTGGACCCACGGCGCGTATCGCACGAGGCACAAAGCATGCGCCCACCTCCACCGACCACACCGTGGTGTTGCTGAACGGCGACGCGGACCATCCGCGCGAGCTGTTGGGCAACAAGGGACACGGCATCGAGATCATGCGCCGGCACCGCTTGCCGGTGCCGGCGGCGTTCTGCATCACCACGGAAGTGGGCTCGCGATACCTGGGCAACCCCGCCGCGACGTTGGATGCGATCTGGGACGACGTGCTGCGCCGGATGCGGTGGCTGGAAACCGAGACCGCCCGCACGTTCGGCCGCGGGCCGCGGCCGCTGCTGGTCAGCGTGCGCTCGGGGGCGAGCCTATCGATGCCCGGCATGATGGACACGATCCTGAACGTGGGCAGCAACGACGCCGTCGAACAAGCGCTGGCCGCAGCCGGATCCGAACAGTTCGCCCGCGACACCCGGGCTCGGTTCGCCACCATGTATCGGCGCATCGTCGGCTCGCAGTCCATTCCCGCCGACCCATACGCGCAGCTGCGGACGGCCGTCGAGGCGGTATTCGCGTCGTGGAATTCCCCGCGCGCCACCGCCTACCGCCACCACTACGGCCTCGACGACCGGGGCGGCACCGCAGTGGTGGTGCAGGCCATGGTATTTGGCAATTACGGCCCCAATTCCGGTGCGGGAGCGTTCTTTTCCCGCAACCCGATCACCGGGGCCAACGAGCCCTTCGGCGAGTGGCTGCCCGGGGGCCAGGGCGACGACGTCGTCTCGGGGCTGGTCGACGTCGAGCCGATCACCGCGCTTCGCGACGAACAGCCGGACGTCTATGCCGAGCTGATGGACGCCGCGCGCACCCTGGAGCGTCTTGGTTCCGACGTCCAGGAGATCGAGTTCACCGTCGAAGACGGCAAGCTTTGGCTGCTGCAGACCCGGTCGGCCGAGCGCTCGGCGCAGGCGGCGGTGCGGCTGGCACTGCAGTTACGCCACGAGGGATTGATCGAGCCGGCCGAAACACTGCGCCGGGTGACACCGGCACACGTCGAGGCGCTGCTGCGGCCGACGCTGCAGCCCGAAACACGCTTGGCTGCACCACTTTTGGCCCGCGGCTTGCCCGCGTGCCCCGGCGTCGCGTCGGGCACGGCCTACACGGAGGTGGACGCGGCGCTCGCCGCCGCCGACCGCGGTGAGCAGGTCATCCTGGTACGCGACCACACCCGACCCGAGGACGTCCTGGGCATGCTCGCCGCGCAGGGCATCGTCACCGAGGTCGGTGGAGCGGCCAGCCATGCGGCGGTAGTCAGCCGTGAACTCGGCCGGGTCGCGGTGGTGGGCTGCGGGCACGGGGTCGCCGCCACGCTCGCGGGCCGACAGATCACCGTCGACGGCTGCGAAGGCGAAGTGCGCGAAGGTAATCTGACCGCATCCTCGTGGTCGGAGAACGACACACCCGAGTTGCGTGAGCTCGCCGACCTCGCACGGCAGGTCAGCCCGCTGCGGGCGCATGCCGAGGGCGACTACCCCCGACTGAACGGCACCTCCGACGACGCGGTACGCGCCGCCCTGGATGCCGGACACACCGACGTGCTGACGGGCTCGCCGCTGATCGCGATGCTGGCGGCGCTGCGGCTGAGGGGACAGCGGTGACGGAATTGGCGGTGCTGCAAGCGGTTCGACTCAAGGGCCGGGTATCGCCGGGGGATCTGGCCGTCACTGTCGATGCCGACGTCAGCACCGTCACCCGGATCGTCGACCAGCTGACCACCGCGGGCCTGCTGCTCGGTGGGGCGACGCTGCGAATCAGTGCGGGCGGGCGCGACCGCTTGGCGGCGCTGCTCGCCGAGGAACGCGAAGGTATCGACACGGGCGCGATCACCGCGGCCTACAACGACTTCCGGCGGGTGAACGCGGAATTCAAGTCCTTGGTCACCGACTGGCAGCTCAAGGACGGCGCGCCCAACCCGCACGACGACGCCGAGTACGACGCCGCGGTGCTGGCCCGTCTCGACGCGGTGCACGCCCGGGTGTTGCCCATCATCGAGGCCGTCGCTGCCCAACTCCCTCGGCTGAGCGCCTACGCGACGAAACTGATTGCCGCTCTTGAGAAAATCAAGTCCGGCGATGGTTCCTGGCTGACCCGGCCGCTGGCCGACTCCTACCACACCGTGTGGTTCGAATGGCATGAGGAGTTCATCGGCGCCGCCGGGCTCACCCGCGCGGAAGCGGCCCGATCGGGCGATGCGCAGTAGGTCATAGCGCCGCGGCCAGCAACTCGACGTAGGCGTCGATGTCGCCGACGGCCGACTCCGCCGCGTGGACGCTGATCGCGATGGTCTCGCCGATACCGTGCACCCCGTGCGTCAGGCTCATGGCGGGGGACAGGGCCGGGTATCCGGCCGTGAGGACCACGCGGGCACCCCCGAAGCGCAAATCGGCGGCGCCGCGGTTGACGCTGGACAGCACCGTGTTGCCGAGCACTTCGGTGGGCCGGGCGTCGGCGTCGAATTGTGAGATGCCCCAACGCAGTAACGGGGCGGGTACCGCGGCGAAAGCCTGGCCGGCGCTACGTGTGGCCGGATGTTCGAAGCGGCGCCGTGCGTTGCTCAGGTCGGTGCGGATGCGCTCCATCCGCACCTCCGGGGCAAGGTCCGGATAGAGGCCGACCACGGCATTGCCGAAATGGTTATTGGCCTGTCGCGCAACGGGTTTCACCATCGGCACCTCGGCGCCCAACGACGGCGGCGCACTGTCCAGCAGTCCAGACAGTGCGCCGGACACCGCGGCGAGTACCCCGATGGTGACGGTCGGTCCGGCCAACTGTGTGCGGTGGCGCACCAGGGTGCGCACCGAGCGGGCGCCCTGGGGGCGGGTGTTGGTGGCGACCGGCGGCCGCGAACCGACCCCGGCGGCCAGCAGGCCCGCGCGGGTGTCGCGGACCAGCGTGCGGTGGGCGCGTGCCGCCTGTACCGCGCGCCAGCCGAAGCAGCCCGGCCGCGGGCGGCGCACCTCGGGCACCGGCGCCGTCCGGCCGAAGAGCCAGGACGCCATCGCGGTCCCGCGGGCGCCGTCGGCCAGCGCATGCGGCAGCTGCAGCACCGCGACGGTGCCCGGGCGGTCGACACCCGGGATGCCGAATACCGGGGTGAACACGTGCAGCAACCAGGGCGTGCGGCGCAGGTCCAGCTGTTGGTCGCCGAGCCCGGCCACCGCCGTCAAGCAGCCGGCCCAGGTGCCGCCGGGCACGGCGTGGCGCACCACCTGCTCGCTGCCCACCGGCGCGGGCACCCACTGCGGATACGTCAGCGAGCATCCGTCGCGGACGCGCACGCTCAGGGCGGGGCAAGCGGCGGCCCGGCCGAGCACCTGGGCCACGGCCCGATCCGGGTCGGCCAGTTCGCCGTCGAAGGCGTAGAGCAGGAACTCGTCGCTGGGGATCTTGGCCGACATCCAGTAGAACTGCGCGTCGACGGCCGCCATTCGCCGCCCCGACACGACGCGAGGCACGGCGTCAGCCGGGTGAGCCGACGAATGCCAGCACCCGGTCGGCGACCTTCTCGGGCTGTTCCAGCTGCAGGAAATGGCCGGCATGGTCGATGATCGCCACGTCGCTTCCGGCGGGCAGCACCTTGGCCGTCCAGTGCGCGAAAGCCGAAGTCATGCAGCCGTCGTCGCGACCGTGTAGGTACAAGCTGGGCAGGATGGGCGCTTCGGTCCACCGCTCGTTCAGGTCGGCGTAACGCTGCGGCGGCTTGGTGTTGCGCAGCGTGGCCCGGTAGGTGCCCAGCGCCGCCCGCCAGCTCTCCGGTGTTCCGATCGCGGCGTCGACGTGGCGAAGGTCCTCCTCGGCGCCGCGGTAACCCGGCGACCATCGCCGCCACAGCAGCGGCAGGATCCAGCGCGCCGAACGCTCTGGCAGCCAAGGCAACTGGAAGTAAAAGATGTACCAGCTGCGCAGCAGCTGATGCGGCAGCAACCGGGCCAGCCGGCCCCGCTCGCTGACCTGCCCTCGGAAAGCGGCCGAGACCGGCACCGACATGATCACCGCTTTGGTGAACGGGCTGTTGGGCAACGCGGCCAGCCCGGTGGCCGCCAGCGCACCCCAGTCGTGACCGATCACGACGTCGCGGTCGGTTCCGCCGGCGGCCGTCCGGACGCGCAGGGCGTCGTCCATGATGGCGCCGACGTGGTAGCTGCCATCGTCGGGAATCGACGACGGCGCGTACCCACGCATGAACGGCGCGATGACCCGCCACCCGGCCTTGGCGAGCAGGGGCGCGACCTTGCGCCAGCCGTAGGCCGTGTCGGGGAAGCCGTGCATACACAACGCGATCGGACCGTCGGGCGGGCCCCAGGTCAGCGCCTTGACGTCGCCGGGTGGCCCCGGCACGTCGATCCATCGCGGCTCGGTCATCGGGGGGACACCTGAGCATTGCCGGCCATATCCACTCCTGTTCCCCGCGTCCGCAGGGACCAACCTAACGTGTGTGACCGCGCAGCGCACCGACCGACGCCAGCGCGTTGGTCCGTCGAACGCGGTCGCGCCGGCGTCGATTTCGGCGAACAACCCGATCACCGGCCGGGAACGCCCGATGCCTCGTCCGCCGCCCGCTCCAGGTCGGCGACGACGATCTTGCGCATGCCGTGCATGGCGCGGGTGGCGGCCGTCGCGCGCGCCGGATCGGGATGGTTCACCAGCTCATAGAGGCGCCGCGGGACGATCTGCCAGCTCAGGCCGAAGCGGTCGGTACACCAGCCGCACTGCGATTCCGCGCCGCCGTCGGTCAGCCGGTCCCAGTAGTAGTCGACCTCGTCCTGGTCCTTGCAGTCGATCGTGAACGACACCGCCTTGCTGAAGGAGAAGTAGGGGCCGCCGTTGATCCCGATGAACCGGGTGCCGTCCAGCACGAAGGTGCCCGACAACACCGTGCCGGGCTCGCCGGGGCCGGCATCGGTGCAACGGTTGTAATCCTCGATCCGCGAATTGGGGAACACCGAGGTGTAGAACGTCGCCGCCTCCTCCAGATTGTGGTCGAACCACAGCGAGGGCGTGATTGTTGGCACGGGCGTCTCCTTTCGGTCGGGTTTGCCTGATAGACCCCGGCAACCGGCAGAACTCATCGGGGGGCTCGCGGGGGCTATGTAACGTCAGTCCGATGAGCACGGTGAAGTTCGCGGGCGTGGGCGGTATCGGTTTGGTTGCCGACGAGTGGAACCACGCGGCGGCGGCCGCGGATCGGCCCACGATTTTGATGCTGCACGGCGGGGGTCAAAACCGGTTCTCCTGGAAAAACACCGGCCAATTCCTGGCCGACGAGGGTTACCACGTCATCGCGCTCGACAGCCGCGGCCACGGTGACAGCGACCGCGCGCCGAATGCGGACTACGCGATCGAAACCCTGCAGGCCGACGTCTTGCACGTGCTCGCGGCGATCGGCCGGCCGGTGGTGCTGATCGGCGCCAGCATGGGCGGGCTGACCGGCATCCTGGTCGCCGACGCCGCGGGACCGGACAAGGTGACGGGCCTGGTCCTGGTTGACGTGGTGCCGCGGTACGAGAAGAACGGCAGCGCGCGCATCCGTGACTTCATGCTGACCAACCTGCACGGTTTCGCCTCGCTCGAGGAGGCCGCGGACGCGGTCTCGGCGTATCTGCCGCACCGCAGCAAGCCACGCAGCCCCGAGGGACTGAAGAAGAATCTGCGGCTGCGCGACGGACGCTGGTACTGGCACTGGGATCCGGCGTTCATGACCGCGCCCGGCGACGACCCGGAGCTGCGGACCGACAATTTCGAGCGCGCCGCGGCGCGCCTGCAAATCCCAATTCTGTTGATCCGCGGCAAGCTTTCCGATGTCGTCAGCCCGAAAGGCGTCCAGCACTTCCTGGACACCGTGCCGCGCGCCGAATTCGTCGAGCTGTCGCACGCCGGGCATACCGCGGCCGGCGACGACAACGACGCCTTCACCCAAGCCGTCGTGGACTTCGTCCGGCGGTTGACGGCTAGTTAGCCGGTTTCTCCGCGTGCCCGCCGAATTGCTTGCGCATCGCCGACAGCGCCTTGTTCGCGAAGTCGTCGAGATCGCGTGAGGCGAAGCGGGACTGTAGCGCCGTCGTCAACACCGGCGCGGGGACGCCCTCGTCGATCGCGGCGATCGCGGTCCAGCGGCCCTCTCCGGAATCGGAGACCCGTCCGGAGAACTCGTGCAGGTCGGGTGATTCGTGCAGCGCGCTCGCGGTCAGATCCAGCAGCCAGGAGCCGATGACGCTGCCCCGCCGCCACACCTCGGCCACTTCTGGGATGTCGATGTCGTACCGGTAGCACTCGGGGTTGGACAGCGGGGCGGTTTCGGCGTCGCCCGTCACGACGCGGTTGCCGACGTCGGCGTTGCGCAGGATATTGAGTCCCTCGGCGAGCGAGGCCATCATCCCGTACTCGATTCCGTTGTGCACCATCTTCACGAAGTGCCCGGCCCCGGACGGCCCGCAGTACAGATAACCCTTCTCGGCCTGGGCGACCTCACCGTCGCGGCCCGGCGTCCGCGGCGCCGCATCCACACCGGGCGCGATGGCCGCGAACAGTGGCTCGGCATGCGCGAAGGATTCCTCGTGGCCACCGATCATCAGGCAGTAGCCACGCTCCCGACCCCAGACACCACCGCTGGTCCCACAATCTAAGAGGTGAATGCCTTTCTCCGCCAATAGCTTTGAGTGCTTCATGTCGTCGCGATAGTAGGAGTTGCCGCCGTCGATCACAATGTCGCCGGGGTCGAGCGTCGTGGCGAGTTCTTCGATCACCGACGTGGTGATGCTGCCCGCGGGCACCATCACCCACACGACCCGAGGGGCGGTCATCTTCTCGGCCAACTCGGCAACCGAGAACGCCCCCGTCATCCCCGCCTCCGCGGCCAAGGTCTTGACGACGCTCTCGTCGTGGTCGTACACCACGCCCTCGTGCCCACCGCTGACCACGCGGCGAATGATGTTCGCGCCCATCCGGCCCAGGCCGATCATTCCCAGCTGCATTTTCTCCGGTCTCCTTATCGTGCGGCGGTGTTGTTCGTCGGCATCCACGGTTCCTGCCAGCGGCGGCGACCGGGCAACAGCGACCCCGCGGCCTCGGGCCCCCAGGATCCCGGATCGTACTGGTGGATCTCGCTTGGCTTGTCCAGCAAGGGCGCAACGATGCGCCACGTCTCCTCGATGCTGTCCTCGCGCGCGAAGAGCTGGTGATCGCCGGCCAGCGCGGCCTGGAACAGCAGTTCGTAAGGTCGCTCCGCTTCGCCCAGATCAGTGGCGAATTCAGAATCCAGGTGAACGTCCCGAAAGGCGTCGCCGACCTGAGCGGATATCTGCAGCCGCATCCCAGGGTCGGGGTCGATGCGCAACACCAGCTGGTTGGGTTCGGCCGGACCCTTGTGGTTGAGGAAGGCCAGCCGGGGAACGTGATGCAGAAACAACCGAACCTCTGTCACCTTCTCCGGCAAGGCTTTTCCCGCTCGTAGGAAGATCGGCACGCCGGACCAGCGCCAGTTGTCGATTTCGGTCCGCAACGCGATGAAGGTCTCGGTCTTCGAATCCTTCGCCACGCCGGGCACATCGGTGTAACCGCGGTATTGCCCTCGCACGCATTGCTTGGGATTCACCGCCGGCATGGCCCGGAACACCTCGTACTTTTTGTCGTTGAGATCGTCACCGCTGAGGCCAACCGGCGGTTCCATCGCCACCAAGGCCAGCACCTGCAGCAGGTGATTCTGCACGACGTCGCGCAGCGTGCCGACCGCGTCGTAGAACCTGCCGCGATCCTCCACACCGAAGTCTTCGGCCATCGTGATGTGGATCTGCGACACGCTTTGGCGATTCCACAGCGAGGCCAGTGCCTGGTTGGCGAACCGCAAGCACTCGAGTTCCACCACCGGCTGTTTGCCCAGGAAGTGGTCCACCCGCAAGATCTGGTCTTCGTCCAGCACCGCCCGCAGCCGCCCGTTCAACTCGCGCGCCGACTGCAGGTCGTGGCCGAACGGCTTTTCGACGGCGACGCGGGCCCGCTCCAGCAAACCCGCCCGCCCCAGGTTCTCCACGATCGGCGCGAACAACGACGGTGGCATCTCCAGGTAATACAGCGGGCGGTAATCCGAGCCGATCGTCTCGGCAAGCGTGTCGTAGAGCGCGCCATCGGTGACGTCCCCGTGCACGTAGCTGAGCCGGCCCGCGAGCCGCTTGAACGCCGCTTCGTCGATCTTCTCGCCGGCGTCGCCGATGGCTTGGTGCGCGCGCTCGACGAGTTGGTCCACCGTGATGTCGTCGCTGGCCACACCCAGGATCGGGCAGTCCAGCAGGTTGCGGGTTTCCAACCGATACAAGGCCCGAAACGTCATCTTGCGGGCCAGATCCCCGGTGATCCCGAAGATGACCATGAGATTCGACGAACGCCCACCGTCTTCGGCCAAGACCGAACCTCCCAAAAATCACCTGATCGGTTTCTTGAGATTCACTATTCCCGAGGCGTCCGTCATCAACCCTAGACACTGCGTATAGGCCCGACAACCTGAGGCAATGGCGGGCTTTGCGAGGATGCCTGTGTGGGTGACGCGCTACACATCGCGGTTTATGCGCTGACCGGGATCGTGGTGCTCGAGGCCGGCGCGCTCGTGGTGCTGTGGAGGTTGCTCGTCCGTAGCCAGGCGGAGGCCGAGGAGTTGCGGCAACGTGCCGACACGCGCAACTGGCTGATCTCCGGCGGCCGGGAGGCCGTCAAGACGGTGTGGAACACCGCGAACGTGATGCGCAAGGAGGGCTTCGGCGCGGCCGTGCGCGGTTCCATCGAAGAACTCGCCGACTGGGCCGAGGTGGAGCGGCCCGACTTGGCCCGGGTGACCCCGGACGGCCGGGTGGTGATCCTGTTCTCCGACATCGAGGAGTCCACCGCGCTCAACGAACGAATCGGCGACCGCGCCTGGGTCAAGCTGATCGCCGCGCACGACAAGCTCGTCTCCGGTCTGGTCAAGCGCCATTGCGGCCATGTGGTCAAGAGTCAGGGCGACGGTTTCATGATCGCCTTCGCCCGTCCCGAGCAGGCGGTGCGCTGCGGCGTCGATCTGCAAAGCGCTTTGCGTGGGGATGAAAAACGTAAGCGGCACACCGCAATTCGCGTGCGGATCGGGATCCACATGGGACGCTCGGTGCGCCGCGGCGATGATCTGTTCGGTCGCAACGTCGCCCTGGCCGCCAGGGTCGCGGCGCAGGCGGTCGGTGGCGAAATCTTGGTGAGCCAGCCGGTACGCGACGCGTTGAGCGACCGCGACGACTGCGCCGACGTGGCGTTCGACGACGGACGCGACGTCGAGTTGAAAGGGTTTTCGGGCAGCCATCAATTGTTCGCGGTCGCGAGCCGGCCGGGCTGAGTGCGTCCTGATCGCTCGAAACTTAATCCGTTGCGAACCGCTACGGCGTGTCGGCGCAACCAGTTAAGTGTCGCGCAATCCGGGTCCGGCCTGACCGCCCTGCCCATCGGATTGGGCCAACCGCTCATGCAGCCGGGCGCGAATCTCGTCAGGTGTGTAGGCGCGCCGTTTGCGTTCGTCGCGGACCACCAACGCACCCCCTGCGACGACCCCAGCAACACCGGCCAGCCCGATCCACTTCCAAATGTTGCGCATAATTGACACGCTAGGCCCGCACCCGAAAAAGCGATTGCTCTGTTCCCTGTGATGAGCGGACTTACATGCTGACATTGGAACAAGCGGTGCACGAGACGCGCACCGGTGACCTGTGGCTGTTTCGCGGCGGATCCGGACCGGACCGCGCCATCCAGACCCTGACGAACAGCCCGGTGAACCATGTCGGGATGACGGTGGCCATCGACGACCTGCCGCCACTGATTTGGCATGCCGAATTAGGCGACAAGCTCGTCGACTTGTGGACCGGAACCAATCACCGAGGGGTGCAGCTCAACGATCTGCACCAAGCCGTCCTGCAATGGGCACAGCGCTACCGCCAGCGGTGCTGGCTGCGTCAGCTCACCCCCAATCCCGGCCGCGAGCAGGAAAACGCACTGCTGCAGGTGATCGCGCGGATGGACGGGACCGCCTTCCCCACGACCGCGCGGCTCACCGGCCGGTGGTTGCGCGGCCGACTGCCGACCGCCTACGACTGGCTGCAGGGAATCCCGCTCGTAGACAAGAAGATTCGGGAGTCCACACAGCGCCGTAAGCAGCGACAGCGCCTCGTCCTGGAAACGGCGTACTGCGCGGAGACGGTGGCCATCACCTACGAGGAGATGGGATTGCTGCAAACCGAGAAGTACTCGAATTATTTTGACCCAGGCTCGTTTTGGAGCGGCGACGCCCTGCCGCTGGCTCCCGGTTACGCGTTGGGCCAGGAGATCGAGGTTGCGGTCGGCTAGCCGCCGCGCATCCGAGTCCGAAACGGGTCGACCGCCGACGGATCAGGGCTAGCCGACCCTTATCTCGCCCATCTCCGACCAGCCGGTGGCGTCGATCGTCTGGCTGATGATCTTGGGCGTGGACTGCAACGCCTGCGGCAGCTCTTCCATCGCCCGCTTGAAGTGCTCGCTGGTGACGTGGGCGCGGCCGGCATCGCCGTCGCGGAACCCTTCGACCAAGATGTACTCCGCGGGGTTCTCCAGACTGCGCGACCAGTCGAACCAGAGATTGCCCTCTTCGGCACGGGTCGCCGCGGTGAACGGAGCAACCAGCTCCGGCCAACGGTCGGACCACTCGGGTTTCGTTTCCCATTTGACGACGATGAAGATCATGAGGTCCCCGCTCGTACTCAAAGCCCAGTGCATTTCGTTGCCCGATCATGGCGGGCAGCGACAGGATATACGGCCGTCGGCGGTCCGCGGCACGCCGCGGTGGGCCGCCCTCGCGAGGATTGGCCGAGCGATTTTTTGCTATGCGAGAGCGCAGTCCGCCCAACCATCGTATTAGACGGCTGGGCGGACTTTGCTCCGATTCTGGGCGAATTGATAAAGCCCGATGTCGTAATTGTGACGAAGCCCACAGCGGGCGCCGTGTTTCGAATACTTCACCAGCGGGCGCGGAAAGTGTGAGCAGCCGCCGCTATTAGCAAAGGGCTATTTGGTGACCACGCATTTCTACTTAGGGGTTCAGAATTTCGGGGTCGCCGGGCGGTGGCGGTGCAGGTGCGATCGCATCGATCAATACCGGCGGGGGCGGCGCGTCGGGTGGCGGCGGCAACAGGTCCGCCGGCGGGGGCGGCGCGTCGGGTGGCGGCGGCAACAGGTCCGCCGG
>NZ_LQPT01000052.1 GCF_002102355.1 Mycobacterium sherrisii | reverse complement strand
GTGTACCTGCATTCGGCCGTCGACGGGTTCTCCCGACTGTCCTACACCGAAGCCCTTGACAACGAAAAAGCCGTCACCGCAATCGGATTCATGCACCGCGCCCGGGTATGGTTCGCCGTCCATGGCATCGACCGCATCCAGCGGATCGTCACCGACAACGGCGCCTGCTACCGGGCCAAAGACTTCGCCCACGTGCTCCACGGCGCACGCCACCAATTCATCACGCCCTACACCCCGCGCCACAACGGCAAAGTCGAGCGCTACAACCGCATCCTGGCCGAAGAGTTCCTCTACGCCAGGACATGGACCTCAGAAACCCAACGCGCCGAAGCACTCAAAGTCTGGAACATCCACTTCAACTACCATCGACCACACTCTGCCGCCGCAGGCCAGCCACCAGCATCACGACTCGCCACCGGCGTCACCAATGTCATGGCCTCATACAGCTAGTCACGTCCGCAGTGGTGATGGCCGCAACTGGCTTGCTGCCGAACACCGGAGCGATATGAGTGCGGTAGATCTTCTCGTAACCGGTGATGGTGGCGTCATCAATTGATCCCGCCAGGCTTTCCAGATACTGCTTGGCGTACTCCCCTAGCGGTCGATTGGCCTTCGCCTTCTGACTGGACGGGTCTACTCCCCTAGCGCTGTCTAACTGGTCCTCCACCTTGCGCAGATGCGCCTTCGCCTTTCGCTCAGTTGGAAACGTCTCAGAGGTCTGCCGGAAGTTGCCTGTTGGTGCTCCGAAGTCATCTCGGATCGGCTCCCGCCACCGAACCTGATAGGACACAACGGGATTTCCGAACTTATCTAGCTTGCCAGTAGTGCGCTTACGAATCGTCGCAGCCATCAGGCCACGCCTTCCTGGTTGCCAGCTGTTGCGCTGGCGTAGATGCGGCGCACGGTGGACGGTTGCCATGCCGGATTGCCTAGTGGCGATAGGACATTGGATGCAGTGAGCGCCGAAGCGATAGCGTCGTATGTCAAGCCGGCATTGCGGTCTTGCACTATGCGCCGCACTACTGAAGCCGATGCAGCTCTGGGTCTTCCGATGCGCTCGCCTCTACGCTTCTTGGCGGCAAGAGCGGCTTTTGTTCTCTCGCTGATCAACTCGCGTTCGTATTGTGCGAAGTTGACTAGGTTCATGGCCATCATCCGGCCTGCCGCCGTGGTGAGGTCCACGCCCAAATCCAGGATGACCAGCGACCACCCTTGCGCCTGCGCGGACTCGATAATGTTGGCAGCGTTCACAATTGATCGACTCAACCTGTCCAGTTTGGCAACCACCATGCCATCACCTTGTCCAGAAGCTAACAGTTGCAACACTTCCGCAAGTTTCGGTCCGAGGATCTTGCCGGATACGCCTCCGTCTGCGAAATGCTCTACGATCCAGCCGCGCCGTTTGGCCTGAGAATCGATGACTTCATGCTGTGCCTCTAGGCCGTTTCTTCTATCGGCCTGCTCATCGGTGCTCACTCGTGTGTAGCCAAACATCAACTGTTGCATTGGTTCTCGTGTGCATGTCTTGGTCGGCATGTTGTGTCTCCCTTGCTGGCGTGGGGCGTAACCGAGCGGTTGCGCCTTACGCCTTAAGTTTTAGCCGACTGATACAACGGTGGCTACAATGTCTGATCTGGGAAAACACGTCTAAGGCCGCCTGTAGCGCTTGTGCGGCGAAGGAAGTGCTAAAGGTGGCCGAACTGCCCCAGGATTCAGATTTGCTTCATTCGCCACGCGCATGGCGACCTCACCTGTGATGAGCACGTCGCTGGGCCGAGGTTGCCTGTCGCGGTCGACTTCGCGCCGCCTACCCTGTCGCAGCGGGTCATCGGGCGAAGAGTGTTCGGCCTGCTCTGCGATTCGGTCGTAGGCAGGGGCCGGGGAGGCATCGACGCCGGCTGTAATGCTGTCCTCACTAGTCGCACTAGAAAATCCAGCTGCCTCAGGATCGCCGCCGATCGAATCAAATACTGCTTCAAACTTTTTGGGTTCGCCTTGTGCTAGGACAACTTCGGCCGGAGGTTTGAGGCCAGCACGGTCCAGAGCGTCCTTGATAGCAGCCAGTTTCACTGACTCACTGTCTGCGGTAAGAGCAATTCCTAACAGCTGCTTGGACATTAGGTCAGCTGCGTTCTCCAGGCGAACGCGAGCTGCGTTTCGTACGTGCCGAGTAGCACCGCCGTGAGTCCTGCAGACCGTTGCGCCCTTGATCGCAGCTTTCAGGCAGCGGTCTCCGTTGCTCTTGTGTGCGACGCATCTTCGTGCCTGCACTTGGGCAGAGGCTTGTGTCCACCACTCTTCGCTCCAGCGAGGCACGCCAGCCCGATTTTCCATGCGAGGTCTTGTCGATGCTTCGATCACTGCCGGAAGGTTATCGCTTCCTTCGATTTCTATTGCCTCAACGTCGATGATGTCGTTAGCGTCATGGCTTTCGCTCATCATGTCTACCTCAAATCCTTTGTGTCACATGTTCGTTGTTTACGATCGCCCCTGTATGCCTGCCAAACCTGCCTGCCCATAAAGGGCGGCAGGCATGGCAGGGATTGCAGGCATTTTGCAGGCAATCGGGACTGCTGCACGGATAGGTGACAGTTTCTTCACGCGGCCTGGCTGGCCGGTGTGGTCATGATTGCTTCGTATTCG
>NZ_LQPT01000051.1 GCF_002102355.1 Mycobacterium sherrisii | reverse complement strand
TTCCCGGCCGCGCCGGCGAACCCAGCCGCCGCGCCGGATCCGGCGGCCGGCCCGCCCAAGCCCGCCGCTCCCGCGGGTAGTCCCCCGGCAGCCGCCGCACCCCGCTGACGCCTGCCAGCCGGTCGCACGCCGCGCCGCCTACACTCGGCGGTGATGTCTCGCCATGACCCCCCCGGTTCGCAAGCCGATCTGAACGCCGCCATCCGCACCGCGCTGGGCAAAGTGATCGACCCCGAATTGCGGCGCCCGATCACCGACCTCGGCATGGTCAAGAGCATCGACACCGATGCCGACGGCAGCGTGCACGTCGGGATTTACCTGACCACCGCCAGCTGCCCCAAGAAAACCGAGATCAGCGACCGCGTCGGCCAAGCGGTCGCCGACGTTCCGGGCACCGCGGCGGTGAGAGTCAGCCTGGACGTGATGAGCGACGAGCAGCGCACCGAACTGCGCAAGAAGCTGCGCGGGGACGCCGCCGAGCCGGTCATCCCGTTCGCCCAACCCAACTCGCTGACCCGGGTCTACGCCGTCGCCTCGGGTAAGGGCGGGGTCGGCAAATCCAGCGTCACGGTCAACCTGGCCGCCGCGATGGCCGCCCGCGGCCTGTCGGTCGGCGTGCTCGACGCCGACATCCACGGCCACTCCGTCCCGCGCATGATGGGCACCACCGACCGGCCCACCCAGGTCGAATCGATGATCCTGCCGCCGATCGCGCACGAGGTGAAGGTCATCTCGATCGCGCAATTCACCCAGGGCAACACGCCGGTGGTGTGGCGTGGGCCGATGCTGCACCGGGCGCTGCAACAGTTCCTGGCCGACGTCTTCTGGGGCGACCTGGACGTGCTGCTGCTCGATCTGCCCCCGGGCACCGGCGACATCGCCATCTCGCTGGCGCAGTTGCTGCCCAACGCGGAGATCCTGGTCGTCACCACGCCGCAGCTTGCCGCCGCCGAGGTCGCCGAGCGAGCCGGCAGCATCGCGCTGCAAACCCGTCAGCGCGTCGTCGGCGTCGTGGAGAACATGTCCGGGCTGACCTTGCCGGACGGCTCGACCCTGCACGTGTTCGGCGAGGGTGGGGGCGCGCAGGTCGCCGAGCGACTGTCCCGCGCCGTGGGCGCCGACGTGCCGTTGCTCGGTCAGATCCCGCTGGACCCCGCCCTGGTGGCGGCCGGCGATTCGGGTGTCCCGATCGTGCTCAGCGCGCCGGATTCGGCGGTGGGCAAGGAGTTACGCGACGTGGCCGACAAGCTGTCGGCGCGCAAGCGTGGCCTGGCGGGGGTGTCGCTGGGGCTTGACCCAAGTCGGCGCTGATACCGCCGAGGCTTGGGGGCCGTCAAGTCGCGTCGGTGTCGAACGGCGCCGGCCCGTGCTGCTGCACCGGCGGCTGCGGCTGTTGCGGCGGCGGCGGCGTCGCCGTCCCGTTGACCGGCCGCTCGAAATTGCCGGTGAGGAACGAGTCGTCGCCGTCGAACAGGTGCTTAGTCAGCGCGGCGCGCGGCGTCATCCCCCGCAGCGTCTGCAGTTCGCTCAACGGACCGCGCAGGTCGTCGAACTCGGGGCCGAGGTCCTGGCGTAGCTGGGTGGTCACCCCGCTGAGGTAGTCGCGGGCCTGCCGCAGCGACGTCGACGTCCATCGGATCGCGCCCGGCAGGCGTTCGGGCCCCAGGATCACCAGCCCGACCACCACGAGGACGAGGATGTGCTCCCAGCTGAGGTTTCCGAACATCTAGCCGTTGTCGGGGTCGGGTTTGACCGTCAGTGTGACGTTGCGGCCGTCGCGGACCACCTCGATCGGGGCGTCCTGCCCGATGGTCAGCTGCCGGACGGCGACGACGAACTCGTCGGCGTCGGCGACCTTGCGGCTACCAACCTTGACGATGACGTCGTTTTCCAGGATGCCGCCCTTTTGTGCGGGGCTGCCCGCTTTGACGTTGGCCACCTGGGCACCCGCCGCGATCGAGTTGCTCACCGATCGGGTGCTCACGCCCAGCGTCGGGTGCACGATCTTCCCGTCCTTGATCAGGGCCTGCGCCACGTTCTTGACCTCGTTGATGGGGATCGCGAAGCCCAGCCCACTTGCGCTGTCCGACAACGACTTTCCGGCGGTGTCGATGCCTATCACCTGGGAATTCATGTCGATCAGCGGTCCACCGGAGTTGCCGTGGTTGATCGACGCGTCGGTCTGCAGGGCGTCGATGACGGTGTCGGTGTCCGAGCCCTCCCCCGACAGCGGCACCGGCCGGTGCAGCGCGCTGATGATGCCGTGCGTCACGGTGCTGCGCAGCCCCAGCGGCGCACCGGCGGCAATCACCTCGTCGCCGACGCGAACCTTGTCGGAGTCGCCGAGCTGCGCCACGCTCAGGTTGTCGACGTTGTCGACCTTCAGCACGGCCAGGTCGGTCTTCGGGTCGCGCCCGACCAGGTTCGCGGGCACTTCCTTGCCGTCGTTGAAGACCACGGTCGTCTTGAACTGGCTCGGGTTGTTGGCGGCCTCGGAGATGACGTGGTTGTTGGTGACGATGTAGCCGCGGCCGTCGACGACGACGCCGGAACCCTGCATGCCCTCCTGGTCACTCTTGGATTCGATGGTCACCACGGAGTTGGCCGTCGCCGCCGCCACCTTGGCGAAGCGCCCCGCCGGCGGTTCGGCGTTGCCGTTGGTCGACAGCGTCACCTTCGAGGTGGTGAAGGCGTCGACGACCTCGGCGGTCTTGCGGCCGATCAGCCCGCCGACGGCGCCGATCACCAAGGCGATGACGAGCAGCACCGCCAGCGCGAGGTAGGACACCTTCCGCCCGAACAGGACGTCGCGCACGCCGAGCTTGCCGGTGAACGCCGCAGCCGTCTGCAGCCCGGCCGGTTCCACCGCCGGAGTCCCCAGCGCCGCCGCGGCGCCGGGATCGCGCCAGGGATCGTCAAACTCGTCCTGATCGAATCCGTTCTGCTCGGCGGCCAGCGCGCCCGCGTCGACGGGATGGCGCTGCAACGACTCGCTGCCGCCGTCGGGTCGGCTGAACGCCTCCTCCAGCACCGGGTCGCGGCGTTCGTCGTGCGTAACGAACTCGGCTTGCTCACGGTACTTCTGGGGGCGGACCCGCTCGGCGACGAAAGAACCCTGGACTCCGGAGGGACGCCCGAACGCCTGACGCGCGGCCGCGTCGACCGGTGGCCGGGAGACGGGGCGCGGCGCCAGGCGTTTGCCTCCGTTGCTGCCGCTATCTTGCCCCTGGTCGGGGCCTTGGTCGGAGGTCACGTTACCCCTTTGGATCCTCTGCTTGAGTGCTCAAGACAGGCCGCGCGCACGGTCCGTTTCCGGGGCCAGCAACAGGCACGGCGCTGTTCGTGTCCACCCTAGTATCCACGGTTGCCGATCGGTCGCCTTGCAGCCACGAGCCGGGATGGCCGGGCCGCTATCGGCGCTTACGCTGGTCGCGCGCGTCGCGGTCGAAGAAACGCTCAGGGGTCTGCGAGGGCGTGTCGTCGGGCGGGTAGTGCGGGATCTGCGAGAGCATGCCCAGCAGCGTGCTCGGGATGCGGATGGGGTGGGAGTCTTCGCGCAGCGCGGCGCGGGCCCGGCTTTGGTCCTCGACCTCGGCCGCGCACTGCGGGCACAGCGAGAGATGATGGGCGGCCCGCAGGTGTGCGCTCATGCGCAGTTCGCCGTCGACAAACGCCGCGATCGCCTCGATCGAAAGGTGTTCGGTCGAGCCGAATTGCCGGGGAGCGCCCACCGGCGCGTCGCTCTGGGAGGCGAACTGAGCGGGAAGCCAGGAGAACGCACGGCGGAACACATGTCCCCGGTCGGCCATCACCAGCTCCTCTCGCTGCCACGTACCCCTCGAATGTAGCGCGAGAAGGTGCTGCGCACCTGCGTGCGTGCGGCGAAATCGCATGATCATGGGGTCGACAGGCGCACCGAGAACCGGCTCACGCCGATTTCGCGTGAGTCTCCGGCGCCGAGTGCGCGGCCAGATAGTCGCGCAGGGCTTGGCGGCCGCGGTGGATGCGGCTGCGCACGGTGCCCAGCTTGACACCCAGGGTGGCACCGATTTCCTCGTAGGACAGGCCCTCGATGTCGCACAGCACCACCGCGGCACGGAACTCCGGCGGCAGCGAGTCCAGGGCGGCCTGCAGATCCGGTCCGAGCCGGGCGTCGTGGTAGATCTCCTCGGGATTCGGCTCGTCGGCCGGCACCCGGTCGTAGTCCTCCGGCAGCGCCTCCATCCGGATCCGGGCCCGGCGGCGCACCATGTCGAGGAACAGGTTGGTGGTGATGCGGTGCAGCCAGCCCTCGAAGGTGCCGGGCTGGTAGTTCTGGACCGACCGGAACACCCGGATAAACGTCTCCTGCGTCAAATCCTCGGCGTCCTGCTGGTTGCCCGAGAGTCGGTAGGCCAGCCGGTACACCCGGTCGGCGTGCTGGCGCACCAACTCGTCCCAGGACGGCATCGTCGTCTTGTCGCCGGTCGCGTCGAACACCGCGGTGCCCTGCAATCCGCCGACGGGCTCCACCCATTCGTCAGCAGCGAACTCCTGCGGATGTGACATGGTGCTGGGGCTCAGCAAAGTGGTGTTGATCGAATCCTCCGAACAAATTGAGTTGTCAGCCATCGAGTCGGCCATCGACAATTCGTCGTTTGCGGCAACACGTGGCTGCCCGTCTGTATTCCCCACCCAACGCCCTCCACGTTCCATACCGATACCGTCGCCTACCGGCGTATGCGCGATATAGGAGCAATCTGAGGTTTGACTGAGAAACCTTTTCGTTACGTCCTGTCAGCAGCGGATACCCATCGGGACGTGACTTACGCCGCGTCCAGCGCGCCGGGCGTGTCGGGAACCGTCTGGGTCGGGCACGCCTCGGCCATGGCATACGCTGCGGGCATGGACGGCAGCGACGAAGAAACTCCCGGCCAGACGGCCCCCAGTCGAGCCGAATTGCTCTTTGCGCATGCGGAGGGCTCGATCTCCGAGGACGCGATCCTGGCCGCCGCCCGCGAACGCTCCGTCGACATCGGCGCCGGGGCGGTGACGCCCGCGGTCGGCGCGCTGCTGAGCATGCTGACCAAGCTGTCCGGCGGCAAGGCGGTCGCCGAGGTGGGCACCGGCGCCGGGGTCAGCGGCCTGTGGTTGTTGTCCGGGATGAGCGGCGACGGCGTGCTGACCACGATCGACCTCGAGCCGGAATATCTGCGGCTGGCCAAGCAGGCCTTCTCCGAGGCCGGCATCGGCCCGTCGCGCACCCGGTTGATCAGCGGCCGCGCCCAGGAGGTGCTCACCCGTCTGGCCGACGAGTCCTATGACCTGGTGTTCATCGACGCCGACCCGCTCGACCAGCCCGATTACGTCGTCGAGGGCGTACGCCTGCTGCGCTCCGGCGGGGTGATCGTGGTGCACGGCTGCGCCCTCGGCGGGCGTGCGGGTGACCCGACGGCCCGCGACGCCGAGGTGCTCGCGGTGCGCGAGGCCGCGCGCCTGATCGCCGAGGACGAGCGGTTGACGCCCGCGCTGGTCCCCCTGGGCGAAGGCGTGCTGGCCGCCGTCCGCGACTAACCGCCAGCCAGCGGGACGCGCCCGCATTCTTTACGGATTCTTTGCGGCGATTCCCCTTGACCGACGACTGAACGCACGTTTAGTGTCCTGAACATGCGTTCAGCCGATCTGACCACCGCCGCCCGGATCCGCGACGCGGCCATCGAGCAGTTCGGCCAGCACGGCTTCGGCGTCGGCCTGCGGACCATCGCCGAGGCGGCCGGCGTCAGCGCGGCGTTGGTCATTCATCACTTCGGCTCCAAAGCGGGCCTGCGCAAGGCCTGCGAGGACTACATCGCCGAAGAGATCTACAGCGCCAAGGCGCAGGCGATGCGCTCCAACGACCCGGCCACCTGGTTCGCGCAGATGGCCGAAATCGAGGACTACGCACCGCTGATGGCGTACCTGGTCCGCAGCATGCAGACCGGTGGCGAGCTGGCAAACATGCTGTGGCGCAGGATGATCGACAACGTCTACGAATATCTGGAAGAGGGTGTGCGCGCCGGGACGATCAAGCCCAGCCGCGATCCGCACGCCCGGGCAAAATACTTGGGCATCACCGGTGGTGGAAGCTTGCTGCTCTACATCCAAATGCACCCAACGCCAACGGAGCTGCGTGCCGTCCTGCGCGACTACGCCCAAGAGATGGTGCTGCCCGCCCTCGAGATCTACACCGAGGGCCTGATGACGGACCGCACCATGTACGAGGCATTCCTGACCGCCGATGTTCAAGGAGATTCGCATGAGAGCTGACAATGCCGCGCCCATCGAGATCCGCGGCCTCACCAAGAGCTTCGGGGCGGTGCGCGCACTGGACGGCCTCGACCTGACCGTGCGCCAAGGTGAGGTGCACGGCTTCCTCGGCCCCAACGGTGCCGGTAAGTCCACCACCATCCGCATCCTACTGGGCCTGG
The DNA here is from genome assembly GCF_002102355.1 of Mycobacterium sherrisii. Taxonomy (GTDB): domain Bacteria; phylum Actinomycetota; class Actinomycetes; order Mycobacteriales; family Mycobacteriaceae; genus Mycobacterium; species Mycobacterium sherrisii. The sequence continues at coordinate 110,247 of NZ_LQPT01000051.1, read as the reverse complement.
TGCGCGCCGACCGGGGCACCGTTGCGCTGCTGGGCGGCGACCCGTGGACCGACGCGGTGGCGCTGCACCGTCAGATCGCTTACGTACCAGGCGATGTCACGCTATGGCCGTCGCTGACCGGCGGCGAGACCATCGAGCTGCTGGCCCGCATGCGCGGCGGCATCGACGGCGCACGCCGACGGGAGCTCATCGAGCGTTTCGACCTGGACCCGACCAAGAAGGCCCGCACCTACTCCAAGGGCAACCGGCAAAAGGTGTCGCTGATTTCTGCCTTCTCCTCGAACGCCCGCCTGCTGCTGCTGGACGAGCCCAGCAGCGGGTTGGACCCGTTGATGGAGAACGTGTTTCAGCAATGCGTAGCCGAAGCGCGCGACCGCGGCGTGACGGTGCTGTTGTCCAGCCACATCCTGGCCGAAACCGAAGCGTTGTGCCAGCGGGTGACCATCATCCGTGCCGGCAAGACCATAGAATCCGGGACGCTGGACTCGATGCGACACCTCAGCCGTACTTTCATCATAGCCGAAATGACCGGCGACCCGGGTGATCTCACGCGAATCAAGGGTGTCGAAGATATCAGCTTCGACGGCAACACGCTGCGCGCGCAGGTCGACAGCGAGAGCCTGGGCGAACTCATCCGGGTGCTCGGCGATGCCGGGGTGCGCAGCCTGGTCAGCCAGCCCCCCACACTCGAAGAACTCTTCTTGCGTCACTACGACACCGGGCGCAGCGGCAATAAGGTTTCGGCATGATGACCACCACCACTCTTGAACACCCGAAATACCAATCACCACAAGGGTTTTCGAACTTCTCAGGCACTGCTGGCATGCTGCGGCTGTATCTGCGCCGCGACCGCGTCTCGCTGCCGTTATGGATTCTGCTGCTTTCGCTGCCGTTGGCGACGGTGTACGTCGGCAGCATCGAGAAGGTCTATCCCACCCAGGCCGCCCGCGCCGGATTCGCGGCATCGATCATGGCCAGCCCCGCCCAGCGCGCGCTGTACGGGCAGATCTACAACGACAGCCTGGGCGCGGTGGGTGTGTGGAAGGCCGGCATGTTTCACGTGCTGATCGCGGTGGCCGTCATTTTGACCGTGATTCGGCACACCCGCGCCGACGAGGAGAGCGGCCGGACCGAGCTGGTGGACTCGACCGGCGTCGGTCGCTACGCGAGCCTGACCGCGGCGCTGATCCTGACGTTCGGCGCGTGCCTGGCCACCGGGGCGCTGGGCGCGGCCGGTCTGCTGAGCACCGACGTGCCGGCCGGCGGATCGCTGGCCTTCGGTGCGGCGCTGGCCTGTTCGGGCCTGGTGTTCACCGCAGTGGCCGCGGTGACCGCGCAGCTGTCGGCCAGCGCCCGCTTCGCCCGCGGCGCCGCCTTCACCGTGCTGGGTGCCGCGTTCACGCTGCGCGCCATGGGCGACGCCGGCTCTGGCACGCTGTCGTGGCTCTCACCGCTGGGATGGTCACTGCAGGTGCGGCCCTACGCGGGAGATCACTGGTGGGTGTTGTTGCTGCACCTGGTCACCGCGACGGTCCTGACCCTGGTGGCGTACCGACTGCTCGCGGGCCGCGACGTCGGCGCCGGCCTCATCGCCGAGCGGACCGGCCCGGCCACCGCCGCCCCCGGGTTGCGCAACGTGTTCGGGCTGGCGTGGCGCCTGGACCGCGGCGCGCTGCTGCTGTGGACGGTGGGGTTGTGCCTGTACGGCCTGGTGATGGGCAGCGTGGCGCACGGTATCGGCGACGAGATCGGCAGCGGAATGGCCCGCGACATCGTCGCGCGGATGGGCGGCACCGCCGCGCTGGAGGAAGCGTTTCTGGCGGTGGCGTTCGCGATGATGGGCATGGTGGCCGCCGCGTTCGCCGTCTCGCTGACCCTGCGCCTGCACCAAGAGGAGTCCAGCCTGCGCGCCGAGACCACCCTGGCCGGCGCCGTCTCTCGGATCCGTTGGGTCGCAAGCCATCTGGTTGCCGCCCTGCTCGGCTCCGCGGTGGCGATGTTGATCGCCGGGGCGGTGGGAGGTCTGGTTTACGGCATGGCCGCCGGTGCCGTCGGAGCCAAGGTGGCGGTGGTGGTCGGCACCGCCGCGGTCCAGCTGCCGGCCGTCTGGGTGGGCGCGGCGCTCACCGCCGCGTTGTGGGGACTGGCGCCACGCTTCGCGCCCGTGGCGTGGGGTGTGCTGATCGGGTTCATCGCGCTGTACCTGATCGGTTCGCTGGCGGGCTTTTCGCAATGGATCCTCGATCTCGATCCGTTCGCGCACGTGCCCCGCGTCGGCGCGAGCTTCACCGCCGTGCCGCTGCTGTGGCTCACGGCCGTCGACGCCGCCCTGATCACGATGGGCGCCATCGCATTCCGGCGACGGGACCTGCGATCATGAACACCGCTATCCGGGCCGCGTCGTCGTCGGTGTTTGGCCTGGCCATCCTGGGGCTGCTGCTGTTCCTGCCGGCCGGGACGCTGGACTATTGGCAGGCATGGGTTTTCATCGCCACCGCCGCCGTGACGACGATCCCGCCGACGATCTACCTGTATCGCATCAATCCGGCCGCGCTGGAGCGCCGGATGCACGCCGGCCCCGGGGCGGAAGGGCGAACAGTGCAGAAGATCCTGATCACCGGCGCGTTCGCGGCCTTCACCGCCTTGCTGGTGTTCAGCGCCTACGACCAACGCAGGGGCTGGTCGCGGGTGCCGGGGTGGGTCTCGCTGCTCGGCGACGGGTTGGTCGCGATCGGGTTCGGTATCGCGATGGTGGTGATCGCCCAGAACGCCTACGCCGCAGCGACGGTCACGGTGGAAGCGGGCCAGACGCTGGTATCCAGCGGCCTCTATAAGCATGTGCGGCACCCGATGTACGTCGGCAACTTCGTCATGATGGTCGGCATCCCGCTGGCGCTGGGCTCCTACTGGGGGCTGCTGTTCGTGATCCCCGCCCAGGCGGTGATCGTCATCCGCATCCTCGACGAAGAGACGCTGCTGACCGAGCAACTGCCCGGCTACCGCGAATACATGCAGCGGGTGCGCTACCGGCTACTGCCCTACGTCTGGTAGCCGCGGCTAGACCCAGACACCCTTGCCCACCGCGACCACGCCGCCGGCGCTGATCGCGAAACGCTCCCGGTCCTTCTCCAGGTCCACCCCGACCATCTCGCCGGGCCCGATGACGACGTTCTTGTCCAGGATCGCGTGGCGCACCACCGCGCCCCGGCCCACCCGGGCGCCGGGCATGATCACGCTGCCCTCCACGATCGCGCCGTCGTCGACCACCACGTTCGACGAGAGCACCGAATTGCGCACCGAGGCCGCCGAGATGATGCTGCCGGCACCGACCACGGACTCCTGGGCGGAGCCGCCGTTGACGAACTTCGCCGGCGCCAGGTTCTCCGTCGCCCCGCGAATCGGCCAACGCCGGTTGTACAGATTGAACACCGGGTGCACCGACACCAGATCCATGTGCGCGTCGTAAAAGGCGTCCAGGGTCCCGACGTCACGCCAATAGGCGCGGTCCCGGTCGGTGGCACCGGGCACCTCGTTGTCACTGAAGTCGTAGACCGCGGCCATCCCGTCAGCCACCAACCGCGGGATGATATCGCCGCCCATGTCGTGATCGGAGTGATCGTCGTCGGCGTCGGCGCGAATGGCGTCGATGAGCACCTTGGTGGTGAAGATGTAGTTGCCCATCGAAACGAAAGTCGTCTCCGGGTCGTCCGGGGTGCCCGGCGGCTCCAGCGGCTTCTCGACGAAGTTGCGGATCCGGCCGGACTCGTCGGAATCGATGCAGCCGAATGCGGTGGCGTCGGCGCGTGGCACCCGGATCCCGGCCACCGTCGCCCCGGCGCCGCTGTCGATGTGGAACTGGACCATCTGCTCGGGATCCATCCGGTACACGTGGTCGGCACCGAAAACCACTATGTAGTCCGGGTCTTCGTCGTAGATCAGGTTCAGCGACTGGTAGATCGCGTCCGCGGAGCCGGTGTACCAGCGCGGGCCGAGCCGTTGCTGGGCCGGCACCGGGGTGATGTACTCGCCGGCCAGACCGGACAGCCGCCAGTTCTGCGAAATATGACGGTCCAGCGAATGCGACTTGTATTGCGTGAGAACGCAGATCCGCAAGTACCGGGCGTTGACGAGATTGGACAACACGAAGTCGATCAGGCGGTAAGCACCGCCGAAGGGAACTGCGGGCTTGGCCCGGTCCGCGGTCAGCGGATATAGCCGCTTACCCTCACCGCCGGCCAGGACGATCCCCAGCACGTGTGGTGCTTCCCTCATGGCTCCAAACCTATCGGCCGTCGCGAACCGCTGCCAGGGGCAATCCGCCCGGCGGCCGTTCTGACGGGCTGTCCGTCAACGTATTTGGCAAACTCGGCGCGCCGCCTCTCACCGTAATCGGTGATGGTGGCAGACGCGCGGTTAGCGGCACGCGAGTTGTCCGGCCGCTTTCTCCATCCGATTCGCGGTCGGCGGCGTCTGCGAACTACGGTGCGGAGTATGCGGGTGGCGATGATGACGCGGGAGTACCCACCGGACGTCTACGGCGGAGCCGGCGTACACGTGACGGAGCTGGTCGCCCAACTGCGCCGGTTGTGCACGGTCGACGTGCACTGCATGGGTGAGCCCCGGCCGGGCGCGATCGCGCATCAGCCCGACCCGCGCCTGCGCAATGCCAACGCCGCGTTGGCAACGCTGTCGGCGGATCTGGTGATGGCCGACGCCGCATCTCAAGCAACGGTGGTGCATTCGCATACCTGGTACACCGGGATGGCCGGACATCTGACCGCGCAGCTCTACGACATCCCGCACGTGCTGACCGCGCACTCGCTGGAACCGCTGCGGCCCTGGAAGGCCGAGCAGCTCGGCGGCGGCTACCGGGTGTCGACGTGGGTGGAGCGCACCGCGGTGCTGGCCGCCGACGCCGTCATCGCGGTGAGCGCCGGCATGCGCGAGGACGTGCTGCGCGTCTACCCCACCCTCGATCCCAGCCTGGTGCACGTCATCCGCAACGGGGTGGACACCGACGTGTGGTATCCGGCCGGGCCCGCCGACACCGGGTCGGTGCTGGCCGAGCTCGGCGTCGACCCCAATCGGCCGGTGGTGGCGTTCGTCGGGCGAATCACTCGGCAGAAGGGGGTCGGCCACCTGGTGGCCGCCGCGCATCAGTTCAGCCCGGAGGTGCAACTCGTGTTGTGCGCGGGCGCTCCCGATACCCCGGAGATCGCCGAGGAGGTCCGCTCCGCCGTGGCCGAGCTGGCCAGCGTGCGCACCGGCGCGTTCTGGATCCGGGAGATGCTCCCGATCGCGGAGCTGCGCGAAATACTCTCGGCCGCAACGGTTTTCGTGTGTTCGTCGGTCTACGAGCCGTTGGGAATCGTGAATTTAGAGGCGATGGCATGCGGAACCGCGGTGGTGGCTTCCGACGTCGGCGGGATACCGGAGGTCGTCGTGGCGGGCAGCACCGGCTCGCTGGTGCATTACGACGCCGACGACCCGGCCGGGTACCGGGCGGGATTGGCCCGAGCGGTCAATGAACTCGTCGCGGACCCTGCGAAGGCCGACCGCTACGGGCGCGCCGGACGCCAGCGGTGCATCGAGGAATTCTCCTGGGCACAGGTCGCCGAACAGACGCTGGAGACCTACCGGAAAGTGTCGGCGTAGCTTCGCACCCGCGGGTGCTGGGACTTAGCTGGTGACACCCTTGAGTTCGTCGCCCAGGGCGGCGGCTTCGTCGGGTGTCAGCTCGACGACGAGACGACCACCACCTTCAAGTGGTACCCGCATTACGATGCCGCGCCCCTCCTTAGTCGCTTCCAGAGGACCGTCTCCGGTCCGGGGCTTCATCGCCGCCATCGAGTGCTCCCTCCAGATTCGAGATGACCCGTCCTCGCGAGCTTGGTCGGCGGCGAGCTAGCCCCGCCAGCGGATTTCCAGCCATACCCGACATTGAACTGCCAAATCACCCCCCCATTGTTCCCTATTAGTGTCACTAAATGCACAAGACCCGTCCCTACGGCCCGCCACGGGTCGCGGGCGCGGCCGGCGAGGCGCGCTGACGCAGGCCCTTACCGTGGTGCGGGGACCCAGCAATCGCGGACATGGTCGTCCACCATCCCGGTCGCCTGCATCAGCGCGTAGGCGGTGGTGGGGCCGACGAAGCGGAATCCGCGCCGCTTGAGTTCCTTGGCCATGGCCTTGGATTCGGCAGTGGCCGAGGGGATTTCCGAACCGTCGACCGGGCGGGACCGCGGCGGGGGCGCAAACGACCACAGCAGCTCAGACAGGTCGTCGGGCGAGCCCAGCTGCTCGGCCGCGCGCGCATTGGCGATGGTCGCGTCGATCTTGGCCCGATTGCGCACGATGCCCGGGTCGGCCAGCAGCCGCTGCGCGTCTGTCTCGCTGAACCGGGCCACCTTGTCGATCTCGAAACCGCAGAACGCGCGGCGGAAGTTTTCCCGTTTGCGCAGGATCGTCAGCCAGGACAGGCCGCTCTGGAAGGCCTCCAGGCTCATCCGCTCGAACAGCGCCACCCCGCCCCGCAAGGGCCGGCCCCACTCCTGGTCGTGGTAGTCGCGGTACAGCTCGAAATCGGGTCCGGGCCGTCCCACCGCCCAGCCGCAGCGAATCAGCCCGTCCTCACTCACGCCGGAGCCTCACTCCCGGCGTCCTCGTCTGGTGCTTGGCCGCCGGCGTCGTGCGCCTCCCCAGAGGCGGCACTGACGGCGGCGAGCTGGCCGCGCAGCGCCTCTAGCTCGCGGGCCAGGCGGTCCAGCACCCAGTCCACCTCGCTGGTCTTGTAGCCGCGCAGCACCTGGGTGAACTTGACCGCGTCGACGTCGCTGCCGGTCACGCCGTAGGCCGGCAGCACGGTCGCCGTGGTGCCGCGGGGCAGCGGCGGTAACTGTTCGCCGCGTCCGAACAGCAGGCTCGCCGCGCCGAACAGCACGACCGCGACCAGCACCAACACCACGAGGTAGAGCAAGACAAACGCCACGGCATCGATAGTGCCCTATACCACCGACAGATGGGTCTCTAGAGGGGTCGCTAACGGGGTCTGAGCACTTTCATCGGTGGTCGGTCCGCGAGCGACACCGGCGAGGTCCGCTGCGTGTAGCTCGGGCCGTCGGAGCCGTCGGGCCCCGCGGCGAAGAACTGCGTCAGCCCCACCCCGGAGTCCGCGATGCCACACCGGGAGAGCAGCGTCGCGATGACCTGGCGGCTCATCGCGCCCAGCTCGACCAGCGGCCGATTGCGATGCGCTCGCACACCGAGGTTGACCTGGGCGATCGCGTCCAGGCCCAACCGGTCGAAGGTGTCGATCAGCAGACCGATCTCCACCCCGTAGCCGGGCGCGAACGGCAGTGCGCTCAGCAGCTCCCGGCTGGCAGCGTATTCCCCGCCCAACGGCTGCAGCACGCAGCCGAGCTCCGGGCGCAGCGCGGCCAGCAACGGCCGGGCCACCAGCTCGGTGACCCGGCCGCCGCCGCTGGCCGCCTCGCCGCCGGCGCCGCCCGTCGCGCCGGCGTTCAGGGGCCGCCGATAGAAGCTTTTGACCAGGTGAATGCCGTCTCCGGTGAGCAGCGGACCGAGCAGCCACGGCACGAACATCGGATGCGGGTTGATCAGGTCGGAGTCGACGAAGACGACGATGTCGCCGCTGGTGGCGGCCAACGAGCGCCACAGCGCCTCGCCCTTGCCGGGGCGGGGCGGCACCTCGGGTAGCGCCCGCTCGCGGCTGACGACCCGGGCACCGGCCGCCACCGCGCGGATCTCGGTCTCGTCCGTCGACCCGGAGTCCAGCACGATCAGCTCGTCGACCAGGCCTTCGAGCAGCGGCGAAATGCTGGCGACCACCGAGGCGATGGTGTCTTCCTCGTTGAGGGCGGGCAGCACCACCGAGACCGTCCGGCCGCCCTTCGCGGCCTCCAGCTCGGGCACGGTCCACGTGGGCCGGATCCAACTGCGGCTGCTCAGCCATTGCCGGGCGGCGGCGACCTCGGTGCCGGTCAGCTCGCCGGCGAACAGGTCCGATGCGGTCATGCCAGCCCCCTCACCGTCCGGGCCGGCGGACGGGACCCCTGAATCGAGGCGACCATTTCCAGCACGCGCCGGGTCGCGGCGACTTCGTGCACCCGGAATACGCGCACCCCGGCGGCGGCCGCCAGCGCGGTGGCGGCCAGCGTCCCCTCGAGCCGTTCGGTCAGTTCCACACCCAGAGTCTCCCCGACGAAGTCCTTGTTGCTCAAAGCCATCAGCACGGGCCACCCGGTATCGACAAGCTCGTCCACGTGCCGCAACAACGTCAGCCCGTGGAAGGTGTTCTTGCCGAAATCGTGCGCCGGGTCGATCAGCACCCGATCGGGGGCCACCCCGGCCGCTACGGCGCGTTCGGCGGCACCGGTGAGCGCACGGATCGCGTCGTCGACCACACCGCGGGTGGTCGTACCGTAGCTCACCCGGAACGGCCGCGTGCGCGGCTGGGCGCCGCCGGTGTGCGAACACACCAGCCCCGCGCCCAGCTCGGCCGCCACCTGCGGCAAAGCCGGGTCGATACCGGCCCAGGTGTCGTTGATCAGGTCCGCTCCGGCCGCGCAGGCCAGCCTGGCAACCTCGGAGCGCCAGGTATCGACGCTGATCAGCTGGTCGGGGTAGGTGCCGCGCAGCCATTCGATGAACGGCACCAGCCGGGCGATCTCCGTGTCGGCGTCGACGTTTTGGCCCGGGCCGGCCTTGACGCCTCCGACGTCGATGATGTCGGCGCCGTCCTGCACGGCGCGGTGGGCGGCGGCCCGAGCCGCCTCGTCGCCGAACGTCGCGCCCTTGTCGTAGAACGAGTCGGGCGTGCGATTGATGATCGCCATGACCAGTGCGCGATCCGCCGCGACCGGCCGGCCGCACAGAGTTGTCTGCACCCGTCCATAGTGCCGGGTCACCGCGGCGGCCGCGGCCCGGGGACGTCGACGAGTGTCACGCCCGGGCGGGTCGCAGCGGCGTGTCGCCGCCGGCGCACACCCAACGCCGCCAGCGCGCACCCAACGCCGCCGACTCAGCCTCGCGGCCGCTTACCCGCCGCGACCTCGCTGGGATAGTCGTCGTAGTACGGCACGTAGCCCTCGTCGCGGCCGGCCAGCACGTACAACGGGTCTTTCACGTCGGGGCCGTAGGCCTGCTCACGCAATTCCACCTTTCGGCTCTTGAAGGTGGTGGTGTGCTCCAACGTCTTGACCACCCGCACGAACAGCGGCAGTGCGTAGCCGGGCAGCTGGTCATAGACCGCGCGGGCCAGCGACTTGCCGTCGAACTGCGCGCCCTCGCGCAACTGCACCGCCGCCATGCCGGCACGACCGCCCGTGTGGGGCACCTCGACCCCGAACACTGTGCATTCCTCCACCGACTTGTCGGACGCCACCGCCGCCTCAACCTGGGTGGTGGCGACGTTCTCGCCCTTCCAGCGGAAGGTGTCGCCGAGCCGGTCGACGAACGCGGCGTGCCGCATGCCCTGCGGGCTCATCACGTCGCCGGAGTTGAAGTAGCAGTCGCCCTCACGAAAAGCGTTGCGCACCAATTTCTTTTCGCTCGCCGACTTGTCGGTGTAGCCGTCGAACGGCTGCAGCCGGTTGACCGGGCTAAGCAGCAAACCGGGCTTGCCGGGCGGCACCCGCCGCACGCGGCCGTTGTCGTCGCGCACCGGATCTCCGGTGTCGGGGTCGTACTCCACGTACACCAGCGGCATCGGCGCGATGCCCGTCGACCCGGGCACGTTGAAGATGTTGATGAACGCCGTGTTGCCCTCGCTGGACGCATAGAACTCACACACCCGTGCGATGCCAAACCGCTCGGTGAAGTCCCGCCAGATCTCCGGGCGCAGGCCGTTGCCGGCGATCACCCGCACCTGGTGTTGGCGGTCGGTGTCCTTGGGCGGCTGGTTGAGCAGATACCGGCAGACCTCGCCGATGTAGATGAACGCGGTGGCGCGGCTTTGAATCACCTCGTCCCAAAACCGGGACGCCGAAAACGACTTGCCCAGCGCCAGGGTCGCCCCGGAGTTGATCACCGACGACAGCGCGACCGTCAGCGCGTTGTTGTGATACAGCGGCAGGCAGCTGTACAGGGTATCGGCGCTCTTCAGGCGCAGCCCCAGCCCGCCGAACGCGCCCAGTGCCTTGAGCCAGCGCTGGTGCGTCATCACGCTGGCCTTCGGGAAGCCGGTGGTGCCCGACGTGAAGATGTAGAAGGCGGTGTCGCGGGCCTGGACGGCGGCCACCGAATCCGGGTTGGTGGCGGGCGCGCCGACCGCGAAGCGCTCCAGGTCTTCGATGGTCAGCGTCGCGGCGGTGGCCGTGGAGCCGGACTCGGTGACGGCGCTGACCAAGTCGGTCTCGGCGATCAACACCTTGGCGTCGAGCAGACCCAGGCTGTGCGCCAGCACCTCGCCGCGCTGGTGGTAGTTGAGCATGCCGGCCACCGCGCCGCATTTGACCGCGGCCAGCATCGCCAGCACGGTGTTGGGCGAATTGCGCAGCATGATCGCGACGACGTCGCCGTGGCCGACGCCGCGGGCGGCCAGGACCGCGGCGTACCGGTTGGCGGCGGCGTTGGCGTCGCGATAGGTCAACTGCTGGTCACCCAGCCGCAGGAACACCCGGTCACCGAAGCGGGCCGCGCGGTCCTGGAACACGCTGCCGATCGACTTGCGGGAGTTGGGCTGGGCGAGCAACCCGGTTACCGCGCCGCGCACGATGACCGGCAGGTCGGCCAGCACGCCGGGTAGCCCGGACGCAAGATCGGTCAGGCCGACGGGTTGGCGTGTTCCCCCACCGTGATCGGACATTGCTTCCTCGATTCCCCTCGACGCATGCCGACCTCAGAGGGGGGCGCACGCCTCGATTGCGGCACTTACCTTATCGACCAGCACCAGCCGGTCCATTGCTGCCTGCGAGATGTAGCCGCTGTCGAGCAGCCCGCCCAGCCACAGCCACAGCCCCTCGTAATGCCCCCACGGGTCGAGCAGCACCACGGGTTTGTCGTGCATGCCCAGATAGCCCGTCGTCCACGCGTCGAACAGCTCGTCGAGGGTGCCGATGCCGCCGGGCAACACGATGAACGCATCGCTGCGGTCTTCCATGATCTGTTTGCGGTCGCGCATGGTGTCGGTGACGATCAACTCGTCGGCCATCCTGTCGGCCAGCTCGCGGCGCACCAGCTGTTCGGGGATGACGCCGACGGTCCGGCCGCCGCGGGCCCGCGCCGCGCTCGCCACCGCTCCCATCGCCGAAACGTGGCCACCCCCCCACACCAGCGTCCAGCCGCGCTCGGCGATCGCCTCGCCGAGTTCGCCAGCCACGTCAAGCAATTCGGGATGCGTCGGCCCGGAGGCGCAGTACACACATACCGACCATTCGCCTGGTGCATCGCCTTCGGGGCGCATAACCGCCAAGGTAGACCAAACCCGGCCCGGCCGTGCACCGACGAGCCGGACATGCTGGCTCCTGGTCGGCCGGACGGCATCCCGCCATAAAATTCGGCGATGCCGATTCGATGGAACGTCCCCCAGCACGCGTCCACGTTGGAACAGCTGCAGGCCGCCGTGGCCGTCGGGGCGCGCGGCGGCGCGGTGGTGCTGGGGCCCGACGGGGTCGGCAAGTCGACGTTGGCACGCCTGGCCGCCGAGCATTGTTCCGACACCAACCCGTCGACGTTCATCCGCTGGGTCACCGGCACGCCGACCGAGCGGGTGGTTCCGTTCGGCGCGTTCAGCCATCTGGTGGAGATCGCCGATATCGGCAAACCGGCCGCGTTGTTGCGCGCGGCCCGCGCGTCGTTGAGCCGTGACCGCCAAGGCGATCTGCTGCTGATCGTCGACGATGCCCACGATTTGGACGTCCTGTCGGCCACGCTCGTCTATCAGTTGGCGTTGGCCGGCACCGCCCGGATGATCGTCACCGCCCGCGCGGAGGCCGCACCCGAGGCCATCGCGGCGCTGTGGACCGACGGCCTGCTGGACCGCATCGACGTCGACGCGCCCGGCGCGGCCACCAGCATCGTCGAGGTCGACACGTTCATCGCCGAGTTGCCGGCCGCGGCGCGAGCAGTGCTCGACTTCCTGGCCGTCGAGGAGCCGCTGTCGCTGGCCGATCTCACCGCGCTGGCCGGAGACGGCGCCGTCGCCGAGGCGCAGGACTGGGGCGCGGCCGAAACCCGGGTGCGCGACGAACACTCCGACGAACCGGTGGTCTACACCGCTCATCCGTTGTTCTCCGAGCGCACCCGGGCGGCGCTGGGCGCCGACGGTGCCCGGCAGCGACGCACCGAAGTGGTCCGGCTGCGGTCCCAACATCCGCCGCAGCATCTCAGCGACCGGCTCCGGCTGGCATCCCTGGCGCTGGACAGCGATGCCCCGCAACCGGTGGCCGAGGTCATCGACGCGGCGCAGCAGGCCCTGCGGCTGGGCGATCTGACCCTGGGCGAGCGACTCGCCCGCTCCGCGCTGGATCGTTCCTCGCAGGCATTGGGGGCCCGGCTGCCGCTGGCGAATTCCCTGGCGTTCCAGGGCCGTGGCCTCGAGGCCGAGGCGCTGCTCGCGGCGGTCGACCCCGCGGTGCTGTCCGAGACCGACCTGATGGCCTGGACACTGCTGCGGGCCGCCAACCAGTTCTTCATGCTCAGCGAACCGGAGCGGGCCACCGCGTTTTTGCAGACCATCCGCAACCGGGTGCCCGATGTCGGGCCGCGGCTCACCCTCGACGCGCTCAGCGCCACCTTCGCGATGAACGCGGGCAATATCGAGCGGGCCGTCGAGATCGCGCACACGGTGCTGGCCGCACCCGCCGCCGACGATCAGGCGGTGGCCTGGGCGGCCAGTGCGGCCACGTTGTGTTCGGCGCGGCAGGGCCGGTTCGCCGACGTCGAGTCGCTGGCCCGGCGGGCCCAGGGCGCCGAGCATCCGGGGTTGCTGCGGTTCACCGTCGGCCTGGGCCAGACCACCACCTTGTTGATGACCGGTCGTCTCGACACCGCGATCGAATTGGCCCAGCAGTTCACCGATTTCGCCGAGCTGCAGCAACCAGGGCGGGCGATCGGCGAAGTGCTACTGGCGAACATGTTGCTCGCGGCGGGCCGGTTCAGCGACGCCGCCGCGCTACTCGGGCCGGCGGCGGCCGCCTTGGAGCGCACCGGCTATTCCTGGGGCCCGCTCTCGCTGATGCTGCTGGCCACCGCGCTGGCCCAGCAGGGCGACATCGCGGGCTCGGCAAAAGCGTTGAGCAGGGCGGAATCTCGCCACGGGACCAAGTCGGCGTTGTTCGGCCCGGAGTTGGGTGTGGCCCGGGCCTGGCGGCTGGCCGCCGTACGGGACACGCACGGCGCGGTGGCGGCGGCCCGCGAGGCGGCCCGGATGGCCGAACGCCGCGGGCAGTCCGCCGTGGCACTGCGGGTCTGGCACGAGGCGGTCCGGCTCGGCGACATTCGCGCGGCCGATCCGCTGGCTCGCCTGTGCAGTGAAATCGACTGCCCGACAGGGCAACTCGCCCTCGCTCACGCGCAAGCTCTGGCCGCCGGCGACGAGGCGGCACTGCGCCGGGTGGCTGACGAGCTGACCGCGGCCGGTATGCACCCGGCGGCCGCCGATGCCGCCGCGCAGGCCCAGCGGCGCGCTCAGCCGCTCAAGTAGGGCCGCAGCATCGCCACGGCGGCGGTGATCGCCGCCGCCGGCACCCGCTCGTCACGCCGGTGCGCCAGATTGGGGTCGCCGGGGCCGAAGTTGACCGCCGGGACGCCCAACGCCGCGAACCGGGCCACGTCCGTCCAGCCGTATTTGGCCCGCACGTTGCCACCGGCGGCGTCGACCAGGGCCTTGGCCGCCGGCTGCGACAGACCGGGCAACGCGCCCGCGGCGCAGTCGGTCTGTTCGATGAGCACGTCGATGCCGGCGAAGACGTCGCGCACATGTTGCAGCGCCTCGGCCGGCGACCGGTCCGGGGCGAAGCGGTAGTTGACGGTGACCGAGGCGGCGTCGGGGATCACGTTGCCGGCCACCCCGCCGTCGACACGCACGGCCGACAATCCTTCGCGGTACTCGCAACCGTCGATGTCGACGGTGCGTGCCCGATACTCGGCCAGCCGGGCCAGCACCTCGCCAAGTTTGTGAATTGCGTTGTCCCCCAACCAGGACCGTGCCGAGTGAGCACGAATCCCATTGGCGCTGACCACTACTCGCAACGTTCCCTGGCAGCCAGCTTCGATGTGGCCCGCGGTGGGTTCGCCCAGGATCGCGACGTCGGCGGACAACCACTGCGGCAGTTCGCGCTCGATACGGCCCAGACCGTTTGCGGCCGCTTCGATTTCCTCGCAGTCGTAGAGCACCAACGTCAGGTCGTATGCCGGGTCGGTCACCGTGGCGGCCAAATGCAAAAACACCGCGTCGCCGGATTTCATGTCGGCGGCGCCGCAGCCGTACAACACGTCGCCGTCGGTGTCGGTCGAGCGACGGCTGGGCAGGTTGTCGGCTGCCGGGACGGTGTCCAGATGCCCGGCCAGCAGCACCCGGGTCGGCAAATTGCGCCGGGTACGGGCCAACACGGCGTCGCCGTTGCGGATGATCTCGAACCCGGAGGTCTGCGCCCGAAGCGCGGCCTCGACCTCGTCGGCGATGCGCTTTTCGTGTCTCGACTCGCTGGGGATGTCGACCAGCGCGGCGGTCAACTCGATCGGATCCCCATGCAAGTCCAGCACGCAGCCAGCCTAATCGCCGGTACGTCCAATGCCGTAACCTGACCGCCGTGACTGGAGCTGCAGGCATCGGACTGGCGACGCTCGCCTCCGACGGATCGATCCTCGACACCTGGTTCCCCGCACCGGAACTCACCGAGTCGGACACCAGCGGCACCTCGCGACTGGCGTTGTCCGACGTTCCGCCGGAGCTGGCCGCACTGGTCGGGCGGGACGACGACCGCAACATCGAGACGGTGGCCGTGCGCACCGTCATCGGCTCCCTGGACGATGCCGCCACCGACGCCCACGATGCCTACCTGCGGCTGCATTTGCTGTCGCACCGCCTGGTCGCGCCGCACGGGCTCAACGCCGGCGGGTTGTTCGGGGTATTGACCAACGTGGTGTGGACCAATCGCGGACCGTGCGCCATCGACGGGTTCGAGGCGGTGCGCGCCCGGCTGCGGCGCACCGCTCCGGTGACCGTCTACGGCGTCGACAAGTTCCCGCGGATGGTCGACTACGTGCTGCCCAGCGGGGTCCGCATCGCCGACGCCGACCGGGTGCGGCTGGGCGCTCACCTGGCGGCGGGCACCACCGTGATGCACGAAGGATTCGTCAACTACAACGCCGGCACCCTGGGCGCGTCGATGGTGGAGGGCCGGATCTCCGCCGGTGTGGTGGTCGGCGACGGCTCCGACATCGGCGGCGGCGCCTCGATCATGGGCACCCTGTCCGGCGGTGGCACCGAGGTGATATCGATCGGCAAGCGGTGCCTACTCGGGGCCAACGCGGGCCTGGGCATCTCGCTGGGCGACGACTGCGTCGTCGAAGCCGGCCTCTACGTCACGGCGGGCACCAAGGTCCGCACCCCCGAAGGCAAGACGATGAAGGCGGTTGAGTTCTCCGGGGGCAACAACCTGTTGTTCCGCCGCAACTCGGTCAGCGGGGCGGTGGAAGTGGTCGCGCGCGGCGGTCAGGGCATCGCCCTCAACGAGGACCTGCACGCCAACTGATCTACAGCTTGGTTCCGTGCGTCTCGGGCAGTAGGTACGTGCAGACCACCCCGGTCAGCGTCAGCGCCGCGAGCATGACGCCGATCGACCAGCTGCCGTAGGTCGCCAGCAGCGTCCCCGCGATCAGCGGCGGCAACGCCCCACCGAGCACCCCGGCCAGGTTGATGGCCAACGCCGAGCCGCTGTAGCGGTACCGGGTCGCGAAGAGCTCGGGGATGAACGCCCCGGTGGGCCCGCTGCCAATGCCGGCGACGGCGAAGATGCCGGTGATGGCGACCGCATACAGCACGGGACTTCCGGTGTCGATCAGCGGAATCACCACGAACGACCAGGGCACGCAGGCCGACCAGCCGATCAACATGATCCGGCGGCGCCCGAAGCGGTCGCACAGGCTGGCCGACACGATCACCGACGTCAGACTCACCAGGCCGCTCAGGACACCGATCGACCAGATGAAGCTGCGGCTATAGCCCAGGTGCGAGTGGGCGTACATGGCCAGATACGTGTTGCCCAGGTAGCAGAACGCCATCCCGCCCAGCACGCTGCCCGCGGCCAGGAAGATTTCCCGACGTTGCAGCCGCAGCACCTCAGTGAGCGGGGCCTTGGGCACCAGGTCGCGGGCCCGCTCCGCGGCGAACACCGGCGTCTCGTCGATGTTGAGCCGCACATACAACGCCAACGCGATCAACACGCCGCTGATCAAAAACGGCACCCGCCAACCCCACTGCAAGAACGCGGGACTGTATTCGCCGATCGTGACGCTGACGCCCAGAAAGGTCAGGCTGCTCATGACGCCGGCCACCCCGCCGCCGAGCAGGGTGAACATGCCGTACCGGCCCCGTCGGCCGCCCGGCGCGTACTCGGCGCTCAGCAGGGCCGATCCGGCCCATTCGCCGCCGACCGCGAACCCCTGCAGCAGCCGCAGCGCCATCAAGATCAGCGGCGCGGCCATGCCGATGGACGCGGTGCTGGGCACCAGACCCACGCCCACGGTCGCCGCGGCCATCAGCAGCAGCGTGAAGATCAGCGTCTTCTTGCGGCCCAGCCGGTCGCCGAAATACCCGAAGACGGCCGCGCCCACCGGGCGGGACAGGAACGCGGTGGCGAATGTTCCCAGCGAGGCGATCATGGCCACGCCCGGGGTCAGGGTCGGGAAGAACACGGCGGGAAACACCAGCGCAGCCGCGGTGCCGTAGATCAAGAAGTCGTAGAACTCGATCGCCGAGCCCACCAGACACGAGACCGCCACCCGCGCCATGGGTGCGCCGCGCGGCTCCTCGGCGAGGGTAGCCGCAGCAGTCGCGGTGCGATTCGACTCGTAGGTGTCCATCACACGAAACTAAGCGACGCCGCGGACCCTCGCTTGCGCTAAATCCTGGCAATGTCCTGCACGCCGGTTGAAGTGCCAGATCACCGACCGAGTTGTGACGTGTTGGACACCGAATCGGTACACGGGGTTTGCGCCCCGGCTACCGGCAAGCCGCTCAGCCTTCGGTCAGCAGCTGCTTCTTGACGACCTTGCCCATCGCGTTGCGCGGCAACGAATCCACCAGCCGCACCTCGCGCGGCCGTTTGTGTATCGAAAGGTCTTGGGCGACATAGTTGATCAGCTCGTCGGTGTCGAGGTCGGACGAGCCGACGATATAAGCGACGATGCGCTGGCCCAGGTCGTCGTCGGGAACGCCGACGACGGCGGCCTCCTGCACGCCCGGGTGCCCGAGCAACGAGGTCTCGATCTCGCCGGCGCCGATGCGGTATCCGCCGGACTTGATCAGGTCGACCGACTCGCGGCCCACGATGCGATGCATGCCGCCGTCGTCGATGACCGCGACGTCGCCGGTGCGGTACCAGCCGTCGGCGTCCAAGACCTCGGCGGTGGCGTCGGGCCGGTTGAGGTACCCGTCGAACAGTGTCGCACCGCGAACCTGAAGCTTCCCAACGGTTTCGCCGTCGTGGGGAACCGGGTCGCCGGCGTCGTCGAGCAACCGGGTCTGCACCCCGGACAGCGGGAAGCCGACCCAGCCCGGCCGGCGTTCACCATCGGCGCGGGTGGACACCGTGATCAACGATTCCGACGCGCCGTAGCGTTCGATGGGCCGGTGCCCGGTCAGCGCTTCGAGCCGGTCGAAAACCGGTACCGGCAACGCCGCGCTTCCGGACACCAGCAACCGGGCCGGCCGCAATGCCTCGGCGGCGGCCTGATCGCCCACCACCCGCGACCACACCGTCGGCACCGCGAAGAACAACGTGCCACCGGACTCCGTGCGGGCCTGGGCGTAGCCGGCCGGGGTCGGCCGGCCGGTGTGCACGAAGCGGTTGCCGATCCGCAACGACCCGAGCAGGCCGAGCACCAGACCGTGGATGTGGAACAGCGGCAACCCGTGCACCAACACGTCGTCGCGGGTCCACTGCCAGGCTTCGGCCAGCGCATCCAGGTCGGCGGCGATCGCCCGGCGGCTCACCAGGACGCCCTTGGGCAGGCCCGTGGTGCCGGACGTGTAGATGATCATCGCGGTGGACTCGGGCGCCGGCTCGGGGTAGCGGTGCCAGGAGCGGGCGTGCAGGCGCACCGGGATGTGGGGCAGGCCTTCGTCGGCCGAGTCTTGCGGCGGCTCGGGTCCGAGCCACACCTTCGCCCCGGAATCGGTGAGCATGTGCCGGCGTTCGGCCGCGCCCACGTCGGAGGGCACCGGCACGAACGGAACCCCGGCGAGCAGGCAGCCGGTGACCGCGAGCACGGTCGCGACCGAGGGTGTGGCCAGGATTGCGACACGTTCGGCACCCGCGACCCGCTCGGCTACCGAGGTCGCACCACCGAGCAGATCACTGCGGCTCAAGGTGGTGCCGTCGATCTTGATCGCGTCCGGGATGTCGGTGGCGTTGACAGCGGTGGGGTTGAGGGATTCCAGCAGCACGGTGAGCACGTTACCGACTCGCGTCGAACAGCGGCTGTCAGCCCCGTTCGTCCCAGATCTTCATCAGCGCGGCCAGGATTTCTTCGCCGCGGCCCAGCCCCGCCAGATGACTTTCCCCAGGTAGAACGAATAATTCGGCGTCGGGTAGGCGCGCTACCACGTGCTGGCCGTGGGCGAATGGGACGATGTGGTCCTTGTCGCCGTGCCACCAGCGGACCGGGACCTTGACCTCGTCGAGCCCGAATCCCCAGTTCCGGGTGAACAAGACCACGTCGTTGAACGGGGCCGCGAGCTGTTTGCGGCTGCCGTTGAGCAGGTCGTCGAGAAACATGGCGCCGAACTCGGGCCGGGTCAGCAGGCGCCGATCGGCTTCGGGCGAGATGGCGGCGTAGAGGTACAGCGCGGGACTCGCGACCGGACGGATGGCCCGGACCACCAGGCTCGCTCCGATGCGCAGCGGGTCACCGCCGAGTTGCAGCAGCGGCGCCACCCGCCTGCCCAGGTTCATCAGCCCGCTGGTGATGCCTTCGTCGCCGACGAAGGGCGCGACGCCGCCGAGCACCCCGGCGGCCACGACGCGGTCGGAGAGTACCGCCGCGGCGGCGAGCGCGTACGGACCGCCGCCGGACAGGCCGATGACGGCCATCCGGTCGATGCCGAGCGTGTCGGCGATGGTGCGCAGGTCATCGGCGAAAGCCCGGATGTTCTCGTAGCGGTGCGGGGTCGACGAGCCGATCCCGGGCCGGTCCAGGCCGATCAGCCGGATGGCACGTTCCTCGGCGTAGACGCGGGCCTCGGTGGGAATCTGCCGTCGGGCACCCGGCGTGCCGTGCAGCCAGAACACCGCCCGCCCCTGCGGGTCGCCGAATTCGGCGAACCCGATCTGGCGGTCTTCGCCGACCGCGACGTTTCCTTCTAGCTTGGGACGGGCGATCTCGAAGACCATCTCAGCAGCTTGGCATGTGACGTGCCGATGACGAAATGCGCACAAACCTCGACGTCATTCGGTTCGCAGGCACCCGTTCGTCGGCGCCGATGCCCAGGCCCCGCAGCGCACGACCGCGTCGGTGTGCGGCCCGAGGGCGGGTGGCGGGGTCTGTGCGCTGGCTGGCGATTTCGGCTGCAGGTACTGGGTGGAGCCCGGCGAGGGGTCCCGTCACGCGGGCATCCCGATGGCCTTTGGCTCCATGTACTGGTGCAGCCCACCGATGCCGCCGCCCTCGCGGCCGAACCCGCTGAGTTTGAAGCCGCCGAACGGCGCGTCGCCGGGCCCGATGCCGTTGACCGCGATCTGGCCGGTCCGGATTCGGCGGGCCACGCCGAGGGCGCGGTTCACGTCGCCGCCCCACACCGCGCCGGACAGGCCGTATTGGGAATTGTTCGCGATCGCGACCGCATCGTCGTCGTCGCGGTAGCGCAACACGGTCAGCACCGGTCCGAACACTTCCTCCTGCGCGATCGCCGAATCCGGTTGTACCTCAGTCAGAATCGTCGGCTCGAAATAGAAGCCGACGTCGCGACCGGCGGGCCGCCGGCCGCCGGTAGCCAGTGCCGCGCCGTCCTCGAGCGCCCGGGACACGTGAGCTTCGACGCGATCGCGTTGCTCGGCACTGATCAGGGGGCCCATCTGCACGTCCGGATCGGTGGGGTCGCCGACCTTGATCTCGCGGGCCAGCGCCACCAGTCGGTCGACGACGTCGTCGTGCTTGGACGCCGGCAGCAGCAGCCGGCTCTGCAGGATGCACGCCTGCCCGGCATGCAGCGAGCAGCAGTCGAAGAGCAGCTTCACCAACATCTCGTCGGTGATTTCGGCGTCGTCGAGGATGATGCTGGCCGACTTGCCGCCACACTCCAGCAGGATGCGCTTCATCGTGGCGCCCGCGGCGGACATGACCTGGCAGCCGACCGCCGAACTGCCGGTGAAGCTCACCATGTCGACGCGCGAATCGGTGGTGAGCAGCTTGGCCGCCGCTACTGCCGAGGGCGTGACCACGTTGACGACACCCGGTGGTATATCGGTGAATTCGTCGATGATCCGCGCCAGGGCCAACCCGGCCAGCGGCGTCAGCGGGGAGGGTTTCAGGACGACGGTATTGCCCGCGGCCAGCGCGTTGTTCAGCTTCATCACGTTGAGGCAGTGCGGGAAATTCCACGGCGTCAGGATCGACACCACCCCCAGCGGCTCGTGGCGCAGCAGCGTAGTGCCGGCCCCGATGCCGGTGACCGGTTGATCGGTGAGCTGCGTGCTCAGTTGGGCCGCACGCATGGACATGTAGGCGGCGCCGTCGATTTGCATGACGCGTTCGTTGGCGGTGCAGCCCCATTCCAGCTGGGAGAGTGCGAAGAACTCGTCGGCGTGCTGCAGCAGTGCCTCACCGAGCTGATCGAGGCAGCCCGCGCGTTCCTGCGGGCTCATCGACGCCCACGGGCCGGCATCGAAGGCGCGCCGCGCCGCCACGATCGCCTCGCCAACCTGCGCGACGCTCGCGTCGGGCGCGGTCGCGAACGCGTGCTCGGTGGCCGGGGAGATGTCGTCGTAGCGACCGTCCCGCGGTTGCACCCAACTGCCGTCGATGTAGAGCTGGTAGGTGTCGACGAGAGTCCTCGGAGTTTGTAGCCCGGTCATCTGCTTCCTCACCGACGTCGGTCATCTGCCCACCCAGTGTTCACCGCGCCACCCTGTGACGTCAATCACTAATGCCGCGAATGCGGCCGTAAATGGGCCGATCCACGCGTATTGACACGGCAGCCGACCGCGGGGTAGACACAACGTCGCAAGACATATCGCGGCTATATGTCCGATTCGGGGCGGATGATGGTCTTGCCGATCGCTAGGGAGGCGTTGCCGTGCTGACCCATCCACCGCTGCGTTCGCCGAGTTACCCGCTGCACTCCCCCGACTTCTATGCCGGCGATCCCTACCCGGCGTACCGAGAGCTGCGCGCCACCGCACCGGTGTGCTGGAACGACGTCACCAACTTCTGGGCATTGCTGAAATACGAGGACATCCGCTTCGTGTCGAGCAACCCCGCCCTGTTCACCTCGACCCGCGGCATCACCATCCCCGATCCGCAGATGCCGAATCCGGTGCAGCAGGGCAGCCTCATCTTCACCGACCCGCCCCGGCACCGGCAGCTGCGCAAGCTGATCAATTCCGGGTTCACCCGGCGCCGAGTTTTGGTGCTAGAGCCGAAGATTCGCCACATCGTGCGCGGGATACTCGACGGCATCGAGCCCGGCTCCGTGCACGAGTTCGCCGAACAAATCGCCGCTCCCTTGCCCACCCGGTTGATCGCCGAACTGATCGGTGCACCGCCCGACGATTGGGAGCAATTTCGGGCCTGGTCGGACGCCGCGACCGGAACGGCCGATCCGGAGATCGAACTCGACCCGGTGGTCGCGGCGGGACAGCTCTACGACTATTTCCAGCAGCTGATCGCCGCGCGGCGCGCCGAGGCGCGCGACGATCTGCTGTCGGTGTTGGCGGGGGCGGAGATCGAGCAACAACGTCTGACCGACGAAGATTTGCTCAACTTCGCGTTCCTGCTACTGGTCGCCGGTAATGAAACCACTCGGAACCTGATCACGCTGGGCACCCTGGCGCTGATCACCCATCCCGACCAGTGCCGCCTGCTGGTCGAGGACCCGGCGCGGATTCCGGCCGCGGTGGAAGAGATGCTGCGGTGGAGCAGCCCGGTGGTGCACATGGCTCGCACCGCCACAGCCGATGTCGAGATCCGGGGCCGGCGCATCGCGGCCGGCGATGTGGTGGTGATGCTGTACGGGTCGGCCAACCGCGACGAGGACATATTCGGTTCGGATGCAGAGGAATTCAAGGTCACGCGGCACCCCAACCCGCACATCGCGTTCGGGTGCGGCGAGCATTCGTGCATCGGTGCCCAATTGGCGCGACTGGAGGCGGCGGTGATGTTCGACGAACTGCTGCACCGCTTTGCGCACCTGGAGCTGGCGGGCGAGGTGGACCGCATGCGCGCGACGATGGTGCCGGGCGTCAAACGCATGCCGGTGCGACTCGGGACGGGTGACTAAGGGGTGCATCTCGAGTACACCGAAGAGCAGCAGCGGACGCGCGCCGATTCCGCCGGTGACCCTCGACACGGTCGGCCCGACGTTGATGCCAGGGCGCCCCGACAAGACCACGACAAGGCAGGAGGATCCAGCCAGTGACCGACCCAGATACCGAGTTTCACGCGAAGCTGCGCGGGCTCGTCGGCCAGCCGACCGGGGGCAGCGAAAAGCCAAGCATTGCACCGGATCCGGTGAATCAGCCGATGATCCGGCATTGGGCCCACGCACTCGACGACATGAACCCCGTCTACCTGGATCCGGAGTTCGCGGCCGCGTCCCGGTTCGGTGGCATCGTGTCACCCCCGGTGATGCTGCAGACCTGGACGATGCCGGCCCCGAAGCTAGAGGGCATCGCAGAGCGCGGCGGCGCGCCGATGGAGATCACCAACAACCCGACGGCATTCCTCGACGACGCCGGCTACACCAGCACGGTGGCGACCAACTCGGAGTTCGAGATCGAACGGTATCCGCGGCTCGATGACGTGATCAGCGCGACGTCGGTGTTCGAGGAGGTTTCCGAGGAGAAGAAGACGGCGCTGGGCACCGGGTTCTTCTTGACCTGGCTCATCACCTACACCGATCAGCACGGTGCGGTGCTCGGGCGCCAGCGATTCCGGGTACTGCGCTTCAGGCCGGCGAACTGATGGCGATCCGACTGGCCCCGGCGGTCACCCCGGACACCGAATTGTTCTGGAGCGGGTTGCGCGACCACAAGCTGCTGATTCAGCGGTGCCAGGGCTGCGGGGTGCTGCGTAACCCGCCGCGACCCATGTGCCCGCACTGCCGCTCGCTGAACTGGGAGGCCATCGAATCCTGCGGCCGCGGAACAGTTTACAGCTACGTGATACCCCACGAGCCCAAGTTCCCGTTTTTCGAGTACCCCTATATCGTGGTGCTCGTCGAGCTCGACGAGGGCGTGCGGCTCGTGTCGAACCTGTGTGAGATCGACCCCGCGGACGTCACCGTCGGGATGCCGGTCGAGGTCTTCTTCCAGACCTTCGACGGTGCCGGCGGCGACGCTCTCGTGCTGCACCAATTCCGGTCGGGCTCATAGGTACTCGTCGTGGACTTCACCGTCACCGAAGCACAACTCCCCTGCACCGCCATTTCCTGTGGGCAGCTGGCGGGTATCGGCAGCACCTACCGCTGAAGAAGGAGGACCCATGACGACGGCACATCGCATCACCACACTGAGCTGGGCCGAGGTCAACGTCGGCGACGAGGTCACCGCGCTCGAAATTCCAATCACCACAACGTTGATCGTGGCCGGGGCGATCGCCTCGCGCGACTTCATGCCGGTCCATCACGACCGCGACTACGCCAACAAGCAGGGCTCACCCAACTTGTTCATGAACATCTTGACCACCAACGGGTACTGCGTTCGGTTCCTCACCGACTGGGCCGGGCCCGAGGCAATGGTCAAGAAGCTGTCGATCCGGCTCGGCGTGCCCTGCTTTCCCGACGATCCGCTACGCTTCACCGGCAACGTGACCGGCAAGAGCGAGGGCACCGGCGGTGAGAACTTCGTCGAGGTGACGTTCCGGGGTTCCAACAGTCTCGGCGATCACGTCTCGGGCACCGCGGTGCTCAGCCTGCTCGACAGGGCCGCCTCGTGAGCCGCCTGTCTGGCAGCTGCGCCATCGTCGGCATCGGCCAGACCGAGTTCTCCAAGGAGTCCGGGCGCAGCGAACTGCAATTGGCATGCGAGGCGGTCAGCGCCGCGCTCGATGACGCGGGCTTGGCGCCTGGCGACGTCGACGGCATGGTCACCTTCACGATGGACTCCAGCGACGAGATCGACATCGCCCGCAACGTGGGCATCGGCGACCTGAGCTTCTTTTCCCGCGTGCATCACGGCGGCGGTGCTGCGGCCGGCACCGTGGTGCACGCGGCCATGGCCGTCGCGACCGGTGTCGCCGACGTGGTGGTGTGCTGGCGGGCCTTCAACGAGCGTTCCGGGTTCCGGTTCGGCGGCAGCGGACGCAGCATGACCGAGACGCCGGTGTTCATGGCGCACTATGCGCCGTTCGGATTGCTCACTCCCGCAGCGTGGGTCGCGATGCACGCCCAGCGGTACATGTCGACCTACGGCGTCAGCAACTCCGATTTCGGTCGCATCGCCGTGGTCGACCGCAAACACGCCGCCACCAACCCCGACGCGTGGTTCTATCAGCGGCCGATCACCCTACAGGACCACCAGAACTCGCGGTGGATCGTCGAACCCGTTCTGCGACTGCTGGATTGCTGCCAGGAGAGCGACGGCGGGGTGGCGCTGGTGGTGACCAGCGCCCGGCGTGCCCGCGATCTGCGGCAGCCGCCGGCGATCATCACCGCGGCGGCGCAGGGCGCCGCGGCCAACGGCGAGATGATGACCAGTTACTACCGCGACGACATCACCGGGCTGCCGGAGATGGGCGTGGTTGCCGCTCGGCTGTGGCGCGACTCGGGCCTCAAGCCGCAGGACATTCAAACCGCGTTCATCTACGACCATTTCACGCCGTTCGTGTTCACCCAGCTCGAAGAGCTCGGGTTCTGCGGGCGGGGCGAGGCGAAGGACTTCGCCACCGTCGAGCGGCTGTCGCTGGGCGGGGAGTTCCCGATCAACACCAACGGCGGGTTGCTGGGCGAGGCGTACATCCACGGCATGAACGGCATCACCGAGGGCGTGCGCCAGATCCGCGGCACGTCGTACAACCAGGTCGACAACGTCGAGCACGTCCTGGTCACCTCGGGCACCGGCGTGCCGACCAGCGGGCTGATCCTCGCGCCGGCGGACTAGACGAGCCGAGGGGAACCGTCATGCCGAAACTCGCACTGCTGGCCGACCCCGGCACGCCGGCGACCGGTTTGGGGTTCGGCCCTTGATGCCGCCCACACCGTTTCGCCGTATCGACATCGTCGAGGCAGTTGCCTGCGCGGGCGCCCGGCTGGTGGCCCGGGGAACATTGCTGCCATGACCGCTCAGGCCGCCGCGCTGACCGACACCCGCGAGCTGATCGTCGAATCCGCGTTCGCGTGTTTCGGCAGGCATGGTTTGCACAAGGCCACGATCGTCGACATCGCCAAGCGGGCCGGGGTGTCGCGCAGCACCATCTACGAGTACTTCAGCGACAAGGCCGCCATCATCGAGGCCTGCGCCGAGTATGCCTCGCAACGGTTCTATCGCGAGATGACCAAGGCGATGGACCGCGGCGGTAGTCTCGAGGAAAAGCTGTGCTCGGCAGCGGTATTCGTGACGCAGGCGCGTCGGGTCATCTCCTCGGAGAAGTATTTCGACGAAGACGCGATCAGCCTGCTGCTGACCAAGGACGCCGCGGTGTTGCTGCGCGAATGTGTGGACTTTCTGTCGCCGTACCTGTCGGCCGCCAAGCTGACCGGGGAGGTCCGTAAGGATCTCGACGTCGGCGCGGCCGGTGAGTGGTTCGCGCGAATCTTGTTCTCGCTGTTCAGCACGCCGTCATCGAACCTGGATATGGACGATCCGGACGTCGTCGCGGAGTTTGTCCGCGCGCACGCGGTGCGCGGCTTCGCCGCCTCGAGTGTGAATCCACGGCGCCGAGTGTGAATCCTCGGCGGGTACGTTCGGCGTGTCGGCGCCCAGCGGTCGCATCGAAAGCCGGGGATGCACACTCGCTGTGGATCAGTGGCCGCGCTGGGCGAGTGCCCGCAAGAAGAAGGTGAGGTTGGCGGGCCGTTCGGCGAGCCGGCGCATGAAGTACCCGTACCATTGCGTGCCGAACGGCAGGTAGACCCGCATCTGGTTGCCGAGCCCGGCCAACCGGCGCTGCTCGTCGTCACGGATGCCATACAGCATCTGATATTCGAAATCTGCTGTGCTGCACCCTGATTCGCGCGCTACCGCGGGCACGGCGCCGATGATTACGGGGTCGTGGGAGGCCACCATCGGGTATCCGGACCCGGCCATCAGCTCCCGCAGGCAAGCCAGGTAGGACTCGGTGACCTCGTGCGCCCCACGGTAGGCCACCGACGCCGGCTCGTCGTAAGCGCCCTTGCAAAGCCGGATCCGGGCCCCCGACGCCGCGAATTCCCGGCAGTCGCCCAGGGTGCGCCGCAGGTAGGCCTGCAAAACCGTGCCCAGCCAAGGGAAGTCGGCGCGCAAGTCGCGCACGATGGACAGGGTCGAATCGGTCGTGGTGTGGTTCTCGGCGTCCACCGTCACCCACATCCCGACCCGCCCGGCCGCAGCGCAGATCGTCCACGCGTTGTCCCGCGCGATCTTGTCGCCGTCGCGGGGCAGCGACTGCCCGATGGCCGACAACTTCACCGAGACCTCCAGCGGGCGGACCGCCCCGCCGCCGGGCCCATCCGTGCCGGCCAATCGATCGATCAACTCCAGATACGTCCGCACGGCCGCCGCGGCGTCGTCGGCGCTCTCGACATCCTCGCCGAGATAGTCGACGCTGACGTATCGGCCCGAACCACGAAGGGCAGCAACAGTTTCCAGAGCAGAGTCGATGGTCTCGCCGGGGACGAACCGGTGCACTACCTGCCGGGTGAGCGACAGTCCCTCGGCGGCGCGGCGCAACCCGTCGCGCCGACTCGCGGCGATGATGGCCGGCCGCAGCGTGTGGGCGAAGACGCCGGCCATCAGTCCGACCCCATGTGCGGGTAGGTGTAGTGGGTGGCCGGGACGAACGTCTCCTTGATGGTCCGGGCCGACGTCCAGCGCAACAGATTCAGCATCGACCCGGCCTTGTCGTTGGTGCCCGACCGGCGCGCGCCCCCGAACGGCTGGCGGCCGACGACGGCCCCGGTCGGCTTGTCGTTGATGTAGAAGTTTCCGGCCGCGAACCGCAACCGCTCCTGCGCGGTGAGCACGGCCCGACGGTCGTCGGCGATCACCGCACCGGTCAGCGCGTAGGGCGACCCCGTGTCGATCACGTCGAGGATGCGTTCGTAGTGGTCGTCGGGATAGATGTGCACCGACAACAGCGGCCCGAAGTACTCGGTCGAGAATGCCTCGTCGGTCGGATCGTCGGACAGCAGCACGGTCGGCCGAACGAAATAGCCGACGCTGTCGTCGTATTCACCGCCGACCGCGATCGTGATCCCGGCCGCGCCCTTGGCCCGCTCGATGGCGTTGACGTTCTTGGTGAATGCCCGGCGGTCGATCAGCGCGCCCCCGTAGTTGGTCAGGTCGGCGACGTCACCGTAGCGCAGTTGAGCCGCCGCGCCCAGGAAGTCGTCACCCATCTGTTGCCACACCGAATGCGGGATGAACGCCCGGGATGCGGCCGAGCATTTCTGGCCCTGGTAGTCGAAGGCGCCGCGAATCAGCGCGGTGCACAACACATCCGGGCGTGCCGAGGCGTGGGCGACCACGAAGTCTTTGCCGCCGGTCTCACCGACCAGGCGCGGATAGCTGTGGTAACGGGCGATATTGGCGCCCACCTGCTGCCAGAGGTGACCGAAGGTGGCCGTCGATCCGGTGAAGTGGATGCCGGCCAGTCGCGGGTCGGCCAGCACCACCTCGGACACCGCGAACCCGTCGCCGGTGACCAGGTTGATCACGCCGGGCGGCAGGCCGGCGGCCTCGAGCAGCTGCATGGTCAGATACGCCGACAGCGTCTGGGTGATCGACGGCTTCCACACCACGGTGTTGCCCATCAGCGCCGGCGCCGTCGGCAGATTTCCGGCGATCGAGGTGAAGTTGAACGGCGTGACCGCGTACACGAAGCCGTCCAGCGGGCGGTACTCGCTGCGGTTCCACTCCCCCGGGGCGCTGATCGGCTGCTGGGCCAAGATCTGGCGGGCGAATGCCACGTTGAAGCGCCAGAAGTCGACCTGCTCGCAGGGCGAGTCGATCTCGGCCTGGTAGACGGATTTGGACTGGCCCAGCATCGTCGCGGCCGCGATCCGCTCCCGCCACGGGCCGGCCAACAGGTCGGCGGCGCGCAGGAACACCGCGGCGCGCTCGTCGAACGGCAGCGCCGCCCAGTCGTGTTTGGCGGCCATCGCCGCCTCGACCGCCGCGGCCGCGTCGGCGTGCCCGGCGTTGGTCAGGGTGCCCAGCGTCGCGGCATGCCGGTGCGGCTGGACAACGTCGATGCGCGCGCCGTCGCCCATGCGGTGTCGACCGCCGATCACGTGCGGCAGGTCGATCGGATGGTCGGCCAGCGCGGCGAGCTCGGTGCGCAGCCGGGACCGTTCCGGAGAGTGGGGGGCGTAGTCGTGGACCGGCTCGTTGGCCGGGATGGGGGGCTGGCTGATCGCGTCCATGGTGTTCAGGATCCTCGCGCCGACCACCCCGTCCGTTGGCCTATCGGCCAAACTGTCGACGCTTTACTAGTAGAATCGGACAACATGCGGGTGCCTGGGGTCGGGCTGGGCCAATTGTTGCTGGCGTTGGATGCGACGCTGGTCAGCCTGGTCCCCGACGGTCGCGCCCCGCGCGGCCTGGACCTGCCGGTGCGCTCCGCGGCGTTGATCGATTCCGACGACGTTCGGCTCGGCCTGGCCGCGGCGGCGGGCTCGGCCGACGTCTTTTTCTTGCTGGGCGTCGGCGACGGCGAGGCGCTGCGGTGGATCGACAAGCAGGCGCGGGACCGGGTACCGGTGGCCATCTTCGTCAAGAAGCCGGCCGAGGCGTTGGTGGCCCGGGCGGCCGCTGTCGGGACGGCGGTGGTGGCGGTGGAGCCGCAGGCCCGGTGGGAGCGGCTCTACCAGTTGGTCAATCACGTCCTGGACCACCACGGCGACCGCTCCGACCCGACGGAGGATTCCGGCACCGACTTGTTCGGCCTGGCGCAGTCGCTGGCCGACCGCATTCACGGCATGGTCAGCATCGAGAACGCGCAGTCGCACGTGCTTGCCTACTCGGCCTCCAACGACGAGGCCGACGAGCTGCGCCGGCTGTCCATCCTGGGCCGGGCCGGACCGCCGGAGCATCTGAAGTGGATCAACCAATGGGGCATCTTTGACGCGTTGCGGGCCGGTGGCGAGGTGGTACGCATCGACGAGCGCCCGGAACTCGGGTTGCGCCCGCGCCTGGCGATCGGGGTCCACCGCCCGCCAGCCGGCGCGCGCCCAGCGCCGGAGTTCGCCGGCACCATCTGGGTGCAGCAGGGATCGCAGCCGTTGGCCGACGACGCCGACGAGATCCTGCGCGGCGCAGCGGTCCTGGCCGCCCGCATCATGTCCCGGCTCGCGGCCCGGCCGTCCACACATGCGCGGCGGATTCAACAACTCCTCGGGTTGGTCGACGGCGATCCCGCCGAGGTGGTCGCGATCGCCCGCGAACTGGGTCTGCCCGCCGACCGCACCGCCACGCTGATCGGCTTCGACACCACCGGTGCCGAGCCCGGGCATGCCCGACTCGCCGATGTGATGGCATTGAGCGCCAGCGCTTTTCGCCCGGATGCACAGGTGGCCGCGCAAGCCTCACGCGTCTATGTGTTGCTGCCGCAGACCTCGACGACCCGATCGGTCGCGTCATGGGTGCGCGGCACGATCGGCGCGCTGCGCACCGAGCTCGGTGTCGAGCTGCGGGCGGTGATCGCCGCGCCGGTCGCTGGCCTGACGGGTGTCGCGGCCGCGCGCGCCGAGGTCGATCGTGTGCTGGACAGCGCTGCGCGCCATCCGGTTTCGATCGGCCGGGTGACCTCGCTGGCCGAGGCGCGAACCACCGTCCTGCTCGACGAAATCGTCGGCCTGATCGGCTCGGACGAACGGTTGGTCGATCCGCGGATACGCGAGCTGCGGGCGCGGGATCCGGTGCTGGCCGAGACACTGCGGGCATACCTGGACAGCTTCGGCGACGCGGGCCTGGCTGCCGCATGGTTGCACGTGCATCCCAACACGGTTCGCTACCGGGTGCGCCGGATCGAGAAATTGCTGTCCGTTTCGCTGGCCGATCCCGAAGTGCGGCTGCTGTTCTCGCTGGGATTACGGGTGCCCGACGACGTCTAGGCGTCAGTTCCCTCGGCATCCCGGGGTTTGACCGCAATGGCAAAGGGGCACCCGGCGGTACGCAGGGTGGCGACCTGCGCGAGCAAATACCGGATGAGGAGCGACCTATGTTTTGCAGGATTGGCATCGGTGTCCGCGCGGCGGCGCCGGGTCGCTGAGCGCAGCAAACCTCCTTTGGAATCAACGTGAACGTAATTGCTCGTGTTGCAGCACATTTCCGGCCGGTTAGTCTGCGGTAGTGACACACCATCCCTCGTCGTATCTGGTGCTGGCGTCCCAGCGCAGCGGCAGCACGCTGCTCGTCGAATCGCTGCGGGCAACCGGCGTCGCCGGCGAGCCGCAGGAGTTCTTCCAATACCTGCCCAGCACCAGCCAGGCCCCGCAGCCCCGGGAGTGGTTCGCCGGGGTCGAGGACGAGTCGATCCTGCGGCTGCTCGACCCCCTGGACGCGGGAAAGCCCGACCTGGCGCCCGCCGAAATCTGGCGCGACTACATCCGCACCGTCGGCCGGACGCCGAACGGCGTCTGGGGCGGCAAATTGATGTGGAATCAGACGCCGCTGCTGTTGCATCGCGCCAGCGAACTGCCGAACCGTTCGGGCGCGGGACTGCTGGCCGCCATCCGCGACGTCGTCGGCGAGGAGCCGTTGTTCGTCCACATCCACCGGCCCGATGTCGTCTCGCAGGCGGTGTCGTTCTGGCGTGCGGTGCAGACCCGGGTCTGGCGGGGCAGGCCCGACCCGGCCCGCGACGCGCGCGCCACCTACCACGCCGGCGCCATTGCGCACGTGGTCACGATGCTGCGCGAGCAGGAGAAGGGCTGGCAGACCTGGTTCGCCGAGGAAGACGTCAAGCCGATGGAAGTCCCGTATCCGGTGCTGTGGCGCAACCTGACCGAGGTGGTCGGCACCATCCTGGAGACGCTGGGACTCGATCCACGGCTCGCACCGCAGCCGATGTTGGAGCGTCAAGCCGACAAGCGCTCCGACGAATGGGTGGACCGGTACCGGGCGGACGCCGAGAAACAGGGATTACCGACATGACCCCGCCGGTGACGATGCAGAGCGCAGCGATGAGGAGGAACGGCGGCAATGACCCCGACTGAGGCGCGCCGCGTCGACGAATTGCGGCTGCTGGAAGCCGAAGCGGTGCACATCATCCGCGAGGTCGTTGCCGAGCTGGAACGACCCGTCCTGCTGTTTTCCGCGGGCAAGGACTCGATCGTGCTGCTTCGCTTGGCCGAGAAGGCATTTCGCCCGCTGCCCCTGCCGTTCCCGGTGATGCACGTGGACACCGGCCACAACTTCGACGAGGTCATCGAGTTCCGCGACCGCCGAGTCACCGGTGCGGGGCACAAGTTGATCGTCGCGTCGGTACAGGAGTCGATCGACAACGGCCGGGTTCCCGACCCCGGCCCCAATGCCTCACGCAACCGGGCCCAGACCCGCACCCTGCTCGACGCGCTCGAGGCCGGCGGCTTCGACGCCGCGTTCGGCGGTGCGCGCCGCGACGAGGAACGGGCCCGCGCCAAGGAACGCATCCTGAGCTTCCGCGACGAGTTCGGCCAGTGGGATCCCCGCGCACAGCGCCCCGAGCCTTGGTCGCTGTACAACGGCCGCATCAAGAAGGGCGAACAGGTCCGGGTGTTCCCGCTGAGCAACTGGACCGAGCTGGACGTGTGGCGTTACATCGAGCTGGAAGACCTTGAAATACCGTCGATTTACTACGCACACGAGCGCGAGGTGTTCGAGCGCGACGGCATCCTGCTGGCCGTCTCGCAGTACGCCGGCCCGCAGGACGGTGAAACGTCGGCGACGCAGTGGGTGCGCTACCGCACCGTCGGCGACCTCACCATCACCGGGGCGGTGCGGTCCCGCGCCACCGACATCGCGGGCGTGATCCGCGAGATCTCGGCGGCCACGGTGTCCGAGCGCGGCGAAACCCGAGCGGACGACCGGACCTCGGCAGCGGCGATGGAGGACCGCAAGCGAGAGGGGTACTTCTGATGACCAGCACCGAGCAGGCCGACCAAAACACGTTGCCGCCCAAGGGTTTGACCCGCCAGCTGTTGCGCATCGCCACCGCCGGCTCCGTCGACGACGGGAAGAGCACCCTGATCGGGAGGTTGCTGCACGACACCGACAGCCTGCCGTTGGACCACCTGGAGGCGGTCACCGACGAAGAGGGCGTCGCCGACCTGGCCGCGTTGTCCGACGGGCTGCGCGCCGAACGTGAGCAGGGCATCACCATCGACGTCGCGTACCGGTTCTTCTCCACGCAAACCCGAAGCTACATCCTGGCCGACACCCCCGGCCACGAGCGCTACACCCGCAACATGTTCACCGGCGCCTCCAACGCGCACGTGGCCATCCTGCTGGTGGACGCCCGCGCCGGGGTGTTGCGGCAGACCCGCCGCCACGCCCGCATCGCAAAGCTGTTGGGTATCAAGCACTTTGTCGCGGCGGTCAACAAGATCGATCTGATCGACTTCGACGAGACGAAATTCGCCGAGGTGCAACAGCAGCTGCAGACGTTGGCGGCCCGGCTGGGCGAGGTCGACATCACGGTGATTCCGCTGGCGGCCAAGCTGGGCGACAACGTCGTGCATCGCTCCGAGCGCACGCCGTGGTACGACGGACCCACGCTGCTGGACTACCTCGAAGGTGTCGAGCTGGCCGCCCCGCAGGCCGAGCCGGCGCGGCTGCGACTGCCGGTGCAATGGGTGTCTCGGCCCACCGCCGACGCACGCCGCCGCTACACCGGGCGGCTGGCCGCGGGCACGCTGTCCGTCGGGGATCCGGTGATCTCGCTGCCCTCGGGCACCCGCTCGACGGTGACGGCGCTGGACACCCTCGACGACGAACGCACCACCGCTGTTGCGCCACTGTCGGTTTCGATCGAACTGGCCGACGACATCGACGTCGGCCGGGGCGACGTGCTGGTCAGCGGAACCGACGACGCCGTCCTGCCGGTGCTGGCCCGCGAACTCGACGCGACGGCGTGCTGGTT
Organism: Mycobacterium sherrisii; assembly: GCF_002102355.1. GTDB lineage: Bacteria > Actinomycetota > Actinomycetes > Mycobacteriales > Mycobacteriaceae > Mycobacterium > Mycobacterium sherrisii. Next base: position 76,590 of record NZ_LQPT01000051.1, on the reverse strand, counting down.
CGTCGACGCCCCACTGCGGGCCGGCGATCGACTGGCGCTCAAACAAACCACCAATACCGTGCGGGCCACCGTGCAGGAGCTGCACACCCGGCTGGACCCCGAAACGCTCGAAGAATTGGATCAGCCGGTTGAACTGGCGCTCAACGACATCGGCACCCTCACCCTGCGCACCAGCAGCGTCGTCATCGCCGACAGCTACACCGACAATCGCGACAGCGGCGCCTTCATTTTGATCGACGAGACGACCAACGACACCGTCGGCGCCGGAACCATCATCGAGGCCCGCGAGGTCAAGCCGGGCAGCCACGCCCGCACCGACATTCGCTGGCATCCGTCGGCACTGGACCGGGCGCACCGCTGGCAGGCCACCGGGCAGCCGGGCGCCACGATCTGGTTCACCGGTCTGCCCGCATCGGGCAAGTCGACGGTCGCGGTCGCCGTCGAGCGCGCACTCGTCGAGTCCGGCCGGGTGGCCTACCTGCTCGACGGCGACAACTTGCGCCACGGCCTGTCCGACGATTTGGGCTTCTCCCCCGGTGACCGCACCGAAAACATCAGGCGCGTCGGCCATTTGACTCGTCTGCTGGCCGATGCCGGCGTGGTCGCGTTGGCGTCGCTGGTCTCGCCGCTGAAGTCGGACCGCGAGATCGCCCGCGAACTCAACGACGCCGCCAAGCTGCCCTTCATCGAGGTGCATGTGGCGACGTCGTTGGCAGAGTGCGAACGGCGCGACCCGAAGGGCCTCTACGCCCGGGCCCGCAGCGGCGAGCTCAAGGGACTCACCGGCGTCGACGCGCCCTACGAGCCTCCCGACAACGCCGACCTGGTGATCGACACCACCGAGGCCGACATCGACGACCTCGTCGCGCAGGTCATCGAGCTGCTCAATCAACGCAGCCCGCGGCCCAGCTAGACTCATCACGATCCAATCACTTGGCGGCCGGCCCCGTGCGGGCAACCATGCGTGCGTGAGTGATTGGCGCGAGCGAGTCGGCTCGGTATCGGTGGACTGGTGGGCGACGTTGGTTGCCGGGGCGATCACGGCGCTGGCGGTGGCCGACGCGCTGCCGAAGATTCCGTGGTGACGGCGTGAGCACCACCGAAGCCGAACCCGACGAGTCGCTGGACGAACCGGCATTCTCCAGCCGGCGGCCGCTGGATTACCTGCCCGGCATCGTGCTGCTGATCGCCGTCGGGCTGCTCGGCAAATACGCCCAGATCTGGTGGAACGCGCTGGCCAAGCATGAACACTGGCGGCTGCCCGACATCGAATACGTGTTGTGGGCCATCGTGATTGGGCTGCTCATCACCAACACCGTCGGACTGCACCGAATTTTCCGTCCGGGTGTGCAGACCTACGAGTTCTGGCTCAAGGTCGGCATCGTGGTCCTGGGCGCGCGGTTCGTGCTGGGCGACATCGCCAAACTCGGCGCCATCAGCCTGGTTCAGATCCTGGTGGATATGACCATCGCGGGGACCGTGATCATCGTCGTGGCGCGGGCATTTGGGCTGTCCGGGAAACTGGGTTCGCTGCTGGCCATCGGCACCTCGATCTGCGGGGTGTCGGCGATCGTGGCCGCCAAGGGCGCGATCCGGGCGCGCAACTCCGACGTCAGTTACGCGATCGCGGCCATCCTGGCGCTGGGCGCCGTGTCGTTGTTCGTGTTGCCGCCGTTGGGACACGTCATCGGGCTCACCGATCACGAATTCGGTCTGTGGGCGGGCCTGTCGGTGGACAACACCGCCGAGACGACCGCCACCGGTTACCTGTATTCCGATCAGGCCGGCAAGATTGCGGTCCTGGTGAAGTCGACCCGCAACGCGCTGATCGGGTTCGTCGTGCTCGGCTTCGCGCTGTACTGGGCCGCGCGCGGGCAGGCTGACGAGATCGCCGCCGGCGCAACCGCCAAGGCCGCCTTCATCTGGCAAAAGTTTCCCAAGTTCGTGCTGGGCTTTCTTGCGGTGTCGGCCATCGCGACGGCGGGCTGGCTGACCAAGGGCCAAACCGCCAATCTGGCGAACGTGTCCAAATGGGCGTTCCTGCTCACCTTCGCTGGCGTCGGCCTCAACACCGACTTCCGCCAAATCGCGCGCACCGGATGGCGTCCGCTCGTCGTTGCCGTCATCGGCCTGGCCGTGGTCGCGACGGTCTCCCTGGGCATCGTGTTGCTGACATCGCGCGTATTCCATTGGGGCGTAACCTCCTAGCCACCTAGGGCGGGGGCGGCCGCCGGCAGGCCGGCCGGTAACGTGGACGCCCGGTATGTGGATCACCCTGCTGCTCATGGCCGTTGCCATGAGCGTCGAGCCGTTCCGGATCGGCATGACGGTGTTGATGCTCCACCGTCCCAGGCCGGTGCTGCAGCTGTCGGCATTCCTGTGCGGCGGATTCGCGATGGGTATGACCGTGGGACTGGCCGTGGTGTTCGGCCTGCAGCGTCGGCTGCTCGATTCGTCGCAGCTCACCGTGCCCAGGCTGCAGATCCTCATCGGTGCGATGGCGCTACTGGTCGCGATCCTGCTGAGCGCGCAGGTCTGGTGGCGGTCCCGACTCGGCGGCGGGGCCGAGGCGCGCCGGGCGGCGGATTGCCCCGACCCGCGCGAGCACCACGGTTTGGGCCGCTTTTCCCGGCGGCTGCTGCACGGGCGGTCGCTGTGGGTGGCGGGCGCGGCCGGTCTCGGGATCGCGCTGCCGTCCGTCGATTACCTGGCCGCGCTGGCCGCGATCGTCGCGTCGGGGACTGCGGCCATGACGCGGCTCGGCGCGTTACTGATGTTCCATGTGGTGGCGTTCGCGCTGGTGGAACTCCCGCTACTGGCCTATCTGCTGGCGCCCCGCAGAACCCGCGCCGGCATGGTCACACTGCAGGTCTGGATCCGGTCGCGCCGGCGCGTCGAGGTGGCCGCAGCGCTGGCCGCGGCCGGGTGTCTGCTGGTCGTTATCGGAACGCGCGGCCTGTGACGCGTTGCCGCGTCATCGGCCGGTCCCGGTCGCCGCGGCCGTCGTCGCCGTCTGTTGCAGCGGCCCGCGGCGCACATACATTTCGGCCAGGAACTGTTCGACCGCGACCGCGGCATGCGCCGCGCGGGCGGACCCGAAGATGTCGAATGCATGCTGCGCCCAGGGCAATTCGGCATACACGACCGGCTGTTGGCTGACCTCGCGCAGCCGCGCGACGAAACTACGGGCCTGCGCGACCGGAACCAGCGTGTCGTTGGTTCCGTGCAGCAGGAAAAACGGCGGGGCGTCCGGGCGGACGTAGGTGATCGGCGACGCCGCACGAAACGGTTCGGCGATGTCGGTGCGGCTGACCTTGAACACGTTCTTGGCGACCATGGCCGCCATCAACGGGTGTACCGCGGAGCCGGTGGCGTTGAAGTCGTACACGCCGTAGAACGGCACCGCGACGTCCACCCGGGTATCGGCGTCTTCGAAGCCCGGCTGGAACCGCGGATCGTTGGGGGTCAGCGCGGCCAGCGCGGTCAGGTGCCCGCCGGCCGAACCTCCGGTGATCGCAAGCCAATCCGGGTCACCGCCGTACTCGGCGATGTGCTCCTTCGTCCACGCGATCGCACGTTTGACGTCGACGATCTGGTCCGGCCAGGTGGAACGGGGGCTGAGCCGGTAGTTGATCGCGACACAGATCCAGCCCAGTTCGGCCAGGTGGCTCATTAGCGGATGTGCTTGTCCGCGTTTGTTTCCCACCATCCAGGCGCCGCCGGGGACCTGGAGCAGCACCGGCGCCCGGCCGTTGCGGTCGAGGTCGGGCCGGCGCCAGATGTCGAGATGGTTGCGCGAACCGCACTCCCCGTAACTGATGTCGCCGTCGTGGGCGTAGTCGCGGTAGACGCGCAACATGCGCGCCACGCCGGGCTTTTTCGCCGTCGCCCCGCCGGGCGCCGGGCGCTTCCACAAATCACCCGATTCGCGCCGCCGCTCGGCGCCCAAGCCGGCGTCCAGCGCCGCCGTCAGCGGCTCGTTGGCCCGGCGCCCGAAATGCCGCAGACCCAGCAGGCCCAGCCAGGACAGCGCCGACAGCAGCCAGGTGAATTTCAGGGTCCGCGCGGGCAACCGGCGCGACAGCGCGGCCAGCGTGGAGAATTGGACGGCGAGCGACTGCATCGGTAACTCCGAGGCGACCACACCGTAGGCGAACGAAAAAGCCGTGCCGTATCCGCCTTTGCCCAACGGCCGATACCCGTTTGCGGTGAAGGCCAGACCCACCATGGACGCCAGCACGGCTCCCAGTCGCTTCACTGCTGTCCTCCCCATGGCATGCCGGTACAACCGGTCTCCACGTTAACGGTCACCTTTTGCTGCCCTCTGCCGGGCCGGGTCTGCCGGCCCGGGCCGGGTCTTCGACGATGTGGTACATCGGGTCGACCATCGTCATCGGCCGGTTGCCGCCCTGCTTGGGTTTGCCGGTGATGCGCAACAGCTGACCGGGCTGGATGTCGGCCCCGCCGTGGCCGGCCCGGAAGATCAGGTTGATCTCGCCGCTGTGGTCGCCGACGAGGACGGTGCGCAGGGTGCGCCGGCCCTGGGTGGTGTCCTCCACTTCGTTGACGCGTCCTTCGAATGTGGCGCGCCGTCCCGGCAGCAGGCCCGCCACGGTGAGCACCGACCGCGACGGGTCGGGATGCTCGTAGGCGTGGACGTCCCGGTCCTCGCCGCGGGTCACCCATTCGCCGAACCGCTCGAGCTCGCGAATGATGCGCTGTTCGAACCGCTCCGGGTAGGCCTCTTCGATACGGGTTTGAACGTCGTAGGGGACGATCGTGGCCGCCGCATCGGGAATCATGCTGACCGCCCGGGCGATCTTGTCCGCGGTGCGGTCGTGCAGCAGCCGGCCCACCAACGGGTTATAGGTGCGCCGGGGCAGCAGCGCGGTCACATTGGCGTCGCGATGCTCGTCACGCGCTTTGGCGATGAACAGCTGCGCGGCCCGGATGATGCGCCGGTCCGGACAGTCCACCACGCGCAGCCGGGTGTCGAGTTCGAAGTGATCCCACCGCTTGCGGATCTGCGCGGCCAGCGCCGCGTCGACCATGAAATGCACCGCGATCATCTCGTCGGCCCGCAATCCCTTGCCGTAGCGCAGCGCTTCGATGACGGCGAGATCGACCGAGTTGACGAACACAAAAACCTTGTGCCGCGCATACTTCACCAAATCGGGGCGGTCGGTGCGGAACATCTCCAGAATCGCTGCCTCGGCCCGATATTCGCGGTTCAGCCGGATCAGCAGGAAGACCAGAATCGGGAAGACCACCACGACCAGCCACGCACCCTCGGTGAACTTGGCGACCGCGAAGATGCCGACCACGATGGTGGACAGGATTCCCGCCGACAGGTTGATCACCAGTCGGCCCCGCCAGCCGGCCTCGCGATGCGTCACATGGTGTTTGGTCATGCCGTAACCGGCCATGGAGAAGCCGGTGAACACCCCGATCGCGTAGAACGGAACCAGCGCGTTGACCGAGCCTCCGGTGGCCAGCAGCAGGATCACCGACAACGCGGTGAGCGTGATGATCCCGTTCGAAAACACCAGGCGGTGACCGCGTTTCATCAACTGCCTGGGCAGAAACCGGTCTTCGGCGACGAAGCTCGCCAGCGCCGGGAATCCGTTGAAACTGGTGTTCGCGCCGGTGAACAGGATCGCCGCCGTCGCCGTCTGCACCAGGATGTAGAAGATGTTGCCGACGGCCCCGCCGCCGAACACCGCTCGCGCTATCTGCGACAGCACCGAGGGATATTCGCTCTTGTACGGCATCGCATGGGTCTCATACGCCAGGTAGGCAACCCCGGCCAGCAACAGTCCGAGGACGGTCGCCATTGCGGTCAGGACGCGTCGAGCGTTGCGGCCCTGCGGTTTCCGGAATACGTCGACGGTGTTGGAGATCGCCTCGACCCCGGTCAGCGACGACCCCCCGTTGGCGAACGAGCGCAGCAGCGTCAAGACCGTCGCGCCCATCACCAGACCGTCGGCCTTGTGCACCGGCACCGTGCCGGGCATGTGCGCCGGGTCGTAGACGGGCAGCTCACCGGAGAGGGCGCGCACGACGCCGACGATGATCGTCAGACCGACCATGACGATGAAGAAATAGGTGGCCAACGCGAACGGCAGGCCCGCTTCCTTGAGGCCGCGCAGATTCAGAAAGCAGATGACCAGCACCACGCCGACCGTGATCTGCAGACTGTGCGGCCCCAGCGACGGGATCGCTGACACCACGGCCACCGTGCCGGCCGCCGACTGCACGGCGACCGTGACCACGTAGTCGATCAACAGCGCCGCGGCGGCGACCTGGGCGATGCGCGGCCCGAAATTCTCCCGGGCCACGATGTAGGACCCGCCGGCCCGGGTGTAGGTCATCACGACCTGCCGGTACGAGGCGGCGACCAGCACCAGGATCAGCAGGATCACGCCGGTGATCGGCAGCAGCAGCGCAAAGGCCGCCAGGCCCGCCGCGGGCAGCAGTTCGATCAGGATCTGCTCGGGGCCGTAGGCGGTCGACGAAATCGCGTCGGGTGAAAGGGCGCCCAGCGCAACGGGATTCGACAGCCTCTCGGCCCGCAAGTTCTCGGTGATCAGCGGCTTGCCCAGGAAGATGCGCTTGACGACGTCCTCGATGGACAGTGGAAGGCGCAGCTTGCTGGCCGAAGTTGTCACGACATCGTTCCTTGCCCCGAGCGGTTTGTGATGCTTCGATGCATTCTGCCGCGTGCGCGGGGCGGCGGCGGATCGATGTCGATTTCTCGGTCAGGATGCCGGCGAGGCGGTGAGCCGCTGCGCCGCGGCATCGATGCGTTCGTCGGTAGCGGTCAACGCCACCCGTACGTGCTGGGCGCCGCGCGGGCCGTAGAACTCGCCCGGTGCCACCAAGATGCCCCGGTCCGCCAGCCACCCGACGGTGTCGCGGGACGGCTCGCCGCGGGTGGCCCACAGGTACAGTCCCGCCTCGGAATGGTCGATGGACAAGCCCGCCGCGCGCAGCGCCGGTGCCAGCACCGCCCGCCGTCGCGCATAGCATTCGCGCTGCACCTTTTCGTGGTCGTCGTCGTCTAGCGCCGCGACCATGGCGGCCTGCACCGGCGTCGGCACGATCATGCCGGCGTGTTTGCGCACGGCCAGCAGCTCGGCGACCAGGGCGGGATCGCCGCACACAAAGGCGGCCCGATATCCCGCCAGCGACGAGCTTTTCGACAACGAATGAATGGCGAGCAATCCGGTGTGGTCACCATCGCAGACGTCGGGATGCAACACCGACAACGGCTCGGCCTCCCACCCCAGCCCGAGGTAGCACTCGTCGGACGCCACCACCACGCGACGTTCGCGCGCCCATCCGACGACCTTGCGCAGATGATCGACGCCCAGCACCCGTCCGGTCGGGTTGCTCGGCGAGTTCAGGTAGACCAGCGCCGGGGACTGGGGCCCCAGCTGGGTGAGCGAGTCGGCGCGCAGCACCTGCGCCCGGGCCAGCAGGGCACCGACGTCGTAGGTCGGATACGCCAGCTCCGGCACGACGACCACGTCGGCGGGCCCGAGGCCCAGCAGCGTCGGGAGCCAAGCGATCAGTTCCTTGGAGCCGATCACCGGCAGTACGGCGGACTCGAGAACCCCGGTGATGCCGAAGCGGCGACGCAGCGCCGCGACCGCCGATTCACGCAGCTCGGGCGTGCCGGCGGTGGCGGGATAGCCGGGGGCGTGGGCGGCGGCGGCCAGCGCGTCCTGGATGATGGGCGCGACAGGATCCACCGGGGTGCCGATGGACAGATCGACGACGCCATCAGGATGTCTTGCGGCCGCGGCTTTGGCGTCGGCCAAGGTGTCCCAGGGAAATTCCGGCAGGACACCCGACACGGCAGTCCGGCCCCCCGTGGGCTCCTGCTGCACTGGTCCCCCTCTAGTCTCCTTCGCCCTGCGGCGGCAGATCCTTGACCGCTTGCGGGTCATTCTCGGTCATCCCGACCTTGGCCGCACCTCCCGGCGAGCCCAGCTCGGCGAAGAAGTCGGCGTTGATCTGGGTGTACTGGCTCCACTGGTCGGGCACATCGTCTTCGTAATAGATAGCCTCGACCGGACACACTGGCTCGCAGGCGCCGCAGTCCACGCATTCGTCGGGGTGGATGTACAGCATCCGTGCGCCCTCATAAATGCAGTCGACCGGGCATTCTTCGATGCACGCCTTGTCCTTGATGTCGACGCAGGGTTCGGCGATCGTGTACGTCACGGACGTCTCCTCAACGTTTTGTCGATGTACTGCTCAGGTGGGCTGCTGGTTGCCTCGCCGCGGCGCCTCGGGCGGCCATAAGCAAAGCTTTCGGTTACTGATACTAGACGTTGCACATACACGTCAACCACCGGGCACGCCACGATTCGGCGGACTTTCGGTACGGGCAGTCTCGCAGCCATGCTCGTCGTCGTACCCGCTATCCGAAGCCGTCACTCGATCGCCGCGCGGCAGTTGCGCCGCCGCGTTTGCCGCTGTGACGAACATCACCGCTGCGGCAAGTCGTCGGCGGTCACGATTTCCGCCGGGTTTCCGAATGACGATGAAAGCGAAGAACGTCCGCGGCGGCTGGTAATCTCGTCCCAGACGGCAGCCGGTAGTGCAGATCACGTAGCCGTCGTTGGCGTTGCAATAACTTTCCGGGGAAGGTGTCCAAGCATGATGACGCTGTCGTTGAGCAAACTGGCAGCCGCGGTCGGCGGCGCGGCAGTGGCGCTGAGCGCCGCCGCGGGGGTCGCCTCGGCAGACCCCCTGGATCCGATCATCAACACGACCTGCAACTACGGCCAGGTGATCGCGGCGCTGAACGCGAATGACCCGGCGACTGCCCAGCAGTTGAACGAGTCACCGTTCGCGCAGAACTACATTCGCCAGTTCCTGGCGGCACCACCGCCCAAGCGCCAGCAGATGGCCGCCCAGATCCAGGGCATGCCGGCGGCGGCCAAGTACTTCAACACGATCCAGCAAGTCGCGGTCGTCTGTAACAACTACTGAGCCTCAATAGCCGCTGACCATTAGCCGTATTTTCCGGGCCGCCGCGGCGGCCCGGGTGGTCGCGGTCGCCGGTCCCGCGGGATGCCCGTCGGCGTGCTCAGCGCCCCGGGGCGCGGACGGTTACGCGGCGAGCGGACTGTAATCGGTGGTCCGCTGCCGCGCGGGGCGGCCGATGGCCTCGGCGATGGCAACCAGTTCGGCTACCGTTTTCGCCGAGCCGTGTTCGGAGCCGGCCATTCGTGAGATGGTCTCCTCCATCAACGTCCCACCCAGGTCGTTGGCGCCGCCGTTGAGCATCACCTGGGTGCGTTCGACACCGAGTTTGACCCAGCTGGTCTGGATCTGAGAAATGCGGCCGTGCAACATGATTCGGGCCAGTGCGTGCACGGCCCGGTTGTCGCGGTGGGTGGGCCCGGGCCGGGCGGCGCCGGCGAGATACAGCGGCGAGCTCTGATGCACGAAGGGTAGCGGCACGAACTCGGTGAATCCGCCTGTGCGATCTTGAATTTCGCGCAGCACGTTCAGGTGGCCCACCCAATGCCGCGGACTGTCGACGTGTCCGTACATCATTGTCGACGACGACCGCAGGCCCACCTCGTGCGCGGTGGTGACGATCTCGATCCACATCGAGGTGGGTAGTTTGCCCTTGGTCAGCACCCAGCGGACTTCGTCGTCGAGGATTTCGGCCGCGGTGCCCGGGATGGTCCCCAGACCGGCCTCGCGCAGGCTGATCAGCCATTCGCGAACCGAAAGGCCGCTCTTGGTCACCCCGTTGGCGATCTCCATCGGCGAGAACGCATGCACGTGCATCGCGGGCACGCGGGTTTTGACGGCGCGCACCAAGTCCGCGTATCCGGTGACCGGCAACTCGGGGTCGATCCCGCCTTGCATGCACACCTCGGTCGCGCCCTGCACGTGCGCCTCCCAGGCCCGGTCGGCGACCTCCCGGGCGGACAACGAGTACGCGTCGGCGTCGCCCTTGCGCTGCGCGAACGCGCAGAACCGGCATCCCGTGTAGCAGATGTTGGTGAAGTTGATGTTGCGGTTCACCACGAACGTCACATCGTCACCGACCGCGTCCCGGCGCAGCGAATCTGCCAGCGCGGCAACGGCTTCCAGTGCGGGTCCGTCGGCAGTGGCCAGCGCCAGGTATTCGTCGTCGCTGCAGCCGGCCGGGTCGCGTTCGGCCGAGCGCAGCGCGGCCAGCACGTCAGTGTCGATGCGTTCCGGCGCGGCGCTGTCCCTGGCGGCCAGCTCGTGCACCCGGGCGCGAATGGACTCCCAGTTGCCGAATGCACTGTCGAGATCGCTGCGCGCCTCGGAGTTGCGGCCCTCGGTGTCGATCGCGGCGTTCAGGTCCACCCGACCCGACGACTCCGCGTCGTCCGGCTCCTGCCAGGGCAGGCCGGTGGGGTTGACGTCGCGCGCCAGGCCCGTCACCGGATCGGCCAGTGCCACAACATGACCGCGCACCCGCGGATCGATCCACGCGGCGCCGGCCTGAATGTATTTGGGATGGGCAGTCAACCGCTGCACCAGATCGAAACCGGCTTCGGCGGTGACGGCGTCCAACTCATCCAAAGCCGGCCACGGCCGTTCCGGGTTGACGTGATCGGGCGTCAACGGTGAAACCCCGCCCCAGTCATCGACTCCCGCGGCCACCAGCGCCAGGCATTCCTCCCGCGAAACCAGGTTCGGCGGCGCCTGAATACGCATGCCCGGACCGAGCACCAGCCGGGCAACGGCGATGGTCGCCAGATAGTCCTCGATGCCGGCGTCGGGAACGGCGGCCATCGCGGTGTGCTGCTTGGCCCGAAAGTTCTGCACGATGACTTCTTGGACGTGCCCAAATTCCTTGTGCGACTTGCGGATCGCGTGCAGGGTGTCGGCACGTTCGGCCAGCGTCTCGCCGATACCGACCAACAGACCGGTGGTAAACGGAATCGACAACCGGCCGGCGTCGGTGAGCGCGCGCAGCCGCACAGCCGGGTCTTTGTCCGGACTGCCGTAGTGGGCAAGCCCTTTCGTCTCGAAGAGCCGTCGCGACGTCGTTTCGAGCATCATGCCCATCGACGGCGCCACCGGCTTGAGCAGCGACATCTCCGACCAGCTCATCACACCCGGATTCAGGTGCGGCAACAAGCCGGTCTCCTCCAGCACCCGGATCGACATCGCGCGCACGTAGGACAGGGTCGAGTCATAGCCGCGCTGGCTGAGCCATTCGCGCGCCTCCGGCCAGCGGTCCTCCGGCCTGTCGCCGAGCGTGAACAACGCTTCCTTGCAACCCAGTTCGCCGCCCCGACGGGCGATGTCGAGGATCTCGTCGGGCTCGAGGTACATGCCCGCCCCCTGGGCGCGCAACTTGCCCGGGACGGTGACGAAGGTGCAGTAATGGCAGTTGTCCCGGCACAGGTGGGTCACCGGGATGAACACCTTGCGTGAGTAGGCGATCGGCAACCGGCCGTTCGGCCCGCGCCGGCCTGCCGATTCCAGGCCGGCGTCGCGCACCCGGGCCGCGCTCGCGCACAAGTCGGCGAGGTCGTCGCCGCGTGCGGTCATCGCCACGGCCGCCTCGTCGATGTTGAGGGCGACGCCGTCGCGGGCCCGGCGCAGCACGCGCCGCAATGCAGAAGCGTTGACCTTGGGCACAGAGTCGCCGGCCTTCGGAAAGACGGGATTCGGCAGAACAGTGGGCTCCTCGCCTGGAGGCCTCGGTGTCACTGGCACCTTGGTGTAACTTCCCCGCGATCGAATTTCATCCGGATGTCCCAACATCTGCGTTTCGGCAACCATAGCGATGCTGTACGCAAACAGTAGCGCCGGTCGTCGCTTTCACCCCCGATGGGACGTGCCTTTGCACCTGTGCATGGACTCAGCGAACGCCGCGCTGCAGCAAGACCAGCACCGGCGGCGTCACGCCGAGCGCGATGAGCAGCAGTGCGCCGTAAGCCATCAGGCCCCGGCCACCCAGGATGATGTCGTCGGCGGGGCCACCCATGCTCAGCACCGCCACGGTCAGCAACCACGTCCACAGCGGCAAGGCGGCCCCCCGCGCCGTGCTGGTCCACCGCCCGGCGGCCCAGACCAAGGCGGCGTTGACCAGGCCACTGATCAGGCCGCTGATCGGGAAGGGAACGGTGCCGATATAGGAAGGCAGCAGGAGGGCCCCGGCGAGTGCTGACAACACCCCGTCGACCGCCAAGAGAGCCAACACCACGACACGAATGGCTGGGTCTGTCGTGCCGACGTCCTCGACGGGTGCGGTACGCGGCTTGGTTTCGGTCAGGTCGGGACGCTGTCGACGTTGGACAGAATGGAACCGATAACCCACTGCAGGCTGTCCAGCCGGTCCTGCCAGTGCTGCAGGTTCGGGTCCAGGTCGGGGTCCATAAGAAATCCTTCCGTGGCTGCCTGTTTGGCAGCCTACTCCGCACCCCACCCGTCGAAATCCAGTCCCGCGAGCAGGTCCGTTTCCCAGCCGCGGCCGTCGCGGGCCCCCGCGGAACCGGCCACCAGCACATAGTGTTCGTCGCCCAGAATCGGCAACGCCAGGTCGTTGGACAAGGCGAGGGCCCGTCTCGTCGGCCCGACCACGACCTGCGTGGCGTGCGCGGTCAGCGCTGCCACCTTGGCGGCCAACGCCTCCGGTGTCCCTGCTACGACGGCATCGATCTTCTCGTCGGGATAGCCGAAGTCGAATTCCTCCGGCGGCGGGATCGTCCATTGGGGCAGCAGATCGGCGGGCTCCAGAGCCCGCCAGCCGACCGTGAAAGCATCGGTGGCCAGCACCGTCCAGTAGAACTTCGGCACGGCCCACGGCCGCCCGGGGTAGTCGATGGATTCGGCCGCGGCGGCGACCGCTGCCGTGGTGATGGTGTGGGCGTGGATGTGGTCGGGGTGGCCGTATCCGCCGTTGGGGTCGTAGGTGACGACGACGTGCGGGCGTTGCTCCCGGATGATCGCGACCAGCGCGCCGACCGCCTCGTGCTCGTCGGCGTCGATGAACCGCCGACGACCACCGGACCGCTGCCGCGGCTCGGTGCCGGCCATGCCCGAGTCTCGAAAGCGCCCCGCCCCGCCCAGATAATGGGGGCCCTCGACGCCCAACGCCCGCAGGGCCGCGGTCAGTTCGCCGACCCGGTAGCCGCCCAGCTGGTCGGCGTGGTCGACCGCAAGCCCGGCCCAGCGGTCGCCGATCACCTCCCCCTCTTCGCCGAGCGTGCAGGTGACCACGCTGACCTGCGCCCCGCGGGCGGCGTAGTAGGCGATCGTGGCGCCGTTGCTCAGGCTTTCGTCGTCGGGGTGCGCATGCACGAACAACAGCCGCGGAGTCTCGGGCATGGACGCACTCTATCCGGCGCCGAAGCGGCGTCCCTTCGGTCACCGGGTGCGACGATTGCCGCACCAAGTAGGAACGGCGACGGCTACTATCGAGGAATGTCGCAAGCCACCCAGACAGTGTCGAGCGCGGTGCGGAGCCGCCGGCGAGGCGAGGTCCTCGAACGCGCGCTCTACGAGGCCACCCTGGCCGAGCTGACCGAGGTTGGCTACGGCGGGCTGACGATGGAAGGCATCGCGGCGCGCGCCCAGACCGGTAAGGCGGCGCTGTACCGACGCTGGTGCAGCAAACACGATCTGGTGCACGCCGCGCTGGTTTTCGCGCTGCCGTCGGTACCCGAGCCGCGGTCCAGCCGGTCTCCGCGCGAGGCTTTGCTCACGGTGTTCACCGCGCACCGCGACGTGCTGGCCGGCAAGACGGCGTTCCCCGGGCTGGACATCATCCACCAGCTGCTGCACGAACCCGAGATGCGCGCAATCTTCGCCGACGCGGTGGTCGGGCCGCGGCTGAAGCTGATCGATTCGATCCTGCAAGCCGCCGTCGAGGCCGGCGACGTCGATCCGGCCGCGCTGACCCCGCTGACCCCGCGCATCGGGCCCGCGCTGATCAACCAGCACTTCCTGCTCACCGGTGAACCGCCGAACCGCCGCGAGCTGGCGATGATCGTCGACACCATCATTCCGCCCCGCCAGCCCCAGCCGGCGACACCGGACGACGCGAGCTAAGGCCCGGTCTTCACCCACTGCCCGGCGTCGCCGACGATGCCGACCGGCACCGCACCGGACAGGCTGACGTTCTGCACGCTGGGCCCCGCGCCGACGATCGTGGTGTCCTGCAGGATCGGCAGCACGGTCGCCATGTTCCACAACCGCGGCTCCACCGCGGTGATCACCTCGTTGATGCTTTTTGTGCCGTTGAGCGCGGCGTCGATGTTGGACTGAATGCTGCGATCGCAGATCCCGGTCAGGTTCGACGGCGCCTGCACCAGCGCGCCGGGGTCGGGCGGCCGACTGGGCGGCGCAGCCGTGGGCGTGGCCGTGGGCGGCAGCGACGTGGCGGCCGACGGGGACGGCGCCGTCGAGCCGGCGGCGGTGGTGGTGGTCTGCGTGCTGGTGGTTGGGACGGTGGTGGCCTGCAGGGCGGGACAGCCGAACCGCGACGCCAGCAGCGTCGCCAGGTTGCCGCCGGCCCGATGCCAGCCGACGATCGCGTCGACCTGGTTGTTGGTCAGCGCGTCGCGGTACAGCGTGACGGGGTCCAGCGCGGACACCGACGCCGCGATGCCGACGTTACGCAGCTGGTCGGCGGCGGTGTTGGCGACCGCGACCGAGGTGGGGTCGTTCGACGCCACCCCGATGATCAGCGTCAACTGCTTGCCGTCCTTGCTGATGCGACCGCGGGTCACCTCCGGTGGCCCGCCGTTGGGGGTGCCGGGCTCGGGTGTCGGCGACGCCGACGCGCTGCTTTCGATCTGGTAGCCGGCCGCCGAGAACAACGCCAGCGCGGCCTGTTTGCTCATGGCCGGCGGCGCGGTCGGTTCGTAGCCGGGATCGCTCGGGGACCGGATCTGGGCCTGGTCCAGCGAGATGGTGTTGTCGCTGCCGGCGCCGACGGCCGCGAGCAGGTCGACGTCGAGCAGTCCCAGAATCCCCTTGCGCACCCCGGCATCGCTCAGCTTGGGCTGGTTGGCGCGCAGCGTAAGCTGCATGACCCGCGGTGTCATGATGCGGGCCGTGCGCACCTCGGGAATCGCCGACAGCTGAGCGAACGCCGCCGAGCCGCCGTGCACCTGGGCCACCTGGGTGTCGCCGTTGCGTACCGAGTCCGCCAGCGCCGCCGGCGCCCCGGCCCGCCGGAACAGGATGAGGGACGGCTTGGCGGGTGGTCCCCAATATCGGTCGTTGCGCGCGATCAGGATCTCGTCGCGCTGCGGGTCGATGTTCTCCACCCGGAATTGCCCGCCGGTGACCGTCAGCGACCGGACCAGACCGGCCGCGAACCCGCCCGGCACATCCTTGACGATGTGCGCCGGCAGCAGGTCGCTGAACAGCTCCTTCCACGCCGGATACGGCTGAGCGAAGGTGACGACGGCCTGCTTGCCGCCCTCCAGCGACTGCACGCCCGTGATCAGGTCGTAGCCCGCCGGATCCACCACCCCGGGCTGGGTGACCATCTGGTGCCACAGGTACCAGAAGTCGTCGGCGCCGATCGGTGCGTTGTCGGTCCACTGCGCCTCGGGCCGGATCTTGTAGGTCACCGTGAACGGGTTCTGGTTGGTCACCTCGGCGGACACCAGCAGCGTCGGGTCCATCTCCCACCGCGAGCCCGTCGGCGTGGTCGGGTCGGGCACCGGCCGGAACGCGCTAGGCAACACCAGGGCGCTGATCGCGGCGTTGACTGGCGACAGATCCGAGAGCAGATGCGGGTTGAAGCCGGCGCCGATCGAGTCGATGCCCATGATGATCTGCATGACCCGCTGCGGCGGCGGCGTGTTGTGCGGGGTATCGGTGCTCTGCGGCGCCGGCGGCGGGCTGACGGTGCACGCGGCCAGGGCCAGTCCTGCCACGGTGAGCAAAACGCCGGCCGCCAGAACGAGGTGGCGGGCCCGGTGCAGCACGACCATCAGGGTATCGACCGCCTGCCCGGCGGCTCGGTGGATCCTGCGGGCAATGGGCAACAAGGAGTTAGCCCCGGGCCTTGGCTCTCGCTTTGCTGCGGGCCCGGGCCGTGGCGTCCAGCTCCACCTTGCGGACCCGGACGATCTCCGGGGTCACCTCGACGCATTCGTCGGCGGCGCAGAACTCCATGGCGCCCTCCAGGTCGAGTTCCAGGGGCTTGGCGAGGGTCTCGATCACGTCGGCGGTCGAGGACCGCATGTTGGTCAGCTTCTTCTCGCGGGTGACGTTGATGTCGAGGTCCTCCGGGCGCGGGTTGATGCCGACGACCATCCCTTCGTAGGTGTCCTGGCCCGGCTGCACGAAGAACTGGCCGCGGTCGGCGAGCTGGATCATGGCGAACGGCGTGATGGTGCCGCTGCGGTCGGACACCAGCGAACCGGTGTGGCGGGCCCGGATCTCCCCCGCCCACGGCCGGTAACCGTCGAACACGGCGTTGGCGATGCCGGTGCCGCGGGTCAGGGTGAGGAAGTCGGTGCGGAAGCCGATCAGGCCGCGGCTGGGCACGATGAAATCCATCCGCACCCAGCCGGCGGCATGGTTGGCCATCTCCTCCATGCGGCCCTTGCGGCCGGCCATCAACTGGGTGATGGCGCCGACGAACTCCTCCGGGCAGTCGATGGTCATCGCCTCGAACGGCTCGTGCAGCTTGCCGTCGATGGTCTTGGTGACCACCTGCGGCTTGCCGACGGTGAGCTCGAAGCCCTCCCGTCGCATCTGTTCGACCAGCACGGCCAGGGCGAGCTCGCCGCGGCCCTGCACCTCCCAGGCGTCGGGCCGACCGATGTCGACCACCCGGATCGACACGTTGCCCACCAGTTCCTGGTCGAGCCGGTTGCGGACCATGCGCGCGGTCAGCTTGTGGCCGGACACCTTGCCCGCCAGCGGGGACGTGTTGGTGCCGACCGTGACGGAGATCGCGGGCTCGTCGACGGTGATGCGCGGCAGCGCGTGCGCGTGTTCCGGATCGGCCAGGGTGTCGCCGATCATGATCTCCGGAATCCCGGCGACCGCCACGATGTCCCCGGCCACCGCGACGTCGGTGGGGCGGCGGTCGACGCCTTCGGTCGCCAGCAGCTCCGTGATCTTGGCGCTGGTGATCACCGGGACACCGTCCACCTCACGCATCCACGCCACCTGCTGCCCCTTGCGCAGCTTGCCGTTGTAGATCCGGATCAGGGCGAGCCGGCCGAGGAACGCCGACGAGTCGAGGTTGGTCACCAGCGCCTGCAGCGGGGCCCCGGGGTCGCCGGACGGTGCGGGGATGTGCTCCATCAGCACGTCGAACAGCGGGTCGAGGTTGTCGCCGGCGGGGATCTCGCCGTCGGCGGGCTGCTCGGTGCTGGCGATTCCCGCCCGCCCGGACGCGTACAGCGTCGGCAGGCCCAGCGCGTGCTCGGCCGCCTTGGCGGCTTCGTCGTCGAGGTCGGATGCCACGTCGAGCAGCAGATCGTGGCTGGCGTCGACGACCTCGCCGATGCGCGCGTCCGGCCGATCGGTCTTGTTGACGACGAGGATCACCGGCAGGTGTGCCTGCAGCGCCTTGCGCAACACGAACCGGGTCTGCGGCAACGGCCCCTCCGAGGCGTCGACCAACAGCAGCACGCCGTCGACCATCGACAGCCCGCGCTCCACCTCGCCGCCGAAGTCGGCGTGGCCGGGGGTGTCGATGACGTTGATCACCGTCACCGTGCCGTCCGGGTGGTGGCGGTGCACGGCGGTGTTCTTGGCCAGGATCGTGATGCCCTTTTCGCGTTCCAGGTCGCCGCTGTCCATCACGCGTTCTTGCAGCTCACCGCGCTCGTGTAGGGCTCCGGACTGGCGGAGCATCGCGTCGACGAGGGTCGTCTTGCCGTGGTCGACGTGAGCAACGATGGCGACATTGCGGAATGGCACGTCGGTGATTGTGGCAGCGGCGGGCTCTGGTTGGCGAACTGGCAGCTCACCAGACGGCGCCGGCACTGCCTACCAGGCGCGCCGTGACGCCGACCCGACCAGCCGACGCCGGTCGGCCACGTCGCGACTGCGATAGACGATGTAGGGCCGGAACAGGTACCCGATCGGAGCGCTGAACGCGTGCACCAAGCGGGTGAACGGCCACAGTGCGAACAACGCCAGGGCGATGAAGACGTGGATCTGGTAGTAGACCGCCGCGTGGGCCATCAAATCGCCGCGCGGGTCGAGGATCCAGATCGAGCGGAACCACACCGACACTTTCCGCCGATAGTCGTGCAGCTCGCCGAAATGCGTGGCGCCGGCCACGGTGCAACACATGCCCGCCACCAGGGCGCAGGTCAGCACGGCGTACATCAGTTTGTCGTTTCGGGTGGTGGCCCGCAGTACCGGCGGGTGGGTGCGCCGCCGGTAAATCAGCAATCCGATTCCGGTGATGGCGGCGATGCCGGCCGGCACCCCGAGCAGCAGCGCCTGCAGGTGGTAGAGGTGATCGCTCACCCCCAACCATTCGGTCCAGGATTCCGGGACGAATAAACCGACGACGTGGCCCATGATCACCATCAGGCTGCCGAAGTGGAACAGCGGGCTGCCGATCGAGAGCAGCTTCGATTCGTAGATCTGCGACGAACGGGTGGTCCAGCCGAATTTGTCGTAGCGGTACCGCCACCAGCAGCCGACGGCGACGATCGCCAGCACGACGTAAGGCGCGTCGTCCCAGAAGATTTCGAGTAATTTCATATGCACGGACGTCAACCTCCCGGGCCACGCCTGGGCGGCACGGTCAATGTAAACGGCTGCAGCCCAACGGATTCCACGGGAGGGCCGGACTCGGCAAGCCGCTGGGCCCGGCGCGCCTGCCGGTCGTTGGGCTCCGGCAATGTCGTGCCGATCGCCGCGACGGTGTGCGCGTAGGGCGAGCCGGCAGCGGACAGCGCGCGCGCCACCACGTCGATCGGCACGCGATGCTCGGTCAGCAATCGCCGGCCGATCTCGGGGCTGACGGTAGCGGCGAATTCCAGCAGCACCGGCAGATGGTCCGGCGCCTCCGCGCACGGCGGCCGGGCCCCGGCGGCGCGGTAGGCGTCGGCGAACGACAGCATCTCCTTGCCGCGGTTGCGGGTGTCCCCCGCGGTCCAATAGGTCAGATACATCGTGGCGCGCCGTTGCATGTCGAACGTCTCGACGTAGCGGGCCGCCGCGGTCATCGGGTCCAGCGCACGCAGCGCCGTAAGCGTTCGGCGCAGCAACTCCGCGGCGGGTCCGCTCAGGTGCGCGAGCAGCTCCTCGACGGTGTCCAACCGGGCGGCATGGCCGTCGTCCGGATAGGCCAGCAGCAGCGATGCCGCCTGCCACACCAGCCGGTCTCCCATGGTGCCGCGACGTTCCCGGGCAATGCTCGGCAGTCTCATCGGTGTTGCCGATCTCGTTGCGGGAACAGGCCCGTCTGCGCGCTGTGGCCGTCCCAGTTCAGCAGGTTCACCGGGGAGCGACGGGTGTCGGTTTCGGCCGCCGCCTGGCCCTCCTGCCGGCGCCGCTGCGCGTGAAAGGTTTCCACGGCCACCGGTACCGGCGTCGTGCCGCCACCGCCGAACGGGCCGTGTTCATACATGCCCGGTCCGTCGTCGTAGGACAACGAGCAACCCAACCCCTCGGCCAGCCCGGCGGCCGGCGTATCGGCCGGGTATGCCGTCGGAATGACATAGCGCTCTTCGTATTTCGCGATCGCCAAGAGCCGGTACATGTCGTAGATCTGCTCTTCGGTCATGCCGACCGCCTCCGGGATGTGCGGTTGGGTCTCACGGCCGAGGTTGATGTCACGCATGTAGGACCGCATCGCGGCCAGCCGCCTGAGTACGCCCGCGACCGCGTCCGTGTCGCCCGCGGTAAAGAGTTCGGCCAGGTATTGGATCGGGATGCGCAGCGCCTCCAGCGCGCCGAACAGATTGCCCAGATCCTCGCCGTCGTGGCCGTCGCGGCTGACAGCGTCGACGACCGGTGACAGCGGCGGGATGTACCAAACCATCGGCATGGTGCGGTATTCCGGATGCAGCGGCAGCGCCACCCGATAGGTGTTGATCAAGGCGTACACCGGAGACCGTTGCGCCGCCTCGATCCACTCCTCGGCGATGCCCTGCGCCCGCGCACCGGCGATCACCTCGGGATCGTTGGGGTCCAACAGGATTCGGCGCTGGGCCTCGTACAGCTCGGTGTCCTGTGGCACCGACGCCGCCTCGAGCACCCGGTCGGCATCGTAGAACACCAATCCCAGGTAGCGCAGCCGTCCCACACAGGTTTCCGAGCACACCGTGGGCAGGCCGACCTCGATGCGCGGGTAGCACATGGTGCACTTTTCGGCCTTGCCCGTCTTGTGGTTGAAATACACCTTCTTGTAAGGACATCCGGACACACACATCCGCCAGCCGCGGCAGCGGTCCTGGTCGACGAGCACGATGCCGTCCTCGGTGCGCTTGTACATCGCCCCCGACGGGCACGACGCGACGCACGAGGGATTCAGGCAGTGCTCGCAGATCCGCGGCAGGTAGAACATGAAGGTCTCTTCGAGCTTGAGCTTGATGTCCTCGCTGACCTTGCGCAACACCGGGTCGTCGGGCAGGATTTCGGGCGAGCCGGCCAGGTTGTCGTCCCAGTTGGAGCCCCACGACACCTTCATCGGTGCGCCGCTGATCAGACTGCGTGGTGGCGCCGTCGGGAAGGTGTCGCCCGCCGGCGCGCGGGTCAGGTTCTCGTAGTCGTAGGTCCACGGCTCGTAATAGTCGGCGATGGTCGGCAGCCGGGGGTTGGCGAAGATCCGCAGCAACTTCGCGAATCGCCCACCGTCGCGCAGCCGCAGGCGGCCCTTTCTATCGCGGATCCAGCCACCGCGCCAGCGCTGCTGGTCCTCGTAGGTGCGCGGATACCCCACACCCGGGCGGGTTTCGACGTTGTTGAACCACACGTACTCGGTTCCCGCACGGTTGGTCCAGGCCTGCTTACAGGTCACCGAACAGGTATGGCAGCCAATGCATTTGTCGAGGTTCATCACCATCGCCAGCTGCGCCATGACTTTCATCGTCTCGCTCCGCGGGCGTCGCTTGGACCCGTCATCTAGTAGGTCACCTCCTGGCTGCGCCGGCGGACAATGGTGACCTCGTCGCGCTGGTTGCCGGTGGGGCCCAGGTAGTTGAATCCGAACGAATGCTGGGCATAGCCGCCGGCCAGGTGACTGGGTTTGATCCGCACTCGGGTGAGCGCGTTGTGGTTGCCGCCGCGCTTGTTGTTGGTCTCGGTGCGCGGCGTGTCGACGGTGCGTTCCTGCACGTGATAGACGAACACCACGCCCTCAGGCATCCGGTGCGAAACGATCGCCCGACACACGTAGATGCCGTTAGCGTTGACTGCCTCCACCCAATCGTTGTCGCGGGCTTGAATTTTCGCGGCGTCGGCCGGGCTCATCCACATCGTCGGACCGCCGCGGGACAACGACAACATGTACAGGTTGTCCTGGTAGGTGGAGTGGAACGACCACTTCGAATGCGGTGTCAGATACCGCACGGTCAGACCGATCCCGTCTTTGGTGGGGCCCAGCTCCGGCTGTTCGAACAGCCGGGCCATGTCCAGCGGCGGCCGGTACACGGGCAGCTGTTCGCCGAGTTCCTCGACCCAGTCGTGGGCGAGATAGAAGTGCATGCGTCCGGTGAGGGTGTGAAACGGCTTGAGGTGCTCGATGTTGATGGTGAACGGGGCGTAGCGCCGGCCCCCGGTTTCGCTGCCCGACCACTCCGGGCTGGTGATCACCGGGACAGGCCGGGCCTGGGTGTCGGCGAAGGTGATTCGCCTCTCCTCGCTGCCCTCGGCCAGCTGCGCCAGTCGCTGCCCGGTGCGTTTCTCCAGCTCCAGGAAGCCCTCGACCGCCAGCCGGCCGTTGCAGGTTCCGGACAGGGCCAAGATCACGTCGGCCATCCGCTCGGCCGTGGTGATCGCCGGACGGCCTGCTCCCGCACCGGAATTCATCACCCCGAACTTCGCGGCAAGCTCGCCGACCTCGCGGAAGGGATGGACCGTACAGCCCTTGACGGTCGCCCCGAATCTGTCCAGCAGCGGACCCAACGTCACCCACTTGTCGTAGATTGCGGTGTAGTCGCGCTCGACGACGGTCAGCGTGCCCATCGTCCGGCCGGGGATCGGGACCTCGTCGCTGCTCAACCAATTGCGCTGCGCGCCGTCGGGATACGCCATCGCCTCCGGGGTGTCGTGCTGCAGGGCGGTCAGCACGACGTCGCGCCGGGTACCCAGGTGCCGGCGGGCCATCGCACTGAAGGCACGCGCGATGGCGGCGAATGCGTCGAAATCGGACCGGGTTTCCCAGGGCGGGTCGATGGCCGCGCTGAAGGCATGCACGTAGGGGTGCATGTCGGTGCTGGACAGGTCGTACTTCTCGTACCAGGTGGCGGCGGGCAGCACCACGTCGGACACTAGCGTCGTCGACGTCATGCGGAAGTCGATCGACATCATCAAATCGAGCTTCCCTTCGGGAATCTCGTTGTCCCAGTTGACTTCCTGTGGACGTACCCCCTCGGCGGGAGGCTCGCATTGCACGTTGGAGTCGGTGCCGAGCAGGTGTTTGAGGAAGTACTCGCCGCCCTTGCCGGAGGACCCGATCAGGTTGGACCGCCAGACGCTCAGCACGCGTGGCCAGTTGACCGGGTTGTCCGGGTCGGTCACCGAGAGTTTCAGCGTGCGCCGCGCCAGCTGTTCGGCGACATAGTCGCCGGCGTCGCGGCCGCAGGCCGCCGCCTCGTCCGCGACGTCCAGGCTGGAGCGGTCGAACTGCGGGTAGAACGGGCTCCAGCCCATCGCCGCCGCCGACGCCAGCAGGTCCATCGTGTGCTTGCCCTCGAACTTGCCGGTACCGAGCGGGCTGGCCAGCTTGTCCGCTCCGTAGGCGTCGTATCGCCATTGGTCGGTGTGGGCATACCAATAGGAGGCGCCCGGGACCTGTCGCGGCGGGCGCGACCAGTCGCTGGCGTTGGCCATCGTCTGCCATCCGGTCAGGGGACGGACCTTTTCCTGCCCGACGTAGTGTGCCCAGCCACCCCCGTTGCGTCCCATCGACCCGGTCAGCATCAGCAGCGCCAGGACCGAGCGGTAGATCACGTCGCCGTGGAACCAGTGACAGATGCCCCCACCCATGATCACCATCGATCGACCGCCGGATTCGGCCGCGTTGCAAGCAAATTCCTTCGCCACCCGGATCGCTTGCTCGGCCGACACCCCGGTGATCGGTTCCTGCCAGGCCGGGGTGTTCTGGTGGGCGGCGTCGTCGTAGCCGGTGGGCCATTCCCCGGGTAGCCCGTCGCGGCGAACCGCGTAGTGGGCCAGCAGCACGTCGAACACGGTGCACACCAGATGATCGCCGACCCGCCGCACCGGCACCCCCCGCCGCGCGATCTCGCCGTGGCCGTCGATCGTGTCGAAGCTCGGCAGATCGACCACGACGGCGTCGGACTCGCCATCGCCACGGGCGACGCTCAACGCGGGTACCAGCGAACCCAACGCGAGGTTCCACTTTCCGACACCGTCCTCGCCGTAGCGAAATCCCAGCGATCCGTGGGGCACCACGACGCGGTCGGTGACCTCGTCGAGCAACGCCGGTTTGAACGCGGCATTGTCGACCTCCTCGCCGATATCGGCCGCGGTGAGAAACTTCCCCGGCACCAGCGTGTCGCCGCGCTGCTCGAGCTTGATCAAGAACGGCAAGTCGGTGTAGCGCCGGGCGTAATCGGCGAAGAACGGAACCTGCCGGCGCACATAGTATTCGGTCAGAATGACGTGCCCCATCGCCATGGCCAGCGCACCGTCGGTGCCGGCAGCGCAGCGCATCCACTCGTCGGCGAACTTGGTGTTGTCGGCGTAATCCGGGCTCACCACAACAACTTTGGTGCCACGGTAGCGCACCTCGGCCATCCAGTGCGCGTCCGGGGTCCGGGTGATGGGGACGTTGGCGCCCCACATCATCAGATACGACGCGTCCCACCAATCACCGGATTCGGGAACATCGGTCTGATCGCCGAACACCTGCGGCGAGGCGACCGGGAGATCGGCATACCAGTCGTAGAACGACGTCATCACCCCGCCCAGCAGGGACACGAAACGTGATCCCGCCGCGTGGCTGACCATCGACATCGCCGGGATCGGGGTGAACCCGGCCACCCGGTCGGGACCGTAGGTCTTGATGGTGTGCACGTGCGCCGCGGCGATCATCTCGCAGGCCTCGGTCCAACTCACCCGCACCAGGCCGCCCTTGCCGCGGGCCTGCTGGTAGCGGCGGCGGCGCGCCGGGTCGGTCTGGATGTCGGCCCACGCCAGCACCGGGTCACCGAGGCGAGCCTTGGCCTCGCGGTACATCTCGACCAGCACGCCGCGGGCGTAGGGATATCGCAGGCGGGTGGGCGAATAGCTGTACCAGGAGAACGACGCGCCCCGCGGACACCCGCGCGGTTCGTATTCAGGCCGGTCCGGCCCGACGGAGGGGTAGTCGGTCTGCTGGGTCTCCCAGGTGATGATCCCGTCCTTGACGTAGATCTTCCACGAGCAGGACCCGGTGCAGTTGACGCCGTGCGTGGACCGGACCACCTTGTCGTGGCTCCACCGGTCGCGGTAGAAGATGTCGCCTTCGCGGCCGCCATGCCGCGTGACCGTGCGCAGATCGTCGGAGAACTCCCCGGGCGTGAAGAAGCGTCCGCTGCGTTCCAGCAACTCTTCGAGGGCCCCACCAACGTGTGCGGTTCCAGTCAAGCGGTCTTCCTCCTAACTCGTCTGCGCGGCGTCCGGCGGTTCGCCTGGCAACCGGCGTACACAGCGGGTCAGAGTCGGCGGCAAGTATTACCTGTGATAACAGGTGACAACGTGTACCTTCAATGAGCCTGTAAAGCGGCTGATGATCGCCTGTGGAAAGGTCAGCAGCCTGCTGTGAGACCGCGGCGAGACCGGCGGCCCCACCGGAGGTCGGCGGCGGCCCGTCCTCTCGATGCAGGCGCGCCGGCGCGCGGATGACGGCACGATCGACGGTTCCGGTTCCCGATCGGCAGCTGAAGGAGACTGAACGGGTTCCGGTGGATCCAGAAGTGCTGACTAGCAACGGATTTCAACGGCACGGTGGTCACACAAGGCCTGTACGGCCGGCACTCGGATTGCCGCGCCGCGATGGTTTCCAATCCAGCGGCCTTTGGCGACAGCAACATTCGGCACCCGGTGCCAGAGAGCTCACACGTCATCGACCGCACCTCCGACGGTTACCGGCAACGGCACCCTCCGGCAATCACCACCATCGGGCGACATCGCCATGTCCGGACGAGTCCCCCTACGGCCCAAGCTATTTGACGGAGGCCTTGGACGCGGGGGGCCGGCCGGGTGAGAAAACTCACCGCCCGACCGGTGGCGGCGGATTGGCGGGATGGTGCACGATACGTGGCGTGTAGCCAATCACCTTGCGAGCGAGCACATCAACGACCGAATTCTTGGTGTCAAGAAACCAAGGCGCGGCATCGAATTCTTCTAGACAACCCCTGCTGCCCGACAATTTGGGGAGTGGCGGGTGAACTTTGTTGAACAAATCGTCGCACCGGAATCGCGAGGAGGCTGTCGGATGCTTACCAGCCGACTTGCCGGCAGGTCCGCCCTACCCGGTGTCTCGCACCACGGGCGGCGTTCGACCAGGAGGGATCACGCGTGACTGCCTCGACAGCGGCCCCGGGCCAACCGGCCTGTCGGCTACTGGAACTGATGAGCGGAGCCTGGGCAACGCAGGCCCTCGCCGTGACTGCCGAGATGCGCCTGGCCGATCACCTGGCCGGGGGGATGAGCACCGAAGAGCTGGCGGCCACCGTCGGTGCCGACCGGCGTGGACTACACCGATTGATGCGCTACCTGGCAAGTTTGGGCGTTCTGCGCACAGTCGGAGATCGCTTCGAACTGACCGAGGTCGGCCAGCTGCTGCGCAGCGACCAGGCTAACTCGATGCGGGTTCTGGCATCGCTGTACGGCGGCCCGTTCTACGAATCGTTCGCGGCGCTAGGACGGGCCGTGCGCACGGGCGAGGACTCTTTCACGCACATTTTCGGTCAGCATCACTTCGACTTCTTTGCCGAACGGCCGGAACTCGAATTCAATCAGGCAATGGCGGTCAGCACCGCCGCGCTGCAACGAGTAACCGAGGTCGTGGAATTTACCGGGGCACGGGTCGTCGTCGACGTCGGTGGTGGCAACGGCGAGCTGCTCAAACACATTCTGGCGGCGCATCCGCACCTGCGCGGGGTGTTGTTCGACCGGCCGGATACGTTGGCCTCGGCGAAAGCCAATATGGTGAGGTACCTCAGCCGGTGTGACCTGGTACCCGGCGACTTCACCTCCCGTGTGCCCGCCGGCGGCGACATGTATGTGCTGTCGCGCGTCCTGCACGACTGGGATGATCAGCGGTGCGCGGAAATACTGAAGCGGTGCGCCGAGTCGATGTCGGCAACAGCCGAGCTGCTGGTCATCGAGCGGTTGCTGTCCGAAAGTAACTCGGCGTCGTTGGCGGCGGCGTGGGACATCCACATGCTGTGCAATGTCGGCGGCGAGGAACGGACCGTCGATCACTACCGCAGTTTGCTTGCCGACGCGGGCTTGCAACTGCGCCACCAGCACCAACTGCCACTGGAGTTCGAGTTGTTGCGGGCCACGAAATCTGTGGAGAACCAAGTCGAGTCGACGCCGCCGACATCGATTTGACCCAGCTACCCCCGCGTGACGGCGGCACGTACACCTAGTGGTTGACCGACGCTCGGAATGTTCGAAGTCTGCGCCGACATTGGCGGCCGGGATAAGGGGAAGTTTGTGAAAGCTGTAATCGACCTGGCCGCAGGCGATTTCCATGCAGGCAACAGTGAATCGGTCGACCGCAACGCGGGTGCGACCACGAAGTGGCCGTTGAGGTCACCGATCAAGACGTCGATGGCCACGGTGTGCCTCAGCGGCTCGCTCGAGCAGAAGATAGCCGCGATCGCCGCAGCCGGGTTCAATGGCCTGGAGTTGTTCGAGTCCGACCTGATCGGTTGTTCGCTGTCGCCCCAACAGATTTCCCGGCGGGTCGCGGAGGCCGGTCTGACCATCGACCTGTACCAGCCCTACCGCGACCTCGACTCGACGGACGCCGACGAATACAAGCGCAGACTGCGCAGTGCGATTCGCAAGTTCGACACCATGGAGAAACTCGGCGCACGCACGCTGCTGGTCTGTTCGTCGTGTCTGCCGTCGGCGGTCCGTGACGACGGCATGCTCGCCGATCAGCTCTGGACGGCCGCCGAGGAAGCGCACCGACGCGGAATCGTGTTGGCCTATGAGGCCCTCGCCTGGGGCACTCACGTCAATCGTTACCGGCACGCGTGGGATGTCGTGCGGCAGGCCGACCACCCTGCGCTGGGACTCTGCCTGGACAGTTTTCACATACTGGCGCGCGGCGAAAACCCTGCCGAGATCGCCGACATTCCCGGGGAAAAGATCGCCTACGTTCAACTTGCGGATGCACCGTGGTTGACGATGGACGCGGTGCAGTGGAGTCGCCATCATCGATGCTTTCCCGGGCAAGGCGACTTCGATCTGGCGACGTTCTGCGCGCATTTGCTCGAGTCCGGATACCGCGGGCCGTGGTCGTTGGAAATCTTCAACGACATCTTCCGATGGACCTCTCCGGTGCGCACCGCGACCGAAGGGCACCGCTCGCTGCTGTACCTACAGTCGCAGGTTGCCGAGTTATCACCAAGGGCGACCGACAGATTGCTGTTCGCACCGCCCAAACCCGGGCCGGTGGCCGAACCGGTGTGCCTGCGCTTGGCGGCCGGGCCGGACCACTCGCCGGTGCTGGGCACCACGCTGCGCCACCTCGGATTCGACCTCGCCGCAGCGCAAAGCCGGCACGGGCAGCAGTTGTTCACCCACGGCCCGCTGGCGGTGATCGTCGACCAGGCGGACCCGTCTGCCTGCCGACCCGGACTCACCCACATCGGGATTCATTGCGGACGGACCGCGGAATGGTACGCCAGGGCGGCGGCCTTCGGTGTCCCCGCCGAGGCGGTGACGATGACTGGACCCGACGGCGGCGGCGTCGACGTCGTGCGTGTCGCGGTCACCGACGACGCGTCATTCGACCTGCAGGCGCGCGCGTGTGCCACTACCTGGCCGGCCCCGTTCGATTTGGTTCCGCAGGCGGAAATGCTAACCGCCGCAGATTTTCTCACCGGAGTGGACCACGTCTCGCTGATGGTCTTTGAGGACAGGATGGCCGGAGTCGCGCTCCTGCTGCGATCGGTGTTCGGGATGGAACCGCAAGAAGGCGAGGACATCATCGACGCCCTGGGTCTGGTACGCAGTCAGGCGTTCACCCTTGGTTCCTCGGCCGGGACCCTGCGCTTGGTGCTGACGTCGATCCCGGGTAGCACCTCGTCAGCTGGCGCACCGCGCCCGCAGAGGTATGGCGGCGTCGGGCACATCGCGTTTGGCACCGACGATATCGTCGGCGCGGCCGAACAGATGCGGCGTCGCGGGTTTGAGCCACTTCCCATTCCCGCGAACTATTACGACGACCTCGCGGCACGCGTCGACGTGGACCCGTCTTGGGTCGGCGTCATGAGCGACCACGGTGTTCTCTATGCCACCGACTCCTTCGGCGGCGAGTTCTATCATTTTTTCACGCCGGTGATCGGCGATGAGATCTTCTTCGAGGTCGTGCAGCGGATCGGGGGATACGCCGGTTACGGCCACGCGAACTCGGCGGCGAGGCTGTCGGCTCAATACACTTACGAGTCACTGGCCCAGCTATTGACGGCATGAGTAGCGGGCGGCATCGTGCACGGGAATCGGGTCGAGACATCGGCCGCGGCCAGATGAGTCGGAGCAACCGCTGCGGGACGGCAGGCAGGGTCAGCGGTCTGCCGTGAGGGCTTCGGTCAACGCGCCCAGCCATTCCCGGTCGGCGGGCACCCAATCGAGGTCGGGTAGTTCGGCAGCGGTGACCCACCGCAGCGCCCCATGGTCATGCGGGTGTGGTTCGCCGGCCAGCAGCCGAACCCGGTAGGCGCGCAACGTCATTGCCGCATTCAGTGCGACGTCGGCACCCAGCCGCTCGCCGACCCACACGTCGCCGGCCTCGACGCCCAACTCCTCGGCCAGCTCGCGGGCCAGCGCCGCACGCTCGGTCTCTCCGCGAGCGACCTTCCCGCCGGGAAGCTCCCAGCGGCCGGCCAACCGCGGCGGACGCAATCGTTGCGCCACCAGCAATGTGCCGTTGTCGATCAGGGCTGCGGCGACGACGATCTGGGTGGGCACGCCGGCTCAGCCGCCCGCTGCCGCGCGTACCGCGTCGACGAAGTCGCACAGGGTGCGCTCGCCCGTCCCGAATCGCGCCGGCCAGTGCGTCAGTCGCAGGTCCGTCGCACCGGCCTTCGCCAATGCCGCGGCGTCGGTGGCGACGGCGGCCAGGTCGGGTCGGTCATCCGGGCCGGGGGTCACCCGCAGCGAGCCGGTCACCCCGAAGCCGTGCGGGTCACCGCCGGCGCGCTCGACCGCGGCGCGCATTCGCCCGATGCCGTCGGCGAGGTCGCGGGCATCCTGACCCCAAGGGATCCAATACTTTCCGAACCGCGCGAGCCGGCGGGCGACGGCGCGGTTCACCGTTCCACTCACCCAGATCGGCACCCCGCCGGGTTGGACCGGTTTGGGCATTTGATGGATCCGCTCGAAGCTCAGCGACGGCGAGAAGTAGCTGACCTCGTTCTCCCGCCACAGGCGGCTGCACACATCCAGCGTTTGGTCCAAGATGGCGCCGCGCTTGTCGAAGTCGAGGCCGACGACCTCGTACTCTTCGCGCTGCCACCCGACACCGACCCCGAGATCTACCCTGCCGCCGGACAGAACATCAAGTGTGGCAACGGTTTTCGCGAGAATTGCGGCGGGGCGCAACGCCGCGAGCAGGATGTTGGTGCCCAGGCGGATGCGGTCGGTGCGCGCCGCGAGGTAGGTCAGCACCGTCAGCGGTTCCAGCCAGGGCCCGTCCGGTCCGGTCGGCTGGCGGCCACCTGTCGTGCCGCCGAGGCGGGGATCGGCATAGGCGTCCATGTTCATCCCGAACGCGATGTGCTCCGAGACCAGCAGGCGGTCGAACCCGCAGCGCTCCAGCAGTTGTGCCCACTGGGTCAGATGTGCCCAGTCGGTCCGTGCTTCGGCCGAAAAGGACGGGATACTCATCGACAGCTGTATCGAGGCCATTCGGCAGGTTAACCGATCCGCACCGCGCGCCCGCGGCCCGACGGCCGAAGTCGTTACTTGCGCAGCGTGAACTGGTTGACGTCGATGTAACCGGCGCGGAACGCCCGGGCACAACCGGTCAGGTACCGCATGTAGCGCTCGTAGACCTCGTCGGACTGAATCCTGATGGCCTCGTCGCGACGGGCCTGCAACGCCTCGGCCCACAGATCCAGCGTCCGGGCGTAGTGCAACCGCAGCGACTGTCGGCGGGCGAGGTTGAAGCCCATCTTCGAGGCGTGGAACTCGACCATCTCGATCGCCGGCAGCTGACCGCCGGGGAAGATCTCGCGGGCGATGAAGTCGTTGAAGCTCGTCTGCTCCTCGGTCATCGGCAGGCCGCGCTCGAGGATCTGCGGCGCCGTCAGCATGGTGATCGTGTGCAGCATCATCACGCCGTCATCGGGCAGGTTCCGGTAGGCCATGGCGAAGAAGTCGTCGTAGCGGTCGTAGCCGAAGTGCTCGAACGCCCCGATGGAGACGATCCGGTCGACGGGTTCGTCGAATTGTTCCCAGCCCTGCAACAGCACCCGCCTGCTGCGGGCGGTGTCCAACGCGTCGAACAACCGCTGGACGTGGGCGGCCTGGTGCTCGGACAAGGTCAGGCCGATGACGTTCACGTCGTACTTCTCGATCGCCCGACGCGAGGTGCCGCCCCAGCCGCAGCCGACGTCCAGCAGGGTCATGCCGGGCCGCAGCCCCAGCTTGCCCAACGACAGGTCCATCTTGCGGATCTGCGCTTCTTCGAGACTGATGTCCTGCAGCCGGTCGAAATAGGCGCAGCTGTAGGTCATCGTCGGGTCGAGGAACAGCCGAAAGAAGTCGTCCGACAAGTCATAGTGGGCTTGTACGTCTTCGAAATGCGGCGTCAGCTTCTCGGTCATGGCGGCTCGTGCCTCCCTGAACTGTGGGCCAATCAAGTGATCCACGAGCTGGCCGTCCCCATGGTTCAACGGCGCCGTCCCCGAATGCGCAGGCGTCGAACGTCTAGGCCCAA
The DNA here is from genome assembly GCF_002102355.1 of Mycobacterium sherrisii. Lineage (GTDB taxonomy): Bacteria > Actinomycetota > Actinomycetes > Mycobacteriales > Mycobacteriaceae > Mycobacterium > Mycobacterium sherrisii. Next base: position 45,284 of record NZ_LQPT01000051.1, on the reverse strand, counting down.
GCGTAACGTGGCTGGCGTCAGAATTCTCGTCCAGAAAGGTTTGCTACCCATGGTCGTGCTGACGGATGAACAAGTGGACGCCGCCCTGCCGGGCCTACCCGGATGGCAGCGCAGCGACGGCGCGTTGCGCCGCTCGATCAAGTTCGACAGCTTCTTGGCCGGCATCGACGCGGTGCGCCGAGTGGGCGAACACGCCGAGCGCAAGGACCATCACCCCGATATCGATATTCGTTGGCGTACAGTGACTTTCGCGCTCGTCACGCACTCCGAGGGCGGTATCACGAAAAACGACATCGAGATGGCCCGCGACATCAACGAGATCGTCGGGGGCTAGCCCAACGACGAGGCGGCGCGAGAGTCCGAACCGCACGACGGCACCGGATCCGGTGTGCCACAACGCCTTCCCGAGACGGCGATGACAACTAGCGTTGCCATTGCTGCCGCCGTGTACGCCAGCCCTGCCCACGCCAAGTACCAGGGCCGGCCGATCTGCCAGATGCTCGGCTGGGCGAACAGCAGCAGCCATGGCACGCCGACGAGAGTAAGCGCCAGCCAACCCCAGGCCGTGATCCGCGCGCCGCGGTGTTCCCGCAGCGGCCCGTGCACCAGCCACAGCAGCAATGGCACCAGCCACACCCAGTGGTGGGTCCACGAAATCGGCGACATCAGCAACCCGAAGATCTCAACGACGAGCAACTTGCCGAGCCGATCCATCGGCCGCAGGGCGCGCCATGCCAGTACGGCCAGTGCCGCCGTGACGGCGACGGCGGCCAGCACCGGCGGTGAGAAGCCGGCGTCGTGACCGAGGATCCGGGAGATCGCGCCGCGCCAGGATTGATTGATCGACGTGGCGATCGGGCCGACACGATGAGCGTCCCCGAGCAGCACGGTGAAGTAGTAGCGGGTCTGATCGCCGACCACCAACGCCGAGAGCCCGACGGTCAACAGGAACACGACGGCCGAAAACCCAGCGGCAGCAAACCGCCGCACGCCGACCAGATAGACGCCGACGATCGCGGGGGTCAACTTGATTCCCGACGCCACGCCGACCAGCAACCCCGATAACCACCAACGCGAGGTGTAGACCGCCCAGAGCACCGCCAGCATCAGAAACACGTTGATCTGGCCGTAGTCGAAGTTGTTGCGCAGCGGCTCGATCCAGATGGTGATCGCCGTCCAGGCCATCGCGACACGCCGGCCGGTGCCGTTCCTACCGGCGAGCAGGCACTGGGTGAGACGCACCGACCCGTACAGCGCGGCGATCATCGCGACCTGCCAGAGGAACCCGTCGAGGTCGAACGGCAGCCAGTGCATCGGGTAGAACACGATCGCCGCGAAGGGCGGATAGGTGAAGGGCAGCGGGAAGTCGGGCGTGTGCTCGGCGTACACGTAGCTGTACAGCGTGCCGGGATGGTCCAGCGCGGCCGCGCCCCCGAGGTATACGTGCAGGTCGACGAAGTTTGCGCCGTTGGGTCCCAGGTAGGTCAGGCCAAGCCGGGCAGCGACACTCACGATCAGCAACGCCGGCGCGACGGTGCTGATAAGACTCGCCAGCCGCCGAGACAGGGGTGCCGCCGCGGCGGCCGAAGTGGTGTCTATTCGCCCGACTTTAGCGACCGCGACGGTGGCCGTGCGTTATCCGCCGGCACGCCCGTGGGCCGGTGACCGCCGCCTTTCCGGCGGCAAGCCGCCGCGTCGTCGTTTCTCGGCGTTTCGCAACGCCCGGTCACCGCCACCGCTCGTATCGGTAACGATCAAATAAATGCCACACGTGTCACTTGAGTCCCACCAGCATCAAAGTAGCTTCGGGATCCGTCACCTGTTGTCGATCCCTTGGGGGAGCAATGCCAACCATCTGGACTTTCGCGAAGGCCGCCGCCATCGTTGTCGGTTCATCCGCCGCCCTACTGACGGGTGGAATCGCCCATGCCGACCCGGCGCCGATTCCCGACCCCGTGCAGAACATCCCGCAGCAGTTGATCGCTTCGGCGGCCAACGCGCCGCAGATTCTGCAGAACCTGGCCACCGCGCTGGGCGCTCAGCCGCCGGCTGCCCCGGCCGCTCCGGGCATCACCTTCCCGGGCATGACGTCGGCCGCTCAGGCGCCGGCGGCATCCGCCCCCGCGGGTGTGCCGTCGATTCCGGGCCTGACCCCGGCCCCGACCACGCCGACCGCCCCGACCGCGGCCAGCCCGACCATTCCCGGGTTGAGCTCGATTCCCGGACTGGGCCAGTCGACTCCGGCGGCAGCCGCGCCCGCCGCTCCGGCGTCGACTCCGCAGGTGGCCAACGTGAACATGCCGGCGCTGCCCGGCCTGCCGCTGAACGTGCCGCCGAAGCTGTCGCTGCCGGGCGACCTGACGGCACTGGCCACGGGTGCCGTCCCGGGGGCACCGGCCGCCGCGACCCCGGCCGCACCTGCCGCACCGGCCGCGACACCGCCCTCGCTGCTCTCCGCCCTGCCCTGAGCAGTCCGATAACCCACCGCTAACCGGCTAACCCGCTACCGAAGGACGAGGACATCGTGGAAAGCACTTGGAATCTGTCCAAAGGTTTGGCCGCTGTTGTCGTGGCATCGGCTGCCGCGTTCGGGATGAGCCCGAACGCGGCAGCCGACCCGGCGGCGCCGCTGCCGACACCGCCACAACCCGACTCCGCTCAGCAACTTCCGGGCCTGCCCGCGTTGTCACAGCTGAGCCCCATCATTCAGCAGGCGGCCGGTAACCCCGGCCAAGCAACGCAGCTGTTGATGGCCGCCGCGCAGGCGTTCACCCACAACCCCTCGACGCCCACCGAATCGAAGAACGTGGCGGCGTCGGTCAATCAGTTCGTGCAGGAACCCGGCGCCCCGATTCCCGGCGCGGCGGCCCCGGCGCCACAGGCCGCGCCCACCGAGCATGTGCCGGGTGCCGGCATCGTGCCGGGGGCGCAGGCTCACCTGCCCACTGGCATCGACCCGGCCCACGCCGCGGGCCCGGCGCCGATCGCCGCTCCCCCGGCCGGGACGCCGCACGCTCCGGCACCGGGCGCTGCCCCGGGCCCGGCGGCGGGTCCCGCTCCCGGCCCCGCTCCCATTGCCGCCCCGGCCGCCGCACCCGCACCGGAGGCCGCAGCGGTGCCCGGCCCAGCGCCCGCGCCTGAACCCGCCCCGGCACCGGGGGCGGCCCCTGCCGCGGCTCCGGGCTTCGGCCCTAACGCCCCGATCACGCAGGACTTCATGTATCCCTCGATCGGCAGCAATTGCCTTGCGGACGGTAGCAGTTCGATTGCCACCGCCCTCTCGGTCGCCGGGCCGGCCACGATTCCGCTGCCCGGTCCCAAACCCGGTCAGACCGCCTACGTGTTCACCGCGGTCGGCACGCCGGGGCCGGCCGCGGAGCAGAAGCTGCCGCTGAACGTCACCTGGGTGAACCTGACCACCGGCAAGTCCGGCACCGTCACGCTCAAACCGCGAACGGACATCAACCCCGACGGTCCAACGACATTGACCGGGATTGCCGACACCGGCTCGGGCAGCATCATGTCGACGATCTTCGGTCAGGTCACGACCAAAGAGAAGCAGTGCCAGTTTTTGCCCACCATCGGCTCGACCGTGGTGCCTTAATAGCCAACCGACACCCTCCCCAGGGCGAGCGCGCGTGTCACCGCACGACACGCGCGCTCGCCCGGTGCGGAGTTAGTAGGCCATGAACAGGATCGCGTCGCGGTCGTACTCCAGCCCCGGATGCACGCTGGCCAGGTGAGCCTGGGTCAGCTCGACCAGCTCATCCTCGTCTTTGCCGACGATGGCTTCTCCGCACGGACAGGTCAGGTGTGTCTTCATTGCCGCCCTTCCCTTCTGACCTAACTACTGAGCACAACCGCCTACTTTCCCGCTTTGGCGGCCGCCTTCATCTGCTTTTTGTAGGAACGCACGTGGCCCATTGATTCGGCGTCGACGATGTCGGCGACGGAGATGTAGGTGCCGTCCTTCCCGAACTGCCCGGCCGCCGCGCGCCAGCCCTTCGGGGTGACGCCGTACTGCTTGCCCAGCAGCGCCAAAAAGATCTGCGCCTTGACGTCGCCGAAGCCGGGCAGCCCCTTGATCCGGCGCAGCAGCTCCTCGCCGTCGGGATCCCCGGCGGTCCACAAGCCCGCGGCGTCGCCGTCGTAGCGATCCACGATGATCTGAGCCAACGTCTGGATCCGCTTGGCCATCGAACCCGGAAAGCGATGAATCGCAGGCTTTTCCGAGCACAGCGCGGCGAACTTGTCGGGGTCGTAGTCGGCGATCTCGACCGCGCCGAAGCTGCCCATCCGGTCGGCGATCTTCTTCGGCCCCGAAAAGGCGGTCTCAAACGGGACCTGCTGATCCAAGACCATCCCGATGAGCAGGGCCAACGGGTCGCTCGACAGCAGCGCGTCGGCCTCGGGTTCTTGCGCGAGCCACAGTTTCACTGTCACGTTCACTGTCCAGGACCTCCCTTCCTATGAGTCGACACACTACTCACCGGCACTCACCAGCACGGGCCCGGTTATCGTGACGGCGTGGTGGATGAGGCCCGATTGGCACTGATGCTGGCCCGCGACGAACTGCACGCGCTCGTCACCGCCTATTGCCGGGCCGTCGACCGCGCCGATTACGCCGCGCTGCGCGAGCTCTACCACCCCGACGCGACCGACGCGCACGGCGAGTTCTCGACGGGTGGTGTCGAGCAATTCATCACGCAACTACGGGCCGCGGAGCCGTATGTGCGTGTCTGTCAACACAACATCACCACGACCAACTTCGAGATCCACGGCGAGACCGCCCGCGGCGAAATCTATTGTTTGGTGTTCCACACCTTCGCCGGTCCCGAACACGACATCGACGTCCTGATCGGCGGCCGCTACCTCGACGAGTACACCCAGCACGACGGTCGCTGGAAGTTTCACCGGCGCACCATCGTCGCGGACTGGGCCTACCAGAACGACCCGTCGCAAGTGGACTTCTCCCACCCCAGCACCCGCGGCAGCCTGCGCGGACGACCGGGCCGAGACGACCCTTCAGCCGGCCTGTTCACCCGAATTTAGACGGCCAAAACGTTTGTCTGGCAATATCTTTGGCGATTAGCCGCTCTTACGGCGGAACTCCCGCCGGCCGCCGCCGGCCGCGCCGTGCGCCCGCGACTGCTTGCCGCCCCCGTCCTTGTGTTCGGATACGCCCGATGTCTTGGTCATCTTGCGCTCCAGGGCTTCGCGAAACTTGCGCTTGTTCTCGTCCTCTGCCCCCACCGCATCCTGCTTGGAGTTCGACTCGGCCATAGCGGCAGCTTAGCCCGATTACCGCTTGCCCGGCGGCATGCCATACAAATGGGAGATCGGCAGGGTGAGCAGCACTCGCCGGTCGGTGACCATCGCCTGCCGGAACTCATCCCAATCGGGATGCTCACCAGCGATGTTGCGATACAAGGCAATCAACGCTTCCACGGTGTCGTCGTCGGGCGCCGCGGCCGGCGCGGTCAGTTCGGCCGTCCCCTCCGCGACGGCATACGACCAGCCGTCGTCGGAATCGATCAGCAGCGAGGCGCGTGGGTCGCGACGCAGGTTACGAGTCTTGGCCCGCGGCTCGGTGATCGACACCCGAATCACCAACTCCCGCGGATCGAAGTGGTAGCTCACGTTGGACAGTTGTGGTCGCCCGTCGCGCTTGATCGTGGCCAGCACGCCGAGCGAGTTCCCCGCGATCAGTGCCAACAGCTTGTCGTCGAAGACTTGGCGTCCCATTCCCAAAGACTACGTCTGTCGATACCGGTCTGATCCAATCGGATGATGACCGGTTACGCGGTGTTCCTGCGGGGCGTCAATGTCGGCGGCGTCAATATCAAGATGGCCGACGCGGTAACCGCCCTGACCGATGCCGGGTTCACCGCCGTACGCACCATCCTGGCCAGTGGGAACGTGCTGCTCGAGTCGTCGGCGAGCGCAGCCGTCGTGCGCAGGAAAGCCGAAGCCGCCCTACGGGAACGCTTCGGCTACCAGGCCTGGGTGCTGGCCTACGACATCGACACGGTGCGCGCCGTCGTCGACGCGTACCCGTTCGCGCCCGAGGTCGACGGCCATCAGTCCTACGTCACCTTCGTCGCCGACCCCGCCGTGCTCGACGAACTGTGCGGTCTGGCCGACACCGCCGGCGCCGAGGAGAAGATTGGCCGGGGCGAAGGCGTCGTCTACTGGCAAGTCCCCAAGGGCGCCACGCTTACCAGCACGATCGGCAAGACGATGGGAAAGCCGAAGTACAAGTCGGCCACGACGACCCGGAACCTGCGGACGCTGAGCAAAGTCGTGCGAAGCGCCGACCGAGGCGGTGGGTAGCGTGGCCCCGAAGACCCCTGCCCACGACCGGCCCAAGGGGAAGGTCTGTCTCGGCGGCGTTCCCGAGACCGCATTGCTGACGCTGAATTCGCGGGCCCGGGAGGCACGCCGGCCCGATCGCATCCTCGAAGACCCGATGGCGATCCGGCTCGCCGACGCCATCGACTACGACTTCGCGAAGTTCGGCCGTCCACGGCAAGACATCGCGTTGCGCACGCGCCTCTTCGACGCCCAGGCGCTGTCGTACCTGTCCGAGCATCCGACCGCCACCGTGATAGCCCTGGCCGAGGGCCTACAAACCAGCTTCTATCGGCTGGACGCGGCGCTCCCGGACAGCCGATTTCGTTGGCTGACAGTCGATTTGCCGGAGATCGTCGACGTGCGGACCCGGCTGCTGCCGCCCGCGCCGCGGGTGATGGTCCGCGCCCAGTCGGCGCTGGACTTCAGCTGGACGGAGTCGGTCGATCCCGGCGGCGGCGTGTTCGTCACCGCCGAGGGATTGCTGATGTATCTGCAACCCGAGCAGTCGTTGGCGTTGATCGCCCAGTGCGCCAACGCGTTTCCCGGTGGGCGGATGGTCTTCGATCTGCCCCCGGTGTGGGTGCCCAAGGTGAGCAAGTCCGGGGTGCGGACCTCGACGCGCTACCGGGGGCCGCCGATGCCGTTCGCCCTGTCGGCCGCGCAGGCGGCCGACCTGGTTAACATCGTGCCGGGTGTCCGCGCGGTGCACGAGCTGCGGCTGCCGCCGGGGCGCGGTCGCGTGCTGAACGCGGGTGCCCGTCCTTGCCCCGCTGCGATCGTGCCTGACCATGCTGGAATTCGGTTAGCCCACAGCTAGCCCTCGACTAGCCCCGGTCTAGCCCTCGTCCGGGTCGGGGACCGCCTCGATGTAGCGCAGCGCGTCGGCCTTGGTGAGGCCGAGGCCATGGGCGACGTGCACATACTCGCGGGCCGCGGCCGCCATCGCGGCGTCGGTCGGGTCGTAACGGGCGATGAAAGTGCCGAAGCGGCCCCGGGTTTCGACGATGGCCGCGGTTTCCAGCTCACGGTAGGCGCGCGCGACGGTGTTCACGGCCACGCCGAGTTGACCGGCCAGCTCGCGGACCGTCGGCAATCGGGTACCGGGCGGCAATGCGCCGTCCCGCACCCCTTCGATGACCTGTGTCCGGAGCTGATCGAACAATGGACGGCCGGCCTTGAGGTCGACGCGTAGCCATTCGCCCAGCTCCACGTATCCAGTATTACCCCACCACCGCTATCTTGGTGAGATGCGAGTCGCGGTGCTCAGCGGGGCGGGGATCTCCGCGGAAAGCGGAGTGCCGACATTTCGCGACGACAAAAACGGGCTGTGGGCACGGTTCGACCCCTACGAACTGTCCAGCACGCAAGGTTGGCGGGACAACCCCGAGCGGGTGTGGGGCTGGTATTTGTGGCGCCATTACCTGGTCGGCAACGTCGCGCCAAACGACGGCCACCGGGCCATCGCCGCCTGGGAGGATTACGCCGACGTCAGCGTCATCACCCAAAACGTCGACGACCTGCACGAGCGGGCGGGCAGTACCACGGTACACCACTTGCACGGCAGCCTGTTCGAATTCCGTTGCGCGAGTTGCGATTTGCCCTACACCGAGACGCTGCCCGTGATGTCCGAACCGGCCCTGGAGGTGCAGCCGCCACGGTGTCCCCGCTGCGGCGGGATGATCCGGCCGGACATCGTGTGGTTCGGCGAGCAGTTGCCCGAGCGGCCGTGGCACCAGGCGGTCAAGGCGACCGAGGCCGCCGACGTGATGGTGGTGGTCGGTACCTCGGCGATCGTCTACCCGGCTGCCGGCCTGGCCGATCTCGCCCTGTCGCGCGGCGCGGTGGTGATCGAGGTAAACCCCGAGTCCACGCCGTTGTCCGCGAACGCGACGATCAGCATCCGCGAATCGGCCAGCCAGGCGTTGCCCGGCCTGCTGCGCCGGCTTCCCGCCTTGCTGAAATAGCCGTCGCTGGTCGCGCTAAGGTCTGCGCGCGCGGCCCAGCAACAGCTCGGATACCGGCATCGGCGACCAGGCCGGCAGCGTCCACTCCCGGCGCGACGTCAGCACCTCGAAGCCGGCGTCGCGGATCGCGCGTTCGGTGTCGCGGTGAGTATGGCAGTTACCCAGGAACCGCGGCCACACCGTGGCGTCGGCGAACCGCTGCAGCCGGCCCCGCAGACCGGCGCTGGCCACGTGCTCGAGATAGCGCAACTGTCCACCCGGGCGCAGCAACGCGTACAGATGACGCAACACCTGCACCGGATCGTGCACCGAGCACAGCACCAACGAGCAGACGACCGCATCGAAGGGCTCGCCGTCGTTGAACTGCTCGACGGTCTCATTGGTTAGGGCGATCGGGACCGGTGCCGTCGCGGCGGCCGCCCGGGCCCGCGCGTGCAGTCGCGATTCGGGCTCCATCGCCACCACCTGGCGAACGGACGACGGGTAGTTCGGGAAGTTCGTGCCGATCCCGGCGCCCACCTCGAGCACCCGGCCCGACAAATCTGCGAGGTTCTCGCGGCGCAGCGCCTGCACCGCCGCCGTCTCGTGGCTGGCTACGATCGGCCACACCCGCGCAAAGAACCGATTGTCGAACGTCGCTGTCGCTGCCGTCATCTGCCCCTCCGACTCAAACGGGCCCACTATACGGCCGTAAGCCGGTCCTCAAAGCCGCTTTAACCCCCGATTTTGGTCACCGATTCGCCGACCGGGTGACCGTTGTGCTGAAGCGAGATGGCCGGCTCGGGGATCGGCGCGGATTCGGCGATCCCCTCGCTGATGCCGAATCGGTCGTGCAACCACACCAGCGGGCGGGGCGCCCACCAATTCCAGCGGCCCATCACGTGCATGAACGCGGGAACCACGACCATCCGCACCAGGGTGGCGTCCGCGAACACCGCGAGCGTCAGGCCCAGCCCGAACATCCGCATGAACGACACGTGCGCGGCGATCAGCGCGGCGAACGACATCGACATCACCAGCGCGGCCGCGGTGATGACGCGACCGGTGCGGGCCACACCGTGCGCCACCGCTTCGTCGTTGGCCGCGTGCGCCGCCTTGGCCGTCGACCGCGCCGGCCGGTACTGCAGCCAGAACTCGCGGATCCGGGAGATCAGGAACACCTCATAGTCCATCGACAGGCCGAACGCGATGCAGAACAACAGCACCGGCATGTTGGCGACGAGCGTGCCGCTGGGCGTCGTGCCCAGTGCGCCGAGATGGCCGTCCTGGAAGATCCACACCAGCGCCCCGAATGCCGCCGTCAACGACAAGACGTTGCACATCAAAGCCTTCACGGGCAACACCACGCTGCCGGTCAACAAGAACAGCAACACGAAGGTGATCGCGGCCATCACGCCCAGCACGGTCGGCAGCCGATCGGTCACCGCGTCGACGCTGTCCCGATTGACCTGCGCGACGCCGGCCATCTCAACCGGGCGACCCGCGGGCCCCGGTACCTGGTGCAGCCGCTTGAGCTGGGTGTCGGACGCCCGGGAGAACAGGGGCGCCGAACTGCTGACGGTCAGAAACGCGCTGCCGTCGGCCAAACCGGCGGCGGCCGCGGGCGGCCCGACCCGGTTGCCGTTGACGAACGTTCCGCTCGGCGCCGAGACCGCCGACACGTCGGGCACCCGCGACAACCCGGCGGCGTAGGTGTCGAGGTCCGCGGGGCTGACGCCGGTCGCGTCGGGGATGACGATCGGCACCGAGGTGGCCGAATCGTGCGCGAAGTTGGTGCGCAGCTGGTCGCCGACCTGATGTGCGGACGCCGACCGTGGCAGCACCCGATCGTCGGGGAAGCCCCAGGTCACTCGGAGGAACGGAGCGCCGAGCAGCAACAGTAGGGCGATGACGGCCATTCCGATCGGCAGCCAGCGTCGCATGACGTATTTGCTGGACCGATACCAGAACAGCTGCTCGACCGGCCGGTGGCCGGGCTGCGGGCGGCGCAGGATGCGCCGCGCCAGCTTGCGCGCATCCAGCGAGTCCAGCCGCGGCCCCAACAGCACGATCGCGGCCGGGGTGATCACGATCGACGCAACCGCGACGAACGCGACGGTCGCGACGCCGGCGTAGGCGAACGACTTGAGGAAGTACATCGGGAACAGCACCGTCGCCGACATCGACAGCGCGACCGTGACGGCGGAGAACAGCACGGTGCGCCCGGAGGTCGCCATGGTCCGGACCAGCGCCTCCTCCCGGTCGCTGCCCTCCGCCAACTCGTCGCGGTAGCGGCTGACGATCAGCAACGTGTAGTCGATCGCCAGCGCCAGACCCATCGCGGTGCTCAGGTTGAGCGCGAAGATCGACACCTCGGCGGTGTAGGTGACCAGCCGCAGCACCGACATCGACCCGACGACGGCGAGCGCGCCGAGGGCCATCGGCAACGCGGCGGCCACCAGCCCGCCGAACACCCAGATGAGCACCAGGAAGCTCAGCGGCAGCGCGATCATCTCCATTACCAGCAGGTCGGCCTGGTTCTGGGTGTTGATCTGGGCGTATTGCATCGCCGAACCGCCGGCGCGAACCGTCACGCCGTCGCGGTCGTGGACGAAGTGATCCGCCAGTGTTTGCGCGTTGTTCTGGGCGTTGGTCTCCCCGCCCTTGAGGTTGACCACGATCAGGCCCGACTTGCCGTCCTTGCTGATCAAATCGGCGGCGGCTTGCGGTGGCGCGGTCCACGGCGAGGACACGTTGTAGACCAACGGCGAATGCGTCAGATCGTCGACGAGGTCGGCGCCCACTGCACGGGCCTGGTCGCTGCGGGCGCCTTGGGGCGCGGTCACCAGGATCAGCATCTGCTGCCCGCTCTGGCCGAATTTGTCGGTCAGCACCGCGATGGCCCGCGCGGATTCCGAGTTGGGATCTTGGAAGCCCCCGGGTGCCAGCCGCTGGGCGACCGGAAGCCCGAAGACCGCGGCGGCGATGAACACCAGGACCCCGATCGCGATGATGCGGCGTGGCGCGGCGATGGCCAACCGAGCGATCCGTGGCAGCATCTGTGCTTCCTCCCAGGGTCGCGGTCCCGCGGGGGCGCGCACCATATGCGCGGTAACCTAGACCGGGTAAGTGACAGGTGTCAAACAACTCCTGCTGGTGGTACGGCACAGGACCTCGTCTGGTTCGACCGGGTTTCAAACCCGTGAAGACTAAGAGTCCGGCTAGAAAATCAAGCCCCAAATGAGCTGCTCACGGACCAAAAACCCGGCCGGACCGCGACGAACCCTACTCGCGAGTAAATTGCCACAATTTTCCGAATCGTGACTCAAAGAATCCTTAATGGTTGCTTTTAGGCTCAGTGTCATGTGGATCGACGACTTCAGCGCAGATGTCATCAAGGTTGACTTCGAGGCCCTCTACCACGGCGACGTGCTGGTGGAAGGCGAGACCTCCGAGCAGCTTGAAGACTGGCACCCGCTTCCCAACGCGAGCTGATCATCATGAGCTTGCTCGCTCGGCTTCTGATGGCCGAACCCTCAGTCTCCCGTTGGTTCCGTCGATCGCACTGATCTTGCTGCCAACAAAAACCCCCGCCACGGCGGGGGTTTTTGCGTGCTCGGCGCTTTCGTTTTGCGTCGGTGATCGGCCCGTCAGCGGGGCGCCATGCGAATGGCGCCGTCGAGACGGATCACCTCGCCGTTGAGCATGGCATTCTCCACGATGTGCACGGCCAGGGCGCCGTACTCGTCGGGGTCGCCCAGCCGAGCCGGGTGCGGCACCTGCTTGCCCAGCGACGCCTGCGCCTCCTCGGGCAGCGAGCCCAGCAGCGGCGTCTTGAACAATCCGGGCGCGATCGTCACCACGCGGATCAGTTCGCGGGACAGGTCGCGGGCGATCGGCAGCGTCATGCCGACGACGCCACCCTTGGAGGCGGAATAGGCGGCCTGGCCGATCTGCCCCTCGAAGGCGGCCACCGAGGCGGTGTTGATGATGACGCCGCGCTCCGGACTCGTTTCCGGACCGATCGGTTCGCTCTTGGCGATCCGCTCGGCGGCCAACCGCAGCACGTTGAAGGTGCCGATCAGGTTGACGTTGATGACCTTCTTGAAGGCGTCCAATGGGAATGGGCCGTCCTTGGACAGCGTCTTGATGGCGTTGCCGATGCCGGCGCAGTTGACATTGATCCGCAGCGTGCCCATCGACTCCGCCGTGTCCAGGGCCTTGCCGACGGCGGCCTCGTCGGTGACGTCGGCCTCGACGAAGCGGGCACGGTCGCCGAGCTCGCGGACCGCGTCCTCGCCGCGCAGGTCGATCACCACCACCTGGGCGCCGCGATCGAGCAGGCGTTTGGTGGTGGCCAACCCCAGCCCGGACGCACCCCCGGTGACGACGGCGACGGCGTCTTTGATCTCCATTGAGAGTCCTTTCGTGATCGTGCCAACCAACTTGTTGGTTGGGAACTATACCCAGTCGTTGAGGACGTCCGCGACGTCGGCGAGCACCGCCGCGGGCCGCGGTGTGTCCGGCGGGGTGCGGGAGAACCGCGGTGCCGGTCGCGGCTGCAGGCCCCCGTTCACTTCGTAGAAGGTGTCGCGCTCGGTGATGTGCGGCTCGGTCTGGACCTCGCCGAACGCCAGCACCGGGGTCACGCACGCGTCGGAGTCGGCGAACACCTTGGCCCAGTGGTCGCGGTCGGCGCTGGCGAATTTCTCGGTCAGCGCGGCGCGCAGTTCGGGCCAGCGGTTGACGTCGTTCTGCCCGGGCAGGTCGGCCCCGTCCAGACCCAGCCCGGCCAGCATGGCCGCGTAGAACTGCGGCTCGATGGCCCCGACCGCGACATAGCGTCCGTCGGCGCACTCATAGGTGTCGTAGTAGGGCGCGCCGCCGTCGAGCAGGTTGGTGCCCCGCGCGTCCGTCCACAATCCGGAGGCCCGCATCTGCCACATCATCTGGACCAGCACGCTCGAGCCGTCGACCATCGCGGCGTCGACGACTTGCCCCTTGCCGGAGCTCTGCCGTTCCCACAGTGCCGAGAGGATGCCGAGCAGCAGGAACATTGAGCCGCCGCCGAAATCGCCGACCAGGTTCAGCGGCGGAACGGGACGTTCGTTCACCCGGCCGATGGCGTGCAGGATGCCGTTCAGCGAGATGTAGTTGATGTCGTGGCCCGCCTGCTGGCTGCGCGGACCGGTCTGGCCCCAGCCGGTCATCCGCGCGTAGACCAACCGGTCGTTGACCTTGGCGCAGTCCTCGGGGCCCAGGCCGAGCCGTTCGGTGACGCCGGGGCGGTAGCCCTCGATCAGCACGTCGGCCTTGGCGATCAGCTTCAGGACAAGCTCGCGCCCTGCGTCGGACTTCAGGTCAGCAGTCACCACCCGCCGGTTGCGCATCATGGCGTCCTTCGTGGCACCGCCGGGGCCCCCAGGGCCTTTGGCCGGGCGATCGATGCGCACCACGTCCGCACCCAGATCTCCCAGAATCATCGCGGCGTGCGGACCCGGCCCAATGCCGGCCAGCTCCACGACCCGAAGTCCCTTGAGCGGTCCCGCCATGATGTCCACCAACCTTCCGTCTGCGCTGACGCGTGCGAACCCGTTGGCATCTTCGCAGCCGCGCTCCGCGGCCGCGCAGCCCGGTCACCCAACCGGTGGTTAGGGTGAGCCCATGCCGGAATCCACGCTCGACTTTCAGACTTCCACCGCCGACCTCGCGGTCGACCTGTCCGACGGCGTGTTGTCGGTGACCATCAATCGCCCGGACAGCCTCAACTCGCTGACCACCCCGGTGATCGCCGCGCTTGCCGACACGATGGAAAGCGCGGCCACCGATCCGCGCGTGCAGGTGGTGCGACTGGGCGGCGCCGGCCGCGGCTTCTGCTCTGGAGCCGGCATCAGCGCCGACGACATGTCCGACAGCGGCGGCGTTCCGCCGGACGAGATCATCTTGGCGGTCAACCGGCTGATCCGCGCCATCACCGCGCTGCCGCATCCGGTGGTCGCCGTCGTGCAGGGCCCGGCCGCCGGCGTCGGCGTTTCCATCGCCCTGGCCTGCGACATCGTATTGGCTTCTGAGACAGCGTTTTTCATGCTCGCCTTCACCAAGATCGGGCTGATGCCCGACGGCGGCGCCTCGGCGTTGGTCGCGGCGGCGATCGGCCGGATCCGCGCCATGCGGATGGCGCTGCTGGCCGAACGGTTGTCGGCAGCCGACGCGTTCGACGCGGGCCTGGTTACCGCGGTCTATCCGGCCGAGGACTTCGACGCCGAAGTGGCCAAGGTGATTTCGACGTTGCTGCGTGGCCCGGTCGTGGCGTACGCCAAAACCAAGGACGCGATCAACGCGGCCACCCTGGCCGAGCTGGATGCCACGCTGGACCGTGAGTACCGGGGGCAGTCGATCTTGTTGCGCTCAGCCGACTTACGGGAAGGCGCAACGGCGTTCCAGGAGCGCCGCGCGCCGAACTTCACCGACCGCTAGACGCTTAGTCGCCGCCGGAGCGGCAATCCTTCCCGACGTCAGTCAAGGGAGGACACGATGGACGAACCGCTGCGCTGCCTGGTGACCGGGGCGACCGGTTACATCGGTGCCCGCCTGGTGCCGCGGCTGCTCGACGAAGGCCACCGCGTGCGAGCGCTGGCCCGCACGCCGGACAAGCTGGCGGAAGTACCGTGGCGCGAGCAAATGGAGGTCGCACGCGGCGACCTCGGCGACGTCGACTCTCTCATCGAGGCCTTCGACGGCATGGATGTCGTCTACTACCTGGTCCATTCGATGGGGACGTCGAAGGATTTCGCCGAGGAGGAACGCCGCTCGGTCCGCAACGTCGTGACGGCCGCGCAGCGCACCGGGGTCCGGCGGATCGTGTACCTGAGCGGGCTGCATCCCCCGGACCGGGATCTGTCGCCCCATCTGGCGTCGCGCAAGGCGGTGGGCGAGGCGCTCGTCGAGTCGGGAATCGAGACGGTCGTGCTGCAGGCCGGTGTGGTCATCGGGTCCGGATCGGCGTCGTTCGAAATGATCCGCCACCTGACCGACCGGCTGCCGGTGATGACCACACCGAAGTGGGTGCACAACCGGATCCAGCCCATCGCGGTGCGCGACGTGCTCCACTACCTAATCGCCGCGGCAACGGCTCAGGTGCCCTCGTCGCGGGCCTGGGATATCGGCGGCCCCGACGTGCTGGAGTACGGCGACATGATGCGCGTCTACGCCGACGTGGCGGGCCTGCACCGGCGCTACCTGTTCGTGCTGCCGTTTCTGACGCCGTCCATCGCCAGCCTGTGGGTGGGGACGGTGACGCCGATCCCGTCCGGCTTGGCGCGGCCGCTGATCGAAGCGCTGGAATGCGATGCGGTGATGGGCAATTCGGACGTCGACACCATCATCGCGCCGCCGCCGGGCGGCCTCACCCCCTACCGGCGAGCGATCGCGCTGTCGCTGAATCGGGCGGCGCGCGGGTTGCCCGACGCCAGCTGGGCGTCGTCGCACACCGAGCCGGCCGAGCCGCTGCCCAGCGACCCGGCCTGGGCGGGCGAAGTCAGCTACACCGACGTGCGGACGGCAGCAACCGCCGCCAAGCCCGAGGATGTTTGGGCCGCAGCCGAAAACGCCGCGACTAGCAACGGCCGCTGGACCGTGGCCGAGCGGGAACCCGGCACCTGGTTGCGGCTGCGCTCCCGATTCCGCACCCGCGGGACCGCCTGGTTGGAAATGACCGTCGCGCCGCGGGACGGCGGCGGCAGCAGATACACGCAGCGGGCGGTCTTCGTCCCGGCCGGCGTACGCGGGCGGCTCTACTGGCTTGCCGCCCGACCGCTGCACACCGTCGCGCTGGCGGCCCTGGTGCGCAACGTCGTCGAGGCGGCGGACGGCTAAACGCCGAACATCGGCGGCAACACCAGCACCATGATCAAGCCCCAGAAGAAGTGGGTCAGCACGGGCGCCAGGACGCCGCCGCTGGCGCGGCGCTCCAGGGCGCAGACGGTGCCGAGGATGAGCGCGGCGAACCCGAGCATCGGGTTGCCGCTGGCCAGCGTGACGCCGAGGTACAGCACGGTCGAGATCGTCAACGGGGCGAACCGCCCCAGCGCGGTGTAGAGGGCGCCGCGGAAGAACATCTCCTCGGCGACGCCGTTGATCAGGGTGATCAGCACGACCAGCCAGAACGATCCGTGGTGTGCGTATTGCAGCACCCGGCTGATCAGTGCCGCAACGGCGGGAATCTCGCGGGCGAACAGTCCGCCGACGATGAAGACCCCGCCCAGACCCAGCCCGACCAGCGTGCCGCTGATCACCGGCCGCTGATTGCGGCCACGCCAGCAGATGCCGCCCAAATGCAGCGGGCCGGAGCAGGACGCGCCGACGACCCACACCGCGGCCAGCACCAGGGTCAGCCAGTAGAAGCTCGATTCGCCGGGCGGGCGGCGCAGCGAGTAGCCGAGCACCGCCGCGCCGACCACCAAGGTGACCGCGACCACGACGCGGCGCCGCCGCACCAGCGACGGCGGTTCATGGTGTGGTACAGCAACATTGGTGACGGCCTGACGCAGCTCGGAGAACACACTGGCGTGGTACGGGCTGGCCTGCTGGCTCATGCCGGACGGACCTTCGGGGTCAGGCTGAGCAGAATGTCCAGGCCGGTGCGCACGGCTCCGGCGACCGGGCCCGGGACATTGTTGACCAGCTTCAGGGTGGGCCGGGCAATGGGCGGGGTGATGGCCCTGGCCAGCCGGCGGATCCGCAGCGCGTCCCCGCCCGCCCAGGCGGGGTCGGTGTCGGCGAGGTCGTGCGGGTCGGCCAGCTCGTTGACCGGCCGCGGCTTGCCCCGCGCCGCACCCGCCAGGGCCAGCGAGATGGCGTCCTCGACGCCCAGCAGGCCGCCGGGCGGGTCGGGCACCCGTCCGCGCAGCCCGCTGGCCGACGCGAGCATCGGATGATCGAGCGACTCCACCAGGTCGCCGGCCAAGCCGGGCGGCACCGGCAGGGCGAGCCCGGTGATCAGCGACGCCAACGAGGTGTCGACGCGACCGACCGGCAGCGCGGCGTGCCAGCGTCCCGAGGCTCGCGCATACGCCTTGAGCAGGTCCCGGTAGGTAGTGGTGTCCGGACCGGCGATGTCGTACGCGCCGGGCGGGACGAGCTCGGGATCCGCGGCGGCCACCAAATAGTGCAGCACGTCGCGGATGGAGATCGGGTCGATCGGGTTGTCCATCCAGCTCGGGGCGGGGATCAGCGGGAATCGGTCGCCGACGTAGCGCATCATCTCGAACGACGTCGAACCCGCACCGATGATGACGGCCGCGCCCAGCCACACCAGCTCCGGGCCTTCGGGGATGGTCAGCGCCTCGGCGACCTCGGCGCGGCTGGTCAAGTGCTCGGACAGTGCCTCGTCGGCGGGCACGAACCCGCCCAGGTAGACGATGCGGCGCACCCCGGCGTCGCGGGCAGCCGCGGCGACATTGGCGGCCGCGGTCCGATCGGCATCCCTGAAGTCGGGCTGGCCGATGGCGTGGACCAGGTAATACAGGACGTCGACGGGGTCGGCGGCGTCCATCGCCGCCTGCGCCGACGCCGGATCCGATGCGTTCAGACGCACCGGCGCGACATCGTCAAACCACCCGAACCGCTTGAGCTGCTTCGGGTTTCGGCTTGCCGCCACCACCTGGTGGTGGTTTTCCAGCAGTTCCGTGACCAGTCGGGAGCCCACATAGCCGGTCGCACCGGTCACCAAAATCCGCATGCATTTGACCCTATCCCGCGGAAGGCATACCTAAACCGGGTTGGGTTGAACCAACTAAGTTAGGCCACCGTAACTAAGTTCATGAACGAAAAAACAGGGGGAAATGCCACGCGCGTGGGCTTTACAACCACGGCCAGCGAGGATCCGACAATTGCTGCGGTGTCTGTGCAGTTTCCGCAGCACTATCATCCGCAGGAAGAACTGATCGACCGGCTCAGTGGCGTTATGGGGGAACACTTCCGGCGCTTTGCGCTATCGGCCGGCGTGGAGCACCGGCATCTGGCGATCTCGATGGACCGGATGGAGCAGCTGAGCGGTTTCACCGAGGCGAACGAAGCCTACGTCGAGGTCGCTCTGGAATTGGGTGAGCGGGCTCTGCGCGCAGCGCTCGAGCAGGCCAAGGTCCGGCCCGAAGAGGTGGACATCGTGTTTTCGACGACGGTCACCGGGCTCGCCGTGCCGTCGCTGGAGGCACGGCTGGCGCACCGAGTGGGGCTGCGCCAGGACGTCAAACGCATCCCGATGTTCGGTCTGGGATGTGTTGCCGGCGCGGCCGGGGTCGCGCGGGTGCATGACTACCTGCGAGCGTTCCCCGACCACGTCGCGGTGTTGCTGGCGGTCGAACTGTGCACGCTGACCATTCAACGTAACGACCATTCGGTGGCCAACACGGTCGCCACCAGCCTGTTCGGCGACGGCGCGGGCGCGGTTGTCGTCAAGGGCGCCAATTTCTCGGAAACCGAGACCGGCCCGCGGGTGCTCGACACGCGCAGCCGGATGTATCCGGACACCCAGGGCGTGATGGGCTGGGACATCGGCACCGACGGCTTCAAGATCGTGTTGTCCGCCGACGTCGTCAACGTCGCCAAGCAGTACCTGGGTGACGACGTCCGCAAGTTTTTGGCCGACCACGGCTTGGCGCCCTCGGACATCTCGACGTGGGTGTGCCACCCGGGCGGTCCCGCGGTCATCGAGGCGGTCGAAGAAGAACTGGAGTTGCCGGCCGACGCTCTGGATCACACGCGAAACTCGTTGCGGCTCAACGGAAATCTGTCATCGGTTTCGGTTATCGACGTGCTTCGGGCCAACCTGGCCCAGCCGCCGGTGCCGGGCTCGCTCGGCCTGATGATCGCGATGGGTCCGGGTTTCTGCTCCGAACTCGTGCTGTTGAAGTGGTAGCACTGGTACAGACTGTAGACATGTACTACCTGCTGATCCTGGCGGTCGGGCTGGAGCGCATCGTCGAACTGGTGCTGTCCAACCGCAACGCGCAGTGGTCTTTTGCCCAGGGCGCCAAGGAGTTTGGTCGACCGCACTACGTGGTGATGGTCGTCATCCACTCTGCCCTGCTGGTCGGCTGTGTGGTCGAACCGCTGGCGCTGCACCGGCCGTTCCTGCCGTGGCTGGGCTGGCCGATGCTGGCGGTCGCGGCGCTGAGCCAGGTGCTGCGCTGGTGGTGCATCGGCACGCTGGGCCGGCGGTGGAACACCCGCGTGATCGTGTTGCCGGAGGCGCCCCTGGTGCGGCGGGGGCCCTACCGGTTTCTTCACCACCCGAACTATGTTGCGGTGGTGGCCGAAGGGTTCGCATTACCGCTGATCCACACCGCCTGGCTGACGGCGGCCACGTTCACCGTCGCCAACGCGATCCTGCTCAGTGTGCGCATCCGGGTGGAGAATTCGGCATTGGGTTACACATGAGCGGCGCGCCGTCGACGATGCAGATCGCAGCGATGAGGAGGAGCGGCGCTGATGTCCTATGACGCCGACCTGTTGACCGTGGGCGGCGGCCCCGGTGGTTTGGCCACCGCGCTGCAGGCCCGCCGGCACGGGCTGTCGGTCATCGTGGTCGAGCCGCGCGCAGATCCCATCGACAAGGCGTGCGGAGAGGGGCTGATGCCCGGCGGTCTGGCCGAGCTCACCTCGCTGGGCGTCGATCCGGTCGGCATGCCGTTCCGCGGTATCGCCTATGTCAGCGAGCAGCGCCGCGCCGAGGCGCTGTTTCGCGCCGGGCCGGGCCGCGGGGTGCGTCGCACCACCCTGCACGCGGCGATGCAGGCCCGCGCCAAAGAGCAAGACACCGAATGGATTCGGGCCAAGGTAGCCGACGTGAAGCAGGACGCACACGGTGTCACCGCCGCCGGAGTGCGCGCGAGGTACCTGGTGGGCGCCGACGGACTGCACTCGGTGGTCCGGCGCGCCGTCGGCATCAAGGTGACCGCCGGGACGCCGCGACGCTACGGCGTGCGTTGGCATTTCACAGTGCCGCCGTGGTCGGAGTTCGTCGAGGTCTATTGGTCGCGGTTGGGTGAGGCATACGTGACGCCCGTGGAACCCGACCTGGTGGGGGTGGCGATCCTGTCGCAGGGCCGGCCCGACCTGGCGTGGTTCCCGCGGCTGAGCCGGCGTCTGGCGGGGGCCGGCCGTGGGCACGCACGCGGCTGCGGCCCGTTGCGCCAAGTGGTCTCGCGCCGAGTTGCCGGACGGGTGCTGCTGGTCGGTGACGCGGCGGGCTACGAGGATGCGCTGACCGGTGAGGGCGTCAGCTTGGCCGTCAAGCAGGCAGGCGCGGCGGTGGACGCCATCGTCAACGAAACGCCGGCGGCCTACGAGAAGGAGTGGCACCGGGTGACCCGCAACTACCGGCTACTCACCCGGGCCGTGGTGCTGGCCAGCACCCCACGGGCCACGCGGGGTGCCATCGTGCCGGCCTGTCAGCGGGTGCCCGCCCTGTTCCGCTTCGGAGTCAACGTCCTGGGGCACTAATCGCCACGAATCCAACGGTGGCGACCCGCCGCGCCCGGCCACGCCGGCTCGCGATCGCTAACGCGCCTTCCAGACCGGTTCCCGCTTTTCGGCGAAGGCCAACGGCCCTTCCTTGGCGTCCTCGGATCTCATCAGGGCGCTCATCTCGGTGGCGGTACGGCGCCAGCCCGCCTGGTCGCCGGTGGGCACGCCGTCGTCGACGCCGTCGGCAATGCGCTTGCTGGCCTGCACCGATAGCGGCGCGTTCACCGTGACGCGCGCCGCCATGGCCAGCGCGGCGTCGAGCACGGAGCCTTCCTTGACGACCTGATTGACCAGGCCCCACTCCCAGGCGTCGGACGCCGTCATCGGCTCGCCGGTCAGCAGTAGTTCCATGGCCACCTTCCGGGGCAGTTGCTCGACGATGCGGAACACTCCGCCGGCGGCGGCGATCAGTCCGCGTTTGACCTCGGGCAGACCGAACTGGGCCGCCTCGTGCGCGACGACCAGGTCACTGGCCAACGCCAGCTCGGTGCCGCCGCCGAGCGCGGTGCCGTTGACCGCAGCGATCGTGGGCTTGTCGATGAAGTGGCTGACGTATCCGGCGAAACCCCACTCCCCGTGCTCGGGATGATAGATGTTCTCGCGGCGCGAGATCGCCTTGAGATCGGCTCCGGCGCAGAACGACTTGTCGCCCGAACCGGTGAGCACGACCGCCCGCACGTCGGGCTCGTGCTGCGCTTGTTCGAGCGCATCCCCCACGCCGATGCTGACCGCGGCATTGATCGCGTTGCGCGCCTCGGGCCGGTTGATGGTAATGACCATTACGTCGCCGCGGCGCTCCACCAGCACCGCCGGCGCGGCACCGTTCCCGTCGGTCACAGCAGCTCCACGATGGTGGCGTTGGCCTGACCGCCGCCCTCACACATCGTCTGCAGGCCGTAGCGAATTCCCTTGTCCCGCATGTGGTACAGCAGGGTGGTCATGATGCGCGCCCCGGAGCCGCCGAGCGGATGGCCCAGCGCAATCGCGCCCCCGTTGGGGTTGAGTTTCTCCTCGTCTGCGCCGATGTCCTTCAGCCACGCCAGCGGAACCGGCGCGAATGCCTCGTTGACCTCGTAGGCGCCGATGTCGTCGATGGACAACCCGGAGCGCTTCAGCACCTTCTGGGTGGCCGGGATCGGGGCGGTGAGCATGATGACCGGGTCGGCGGCGGCCAGGGTGGCGGTATGCACCTTGGCGATTGGCTTGAGCCCCAGATCTTTTGCCTTGTCCGCGGACATGAACAGCAGGGCGGCCGCGCCGTCGGAAATCTGCGAGGAGTTGCCGGCGTGGATCACGCCGTCCTCCTTGAAGGCGGGCTTGAGGGAGGCCATCTTTTCCATCGGCGTGCCGCGCCGGATTCCCTCGTCCTTGAGTATGACGTTGCCCTCGGCATCCTTGATGCCGACGATCTGGTCGTCAAAGGCACCGGAATCTTGTGCGGCGGCGGCCTTTTCATGCGAGTCGAGAGAGAACTGGTCGAGCGCGGTGCGGTCGAAGCCCCACCGCTCGGCGATCATCTCGGCCCCCAGACCCTGGTTGGGGATCTGGCGGTCGTAGCGGTCCAGGAACGCCTCGGGATACGGCCGGCCACCGTTGGCCAGCGACGCGCCCATCGGGGTCCGCGACATCGACTCGACGCCCCCCGCGACGACGACGTCGTAGTGCCCCGCGACCACCCCGGCGGCGGCGAAGTGGATGGACTGCTGGCTGGATCCGCATTGGCGGTCGACGGTCACGCCCGGCACGCTCTCCGGCCACCCCGCGGTCAACAGGGCGGTGCGGCCGATGTCGAGGGCTTGCTCGCCGGCCTGCATCACGCAGCCCCAGATGACGTCGTCAACGATTTCGGGATCGATGCCGGTCCGGGTGACCAGCCCGTTGAGTACCTGCGCGGACAGTTCCGCGGGGTGCACCCCGGACAGTCCCCCGTTGCGCTTGCCGATGGGTGAACGCACGGCCTCGACGATGACGGCTTCGGGCATGGTGATGTCTCCTTTGACTCCGGTGTTGCGTTCGATTGTCAACCAAGAGGTTGGCAGGGCGGGGGTCGGGGGTCCATTAGCCGCCAGGCCCCAGAACCACGCCGGTCACATCCGGCTCCGGCCGACCCGGTATGGCAGCTATCCGTCGGATCTCGCCCGGTGATATCGCGTTCGACGACCATTCGCCGGGGAGCAAACCCCATCGGCGGATCGCATCAGCACGCAGCCATCGCCTTGCGCCGCAACGCATCAGGTGAAGCCACGGTCCGGCTAGACCGCGGGATAGGCCACGGACTTGACCTCGGTGTACTGATCGAATCCGGCGACGCCGTTCTGGCGCCCCACGCCGCTTTCCTTATAGCCGCCGAACGGGGTGTCGGCCCCGTACGGGGCACCGCCGTTGACGCCCATGAAGCCGGCCTTGATCCGCCGGGTCACCGAAAGCGCACGCTCGAGCGAACCGGCAAACACGTTGCCGGCCAACCCGTACACGCTGTCGTTGGCGATCCGGATCGCGTCCTCCTCGTCGTCGAACGGAATCACCGACAGCACCGGGCCGAAGATCTCTTCCTGGGCGATGGTCATCTTGTTATCGACGTTGGTGAAAAGCGTTGGGCGAACGTAATATCCCTTGTCGAAACCGGTCGGGGCGTCGGGACCGCCGACCAGCGCGGTGGCGCCCTCTTCGACACCCTTGCTGATGTAGCCCATCACCCGCTCGTATTGGCGTTGCGAGATGACCGGGCCGCACAACGTGGCGGGGTCCTGCGGGTCGCCGCACGTGACGTTCTCGTAAATGTTCTTCAGAATCGCCACGCCCTCGTCGTAGCGGGACCGCGGCAACAGCAGCCGCGTCGGGTTCGCGCAGCCCTGCCCGGCGTGCATGCACGGAGCGATGCCGACCATGCAGGCGGTGCCGAAGTCGGCGTCCTCGAGCACGATGGTGGCCGATTTACCGCCGAGTTCCAGGAACAGCCGCTTCATGGTGGCGGCGCCCTTCTCCATGATTCGTTTCCCGACCACCGTCGAGCCGGTGAACGAGATCAGGTCAACCTTCGGCGACAGCGTCAGCTCTTCACCCACGAAGTGATCCGAAGCGGTGACGACGTTGACGACACCCGCTGGGATGTCGGTCTTTTCGGCGATCAGCCGGCCCAGCCGGGTCGCATTGAACGGTGTGTTGGGCGCCGGCTTGAGCACCACGGTGTTGCCGGTGCCCAGGGCCTGGCCGAGCTTGTTGAGGGTGACTTCGAACGGGAAGTTCCACGGCACGATGGCGCCGACCACGCCGACGGGCTCGCGCCACACCTTGCGGGTGGTCAGCGTGCCGGTCAGGCTGACCACTTTGTCGCCCAGGTCGGTCTCCCAGGCGTATTCGTCGATCAGCCGGGCAGGGTATTTCAGGCCATCCTCCAAGGGAGCGTCCAGTTGGGGGCCGAAGGTGATCGCCCTGGGCGAGCCGACCTCGAGGATCAGCTCCTCGCGCAGCTCTTCCTTCTCCTCCTCGATCGCGTCGTGCAGCTGCAGCAGGCAGCGCTTGCGCAGTTCCTTGTTGGTCGACCAGTCGGTCTCGTCGAAGGCCCGCCGCGCGGCATCGATCGCGCGGTGCATGTCCTCCTTGGACGCGTCGGCGACCTCACCGAGCGGTTCCTCGGTGGCCGGGTTGATGTTGGTGAAGGTGCCGGCCTGGCCATCGACGAGCTTGCCGTCGATCATCATCTTCGGCTCGAACCGGACCTTTACAGTGTCAGCCATATCTGTTCAGCTCTCCTGGCAATCGATCTGTTGTGACTCGCCCCTGCGGAGAGCCTTACTGGAAACTAGCCGATTGACAACCCTGCCGCGCCAATCAGGCCCGTGACGTGCGATTACCGCACGCCCGCGCGGGCGTCGTCGGCCACGCTCACCTCCGATTTGCTAACCAAATATCGGTTGCCCCGTACAGTCCGCGCCCGACGATGGACTTCGCCAACGCGACGGTGGCGACCCAGCCGGTGCCAGGTCGGTATACGTCGGACCGGGCCCCAACCGCTTCCCGGCTGAGGTTGTTGACCGGCAAAATCCCTCACCGTAGAGTCCGGCTAATCCGCAGTCGGTGACCATCAGAGCAAGGAAAAGTGGACTTCTCCTATCCGGCGGAAGCCAAACAGTTCCGCGCCGAACTGAGCGAATGGCTGTCCGCCAACCTGACCGACGAACTGGTGGCCGCCCGCCGGACCTCCGGCCGCGACGACGCCACCTTCGAGATGCTCCGCGCGTGGAGCCGGACCATGTCCGACGCCGGCTGGGCCGCCGTCTCCTGGCCCCGCGAATACGGCGGCCGCGGAGCGACCGTCCTTGAACAGCTGGTGTACACCGAGGAGACCACCCGGGCCCGAGCCCCCGTGCCACTGAACGTGATTGGCATGAACAACATCGCCCCCGCGATCATGCAGTACGGCACCGAAGACCAGAAGAAGACGCTGCTCCCCCGAATGATGCGCGCCGACGACATCTGGTGCCAGGGCATGTCGGAGCCGGAGGCAGGATCCGATCTCGCGGCGCTGCGCACCCGGGCGGTGCGGGATGCAGACGGCTTCGTCGTCAACGGCCAGAAGATCTGGACCTCGCTGGGGCACCGAGCGCACTGGTGCCAGTTGTACGTGCGCACCGATCCCGACGCCCCCAAGCACAAGGGCATCTCCTGTCTGATCGTCGACATGGCATCGCCCGGCATCGAGGTTCGTCCGCTCGTCACGCTCAACGGAGACACCGATTTCGCCGAGGTGTTCTTTCACGATGTGCGGGTGCCGGCCGACGCGCTGCTCGGTCCGTACAACGGCGGTTGGCAGGTGGCCACCACCACGCTGGGCCACGAACGCGCCGGGGCCGCAAGGCTATACGCCGAAATGCAGGTGCGGCTCGATGAACTGGTGGACGACCTCGCCACCCACACCGACGCACTCGCCGATCCGGTGACGCTGCGTCGCCTCGGTGAAATCGCCTTGCGTATCAAATATCTCGAGGTGCTGTGCCAGCGGTCGATCTCGGCGACGCTGCACGGAGGCTCGCAAAGCGCGGCGTTCGCATCGGCCAGCCTGGCCAAGACGGTCTGGGGCGAGATCGGACAGGACCTGGCCGCCCTGGCCTTCGACGTGCTCGGCACCCGCGGCGGCAACGGCGCCTGGGCAAACTACCGCCTGACGTCACGGTCGCTGACCATCGCAGGCGGCACCACGCAGATCAACAAGAACATCACCGCCCAACGGGTACTCGGATTGCCGCGCGGATGAACCTCGAACTCAGCGACGAACAGCTCGCCCTGCGCGACACCACGCGGCGCTTTCTGGCCGACAAGGCACCGCTCGCCGGCCACGTCCGCGCCCTGCTCGACGACCCCGTCGGCGTCGAGGACACGGTTTGGCGCGGTTTGGCCGATCTCGGCACCACCGGGCTGCTGGTGCCCGAAGAACACGGCGGCGCCGGGATGACGATGGTGGAAGCCGGCGTCGTCGCCGAGGAACTCGGCGCCGCGCTGCATCCCGGACCCTGGTTGTCCACCGCGGTCGCCGCGCCGCGGGCACTGACCCGGCTTTGCGAAAAGGGTCTTGCTGCACCAATTTTGGCGGGCATAGCGGACGGGACGACGATCGCCACCGTCGGGTTCCTGGATGGCGGGACCGTCAGCGCCGAGGCCGCCGGCGACGCCGTCGTGCTGCACGGGGAACTCGACGGGGTGCCCGATGCGGCGGTGGCCGCAGTTCTGCTGGTCCTCGGCGCGGACCCCGCGGCGTTGTATGCCGTGTACACCGACGCCCCGGGTTTCACCGCTCGGCCGCAAGGCGGGATCGACAAGACCCGCAAACGGTTTCGCGTCTCGCTCAACGGCACGCCCGCGCAGCGGCTGACCGGGGCCGGACCGGTAGACGTCGGGGCGGTGATCGATGACGTCCTGATCGCCACGGCCGCCGACGCGCTGGGTGCGGCCCGGGCCGTAATGGACCTCGCCGTCGAATACGCAAAGTTCCGAAGGCAATTCGGCCGGGCCATCGGGTCGTTCCAGGCGATCCAGCATCTGTGCGTCGACATGTACGAGACGGTCGAGCTGGCCCGCGGCGGCGTGATCCATGCCCTCTGGGCGGCCGACGCCGAGCTGGACGCCGGCGAGCGGCATCTGGCGGCGCTGCGGACCAAGGCGTTCTCGGGGCGACTGGCCACCGTGGGTGACACGGCGATCCAGGTGTTCGGTGGCATCGGCTACACCTGGGAACACGATGCCCACCTCTACCTCAAGCGCCTGCTGGGCTGGTGTGAATTGCTCGGCGGGCCGGACCGGTATCTGACCGAACTCGGTGCGCGGCTGAGCAGCATTTCAAATCCAAGCAAGCGATCTTAGTCCAACTGATCCGCCGCTATCAGGACGGTCCGGACCTCGTCGAGCAGAAGGCCACAGCGCTGCTGGGCGGCGCCGATTCGCGACCGGCCGCCGACCAGGTCGCCGGCGCCGCCATCCGCGGCAAGCAAACCCCACTCACCGGCCCCGGGTATTGAACCAAATAACTGTTACCCATACAGTTGAGCGGTTAGAACCGCGTTAGCATTATCCGAGAAGGGGATTTCCATGACCGTTGTCGATCGGTTGCGTTACGACGGCAAGCGCGCTGTCGTCGTCGGTGGCGCGACAGGCATGGGCGCCGCCGCGGCCAAGTCGGCGGCCGAGCTCGGCGCCGAAGTCATCGTGATGGACTACGCGCCGGTGACCTATGACGTCGCCAAAGCAATTCAGGTCGACCTGCGCGACACCGCATCGATCGACGCGGCCATCGAGCAGCTGGGCGGTCCGGTACACGCCGTGTTCTCGGCGGCCGGCATCGCCGACGGCACCACCGACCTGATGGCGATCAACTTCCTCGGCCACCGGCACCTGATCGAGCGACTTTTGGAGAAGAATCAGCTGCCCTCGGGATCGGCGATCTGTTTCATCTCCTCGGTCGCCGGTATGGGCTGGGAGAACGACCTCGACTTGCTGAACGAATTCCTGGCTACGCCGGACTTCGCGTCGGCCCAGGAATGGGTCAAGGCGCACGAGGCCGAAGGCATCATCCACTACGGCTTCTCCAAGAAGGTCGTCAACGCCTACGTGGCAACCCAGGGCTATCCCCTGCTCAAGAGGGGCGTCCGGATCAACGCGATCTGCCCGGGTCCCACCGACACCCCGCTGGCCCAGTCCAACGCCGACCTGTGGCTGACCTTCGCCCAGGACTATCGCGACGAGACCGGCTCCAAGGTGCACACGCCGGAGCAGATGGGCGACGTGATGGCGTTCCTCAACAGCGCCGCCGCCTTCGGCATCAACGGGATCACGCTGCTGGTCGACTACGGCCACACGATGGCGTCGGTCACCAACGCCTACCCGCCGGGAAAGCCGATCATCGACATCATCATGGGCAAGGTGAAGCTCTAGGTCGCCGGCAAAGGTCCGAATCCCTGCCCTTAGAGGGCGTGCTCGTGGCGCAGTATCCGGCCGGCGCGCTCTCCGATAACCACACACGGGGCCATGGTGTTTCCCGTGGTGACCCGCGGCATGATCGAGCCGTCGGCGATCCGAAGGCCCTGTACCCCATAGACTTTGAGCGATCCGTCGACCACCGACGTGGTGTCAACGCCCATCTTCGCCGTGCCCGTCTGGTGGTGGTACGTCGTGACGTCGTTGCGGATGTAGCACCGCATTTCGGCGTCGTCGAGATTGCCCGGCATGACTTCCCGCTCGCGAAAGGGGTGAAGGGCGGCGGAATTGCCGATGTCGCGGCACAGTTTGATACCGGCGACCGCCGCCGTGAGGTCCGCTGAATCGGACATGAGGCCGGCACCGATGCCACACGTGCAGTACCCACCAACCCACCCCCGCCTTGATAATCGGAGAATTCTCCGGTAACTTGCCTCCAAACGATTCGGAGAACTCTCCGCTAATGCAATCGGGAGGAACTGGACTATGCAATACCGCAAATTGGGCAGTTCCGGGCTGGATGTGTCCCCCATCGCGATTGGTGCCATGACTTACGGCGATCCTCACCGTGGCCACCCCATCTGGTCGTTGCCCGAAGACCAATCTCGTCCACTGATCAGACATGCCCTCGAATCCGGAATCAACTTCTTCGACACCGCGAACATGTACTCGCACGGCAGCAGCGAAGAAATTCTCGGACGCGCCCTGCACGATTTCGCCGACCGTGACGAGGTGGTGATCGCGACGAAACTGCGGCACCCGATGCGCCCGGGACCGAATGGGAAGGGGTTGAGCCGCAAGGCGATTATGACCGAGATCGATCATTCGCTACGCCGGCTCGGCACCGACTACGTCGATCTTTACCAGATACACCGCAACGATCACGCCACCCCATTGGAGGAGACTCTCGAAGCACTTCACGACCTGGTGAAGGTCGGCAAGGTTCGCTACCTCGGCGGCTCGTCCATGCCGGCCTGGGAGTTCGCCAAGGCTCTTCATCTGCAGCACACCCACAACTGGGCGAGATTTATCTCGATGCAGGATCACTACAATCTGCTCGCTCGCGAGGAGGAACGGGAGATGATCCCGCTGTGCCTCGATGAGGGCGTCGGGACGATTGTCTGGAGTCCGTTGGCGCGCGGCAGGCTGGGGCGATCCTGGGAAGACGCCAAGGCCACCCCGCGATCGTCCAATGACGGATTCGCCGACATGCTCTATCGCACGGCCGACGAGTCGTCCGACAAAGCCATCATCGACGCGGTCGGCGCGGTTGCCGCGGCGCGTGGTGTAAGCCGGGCCCAAGTGGCACTCGCCTGGCTGCACAGCAAACCCGTTGTGACAGCACCCATTGTCGGAGCAAGCAGCGTCGGGCAAATCGACCAGGCTGTCGCCTCCCTCGAGATCGGCCTCACCGACACCGAAGTGCAGGCGCTGGAAGCCGCGTACACGCCACGTTACGACTTCCAGGGCATTTCGGATGATGCGCAGCTGCAACAGATTATCGCGCGAATACCCCAGTTATCGGTAGCCGGTTGACGATTCGCAACCGTCCGAACCACGGCACCGGACAGGGAAACTACGCACCCGACACGCCGCGCAGCTCACGTTGGTTAACGGCCCGGCGTCGAGACCGGTCCGCACCACGTTGCGGAATACGTTCGGTCCGGTTGGTGATCCGTCGAGTGATTCCAAGCCCCGACCAGCTGCGCTCTCACGCATTCACTCGAGAGGAGACAACTCGTTGCGTTATGTGTTGAAACCTGAACAGATGCCCTCCGCATGGTTCAATGTCCTGCCCTGCCTGCCTGCGCCGCTCGCAGCACCGCGGCATCCGATCCTCGAACGTGAAGTCGACCCCGCGGATCTCGCTGAGTTGTTTCCCGCCGCCCTGATCGACCAAGAGATGTCCGCCGAAAGCTGGATAGACATACCGGGTCCGGTACTCGACATCTTAAGGCTATGGCGTCCAACACCATTGGTGCGAGCCAGACACCTCGAACGGTGTCTGGACACGCCGGCCCGGATCTACTTCAAGGACGAGTCGGTATCGCCCACCGGCTCGCACAAGTCGAATACTGCCGTCGCCCAGGCCTACTACAACAAGGCGGAAGGCATTCGGCAGATCACCACCGAGACCGGTGCCGGGCAGTGGGGCAGCGCCCTGTCGATGGCGTGCCAAATGCTCGGCTTGGATTGTACGTCTTCATGGTCGCCGCATCACACCGGCAGAAGCCGTACCGCCGCATCCTGATGGAGACATGGGGCGCCGAGGTGATTGCAAGTCCGTCGGCAACCAAGGACGCAGGACGCGCGGTCAGGCAAGAGCATCCGGACAGCCCCGGTTCCCTGGGGATCGCGATCAGTGAAGCCGTCGAAGAGGCGTTACTACATTCGGATACGCACTATGCGCTCGGATCCGTGCTGAACCACGTGCTGTTGCACCAGACGGTCATTGGGCTGGAGGCCAAGCAGCAACTGCAGCTCGCGGGTGAGACGGATCCGGATGTCATCATCGCGGCGTGCGGCGGGGGTTCGAATTTCGCCGGCCTCGCCCTACCGTTTCTGCAACCGCACGCGCGCGAAGCGAACAGGCCTCGCCTAATAGCGGTCGAACCGCAGTCCTGTCCGTCGCTGACAGAAGGCATGTTGCGCTACGACTCCGGTGACATCGCCGGTCTCACGCCGCGACTGTGGATGTACACGATCGGACGTGACTTCATTCCGCCGGCCACCCACGCCGGAGGCTTGCGCTACCACGGTGCCGCGCCAATCGTGTCCAATCTTGTGCAACACCATTGGATTGAAGCGGTTGCCTACCCGCAAGCCTCCGTCCTCGAGGCGGCCGTGCGGTTCGCACGCGCCGAAGGCATGATCCCGGCACCAGAGACCGCGCATGCTATTCGGGGCGTAATCGACACCGCGCTGGCCGCGCGACGTACGCAGCAGCAGACCCTCATCCTGTTCAACTATTCCGGCCATGGCCTACTCGACTTGGCCGCCTACGACGACTACTTTCACGACCGTCTGCCCGACGAATGATGGCACGCCGCCGGCAAGCATGACGGTCGAACCGGAATGGTCTCCACTTATGCTCGACACGGCAGCGCAGCGACTTCCGGTGAGCAGAGGAGGTGCCGACCCGTGGCGGACGAGGCCGACACGCGCATCCGCGCCGACGCCCTGCGTAACCGAGAGCACATCATTCAAGTGGCGCACGACGCCTTCACCGAGTCGGGAGCGACCTCGCTCAACGAGATCGCCAAACGCGCAGGCGTCGGTGCGGGAACCCTTTACCGCCACTTCCCCACCCGCGAAGCGTTGGTCCTCGCGGTATACCGGCACGACGTCCAGCGACTCGTGGGATCGGTCCCCAAACTGCTGCAGACCCGCGCGCCATTAGAAGCGTTCCGCGTGTGGTTCCTCAAACTCGCCGACTATGTCCGCCTCAAACACGGTCTGGGCGACGCCCTCAACAGTGCGGCACTACAGCATGCGATCGACGAAACATACGCACCCGTCGTCACCGCGGTCGGTCAGCTGCTCGATGCCTGCAAGACCGACGGCTCGCTGCGGCCGGATCTCGACCCCGCTGATGTCCTGCTGCTGATGAGCTTTCTGTGGCGGCTGGCCGAAGGCACCGAGGGGAAGCGGCAAGCCAAACGAATTATGGAGCTCGCCATCGACGGCCTGCGCGCTAGTTGAGCTGCCCGGGCCGCGTAACGTCGGTGGCATGGCACGCATTGTCATCTTCGGCGGGCACGGCAAGGTCGCACTGCAGCTGGCCCGCATCCTGACCGAGCGTGACGACCAGGTGACCTCGGTCTTCCGCAATCCCGACCACTCCGACGACGTCGCCGTCACCGGTGCGCAACCGGTGGTGGGTGACATCGAGCGGCTGGACACCGACGCGCTGGCCGACCTGGTGGCCGGGCACGACGCGGTTGTCTTCTCGGCCGGCGCCGGTGGCGGCAACCCGGCGCGCACCTACGCCGTCGACCGGGACGCCGCGATCCGGGTGATCGATGCCGCCGCCCAGGCGGGCGTCCCGCGGTTTGTCATGGTGTCCTACTTCGGTGCCGGCCTGGATCATGGCGTACCGCAAGAGAATTCGTTCTTCCCCTACGCCGAGGCCAAGGCCGCAGCCGACGCTCACCTGCGCGACAGCAACCTGGACTGGACGATTTTGGGTCCCGGCCGGCTGACGCTGCAACCGCCGACGGGCAAGATCACGCTCAGCGAAGGTAAGGGTGAGGTGTCCCGCGCCGATGTCGCGCTGGTTGCCGCCGCCGCGCTGGCCGACGACACGACGATCCGGCGGACCATCGAATTCAACAACGGCGACATCCCGATCGCGCAGGCGCTGGCGGGCTGACTAAGCTGCATCTCGCAGCTGGTCTGCACGCGCCGCACCCGCGGCGTGGGCATCGAGCGAAGCGAGCGCTAGTCAAGCTTCGTGAGAGGGAACCCGGTGAGAATCCGGGACTGTCCCGCAACGGTATGCAGGAACGACCGCCGTCACACGCACTGGTCAGGATGACTGGGAAGCGACGGCCAGTAGGAGCACCACGGGTGCGCGCCTGCGAGTCCGGAGACCTGCCAGTTGTGCCGGGCGCGCCGCGCCCGGCGGCTCATCGCCTCGAGGAATGGGCGTTTGCTGCATCGGTTGGCGGGTTAGTACCTCTGCGAAGATAGGGTGCGTTCCGCTACCGGATCAGCTGCACGTCCGCCGGCGGTGACCACCACGCCGATCGAAGGACGAATATCGTGACCGCTCAAGCATTCACCGCCACGGTCGTCGGCTCCCCGCGCATTGGGCCGAAACGCGAACTCAAACGCGCGACCGAAGGGTATTGGGCCGGACGCACCAGTCGGGCCGACCTGGAAAACGTGGCCGCGACGCTGCGCCGCGACACCTGGAAGGGGCTGGCCGACGCCGGCCTCGACTCGGTGCCGGTCAACACATTCTCCTATTACGACCAGGTACTCGACACCGCGGTCATGCTGGGCGCGTTGCCGGCCCGGGCCGCGCAGGTGTCCGACGATCTGGATCGCTACTTTGCCGCCGCGCGCGGCAACCAAGACGTCGCGCCGCTGGAAATGACCAAATGGTTCGACACCAACTACCACTACATCGTTCCCGAGATCGAACCGGCGACGAAGTTCGCGTTGCACCCCGACAAGGTGCTCTCCGAACTGAAAGAGGCTCAGGGGCTTGGGATTCCGGCACGTCCGGTCGTGATCGGGCCGATCACGTTCCTGTTGCTGAGCAAGGCAGTCAACAGTGTCCATGGGGGCGGCGCGCCGATCGAACGCCTGCAGGAGCTGGTGGGGACCTATTCCGAGCTGCTGAGCCTGCTGGCCGACAACGGTGCGCAGTGGGTGCAGATCGACGAGCCGGCCCTGGTCACCGATATGTCACCCGAGGCGCCGGCGCTGGCCGAGGCCGTCTACAACGCGCTGGGAAAGGTGAACAACCGGCCCGCCATCTACGTCGCCACCTACTTCGGCGATCCAGGCGAGTCGTTGGGGGCGCTGGCCCGCACCCCCGTCGAGGCGATCGGTGTCGACCTGGTCTACGGAGCGCAGACCGCGGTCGCGGGGATACCCGAGCTCGCCGGCAAGACGCTGGTGGCCGGTGTCGTCGACGGGCGCAACATCTGGCGTACCGATCTGCAGGCGGCGCTGACAAAGCTGACGGCACTGCAGGATTCGGTTGCCGCGGTTGCGGTGTCGACGTCGTGCTCGACGCTGCATGTGCCGTACTCGCTGCAGCCGGAGACCGGGCTCGACGACGCGCTGCGCAGCTGGCTGGCGTTCGGCCAGGAGAAGGTCGGCGAGGTGGTGACGCTGGCCCGGGCGCTGTACGAGGGCCGCGAGGTGGTGGCCGACGAGATCGCGGCCTCCAATGCGGCGGTCGCCGCGCGCAGAAAGGACCCGCGGCTGCACAACGAGGAGCTGCGGGCCCGCATCGGCACCATCCTCGCCTCGGGCACGCACCGCGGCAACGCGGCCCGGCGCCGCGCCAGCCAGGACGAGCGACTGCACCTGCCGCCGCTGCCCACCACCACCATCGGGTCCTTCCCACAAACCGTCGAGATCCGCAAAGCCCGCGCCGCTCTGGTCGCCGGCGACATCGACCAAACCGAGTACGACCGCAGGATGCAGCAGGAGATCGCCGACGTGGTCAGGCTGCAAGAGGAGCTCGGCCTGGACGTGCTGGTGCACGGGGAACCCGAACGCAACGACATGGTGCAGTACTTCGCCGAGCAGTTGGACGGCTTCTTCGCGACCAAGAACGGCTGGGTGCAGTCCTACGGCACCCGTTGCGTGCGCCCGCCGGTGCTGTACGGCGACGTGATTCGCACGCATCCGATGACGGTGCGGTGGGCCCAGTACGCGCAGTCGCTGACCGACAAGCCGGTGAAGGGCATGCTGACCGGACCGGTGACGATCTTGGCGTGGTCGTTCGTCCGCGACGACCAGCCCCTGGCGGACACCGCGCATCAGGTGGCCCTGGCGATTCGTGACGAGACGGTGGATTTGGAGGCCGCCGGCATCGCGGTCATCCAGGTCGATGAGCCGGCGCTGCGCGAATTGCTACCGCTGCGTCGGGCCGACCAGGAAAAGTATTTGCGTTGGGCCGTCGGGTCTTTCCGGTTGGCCACCTCCGGCGTCGCGGACGCCACACAAATCCACACGCACCTGTGCTACTCGGAATTCGGCGAGGTGATCGGCGCGATTGCCGACCTGGATGCCGATGTGACGTCCATCGAGGCGGCCCGCTCGCACATGGAGGTGCTGGACGATCTGAACGCGGTCGGCTTCGCCAACAGCGTGGGTCCGGGTGTCTATGACATTCACTCCCCGCGGGTGCCCAGCACCGCGGAGATGGCCGACTCGTTGCGCGCCGCGCTGCGGGCGGTGCCCGCCGAACGGCTGTGGGTCAACCCCGACTGCGGGCTGAAGACCCGCAACACCGACGAGGTGACGGCGTCGCTGCACAACATGGTCGCCGCGGCGCAGGAGGTCCGCGCGGGGGTCTAGGTTGCGCCGAGCCTAGCGCCAGGTCTTATTCGGGCGGACTTACCCCGTGCTGGCGTTACGCTCGCGGCTGGTCCTCGGGCTGGGGCTCGGGCTCGTCCTCGGGCTTGGGCTCGGGCTGGGGCTGGGACAGCACCTGGACCGGCACGTCGTCGGCCCACGGCTGCCGGGTGACCATGTCGGCGACCTTGACGACGCCGCGCTCGAATTCGCCCGTCGCGGCGTCCACCAGCCGGTAGGTCTGGGTCTGCTTGTGGATCGGTTGCGCGTCGAGCAACACCACCCGCACCTCGCCCGGCAGAAAGCCGCAGCGCTGCTGCATCGCCGCGATCAGCTGCTCGTTGTGCAGGTGGCCGTCACCGAAGTTCCATCCGACGGCGGTGCTGCAGATTCGCTCTCCGTCGGTGATGACGTAATCGTCCTCGTTCTGCCCGGCCATCGCCCGATGCGCCAGCGTGAACAGCGCCCGGCCGTGCGTGTTCATGGCACGGAACGCATATCCGAGATACATCGGGATCTGCGCGCGTTCCTTGCCGTAGACCTTTTCCAGCTGCGCCGCGGGCATGCTGGCGATCGAGACGATGTTGTGGTTGATCTTTTTGTCCGCGGACGGCTTGATGCACCACAGCGAGGTATCCCAGTTGCCGGCGTAATAGCGCATGCCGGGCAGAAACGAGATCTTGCGCGGAAACAGGTTGCCCAGAATCACGATCCCGGCGAGGAACGCGATGAAAATCGCCACCGGCACAGGGTGTTTCAGCTCCGCCAGCCCGGTGTGCGCGTGGCCGACGAACAGCGCGAACACCCCGAAGATCATGAACACGTTCCACTCCAGCGGCACGCCCATCGGGATGGCCGTCAGGATGCCCAGGTGGAAGATCACCATGAGGGTCGCGGCAACCGCCGTCGGCCAGCCTCCGTGCGCGACGAATAACGCGATGGGCACCCACATTTCGACGAAGGTGCTGACATGGGCGAACAACCGCGACAACCGTCCCGGCCGCAGATCGTCGGGAAACTTCTCGAAGAACAGGCGCTTGATGAACCGGGGGCGAAAGACGGGGTTGTTGGACATCATCGTCGACATCACGAACGGAAAGTGTTTATTCAGTTTGGATGTCGCCGCACCAATCCAGATGACCAGAAACACCAGCTTGGCCGCGATGACCGTGTCGACCCCGCCGAACAGGAACGTCACCGCCAGCGACGCGTACACCTCCCCCCGGGCGGCCAGGAAGATCACCTTGTCCCGCAACCCGAGCAGCCCGAGCACGACCAGGATCAGCACGATCCGCCAGGTGGGGATCAACCCGACTTCGGTCCCCAGCTCGGGCACCGGGCCGGTGCCGTCGGCGAACAGCGTCAGGAAGAGCAACAACAGCAGCAGCCCGTAGAGCGCGCAGTCGAGCAGGGTGCGGGCGGTGCCCCTGGTCCCCGGCACGCGATTAGGCCACGGCGGCAACCGGATGGTGTCCGGCCGCAGCCAATACAGGATCGAACCCAGCGGCGGGCTGATCCGGTTGTTCAGCGGCCCGAAGCCGCACCCCAGCCCGACCACCTCGAACAGCATCGTGTACAGCACCACCTTCTCGAGCACGATCGGCTCGCAGTACCACGACGTGACGTGGGTGAAGGCCAGGCCGCGGGTGGTCGCTACGGCCAACACCCAGGCGAACAGGATGTAGAGCAGAACCTTGCCGACGTAGAACAGGTGCAGCACGACCGGCGTTCCGAAGCCGACCTCCGCCCAGTGCCGAGCCATCGGCCGGATTTTTTCGCTGCGGGACAGCTTGCTCCACTCGTCGATGTCGACTTGCGGCAGTTCGGGTTGGAGGAATCCCATGGTTCCACAGACTAGAACGCGTTCTAGGGCAACGCCGCCAGGATCCCAATTGACATCCTTTGCTCGCAGTTCCCCGGCCGGATAGCGTGATCTTTCGGTACCTGCTTGAGGAGACGTCACCATGAGCAGACGCTGGCCCCTCGGCTGCGCCGTCGCGCTGACCGTGGCCGCCGGCTGGCTGGGCGCCGCAATCGCGTATGGCGATACTCCGGGGCCGGGCGACTCCTGCACCATCCTGCATGCCACCGCCCAGGACGCCAACGGCCGGACCCTGTGGTGCAACCCGACCATGACCGGCGACCACAGCCTGGTCTGGCAGTACGGCGGACCCGCGGACTAGCTGATGCGGCGGGGCGTCAGCTTCCGCTGCGCACGTCCGGAATAGGCACTCAGCGGCCGGATCAACGCGTTCGATGCCGCTTGCTCCATGATGTGGGCGGTCCACCCGGTGATCCGGCTCATCACAAAAATCGGGGTGAAGCAGGCGATGTCGAATCCCATCAGGTGGTAGGCCGGACCGGTCGGAAAGTCCAGATTGGGCTTGATGGCGGTGGCCGCGAACATCTCGGCTTCCAGGATGTTGTACATGTCCAGCCAGCGCTGGCCGTCGCGGACGGCGGCGACGCGGGTCAGCGCGGCCTTCATCGTGGGCACGCGGGAGTCACCGTTCTTGTAGACCCGATGCCCGAATCCCATGACCTTCTCTTTGCGAGCAAGCTTGCCGCGCAACCAGTCCCGCGCGTTGAGCGGGTCGCCGATCTCGATCATGTCGCGCATCACCGCCTCGTTGGCACCGCCGTGCAGCGTGCCCTTGAGCGCGCCGACGGCGGCGGTGACGGCGCTGTAGATGTCGGACTGCGTCGAGGTCACCACCCGCGCGGCGAAGGTTGACGCGTTGAACCCGTGTTCGGCGTACAGGATCATCGATTGTTCGAAGGCCGAGACCACCTCGGGTTCGGGCACCTCGCCGAAGCACATCCGCAGAAAATTCTCGGCGTATCCCAGGCTGCTGTCCGGCGGGATCGGTTCGAGACCGCGCCGCCGGCGCATGTCGATGGCGACGATGGTGGGCAGCACCGCGAGCAGGCGCAGCGATGTGGCACGATTCGCGGCGTCGACGTCCTCGTCGGGATCCTCGGCCCCCAGGAAGCTGATCGCCGTGCGAACCACGTCCATCGAGTGGCAGTTGTCCGGAAGCTTGGTGAGCAGCGAGAGCATCGACCGGTCCACCCGTCGGCTCGCCCGCTCGCGCTGACTGAACAGGGCGAGTTCGGAATCGGTCGGTAGCTCACCGCGCCAGAGCAGAAACGCGACCTGCTCGAAGTTGCAGTGGGCGGCCAGGTCCTGTACCGGATATCCGCGATAGGTCAGCGAATTGGTCTCCGGCACCACCTTCGAAATGGCGGTGGTGTCCACCACCACCCCGGCCAGCCCCTTGCGGATTTCAGTGGTCGGTGCGGTCATGGTGTTGCCTCCCAGGCGTCGTAGCCGAGCAGCTCGTAGAGCCGGCTGCGCTGCTGCATCCGATCGAGAAGACCGAATTGTGTTCCTGTCGTGTTGATTTCGCGTAGGCCGGCCTCGACGGCGAACATGGCCAGCCGCAACGTGGTGACCGGGTAGATCACGACGTTGTAGCCGAGGTCGGCGAGTTGGCGCGCGCTCAGCAACGGCGACTTACCGAACTCGGTCATGTTGGCCAGCAGCGGAATGTCGATGGCGGCCCGGAACGCCTCGAAATCGGCCACCGCCCTGAGGGCTTCGGTGAAAATCATGTCCGCCCCGGCGTCGGCGTAGGCGCGAGCACGGTCGATCGCGGCGGGCAGCCCTTCGATTCCGGCGGCATCGGTGCGGGCGCAGATCACGAAATCCGGGTCGCGGCGGGCGGACACCGCCGCGCGTAACCGTTGCACCATCTCGGCGGCCGAAACGACGGCCTTGCCGTCGAGATGGCCGCACCGCTTCGGGTTGACCTGGTCCTCGAGATGACAGCCGGCCAACCCGGCGTCTTCCAGCACCGTCACCGTGCGTGCCGCGTTGACCGGTGCCCCGAATCCCGTGTCCGCGTCGATCAGCGTCGGCAGCTCCGTCGCGGCGGCGATCCGTGCGCCCCGGTCGGCCACCTCGGTCAGCGTCGTCAGCCCGATGTCGGGCAATCCGAGGTCGGCGGACAGCGCGGCACCGGACACATAGACGCCCTCGAAGCCCGCCCGCGCGACGGACTTGGCCACCAGCGGCGAGAACGCGCCCGGAAAGCGCTGCAGGCAACCGGAATTCAGGCCGGCGCGCAGCCTCGCCCGCTTGTCGGCCGCGCCGGTCATCCGAAGATCCCGGACGGGATCACCGGCGCCTTGTCCAGCACCCGCGGATCGACCAAGACGTTCAGCTCCCCGAGGGTGCCGCCCTCGAGGTCGGCGAGGACGTCGACGGCACCCAGGAACCGTTGCTGCTCGGCGGGTTCCACGATGTCCGCGGCGAGCTCGGTGAACTTGCGCACGTATTGGTCGCGGGCGAACGGACGCGCTCCCAACGGATGCGCATCGGCCACCGCCAGTTGCTCGGAGATCACCTCGCCACTTTTGAGCGTCACCTCCGCGCGCGCCCCGAATGCCTGCTCGGCCGGGTCATTCGAGTGGTAGCGACGGGTCCATTCCGGATCCTCGACGGTGCAGATCTTCCGCCACAATTCGATGGTGTCTTTCCGGTGCGCCCGCTCGGGGGCATACGATCGCTCGTGGTGCCAACAGCCGTCCTGCAGCGCGACCGCGAAGATGTACGGCAGCGAATGATCCAGGGTCTCCCGGGAGGCGTCGGGGTCGAACTTCTGCGGATCACCCGACCCCGTGCCTATCACCACGTGGGTGTGGTGGCTGGTGTGCAGCACGATCGTGGCGATCTGCTTTAGATCACCGATCCGACCGCGCAACCGCCGCGCCAGGTCGATCGGCGCCTGGCTTTGATATTCGGCCGAATGCTCCTTGGTGTAGCTGTCCAGGATGGCGCGCTTGGGTTCGCCGGGCGCCGGCAACGGCACCCGGTAGGTGCGATCCGGCCCGCCGAGGAGCCAGGCGATGACGCCGTCCTCGCCCTCCCAAATCGGCGCCGGCGCACCCTCGCCGCGCATCGCGCGGTCGACGGCCTCGATCGCGACCTTGCCTGCGAAAGCGGGTGCGAACGCCTTCCAACTCGAGATCAGGCCCTTGCGGGATTGGCGGGTGCTGGTGGTCAGGTGCAGGGCCTGCCCGACGGCCTGGTAAATGGTGTCCGCGTCCAGCCCCAGCATCGTCCCCAGGCCGGCGGCCACCGACGGGCCCAGGTGGGCGACGTGGTCGATCTTGTGCTCGTGCAGGCAGATTCCCTTAGCCAAATCGATGTGGATCTCGTATGCCGTGGCGAGGCCGCGGATCAGTTGGGCGCCCGGTATCTGAAGGTGCTGGGCGACCGCGACGAGCGGCGGGATGTTGTCGCCGGGGTGCGCGTACTCCGCCGCCAAAAACGTGTCGTGGTAATCGAGTTCGCGCACCGCGACACCGTTGGCCCAGGCCGCCCACTCCGCCGAATAGCACCCGGGCACCCCGAAAACCCGCGCGCCCCGCGGTACCGGATGCGCCAGCGCCTGCGCACGAGCCGTGGTGACGGGCCGCCGAGTCACCGCCGCGGCACTCACGGCGGCGTTGTCGATGATCCGGTTGCGCACCATCTCCGCGGTGTCGGGATCGATCGGGACCGGGTCGGTGGCGACCTCGGCGATCTTGGCGGCCAGCTGCTCACTGCGGGGGAAGTCGTCGGCGCTGCGCCGGGTCCGAACCTCGATGATGCGCATAACACGCACGGTACGCAGCGCCGACAATGGGATAAATGCCCTAAACACGCGTAATTTTGTGTCCTCATCCGGGCAGGTTTGCGGATCTTGTGAAAGTCGCCGGGCGTACGGTAGTGCAGGTGGCGAAGACGTTCGCCGGGGCACGGCTACGACGACTGCGTGAGGAGCATGGGCTCACGCAAGTCGCCCTCGCGCGCGCCCTGAACCTGTCCACCAGTTACGTCAATCAGCTGGAGAACGATCAGCGCCCGATCACCGTGCCGGTGCTGCTGTCACTCACGGAGCGCTTCGACCTGCCGACCCAGTACTTCGCACCGGATTCCGACGCCCGGCTGGTTGCGGACCTACGCGAGATCTTCGCCGACGGGCCCGCGACCACGGGACAGATCGAGGAACTCGTCGCCAGAATGCCCGAGATCGGCCAAACGCTGGTCAACCTGCACCGGCGGCTGCACGACGCCACGGCCGATCTCGAGGCACTGCACGACCGGGCCAACGCCGACATCAACGCGCCGCCGCCCCGACCGATGCCCTTCGAGGAGGTCCGTGACTTTTTCTACGACCGCAAGAACTACGTCGGCGAGCTGGATCTGGCGGCCGAAGCGATGTTCGACGAGAGCCGCCTGCGGACGGGTGGACTGGATCGCCAGCTGGCCGACCTGCTCGACGGGCGCCTCGGCGTGCGGGTGCTGATCGACGACGGGAATATGTTGTCCGCCAATGCAAAACGTGTTTTCGACGCCGAGTCCAAGACGCTGCACTTGGCCCGCTGGCTGCATGCCGGCCAACGTGCGTTTCAGTTGGCAACCCAAATCGCGCTGCTCACCCAGGCCGAGCTGATCAACGGCATCCTTGCCGGCGACGATCAGCTCAGCGACGAGGCGCGCGCCGTGGCGCGAATCGGGCTGGCCAACTATTTCGCCGGTGCCCTGTTGTTGCCCTACCGGAGCTTCCTGGCGACCGCCGAGACCGCGCGCTACGACATCGACTATTTGGCAAGGCATTTCGAGGTCGGATTTGAAACCGTCTGCCATCGACTGTCCACTTTGCAGCGTCCCGGCACGCGCGGCATCCCGTTCATCTTCGTCCGCGCCGACAGCGCCGGAAATATTTCTAAACGTCAGTCCGCCACCGCATTTCACTTCTCCCGAGTCGGTGGCAACTGCCCGCTGTGGGTGGTCCACCATGCTTTCTCCCGACCCGGCCAGTTCCTCACCCAGATCGCTCAAATGCCGGACGGGCGAACGTATTTCTGGGTCGCGCGGACCACGACGACCCAGGCCGGTCGCTATCTGGGACCGGCCAAGAGCTTTGCCATCGGACTGGGCTGCGACATCGCCCACGCCGAAAAGTTGATCTACTCGGCGGGAATCGACGTGCACGACGCGGAGGCCATTGTGCCGATCGGTGCCGGCTGCAAGATCTGCGATCGCCCGGCCTGCCGGCAGCGCGCCTTTCCGTATCTGGGCTGTGCGGTGCGGCTGGACCCGCATTCCAGTACCGATCTGCCCTACCCGCCCGCCATCGGCCCAGAGCAGCGGTGAAAACCACGGTGCCCCAACGGTTTTAATCTGCAGGACGGTCAACAGCGGCAGGTGTTGGTCATCAAATCCGGCCGAACCGGTGTTACCACCACGTATTCGGAGTAGTTTGCTGTTGGAACACACCTGCAGACGAGGAGCCCGTCATGGCGGACGTCGATTATTGCGTGGTCGGCGCGGGTTTCGCGGGCTTGACGGCCGCCTACCGGTTGCACCGGGCCGGGCACTCGGTGGCCTTGCTGGAAGCGCGCGACCGAGTGGGTGGTCGCACGTTTACCGTCACCCGCGACGACGGGGTGTGGATCGATCGTGGCGGTGCCTGGATCGGGCCCGGCCAGGACCGGATCTATGCGCTGATGAGCGAGTTCGGCATCCCGGAGTACAAGCAGCACAACGACGGCGACGCGATGATGGTGGTCGGCGGCAAGAAGCACCGCTACGGCGGCAGCATCCCGTGGACCGTGAGCCCGTGGGTGGTCGCCAACCTCGCCATGGGACTGGCCGCCATCGACAAAATGTGCAAGGCGATCCCGCGCGAAGCCCCGTGGGAAGCGAAGAAGGCACAGCAGTGGGACCGCATCAGCATCGGGCAATGGATCGAAAAGAATTCGATGTCCAAGGAAGCCGCCGAGATGCTGGACATGGCCTTCGCCGGCCTCTACACCTCGGCGGCATCGGAGACGTCGTTGCTGTGGGGACTGCTGCAAACCGCCTCCGCCGGCGGGCTCACCTTCGCAATCTCGGGCAAGGGCGGCTCTCAGGATGCCCGCCCGGTCGGCGGCATGGGCGCCATTCACCGCCCGATGGCGGCCGCACTCGGCGACTCGCTGCACCTGTCGCAGCCGGTGCGGCACATCGACCAGGACGCCGACGGGGTGACGGTCAGCGCGGCCGGCCTGACGGTGCGGGCACGTCGGGCCATCGTGGCGATCCCGCTGGCGATCGCCACCTCGATCCAGTACGAGCCGCTACTGCCGGTCGATCGCGCATTTCTGCACCAGCGCATGCCGAGCGGCGCCGTCATCAAGACGTCGATCTGCTACGACGAGCCGTTCTGGCGTGCCGACGGATTGTCCGGCCAGTCCGCGGCGCCGAACTCCCCCGCCACCCTGACCATCGATGCCTGCACCGACACCGGGAACCCGGGCATCATGTGCGTCATCAGCGAGGGCCCTGCGGCACGCCGGCTGACCCGGCTCGACGAGGCCGAGCGCAGGGCACTGGTGATGGGCGAACTCGTGGACCGGTTCGGTAGCAAAGCCAAGGCAGCGCGCGAATTCCACGAGCAGAACTGGACGGTGGATCGCTATTCCGGCGGCGGAATGATCGGGCACACTCCCACGGGTGTGCTGACCGAATACGGCTACACGTTGCGCGAGCCATGCGGCCGCATCCACTGGGCGGGCACCGAAAGCTCGGCCGTCATGTGCGGATGGATCGACGGCGCCGTCCGGTCCGGGGAGCGCGCGGCGGCCGAGGCGATCGCGGCCGAAGCCGTGGCGGTGGCCTAGCTGTACTGACCTGAGAGGTTGAGTACGCGGCTGGCAGGTGGTTGTCCGCCGAGTGCGGTGTGGCCGCGGTGGT
This sequence comes from Mycobacterium sherrisii, assembly GCF_002102355.1. Lineage (GTDB taxonomy): Bacteria > Actinomycetota > Actinomycetes > Mycobacteriales > Mycobacteriaceae > Mycobacterium > Mycobacterium sherrisii. The sequence continues at coordinate 1,163 of NZ_LQPT01000051.1, read as the reverse complement.
GATTGTAGGTGTGCAGCCACCGGTTGAATTCTTCGCATCGTTCGGTATCGCTGCGGTAGAGCCGGGCGTATGCCCACTCGTCGGCCAGGGTGCGGTGAAATCTCTCCACCTTGCCGTTGGTCTGCGGGCGGTAGGGTCGGGTCCGGCGGTGTTTGATGTTGCCGAGGGCGTCGCCGAAGGCGTGGGATCGGTAGCAAGATCCGTTGTCGGTCAAGACATGTCGCACTGAAAAGCCGCATTCGTTGAACCACGCGTTGGCGCGACACCAGAACGCCGCCGCGGTTTCCTTGCGCTTGTCGGCCAGCAGCTCGCTGTAGGCCAGTCTCGAGTGGGCGTCGATCGCGGTGTGAAGAAAGTGATATCCGCGCACTGGATTGTGGCACTTGCTGATCTGCCCTGAACTCTTGTCGGCTTGGCTGTTGCGTTTGCCGGCGGTTCTGCCCAGCATCCGCCAGCCGCCCCCGGCGGGAATCGTGCCCAGTTTCTTGACATCGACGTGCACCAGATCACCACAGGCCGCCGATTCCATCCGCCGGATCACCCGTCCCGTGGGGCGATCGAGCCAACGCAATTTGGCCAGGCCATACCGAGTCAGCACCCGATGCACAGTCGAGGGATGCAACCCCAGCAGATAACCGATCCGCGCTGGCCCCCAGCGCCGGATCACCCGGACGTTGATGATGCGCCGTTCCACGCGTGCGGGTGTCCTGTTGGGGCTGCGGTGGGGCCGTGAGCTGCGATCGGCCATGCCGGCTCGACCGAGTTCACGGTAGCGCCCGGCCCAGCGAGCAGCGGTGCCAACCGAGACCTGGAACCGCTCGGCAGCCCGGCGTAGCGGCCAGCCGTCCTCAACGATGCAACGCGCAAGACGCAGACGCCCGGTTTCCGACAAAGGGGCATTACGGTGAGACACGAAGACCTCCGAAGTGAGTTGGTGTGTTCCTCGACAGCTCGCACTTCACTCGGAGGTCTTCGTTATGTCACCACGCCACGCCGTCTCTAACTTTCGTGGTCAGTACACCTAGCCCATGTAGCGTTGAAATCACTTGTGCCACTTTAGTTTCAACTGTAACGGCATGGCCTTTTGTGTCGGTGGTCCGCGTTATCATTCGAACATGCGTTCGACAGATCGCGAGGGTATCCAGGCGGACTTTGACGCGTTG
>NZ_LQPT01000050.1 GCF_002102355.1 Mycobacterium sherrisii | reverse complement strand
CCCGACACCACCAACGTCGACACACCGGTGCCCGAATCGGCCGCGGCGACCGGCGCCGGGTCCGGACCCTCCTCGATGATCGCGTGGGCGTTGGTACCGCCGAGTCCGAACGAGGAGACCGCGGCGCGGCGGGGTCCGGAGTCCGACGGCCACGCGGTCTTCTGCACCGGCACGAATAGCCGGGTCGGTGCCGCGTCGATGGCCGGATTCCATTGGGAGAAATGCAGATTCGGCGGAATCTGGCCGCGTTGTACGGCTAGCACCGCCTTGATGAAGCCCGCCACGCCGGACGCCGCCTCGAGATGGCCGATGTTGGTTTTCACCGCGCCCAGGGCGCAGCGGCCCTCGCCGCGCCCGTAGGTGGCGGCCAGTGCCTCGAACTCGATCGGGTCGCCGAGGGCCGTGCCGGTGCCGTGGCTTTCGACGTAATGCACGCTTTCCGGGGCGACGTCGGCCGACCGCAACGCGTCGGCGATCACGTCGCATTGTGCGGCGGTGTTGGGCGCGGTGATGCCGTTGGAGCGGCCGTCCTGGTTGACCGCCGAGCCGCGCACCACCGCCAGCACCCGGTCACCGTCGCGCACCGCGTCGGTCAGCCGCTTGAGCACCACCACGCCCGCGCCCTCACCCCGCACGAACCCGTCGGCCGCCGCGTCGAAGCTGGCGCAGCGACCGTGCGGCGAGAGCAATCCCCACGCGGAGATCGCGATCTGGGTCTCGGGGCGCAGGGTCACACTCACCCCGCCGGCCAAGGCCAGGTCGGTCTCGCGGGACCGCAGGCTCTGGCAGGCCAGGTGAATCGCGGACAGCGACGACGAGCACGCGGTGTCGACGGCCACGGCCGGGCCCCGCAACCCCAACAGATACGAGATCCGGCCCGCGGTGATGCTGTGCGAGTTCCCCGTCCCGGTGTAGGCATCCACGGCGTCCGGGCTGCCCGCGACCATGGATTGGTATTCGTTGAAGTAGGCGCCCATCATCACGCCGGTTCGGGTACCGGCCAGGGAATCTGTTGGGATTCCGGCATGTTCGAGGGCTTCCCAGGCGACCTCGAGCAACATCCGCTGCTGCGGATCCATCGATGCCGCCTCGCGGGGGGTGATGCCGAAGAACTCGGCGTCGAAGCCGGCGATGTCGGGGATGAAGCCGCCCCACTTCGTCGTCATATGGCCGGGGGTCAATGGGTCGGCGTCGTAGAAAGCCTCGGCGTCCCAGCGGTCGGCCGGGATGTCGGAGATGGCGTTGCGCCCTTCGACCATCAGCTCCCAGAAGCTGTCCGGATCGGTCACGTTGCCCGGAAACCGGCATCCCATGCCGACGACCGCGACCGGTTCGGCCATGGCGGTGCGGGCGGCCCGGGCGAATTCGTCGGACAAGGCCGTGCGCTGTTGCGCCGTCATTGCGAGGATGCGGCTGAACACACTGCGCATTACCCGCGCTCCTCGGCGGCCACCGGGGACGACTCGATACGGTCGAACAAACTGTCCAGGGTGCTGCCCGCCGACGCGGACAGCTGCGCGATCTGGTCGGTACCCGAGTCCGATTGCGGCGCAACAAGCTTGACAAGGTAGTCGGCCAGGGCCGCGACGGTGGGATGGTTGAACAGCATGGTTGCCGACAGCTCGACGCCGGCCAGGATCTCGGCTTCGCGTCGAATCGCCATGGCCATCAACGAGTTCAGCCCCAATTCGGCCAGCGGTCGGTCGGCATCCAGCTCGGATTCACCGATCCGCAGTTCCCGGGCGACGATGGCGCGCAGGCCGGTTTCCAGTTCGGCACGGATCTGGGCCGGGGACAGCTGCGACCAATCCCGGGCCGACACCAGCGATACGGGCGGGGAGTCCGCCAGCACGTCGTCGAGGATGCGCAGCGACCCGCGGGTGCGGTAGGCGCCGGCCAGCAGCGGCCAATCCGCGTCGACGACAACCGAATGCACGCCGGCGTCGGCGCTCATCACGATCGGCAGTGCCTTGATGGCGACGTCGTCGGGCATGGGGAGCAGACCGGTGCCGACGCTGACCTGGCTGAAGTCGTGCTCGGCGTCGGCCAGTGATTGCCACAGGCCCCAGTTGACGGTGGTGGCGGGCAGGCCCATCACGCGCCGCGCGTAGGCCAGTGCATCCAGGTAGCCGCTGGTGGCGGTGTAGTGGGCCAGCCAGCGCGATCCGGTCAGCCCGGAGATCGAGGAGAACAGCACGAAATGGCGCACCGATGTTTTCGACGATGTTTTCAACGACAGCCGGTGCAGCACCGCGGCGGCGTCCAGCTTGGGCGCGAACATGGCCGTGACGTCGTCGTCGGTCATCTCGCCGAGCAGCACCGGACCGCCGGCGAAGGCGGCGAGGTAGATGCCCTCCAGCGGGGGCAGGTCGGCGCCGAACCGGTCGAACAGCGCCCGCATCGCGGTCTCGTCGGTGGCGTCGGCGGCCGCGGGGATGAGGGTAACCCCTTGTGCGGCGAGGTCTTCGGTGAGTGCAGCCAGACGTTGTCCGGGGTTGCGGGAGACCGCGACGATGGTGGTGGCGCCCATCCGGGCCAGCTGCCGGATCAGGTGCGGCCCGATGTTGCCGGTCGCGCCGATCACCAGCTGGCACGTACCGGCGCCGAGTGTGACGTCGTCGGCCGGCAGCGGACGCCTGCGCAGCCGCGGGACCCGCCGCCGCCCGGCCCGGTAGACGACCTGATCTTCCCCGTCGCCGCCGCCGACCTCGCGCAGCACCTGGGGCGCGGCCACCTCGGCCGGTACCGAGGCGTCGAGATCGATGATGCCGCCCCAGATTTCGGGGTGCTCGAGGGCCAGGGTGCGTCCCAGGCCCCACAGCGCGCCGTGGGCGGGGCTGGCGTGATCGCCCTCGGTGACGGGCTGCGCGTTGCGGGTGACGAGGAACAGCCTGGCCGGCCCGGCACCGGCGGTCATCGCGGCCACCAGGCGGCGCACCCGGCCGAATAGCTCATATGCCGGTGCCGGGTCGACGGCCGTGTCCGCGGCGGGTGCGTAGACAACGTGGTCGGCACCGCTCAGTGCGGTGCCCAGCGCGTCGACGTCGAGCAGTGCGGACGGCGCCACGTCGACGTGGGATTGCGCACCCGCGATTTCGGCGAGTTCCCGGCCCAATTCGGCGTCGCCGATCACCAGCCACCGGCCGGTGCCGCCGGACCACGCCGGCGGCCCCGCCGCCGGCGTCACCACCCACCGCACCCGATGACACCACGCATCCAGTGCACCGCCCAGGTAATCCGACGGAGCGGAAGTCGGTGCTGCCGACTCATGCGGGGACATCGCATTTGGCGCCGGCGCGGCCAAGCTCGCGGGGGACAGCCAGTGCCGGGTGTGCTGCCAGGGCGTGGTGGGGATCCGGGGGTGCGGCTCGGGGAGGTGCGGGGTCTGCGGCGGATGGGTGGTGTGAACCCTGTTGCGGTTGGTCCGGAAGGTGATGGTGTCGTCGGTGTCGCGTTGCAGGGTGGCGACGCATGCGTACTTGGTTCCATGTTGGGCGGTGTACAAGGTCTCCAGCACCGCTTGGGTGAGTAGGGGGTGGGGGCTGATTTCGATGAAGGTGTGGTGGTCGGTGGCGGCGTGGGTGATGGCGTGTTGGAAGTGGACCGGGTTGCGCATGTTGGTGGCCCAGTGTTGGGCGTCGAATGTTGGTGTGGTGTGCAGGTTTTGGTAGGTGGTGGACAGGATGGGGATGGTGGGGGGG
>NZ_LQPT01000049.1 GCF_002102355.1 Mycobacterium sherrisii | reverse complement strand
CCTCTCTTAACCGGCTAATCAGAATATTTGATTGTGTGCGACACGCCGTTGTTCTGCGGTTCTTGACCCGTGGTGGTGCGAGATGAGATATGTACATCTCATGGCGAAGGAACTGTCTGCGGTTGTGGACGATGACGGCGTCTGGCAGTTGCGCGGAACGGCCGCAGAGAAGTTCGATTTGGTGAACGAGTTCTTGGGGTATCTGTCTGACCGCAATTTCTCGCCTCGAACCTGCCGTGCTTACGCCTATGACCTGCTGGCGTTCGCGCGGTGGCTGACTGGCGAGCAGTTGGGTCTGGCGGAGGTGGATGTTGATGTGCTGCTGCGGTTCTTGACGGCGTGTCGGGAGGCGACGTTGCCGGGTCGGCCGGGCGGCAACGTGTATTCGATCCGTGATGGCCGTAATCAGGGGTATGCGCCGGCGACGATCAATCGGCGGCTGGCGGCGATTTCGAGCTTGTTTGCGTTTCGGGAGATGCGTGACCCGGATGCGCGTAGCCCAGTACGTGGCGGTCGGGCGGCCCGATTACGTTCGCGCAGTGAGCGTTCCGGGCTGTTGGCGCACACGGCGAAGCCAAAGTCGCGGTCGCAGTTGCGGGTCCGTGAGCCGCGCCGGTTGCCGCGCGGCTTGTCGCGGGAGGAGTCTGCGGCGCTGCTGGGCAGCTTCCATAGCTGGCGTGACCGCGCGATCGGCGGGTTGATGCTGTTGTCGGGTCTGCGGTCGGCGGAAGTACTTTCGCTGCGGGTCGCCGACGTGGATATCGCCCGCCGCTGGGTTCGGGTGTTCGGTAAGGGCGGCAAGGAACGCTCGGTGCCGATCGATACCGACGTTGCCGGCGCGATCCAAACCTATCTGCTGGCCGAACGCCCCGAAACCGACGCTGATGCACTGTTCGTCGTCGCTAAAGGCGCCCATCGGGGGCAGCCGTTGACCCCGGCGGGGCTGCGCACCGTATTCCGGTATCACCGCGAGCGCTCCGGTGTCACGGCCGGGCATCCACACGCGTTACGGCATTCGTTTGGCACCGCACTGGCCGAGGCGGGGGTCGACCTGTCGGTGATCCAAGCCCTGATGGGTCACGACCACGTCGATTCCGCTGCCGCCTACATCCATTTGGCCCCAACGTTTCTGCGTGAGGAGTTCGATGCCGCCCGTGCGCGCCTACGCGCCCGTTCCTGAGGTCGACCTGCTCGCCGCATACGACGAACACTGCGGCCGGCTGGGTTTGATCAGTGTGAACCTTGGCTCGGCCGCGCGAACGTTCCTGCGGCGCTGGCCCGATCCGCAGCGATGGGCCGGTGAGCCGCTCGAGGCGCGGTTGACGGTGTCTCATCCCACCCGCTCGTTCGTGACGTTTCTGATGTTGGCCGGCTATCTGCGGCCCGGCTACGACTACCTGATCCGCCGCAAACTGGCCGTGTTCTGGCGGCATCTGCCACTGGGGCCGTTAGCTGAAGACCTTGCCCGGTTCCTGGGCGCCGCGCAAGAACTCGGCTTCACCGAACGCACCCGCAGCGCGGCGGCATCGCAGGTGATCGGCCGGCTCCTCATCCAGACCGGCCAACGGCTGGATGCGTTGACCGACAACGACTTCGACGACCTACTGCACGCAAGCGCAGCGCGACACGGCGCAGGCAAACCCAGTCGTCATTACAGCAGTGCCACCCACACCGCCCGCCAGGTGATGTTCCATCTCGGTGTGTTCACCGAGCAGCCGGTCAACGCGACCAGCCTGCTGCGGCAGAGCTTTACCCAACGGATGCGCGACGCTACTCCGGCACTGCGGAGCTCGTTTGTGGCCTACCTCGATCGGTTGACCGCCACACATAGCCGCGGCACGGTCACCGGCACCGCGACCAGGCTCAACCACTTCGCCGCGCATCTGGCCGCGGTCGATCCGGCGCTATCGAGCCTGGCGGGCCTGGACCGGCGCCGCCACATCGAGACCTACCTGACCGCGACTGCCGAGGCGGCCAACTCGCGCACCGGCGCACCGATCCAGGCCTCGGAGCGTCGCGGCCGGGTCCTGGCAGTGCACTGCCTGCTCAACGACATCGCCGAATGGGGCTGGCCCGATGCACCACAGCGGCGCCTGGTGTTTCGCTCCGATATCCCCAAGCTGCCCCGGGCCTTGCCCCGCTACCTCACCCCGGACCTGGATCGGCGCCTGACCCAAGCACTGCAGGCCTGGCCCGAGCGGTTGCCCGCTGATGCGTTGCTGCTGCAACGAGCGACCGGTTTGCGCATCGGCGAGCTCGTCGACCTCGAACTGGACAGCGTGCACGAGATCCCCGGCCAAGGCGCATGGCTCAAGGTTCCGCTGGGCAAGCTGAACACCGAACGCATGGTGCCTCTCGACGAGGAAACCGTCGCGCTCATCGACCGCATCGTCGCCCACCGATCGTCCGGACGGCCGTTGCCCCACCCGCGCACCGCTCGACCCACCGACTACCTGCTCACCCACCACGGTCGGCGCCTGACCGTCGACCACCTACGCGACGTACTGACCCGCGTGACTTCCGCTGCCGCCCTGCCGCACATCACCCCGCACCAACTGCGCCACACCTACGCCACCGCACTGGTCAACGCCGGCGTCAGCCTGCAAAGCCTGATGGCCCTGCTCGGCCATGTCTCGGCCGAGATGAGTCTGCGTTACGGACGGTTGTTCGACTCGACCGTGCGCACCGAATACGAACGAGCCCTGGCCGCCGCGAAAGCCCACCTGGGAACCCTGCCCACCGAACCGCCCCAGGGCCGCGTCTCACTGCCGATCGTCGACGGCGACTGGAAGGATGCCCCGGCGGTCAAGGCCCGCCTCGCCGGTGGCTTCTGCATCCGCGCCCAGGTCCAAGGCCCGTGCGCCTACGCCAATATCTGTGAACACTGCCCCAACTTCCGCACTGATACCGGCTACCTGCCCGTGCTGGCTGCTCAGCGTGCCGACACCGAAACCCTGGCTCGTGACGCCGAAGCCCGCGGCTGGACCGGTGAAGCCGAACGCCACCGCCGCCTCATCGCACGCCTCGACGCCCACATCAGTCAGACACAGACCGGATGACACCCCAACAGCGCCGACACCAGGTCGAAGATGCCTGCGCCGCAATCATTCTCGCCGGACAACAAGTGACCTTCGATGACATCGCGGCCCGCACCGGACTCGGCCGAGCCACCCTCTACCGCAACTCCGACCTACGCAGAATCATCGAAGAACACCGCGCCCGCGGCAAGGAAGCCCACACCCTGTCCGGACTCACCACCGAAATAGCCCACCTGCGCATCGCGGTGGACGCCCTCGCTACCACCGTGCGCCGCCACGAAGAAGAACTCCGCCGCCTCCGCAAGTCAAAAAACTAGCGAACCACCACCCTCAACAGCCGAAACCTGGCCAAGGTTAGCCGGATAACC
>NZ_LQPT01000048.1 GCF_002102355.1 Mycobacterium sherrisii | reverse complement strand
TGAATACGAAGCAATCATGACCACACCGGCCAGCCAGGCCGCGTGAAGAAACTGTCACCTATCCGTGCAGCAGTCCCGATCGACACGACGAACACAGGGTGGGGACTTTTATCTGGCCACCAGCGGGGACCTCTACTTGGCCACCAGCGGGTACTTTTTCATGGCCACGGACATTGGCGCTGCACCTACCCCGCATCAGGGCCGCGGGCACCTTGCCGACGAAAACCCTTTTCCTTCAGGACTAGCTTCGTTCCGATGCTGAGCCCGAAACTATTGCTGTTGGCCGGAAACCGTGCGGCAGCGGGAGAATCGTCGCCTCAGCCGGTCGATCATCCCGTCAAGCGTCTGCCAGTCGTGTTCCAAGAGCCGCAGCGTACGCCGGAAGACGAATGCTGCCTCGACGTCGCCCCTGGACTCGGCCGTGGCGATCGCATCCTGATACTCGATGATCCGATCGTGGATGGCGCGGCGTCTCTGAGCGAGCAGGTGGATAAAGTACTCGGCCTGAAGATTGTCTGCGCTATCGGCGGCAGGGACGGGAATGGCATCGACGTCGGCACGCTCCACGGCCCTGGCGGGGATCGTGGTCCGTTGATGGACCGTCTCGGCGTGGAGCGCGCCGGCAGCGGGTCCGTGCGCGGGCCGGTCACGGACAACATTTGGCCTGTGCGCAGGGTCCAAGCCCGAACCATGCCGCTGGAACAAACAGGCGATGTCCGTCGGCGCCCGTTTCTCCAGAAATGCGTGATTACTGCCTACGGCGTCCGGCGGCATCGTCAGCCCCGCAGTGGGTCAAGAATGTTCTTGTTAACAACGGGAGCGCGTGTCCACATTAATTCGTTTGGCATCCTTTCGATTTCGACAAAGCACGCTTCCGAGTAAGGCGAGACCCCGATCGGAGTGTTGTTCCCACGGCCTGCGGCGATGCAACACATCGCTACTGGTTCCGGATGACTTCGGCGGCGGCCATCTGGGCGATCTGGTCGGCGGTGTATCCGAGGTCGGTGAGTACTTGGTTGGTGTGTTCACCGAGTAGGGGAGCGCCGGTGATGGTGGGGACGTAGTCAGAGAACTTGATAGGGCTTCCTACTGTGAGGTATTTGCCTCGCTTCTCTTCGTCTACTTCGACCACTGTGCTGCTGGCCCGTAGGGCGGGATCGTGGGCGATTTCTTTCATGCTCAGCACTGGGGCGGACGGGACCTCGTACTTGCGCAGGATGTCGACTGCTTCGTATTTGGTTTTGTCTGCCAGCCATTTTTCGATTTCGGCAAAGATGTCGAAGAGGTGGGGCTGCCGGGCTTTGGCGGTGGTGTAGGCCGGGTCGTCGGTCCATTCAGGTTTGCCGATGGCCTGGCAGGTATTGGCCCAGTTTTGTTCTTGGATGGTGAAGTAGATGTAGGCGTTGGGATCGTTTTCCCAGCCCTTGCATTTGAGGACCCAACCGGGTTGTCCGCCGCCACCGGCGTTGCCGCTGCGCGGGACGGTGTCGCCGAAGGTGCCATTGGGGTATTGGGGGTATTCCTCGAGATATCCGACACGCTCGAGGCGTTCCTGATCACGGAGTTTGACCCGGCACAGGTTGATTACCGCGTCCTGCATGGACACCGACACCTTTTGGCCTGCACCGGTTTCCTCGCGTGCCAGTAATGCGGTCAATAGGCCAATCACCAGGTGCATTCCGGTGTTGGAGTCACCAAGCGCGGCTGCGCTCACAGTGGGTGGACCATCCCAGAAGCCGGTGGTCGAAGCCGCGCCGCCCGCACATTGGGCGACGTTTTCATACACCTTGAGGTCCTTCCACGGGGACTGCTCGTTGAAGCCCTTGACCGATCCGAAGATCAATCGTGGGTTGAGTTCGTGGATATGCTGCCACGACAAGCCCATTCGGTCCATCGCGCCAGGGGCGAAATTCTCGACCAGGATGTCGGCATCCTTGATCAGCTTTTCCATGATTTCCAGGCCCTGTGGAGTTTTGATGTTGATCGCGAGGGAACGCTTGTTGCTGTTGAGCATGGTGAAATACAAAGCGTCGATCCCTGGAATATCGCGCAGTTGGTGGCGGGTGACGTCCCCACCGGTGACTCGCTCGACTTTGAGGACGTCGGCTCCGAACCAGGCGAGCATCTGCGTGCACGCGGGGCCGGCCTGCACGCCGGTGAAATCAATGATTTTGATGCCAGCCAGGGGCGAGGTGTTCATGTCAGTTGCTCCTAATGAGTGGGCAGTCAGTGTTTTTCGATGCCGGCAGGGTTGAAGCTGGTGAGATGGCCACTCTCGGTGCCGTCGGTGGGATCGATCACACAGTCGATCAGCGCGGGCTGACCGGCAGCGATTGACGCGGCAAGGCCCGCGCCGAGCTCATCCGGTGTTGTCACGAAATATCCTGTGCCCCCAAATGATTCAATAAGGCGGTCATAGTGCGCGTCGCGCATTAAAGTCGTTGGTGAGGGGTCAGTCGAGGCACTGTTCACGCCGTCGCCCTTATAGATGCCGCCGTTGTTGAATACCACCACTGTGATCGGCAGCCGGTAGCGGCAGATGGTTTCCATCTCCATACCGGAGAACCCGAAAGCACTGTCGCCTTCGATGGCCACCACCGGCTGACCCGTCTCGATCGCGGCGCCGATCGCATAGCCCAGCCCAATGCCCATCACCCCCCAAGTACCGGAGTCCAGCCGGTGTCGCGGTAGATACATGTCAATGACATTGCGGGTGTAGTCCAAGGTGTTGGCACCTTCATTGACTACGTAGACATCGCGGTGCCGGGCCAAGACGTCACGCACAGCGCGCAATGCCGCGTAGAAACCCATCGGCTTACCGGGTTCAGTCCGAGCAGCCAGGCGGGCTGCCATCGAGGCCACGTTGTGCGCGGATTTGGCGGCCAGCATCTGCTGCCAGACTTGCGGCGCATTGATGCGCGCCGTGCTCTCGTGACGGTTGAGTGCATCGATCACCGAACCGATGTCTCCCACCAGCGGGGCGCTGATGGGCTGGTTGCTATCCAGCTCAGTCGGATCGATCTCCACCTGGATGAACTGTGCATCTGGGTTCCAGTGCGGGGCCTCGCCGTGGCTGAGCAGCCAATTGAGCCGCGCACCGATGAGCATCACGACATCGGCATCGTGCAGCGCTAACGACCTGGCCGCCACAACCGACTGCGCATGATCATCCGGGAGAAGACCTTTAGCCATCGACATGGGTAAAAACGGGATGCCAGTCGACTCGACAAACTGGCGGATAGCGGTATCGGCTTGTGCGTAGGCAGCCCCTTTGCCCAGGACAATCAGCGGTCGCTGCGCCCGAGCAAGTAGCGCGATCGCGCGGTCGACAGCGGGTGCAGAAGGCAGCTGGCACGGCGCGGGATCGACGACCTGCCGTAGCGATGCCGCACCGGCCTCTGCGTCGAGCACCTCACCGAGCACAGCGGCCGGGATATCGAGATACACTCCGCCGGGTCGGCCCGATGCTGCGGTGCGGATGGCCCGTGCTACGCCTAGACCGATATCCTGCGCACGGTCAACGCGATAAGCTGCTTTCGCTAACGGCTGGGCGATCGCGAACTGGTCGAGTTCCTCGTAGTCGCCGCGCTTGAGGTCAATGATGCTGCGCTCACTGGATCCGGCAATCTGAATCATCGGGAAGCAATTGGTTGTCGCATTAGCAAGTGAGACAAGACCGTTGAGGAAGCCAGGGCCAGACACCGTCAAACAGACACCGGGCCTACCGGTGAGAAAACCGGCTGCCGCGGCTGCATGCCCGGCAGCACTTTCATGACGGAACCCCAAAAACCGGATGCCCGAAGCTTGTGCAACACGCGCCAAGTCGGTGACCGGTATACCGACTAGGCCGTAAATCGTGGACACACCATTGAGCTTGAGCGCATCGACGACCAGATGATAACCATCCGTCCTCGCGGCGCCTTCCTCGACGCGTGAGGTTCCGCATCCCTGCGCGTTCGATACGACCATGATTGGGCTCCTAACAACCTGAGCAGGGATGACGTAACTTATCGATGCGACGAAAATTTATGAGCATTACCTTTCCGTCCCACTGAGCAACAGGCGCTAGACCGGTGTGCGCTTTATCGTTCCCTGCCACCATCGCGCATCTCTCCGCAGGCCCGCTGCGACACAAGGAGCTGCAACACAAGAAACGCGGGTAATGTCGCCACGGCATTTACACGGGAGACCACCCGCCCTTTCTCGCGTCTTTGACAATCGTGCACCTTCCTGCCCAACCCGAATGCTCCCGAGTCCAGAAGACCACACACGTCATGAGCGCGTCCTGAGTCATTTGACTCTTTGTCCTGGCAGAGCCTTTGGACGCCGACGGCAGGTGTGCCCAGGTTCGGACCGCGAGTCGCGCAGGAAATGCTTGAGTTTGTCCAGGAACGGAGGCGGAACCGGCCGGATCCTGCGGATTGCTCTCTGCCCAAACATCTTTCGGGCGCTGCAGCGGGCCCGCGGCGGTCAGAGCAGCCCGTTTCAGAGTCGAGTTCGATCGATCGGGAGTCAGTTGGTCTCGCAGGCCACTCCGGATGTGGGTTTGCCGACACGCCAACGTTGCAGCGCTTAGGAATCCGCGGGTTCCACCACCCATCCCCAACACCTTCGGCGGCACGTCAGCCGCCGCGAAGGCCATCTCGAGTTCGATGTAACTGGTTATGCGGTTGATGGGACGCTTGGCAGCGAGCACCGGGACCAGGTGCTGCCCTGAGGATGGCTTCGACTGACGAAACACATCGTTGTTGATTCCGGATATTCCCTTTGATCCACAGGATGACGGAACCTGTCAACCTGAATGAGACACCGTTGCGCGGTATTTACTGAGCGTCCTCCTCTGGTTGGTCGGGTCGGTTGATCCACGAGGTCTCGGGGAGCTTCGGTGGTTCGGGTGGTTTGCGGACGAACCGTTCTGGGTGTGCGGCGTAGGCGGCGTCGAGTACGCCGGCGCGCTTGTCGCGGACTGCCTCGGCCAGGCCGTAGTGGACGTCAGCGGGCGTATGAAGGCCCAGCCCGGTGTGACGATGTTCATCGTTGTACCAACCGAAGAAGGCCTGGCAATGTCTTCGGGCGTCTTCGATCGAGCCGAACCGGCCGGGGAAGTCGGGCCGGTACTTCAGCGTCTTGAACTGGGCCTCGCTAAACGGGTTGTCGTTGGAGACGTGTGGGCGCGAATGTGATTGAGTGACACCAAGATCGGCCAGCAGGAATGCCGCCGTCTTGGAGGTCATGGAGCTGCCGCGGTCGGCATGGATTGTCAACTGAGCGCGGTCGATCCCCTGTTTGGCGCAGGTCTGGCGAATCAGTACCTCGGCCAGCGGCCCCGATTCGCGGCTGGCGACCATCCAGCCAACGACGTAGCGAGAGAAGATATCCAAGATCACGTACAGGTAGTAACAGCTCCACTTCGCAGGGCCATGCAATTTCGTGATGTCCCACGACCACACCGCATTTGGGGCGCTGGCGACCAGCTCGGGCTTCACCTTCGCCGGATGCGTCGCCTGCCGGCG
>NZ_LQPT01000047.1 GCF_002102355.1 Mycobacterium sherrisii | reverse complement strand
TTGTCGATTCTTCCTGCCCGAACACTCGGGCAACAGAGTCGCATAACAACTGGACCACTACGACGGGCTCACCTCAAGGGCTGTGCCGCCTCGCTGCGTTCCCGCCAAGTCGGCCGCGATTCGCTGCAACTCGACCGCGATTTTGGGTAGTTGCAACGACTGCGCGCCGAGCAATTTGACTACCCGCTGTACTTCTGCGGACTCGTTGATCGGGTTGTTGCCGTTCTCGTGGTTCCATGCCGCCTCGAAGCGGCGGCGCGCTTCCTCGAAGGCATTGCTTGACTCGGTCGTGCACCGACCCGCAGCATGGAAGGCCTCCGCAAGGTCGGATATTTGCGCCGGCCGGCCAATTTGCAGGCTCTCATTAATCGCCCATGGATCACCGCCGGCCGCGGAGATCAAGTGCGGGATGCTTATGTAGCTGAGCCGCATCGGGGTGCCCACAACTTCCCATCTTGGGCATCGACCGTGGCAACGAACATCGCAACTTCTCCAGTTTGTTTCGACATGCGAGCAGATTCTGTTTCCGACGTCCCAATCCCCGTAAGGCACTGCGGATCTCGCGACGTGCTGAGGGCGAGGCTAACGGGGGTGGTGATGCCGGTCAATTCACCATCCCGTTTGGTGACTACCTCACTGGGCGGCCCGCACCCTGCGGGTCGATAGCCGTCGCCGAGGGCGTTGACGACAATTTTCCCAGTCTCGTCACTGCGGATCTCGTAACCGCGATCGGTCTCGAGTCGGCAATCGAAGAGATATGCGTCTCTGCCGTCGATACAGGCGAAAGTCTTCTCTTCAATTAGCAAGTAAGATCGTGCGGTCCCCGTTCCGCGGGTGAATAGCGCCGACGGCCGGCCCGCGCAAGAATCTCGCGCGTGGCCCCGATCGCTGTCGACCCACACGCGCTGTTCGCCGCCGGCAGCGCCGTGATTGCGGCGGGCGATGGCCTGGAAGCGGCCATGACGATTTTGACGGCTGGTTTCGGCGCCAACACCGGTCTGGATGTCGCCGGTGAGGTGTTCGGGCTGTCGTATCAAGCGATTGCGGAGTCGCTGCTGAATGCCGCGACGGCCGCGATCAATGCGTGTCGGCGCAACGGCGCCCTGGTCCAAGTCGACGCGTCGAACTGGTCGAAGGCCGAAGCTGCCTCGCGACTGGGCGGCAGCTCCGACTACTTGCGTGCGCCAACGGAACCGGCCCAGATCGGCGCCCCCGCCCCACCGGGGACGTTAGGCCCAGGGGAGCCACCTCCGCTGCTGTGGGCGGTGGTGCAATCCTTCGTCGACGACGTGTGGCCCAATGGCGATGTGGCGGCGCTTCATGCCGCGGCCGGGTGCTGGCGCGCATTCAGTGCGGCGGTCGGTGGGATGCGCGGTGCCCTGGACGGGTCGAGGACGCTAGTCGGCACGCAGCAGATCCCCGAGGGCGAAAAGATAATGCACGTCTTGTCCCAAATCGGCGACTCGATGGTCAAGTTGGGAGCTGGGTGCGAGGCGATCGCCCACAGCCTCGACGATTTCGCCGACCACGTCGCCAAGGCCCAAAACGATATCCGAAATCTGTTGCACCGTTTGGAGTCACTGACTGACATCTGGCACGACGTGGTCTCAGTACTTGATGGCGATGCGTTCGAAGAAATCAAGCGGATCGCAAGTGACGTCAACGCCGTGCTGCACGACTTGGGCCGGGAAGCACGGGCTTTCGAGCAGGGCATCAGGGTGCTGATGCAGGCCGCGGACGGCTTGATCGTCGATATGGAAAAGTTCATGCGCGGTCAGTTCACGCACTTTCTCGGCGATGCAGTCGGAAACCAGGCTGCCACCGTTTTTGATACTTTCGTCAACGCGAATGAGGGAGTTGTCAAAGGAGCCGCGCAGGCGGCCCTCGGCTTGGCCGATTTGAGTACGCCGTGGATGATCCTTGATCCCAAAGGGTCAGCAGCTACTTGGAAAGGAATGGCGGAAAGCCAGTTCAAAGCAGGCACGCTATACCAGATTCTGAATCCACGCGAGGGGTCCAAAGAGTATTGGCAGATGTGGAAATCGCTTCTGCACCTTGAAGATTGGAGTACTGCTCGCCCGGGATTGGGATTCGGAGAGAACGTTTTCGACGCCGCGACGTTCTTTCTCCCCGGAGTTGGAGAAGCCGGCGTGGGAGCGAAAGCAGGATCCGCGGCCGCACGCGGGGCAGAAGAGGCCGCAGAAGGCGCTGGCGCGGCAGGGCGCGCGGGAGAGCTGGGAGGGTCTGCTTCGACCGGTGCGCTGGGCGAGATCGGCAAACTCGGCACCGGCCTGACGAAGGATCTTGACAGCCTAAAGCTGGATCTACCCAAGACGGATTTTCCTCCCGGCGGTCGTTCGGTCGGCCCTCCACGAGTGGACGCGCCGATCGGGCCGCCGCAAAGGCCTGTGGAATCCGCGCCGCCCGGTGCGCCCGCGCCACACTCGCCGACAGCCCCCGGCGATTTACCAGGACCGGGACGCTCAAATGCACCCGTTGCTCCACACGATTCTTCGCTGGCTCCGATGCCAGCAGGCGGTCCGCGTGAGCCAGCGTCAGTACCTGCTGGCGGCCTACGTGAGGCCGCGCTCCCGCCGGCCGCGGTCGGCGAGCATTTGCCGCCGCCCAATTCACCGCTAGCTGAACCCAATTCGCTTCCCGCACCGCAAGTGGCTGGAGGCGCCCCCGTTGAAACGGCACCGTCTGCCGCGCATCCTGCACAGCAGGTGCCTGCATACCCGTCTGCCGTGCCCCATGGATCGATTCCACATCCCGCGCCCCCGAGTGACCTGCCTGCAGCGGGCGGAGAGGGTTCGCGTCGACCAGGCGACGGCGGCGGTGCACCTGGTGGCCATGACCCACTAGCCACCCCGCACGACGGAAAGACTGGCGGACCGCGATCTGACGGTGATGGGCCGCGCACGCCTGGTCGGGTGAGTCCGCGCGACGCAGAACCTGTTGATCCCATGCATTCGCATGAGCCCCGGGGTGATGGATGGGAGCGGTTGCCTGACCAAGCGACTGATCCGCTGTATGGCGAGCGCTTGCAAGACCATTGGGACTTCGTGGGTGACCCGACCGACCCGGCTAACATCAAGCCGTCGGTCGCGGACCTGATCAAGGATCCGGATGCGCTTTTCGGACGCGATGCGCATGGGGAGGCATATACTGCCCAGCAATATGCTGAACGTTTTAATAAGCTCGGCCCAACCGGCGAAGAATGGATGAATTTCCCCGATAACGGTGGCGCGGTGCCGGGCACCAAAGTTGCATTCACTGATATAGAGCAATTCACCAAGTACTACGGTAGAGAATTGGATCGCGTTGGTAACGACATGGGCAAGTATTTGGCAGTGATGGACGACGGGCGACCAGCGTCGTGGGAGGAACGCGCACTCCATGTCAACAGTCTTACCGATCCGTACCGCTCCTACGTGCTCGAGAGCCTTCCCGAGGGCTGGAAAATCGAAGTTTCTGAAGTTGCTCCCGGTCTTGGTCAACCTGGCGGGTCGATCCAGGTTCGCATATTCAACAGCGCAGGGAGAGCGATGACCATCGAAGAACTACTGGAGATCGGTGACGTGTTGAAATGATAAAGAGCGTAGAAATATCAAAGGAGCTAGAAAACTGGGGGAAGCTCGCGGGCTACACGCTGACTCCGGGCGCTAAGACGGATCATGGTCGAGCAATATTTTCGGCATCTTTAGGCGAGATTCGGCTCTTGATCGGTCAAAGTAAAACCGGGTTGTTTATCATTACAGATTCTGACCGCATGGGCCCGGAGCAGTTCATTCTAGCCGCTCCGCTAATGGCCACTATCGAACGGTACCTCTTCGGAAGATTCGGTTTGAGTATTAGGAGTCAACGAAACTTGCCGCGCGTGAGAGTACCAATCGCTGCGGAGGAGCTCATGCCTGGTTTCAGAATCGAGACGCGAGAATTTGACCACGGTGACCATCGGACGTTGGTTGCCGCGGATGGCACGCTCGTCGCCATTGGCAGCACGGATCAAATCACTGGTACAGCGGACCTCGTAAAATTGTCGCTATACCTGACTGCGACAGTTGAGGAGATCCAGGCTTCGGCCCTTGATGTAGACGGCAAGCCTCTCTTTGATATCCGATAGTTCTAGACGCTGCTGCGGCGTTGCTACTCCCCGCCGCGGTCGAGCAGATCCGACGACCCGAGCACGCGCTCGATCTGAACTTCGATGACCACGCGTCGGGGATTGGGCCGCGGGGTGCGGTAGCGCTGCGCGTAGCGCAGCTCGGCGTCGCGCACGGCATCGGCATCGCTGTTGACCTTGGCCCGGCCCTCCAGCGAAATCCAGCGCGCACCATCGACCTGGCTCAGCACGGCCACCCCACCACGGTCGGCGTTGACGGCCTTCTGCGTACCGCCGCTGGTGATCACCCGTGCGATATGAGTCACGGGGTCGAAGGTGAATCCGACGGCCACCACGTGTGGCGAGTTGTCGGCTCGAAGCGTGGTCAACATCGCCAAATGGCGTTCGGACAGAAACGCCAAAGCGTCGTTGGTGAGCCGCGTAGTGGTATTCGCCATCACCGCCCACGCTAGCGCAGGTAATAATCGCAGCCGTGGACGACACGGGCGCTGGTCCAGTTCTAATTCTGGGCGGTCGCAGCGAGATCGGCATCGAGCTGGCTCGGCGGCTGGCCGGCGGCGCGACGGTGGTGCTGGCCCCCCGCCGTGCCGACCAGCTCGACGAGCAGGTCGCCGCGCTCAAGACCGCTGGCGCGAAGGCGGTACATACCCGTGAGTTCGACGCAGACGACCTGGCCTCGCACGGTCCGCTGGTTGCGGCAGTCATCGCCGAGCACGGGCCCATCGCCACCGCGGTCCTGGCCTTCGGCATCCTCGGCGATCAGGCCCGAGCCGAGACGGACGCGGCCCACGCCATCGCCGTCGTCCGCACCGACTACGTCGCCCAGGTCAGCATGCTCACTCACCTGGCCACCGCCATGCGCACCGCCGGCAGCGGGTCACTGGTGGTCTTCTCGTCAATCGCCGGCACCCGTGTGCGTCGCGCCAACTACGTCTACGGTTCGGCGAAGGCAGGCCTGGACGGCTTCGCCAGCGGCCTGGCCGACGCACTCCACGGCACCGGCGTGCATCTGCTCATCTCACGTCCCGGCTTCGTCATCGGGCGTATGACCGAAGGCATGACGCCGGCGCCGCTGTCCAGCACGCCCGAACAGGTGGCCGCCGCCACCGCCCGCGCGTTGGCCAAACGCCGCCGCGCCGTCTGGATCCCTTGGGCGCTGGGACCGGCCTCGCTCGTGATGCGCATGCTGCCGCAGTTCATCTGGCGCAGGATGCCGCGATGATCGTCGTCGTTGGCATCGGCGCCGACGGAATGGCCGGACTCTCGGAAAAGTCACGCGCCGAATTGCACAGCGCGACAGTCATTTACGGCGCCAAGCGCCAACTCGACCTGCTCGACGACGCGGTGAGCGCCCAGCGCAGAGAATGGCCGTCGCCGATGCTGCCCGCGTTGGCGGCGCTACCCGTCGACGACCGCATCCACGTCGTCGCCAGCGGCGACCCACTCATGCACGGCATCGGCGGCACCCTCATCCGTCTGCACGGCGCACAACATGTCCACGTCTTGCCGCATGTCTCGTGCGTGACGTTGGCCTGCGCCCGGATGGGGTGGAACGTCCACGACACGGAGGTGATCAGCCTCGTCACCGCGCCCACCCACACCGCGGTCCGTCGCGGCGGCCAGGCGATCGTGCTGTCCCAAGGCCGATCCACGCCGAAGGCGTTGGCCACGCTGCTCGCCGCGCACGGCCGCGGTGACTCGGAATTCAATATTCTCGAACAGCTCGGCGGCCCGGGCGAACGCCGCCGCGACGGTACCGCCTACGAGTGGGCGCACCAAGCATCAGCGGACATCGACGACCTCAACGTGATCGCGGTCCGCTACCTGCCCGACGAGCGCATCACCCCACTGCCCGACGACGTCTTCGCTCACGACGGCCAGATCACCAAGCACGGCATCCGCGCGGTCACCCTGGCCGCCCTGCAGCCGCGCCCGGGCGAACGGTTGTGGGACGTCGGCGCGGGCTCCGGCAGCATCGCGGTGGAATGGTGTCGCAGCGGGTCGGGCTGCACCGCCGTCGCCTTCGAGCAGGACGAAAGGCGCCGCACCAACATCGAATTCAACGTCGCCGCCTTCGGTGTCACCATCGAGGTGCGCGCGCAGGCGCCCGAGCACTTCGACGGCGCCCCGACACCCGACGCCATCTTCATCGGCGGCGGGCTGACCCACCCCGGACTCCTCGATGCCTGCCTTGAGCGGCTGGCCAAGGGCGGCCGACTCGTCGCCAACACCGTCACTACCGAATCGGAATCCCGTGTGCTGCAAGCATATGCGCGGCGCGGGGGCGAGCTGCGGCGGTTCCAGCACTACCATGACGAGCCGTTGGGTACCTTCACCGGCTGGCGCCCGCAACATCCGGTCACCCAGTGGTCGGTGACCAAATGACGGTCTACTTCATTGGCGCCGGTCCCGGCGCGGCCGACCTGATCACGGTTCGCGGCCAACGCCTGCTGCAACGATGCCGAACCTGTCTGTACGCCGGCTCCATCATGCCCAAGGACCTCCTGGCCTGCTGCCCGCCCGACGCGAAAATTGTTGACACGGGCCCGTTGACGCTGGACCAAATCGTCGCCGAGCTCGCCGCCGCGGACGAGCGAGGTGACGACGTGGCGCGGCTGCATTCCGGTGACCCTTCGCTCTACAGCGCACTGGCCGAGCAGTGCCGCCGGCTCGACGCACTGGGCATCGGCTACGAAATCGTGCCCGGCGTACCGGCGTTCGCCGCCGCCGCGGCCGCGTTGAACCGCGAGCTCACCGTGCCGGGAGTAGCCCAGACGGTGACGCTGACCCGGGTGGCGACGCTGTCGACCGCCATGCCGCCCGGCGAAGACCTGCCAACCCTCGCCCGTTCGGGCGGCACCTTGGTGCTGCATCTGGCCGCGGCGCAGATCGACACCATCGTGCAGCAGTTGATCGAAAGTGGGTGCCGGCCCGAGACACCGGTCGCCACAGTCGCTTTCGCGACCTGGCCGCAGGAGACGGTGCTGCGCGGCACGCTGGCCGACATCGCCGGGCAGATGCACGACGTCGGCATCACCAAGACCGCCGTCATCATCATCGGCGCTGTGCTGGCCGCGGAAGGATTCACCGACAGCTACCTGTATTCGGCGGCGCGCCGCGCGACGGGTCAACACTGATGCGGGTGCTGTTGCTCGGCGGCACCGCCGAGGCCCGGGCACTCGCAAAAGCAATGCACCCCAACGTCGAGCTGATCAACTCGCTGGCCGGCCGGGTTCCGGATCCGGCTCTGCCGGTAGGGCGGGTCCGCATCGGCGGCTTCGGCGGTGTGCCGGGATTGCGCACCTGGTTACAAGACGAACGCATCGACGCGGTCGTCGACGCGACGCATCCGTTCGCGGCCACCATGACCGCGCACGCTGCCGAGGCCTGCGACCAGCTTGGCCTACCGCACCTGGTGCTGGTCCGGCCCGCCTGGGACCCCGGCGAGGCCGAAGTCGTACGCTCGGATGTCGAAGCGGCACAAGCGGTTGCCGCACATCGATACACACGGGTGTTCCTGACCGCCGGCCGTTCGGGCATCAAGGCCTTCGCCGCCAGCGAGGCCTGGTTCCTGATCCGCGCCGTCACCGATCCCGACGCCGACTCGCTGCCGCGGCATCATCGGGTGCTGCTGTCCCGGGGGCCGTATCACTACGACGACGAACTCGCCCTGCTGCGTAATCACCGGATCGAGGCACTGGTGACCAAGAACAGCGGCGGGGAAATGACCCGGGCGAAGCTGGACGCCGCCGCCACGCTGGGTATCCCGGTCGTCATGGTGGCAAGACCGCCGTTGCCGGACGGCGTCACAACGGCGGGCACGGTCCAACAAGCCGCCAATTGGGTTGCGGCGTTGGCTAATCCGCGGTGAGCTAGCCGGTCAGGTCGTCGCGTTCGGCGTCGGCCAGCAGGGCGTCGCGCGCCCGGGCGACCCGGGATCGAATCGTCCCGACCGGGCAGCCGCAGACGGCAGCGGCGTCGGCGTAGGGCAGCCCCAGCAGTTGGGTCAGCAGCAGGGCTTCGCGTTGTTCGGCGGTCAGGTTGGCGATCATCGCCGTCACCTCGACCAGATCCTCGAATCCGCGCGCGTGGCGGTCGGCGTTCAACAGCCGTTCGGGATCGGCGCCGGGGGCGGTGCGGGGCCGCGCTTGGACGTGGCGAATGTGGTCTGCGACCACGCGCCGGGCAATCGACAGCAGCCAAGTGCGCGCCGTCGAACGGCCCGAGAATCGTTCGATCGCGCCGATTGCCCGCAGGAAGGTCTCCTGCGTCAGGTCATCGGCGCTGCCCGCGTCGGACAGATAGGTGACGAACCGCCACACGTCCTGCTGAGTGGCTTTGATGAACGCCTCGAGAGCGCGTTGGTTGCCGCGGGCGGCTGCCAAGGCCAGTTCGGTAACGGCCTCGTCATCGCTGGACGCGGTCATGGCCAACCACCTTAGTTGCGCGGACGCGGTCAGTCTACGACCGGTCGTCGTAGAGTTCGCCTTGGGGTCGGACGACCGGTTGATCGGCCGCAGGTGGCCCCGCCGCCGTCCGGCGAAGTGCCCGTCGGGCAGCTCGGTGTCGAAAACGTCGAAATCGGATCCGCGCGGGCGGCGACCGCCCGTCCGGTCCCGCGCCACCAACACGGCGAAGGCCAGACCGAGCAGTACCGGCACGTGACTGGCCACGCGCGTCGCGGTCACCTGCCTGTCGAGGGCGTCGGCGGCCACGTAGCTCATCAGCGCCACCGAATACGCCCCGGCGATCGCCGCCACGCCGATCGCGGTCACCGGCCAGATGCCGGCCGCGATCATCGCGGTGCCCAACGCCAACAGCCATGCGGTGGACTCGTGCAGCAGGTGCTCGCCCGACATCGCGCCGTGCATGTGGTGCGAGACCATGCCGAAGTTCATGCCGCTGATTTGGGCGATCGCGATCGCGACCTGGAACGCACCCACCGCGATCAGTCCCCACCGCCGGTACCGTGACCGCACTGCGCGCATCCAACGCTGCGAACGGGTGGAGTTGTCGTCGATGCTCGCCATGATGCGGCCGACCAGATCGGGTCCGTCGCCCGGTGTCATCGAGGCGAACCGGCGAGTCTGCGCCGCCGCGCCGATCAGCCAGGTGCGGCAGCCTCGGCATGACTCCAGGTGGGCATCGACCTGTTGTGCGAGCACTTGGGGGCGCTCGCCGTCCAGCCGGGCGGAAAGTGCCTCACGCGCAACGTCACACCGCATCCCTGCATCGTTGCGCATGCTTGCGCCGCGCGCAAAGACCCGACCCCCGACGCGGCCCAAAACGGGGCGGGAACTTATCGGCGCCGCCGGACGACCACTAAGGACCAGCCCACTAGCCACCCCGTCCGGAGGCATGTCTGTATGACCGCGCCGATTTGGCTCGCATTCCCACCGGAGGTGCACTCGACCTTGCTGAGCAGCGGTCCCGGGCCCGGTCCGCTGCTGGCCGCGGCGGGGGCGTGGTCGGCGCTGAGCACCGAATACACCGAGGCCGCTGATGAACTCACCGCAGTGCTGGCCTCGGTGCAGGCGGGCGATTGGCAAGGCCCGACCGCTGCGCAGTACGTCGCGGCGCACGCCCCGTACCTGAGCTGGCTGCTGACCAGCGCCGCCAACAGCACGACGGCCGCCGCGATGCACGAGACCGCGGCCGGTGCCTACACGGCCGCCCTGGCGGCCATGCCGACGTTGGGGGAACTGGCCGCGAATCACGCCATTCACGGTGCCCTGGTGGCGACCAATTTTTTCGGCATCAACACGATTCCGATCGCGCTCAACGAGGCCGACTACGCGCGCATGTGGGTGCAGGCCGCGACGACGATGAGCGCCTATGAGGCGGTCAGCGAAACGGCGCTGGCCGCGGTCCCACCCAGCACGCCCGCACCACCGATCATGACGGCAGCGGCGAACACGTCGACCGTCGAGCAGGCCAGCACAGCGGCACCGCAATATCCGTCCTGGATGGATCAGCTCGCCCAGTGGCTGCAGCAATACACGAGCGGTTTCGCGTGGCCGGTGTCGAAGTGGCTCAACCCGGGCGGTTGGCCCTTCCCGCCGGTGCCGTGGGTCAACAGTCTTGCGGCCTTTTTCGGGCAGCTGGGACTGTCGCCGGCGCTGGCCAGCGCGATGGGCTGGGCGATCTTTCACACCCTGATGATTTTCTGGCCGTTCCTACAGATCGCCATTCAGCTGGCCGTCGTCGCCGTTCCTGCGATGATGATCGTCGCCGCGACCGGTGCGGCCGGAGCGGCGGCGGGCGCCACCGCGATTGCCGTCGGCACCGCGGTTCCACTGGCGGTCCAGCCGGCGCCTGCGGTGCCCGCTCCGACGCCGATGCCGTCCGCGCCCGCGCCCGCGGGATTCGGCAACGTTCCGACCACGTCGAGCGTCAGTGCCCCCGCGCCCGCTCCGGCGAGCGCGACCGCGGCCCCGGCGAGCGGCGCCCCGCCGGCCGGAGGCGGACCCGCCGTCGGGTTCGGGCCCACCAGCACTACGGGCCTCGGTGCCGGTCTTTCCGACGCGCTCTACGCGGTGGGTCTGTCGGGTTTGTCCGGGCGTGCCGCCGCGAGCAGTCGCTCACGCCGCAAGTCCGCGCAGCCGGCTGCCGACGACGTCGACGCTCCCGCCGACGCCGCCGCGGCAGCCGCAAAGCAACGGTTGAAGGCTCGCAGGCGCCGCGGGGCAACCGTCAAGGACAAGGCCTACCGCTACGAGTACATGGACCTCGAGGACGCGGCGGGGCCCGACGACGTGCCGGACGTGTCGGTGGGGGAGTCCGGCCAGTCGGCGGGACTCTTCGGATTTGCCGGTGCCGCAACGAAATCCGGGGCACGCCAGGCTGCCGGACTGGCGACGCTGGACGACGACGGGCTCAGCGACGGTCCGGCCGTGCCGATGCTGCCGAACAGCTGGACCCGTGGCTAGCGCGCTCGATTAGGCCGGGTAACGCCGGGGCGTGAACACCCTGTCGCCGGAATCGTCTGCGTACCACTGGGTTTGAGATGACCCGACGATCAGTAGGCAGCGCATGTCGACGTCGGCGGGGTCGAGGTCGGCCAACCGGACCACCCGCACATCCTCGTCGGGTCCGGATACGTTGCGGCCGACGACCACCGGCGTTCCCGGTTCGCGATGGGTCAGCAAGATGTCGCGCATGGCACCGACCTGCCAAGTCCGGCTTTTGGAGGCCGGGTTGTAGATGGCCAGCACCAAATCCGCCGCGGCCGCGGCGGACAACCGCGCCTCGACGACCTCCCACGGCTTGAGCCGGTCGGACAACGAAAGCACCGCGTAGTCGTGGCCGAGCGGGGCGCCGACTCGGCTGGCGACGGCCTGGGCGGCCGTCATCGCCGGAATCACTCGGATCTGCACGCCTGGCCACTGTTTGGCTTCCTCCAGCACGGCGGTGGCCATGGCGAACACCCCCGGATCGCCCGACGAGACGACCGCCACGGCACGGCCCTGTTCGGCGAGCGCGCAGGCCAGTCGCGCGCGTGCCGGCTCGTCGGTGTTGTCGCTGGGATGGCGTTGTTGGCCGTCGCGGACCGGTACGCGATCGAGGTAGGGGCCGTAGCCGATCAAGTCGGTCGCGCCGGCCAGCTCGCGTCGGCTCTGAGGTGTCATCCAGTCGCTGTCGCCGGGGCCCAGGCCGACGACCGCGACGGCCCCGACCTTCGCCGGCTGGCCGCGCCGCCCGCCGGGCAGCATGGCCAGGGAGAAGTACGGCACGCCGTCTTCGTCGACCTCCGCAGCCGGCGCAATGCGCTGCGTCGTGGTGCTGGCCCGCTCCACGTAAAACGCTTCGTCCAGCCGACCCGATGCCGAAAGCGCTTCTCGCACAGCACGATACGACCGTCCTAGTTTCAGCACCACGGCGGCGTCGGTGTCGGGGAGCCGGCGCGTCAGTTCGGCGACCGGCAGGGTTCCCGGCAGCACCGACAGCACCTCGTCGCCGGCCACCAGGGGTGTCGCGACGGCGGCCGATGCGGCACTCACCGAGGTCACGCCGGGGACGATGACGGCGTCGAACCGCTCCGTCAGTCGGGTGTGTAAATGCATGTAGGAGCTGTAGAACAGCGGATCGCCTTCGGCCAGCAGCGCCACATCACGTCCGGCTTCGAGGTGCGCGGCGATGCGCACGGCGGCCTCGACATAGAAGTCCTCGATCGCGCCGGCATAGCCGCCGGGATGATCGGTCGCCTCGGTGGTGACCGGGTAAACGAGGTGTTCCTCGAGCTGGCCGGGCCGCAGATACGGCTCCGCGATGGCGCGGGCGATGCTGCGGCCGTGCCGGGCGCTGTGGTACGCGACGACGTCGGCTTCGCCGATCACCCGGGCGGCCTTGACGGTCACCAACTCCGGGTCGCCGGGCCCGAGCCCGACTCCCCACAGCGTGCCCCGGATCGTCATTCGGTGTCGCTCGCGATCGCATTGACGGCCGCGGCGGCTATCGCGCTGCCGCCGCGGCGGCCCTGCACTACCAGGTACGACATGCCGCGGGGTTGGTCGATGAGTTCCTGTTTGGACTGTGCCGAGCCGACGAATCCGACCGGACCGCCGAGTACGGACACCGGCGCCGGTGCGCCCTCGTCGACCAGCTCGAGCAGCCGGAACAGGGCAGTGGGCGCGTTGCCGATCGCCAGCACGGCGCCGCCGAGTCGGTCGGCCCACAGTTCGACTCCCGCCGCCGAGCGGGTGGTGTGCCGACGCGCGGCCAGCTCTGGGGCGCGTGGATCGGCGACCAGCGACACCACCTCGTTGTTCGCGGGCAGGCGCGCGGCGGTGATCCCGGCGGCCACCATCGACGAATCGCACAGCACCGGAGCGCCGTCCCGCAACGCGACGGCGGTCCGCGTCACCACGTCGTCGGTGAAGGCGACGTGCTCGGCGACGTCGACCTGACCGCAGGTGTGGATCAACCGGACCACGACCCGCGCCACGTCGGCGGGAAATCGCGCCAGATCGGCTTCCGCGCGGATGGTCGCGAACGACTGCCGGTAAATCTCCGCCGCGTCGCGGATGTAGTCGAGCACCTGCTCACCCTAATCGCGCAGCATCCGGTACCCGTCACCCGTGGCGACCAGCACCTGACCGGTCGGCGGGCTGCCGCAGGCGCGCTCGCAGCCGACAAAATGGCTGTGCCCCGCCGCGAGCCCCGCCGCGTGGTCCGTCCTGACGGCGTTCGCCGCGTCCGCTCGCACGTCGGCGGCCGAGTGCGCGCAACCGGGGCTGCCGGTGCACGCGCTGACGTCCAGCCACGGCGAATTCTCGTCGAACACCAGGCCCAGCGGTGCGAGCACCCGCAGCGCCACGTCGGCGACATCGCCGTCGAGGTCGCACACCAGCACCGACCGCCACGGCGTGATCACCATCGGTGCCTCGATCGCAGCGAGATACTCCGCAACCCGTGCGGGCAGCACGCCCAGCGGTACCGCGGCGCCCAGCGCGACCCGGCCTTGCTGACCGGGCCGGTCCTGCACTATCCAGCCGACCGGCGGTCTGGTGACGGGCGTGAAGGTGGGCGCGGCGAGATCGGCGCCGGGCAGCAGGTCGGCTACATCATCCAATTCGTCGATGCGCCAAGCCTTTCCACGTATCTCCAGGAATCGGCGGGCGACCCCGATCAGCGTCGGGACGACGTCGTCTACCGCCATCCGCAGGCCGGTGTCTCGGCCCGCCAGCAGCAACGCGCAACCATCCTCGCCGACGTGCACCCCAACATCGGCGCCCAACCCGGACACGTCGGCGCGGCCGTCGTCGATGCCGAACCAGAAGCGGCCGCCCAGTTCCACCAACGTGGGGTCGGCACAGATTGCGCCGTCCAGTGCGTTCACCCAGGGCCGTACGTCGGCACGTCCGCCGGAGCGACCGGTCAGCGGCGAGGCGACGATATTGCGGACGCGCTCATGAGTCGCGGAGGGCAACAGCCCGGCGTCGGCAATGGCCCGCGCCGCGGCGGACACGTCGGTGATGGCCCGCAATTGCAGGTTGCCCCGCACGGTCAGCTCCAAGGTGCCCGAGCCGAACGTGGTGGACACCGCGGCGAGGGCCGCCAGCTGCGGCGCGGTGATCATCCCGCCGGGCAGCCGCACCCGAACCAGCGCACCGTCGGCGGCCTGATGCACCTGGAGTGCACCCGGGCAGGCGTCGGTGTCGCGGTTCCTGGCCACCCGTCCACGGTAAGGCCAAGAACTAGAACGGCGGTGGTTGGTTCCGCTCGGCCACGTGCGCGGCGTTGAGTGCACGTTCGGCGTTGATACGTCGGATGCGGTCTTGTTCGCGGCTGCGCCGCCGCTTCGGCATCATGACGCCGCGGCCATCGACCCGACTATCGTGACCGGGCACCGCGGGCAACTCGCCGGTGGGTAGGCACAGCGACGGGAAGAGCAGCCGACTGCCCGGCCGTGTCGTGTAGGTATGACCGGTCGGCGATGTCCAGACCACCGTGCCGTCGGGCCACTGCTCGTCGCGCCACGCCGTCCAAAATGTCTTGAGCAAGTGATGTTTTCGGCACAAACACTTCAAGTTCGACGGATGGGTGGGGCCGAGGGGATAGGGGATTGAATGGTCGATATCGCAGAATTCCGCCGGACGGTCGCAGTTGGGGAACCGGCAGGTCAGGTCGCGGCAACGGACAAACGCATCCAGCGCGGCGGATGGTCGGTACTGCGGCTCCGCCGCGACCCGCTTCCCTGGATAGCGCACTGGCCGCAGCTGCGCGCCCTGCCGAACCAGCTCGGCAATCCTGGGTGCGGGCACCGTGCCGCCACCGGCGATCAACGCGGTCGGCGGATTGTTGGCCGGAGCCGTCGGCGGCGCTTCGCCGTCGGGTTTCCCCTCACCGGACAGTCCGGCGTCGCGCTTGCCGTCGAGCGACGACGATTCGGCGACGACGTGAATGACGACGTTGGACGCCCGTTCATCGCATTCCAGGCGGGCAGGGCAGTCGTCGTTACCGCAACCGCAGGCGAGGTGCTGACCTCCGGCGGCTAGCGCACCCAGCGCGTCGGCGCGGCGCTGGGCGAGAGTACGCGGGTCGTCCTCGCAGACCTCGTGAGCCATAGCCAACAGTCGTCGATCAAGTGCCGCCGCGTCGGTGGCATACAGTCGGCCCCACAGCGCGGCGGTGCCCGACTCGCCATTGGCCAGGTCGACCACCAGATCGCGGCTGCGCGCGGCCGACTGAATGCGCCGTAACGCCCCGGGATCGTGACGATCCACCACCGCGTCGATGGCTTGAGCGGTCTTGGTCACCGACAGCGGCCCATAGCGGGCCGCATCTTTGGCCAGCTCCGCATCGACCAGTCGAAGGATGTCGGGATCCTTGATCAGGTCCGTGTGCCAGGCGATGGCCGACGCCAGTCGCGCACTGATCGCGCCCTCGGCAAACAGGGCCGCCACTCGCGGCAGCCGATCCCGCAGTGCGACGGCCAAGTACATCTGGCCCGACGCCGCCCGATGACTGATTCCTTGCGCTGCAGCCACTTCGGCCGCGATGGCGTCCCAGTTGTCGCACGACCACATGGCGTGGTCGACGGGACCCGTCGCGCGTCGTCGCACCAGTTCGGCGATCGCGGCCAGCCGGGCTGCCGACGCGGCGGCCTCGACGCGCGCCCACCCGGTGATGGCGGCGACCACCGTCGCATCGTCCGCGCGCACCAGCGCCGCGGACCCTTTCAGTCTATCGAACATACGTTCGAGTATAGCGGAGTCTACTGACCGCGTTGACTCGCCAGAAATGCGCGTGAAAGGGTTATTCGTTGCCTCACTGAAAATGCGCGCGTACGCCCA
>NZ_LQPT01000046.1 GCF_002102355.1 Mycobacterium sherrisii | reverse complement strand
GGTTATCCGGCTAATCTGGGCGGGTTTTGGTGTTTGAAGTGTTCCCGCGGCTCAGCGTTGTGGCTTGTGGAGGCGGCGTAGTTCCTCTTCGTGGCGGCGGACGGTGGCAGCGACGGCCTCCAGTGCAGTACGGAGGTGGGCGATTTCGTTGGTGAGGCCGGTCAGGGTATGTGCTTCCCTGCCGCGGGTGCGGTGTTCCTCGATGATTGTGCGCAAGTCGGGGTTGCGGTAGAGGGTGGCTCGCCCCAGTCCGGTGCGTTCGGCGACCTCGTCGAAGGTGACGGGTTGCCCGCTGAGAATGATTGCGGCGCAGGCATCCTCGACGTGCTGGCGGCGCTCTTCGCCGGTCATCCGGTCTGCGCCTGACTGATGTGGGCATTGAGGCGTTCGATGAGTCGGCGGTGGCGTTCGGCTTCCCCTGTCCAGCCGCGGGCTTCAGCGTCGCGGGCCAGTGTTTCGGTGTCGGCGCGCTGGGCCGCCAGGACGGGCAGGTAGCCGGTGTCGGTGCGGAAGTTGGGGCAGTGCTCGCAGATGTTGGCGTAGGCGCAGGGGCCTTGGACCTGGGCGCGGATGCAGAAGCCGCCGACCAGGCGGGCCTTGACCGCGGGCGCCTGTTTCCAGTCGCCGTCGACGATCGGCAGTTGGGTGCGTCCGTGGGGTGGCTCGGCGGGCAGGGGGCCAAGGTGGGCTTTGGCGGCGGCCAGGGCGCGCTCGTATTCGGTGCGCACGGTCGAGTCGAACAGCCGCCCGTAGCGCAGGCTCATCTCGGCCGAGACGTGCCCGAGCAGAGTCATCAGGCTTTGCAAGGAGACGCCGGCGTTGACCAGAGCGGTGGCATAGGTGTGACGCAGCTGATGTGGGGTGGTGTGCGGCAGGCCGGCCTCGCGGGTCACGCGGGTCATGACGTCGCGAAGGTGGTAGACGGTCAGGCGCTGGCCGTGGTGGGTGAACAGGAAATCGGTGGGTCTGCCGGTGCGCGGATGTGGTAGCGGCCGCCCGGCTGAGCGGTGAGCGACGATGCGGTCGATCAACGCAACGGTTTCCTCATCAAGGGGCCACCATGCGTTCGGTGTTCAGCTTGCCCAGCGGCACCTTCAGCCATGCCCCTTGGCCACGGATCTCGTGCAAGCAGTCCAGTTCCAGGTCGACGAGCTCACCGATACGCAAACCGGTGGCGCGTTGCAGCAGCAACGCATCAGCGGGTAGCCGGTCGGGCCAGGCCTGCAGCGCTTGGGTCAGGCGCCGGTCCAGATCCGCAGTGAGATAGCGGGGTAACGCTCGGGGCAGCTTGGGGATGTCGGAGCGAAACACCAAGCGCCGCTTGGGTGCTTCGGGCCAACCCCATTCGGCGATGTCGTTGAGCAGGCAATGCACCGCCAGGACCCGGCCGCGGCGTTGGGAGGCCTGGATCGGTGCGCCGGTGCGGGAGTTAATCGCCGCGGCGGTCGCGGTCAGGTAAGTCTCGATGTGTCGGCGTCGGTCCAACTCGGCCAGGCTCGGCAATGCTGGGTCGATCGCGGCCAGGTGCGCGGCGAAGTGGTTGAGTCGGCTCGCGGTGCCGGTGACTGTGCTGCGGGTATGGGTGGCGGTGAGCCGGTCGAGGTAGGCCACGAACGAGTCCCGCAGCGCCGGGGTGGCATCCCGCATTCGCTGGGCAAAGCTTTGCCGCAGCAGACTGGTCGCGTTCACCGGCTGCTCAGCGAACACGCCGAGATGGAACAGCACCTGCCGGGCAGTGTGCGCGGCGCTGCTGTAATGGCGGCTGGCTTTTCCTCGGCCGTGTCGCGCCGCGCTGGCGGCCAGCAAGTCGCCGAAGTCGTTGTCGGTCAACGCATCCAGCCGTCGGCCGGTCTGGATGAGTAGCCGGCCGATCACCTGCGATGCCGTCGCGCTGCGGGTGCGTTCGGTGAAGCCGAGTTCCTCGGCGGCGGCGAGGAATCTGGCCAGGTCCTCAGCCAAGGGTCCCGGTGGCAGATGACGCCAGAAGGCGGGCAGCTTGCGGCGGACCAGGTAGTCATAGCCGGGCCGCAGATGCCCGGCCAGCATCAAGTACATCACGAACGACCGGGCAGGAGCAGACATCGTCAACCGCGTCTGCAGCGGCTCGCCGGCCCAGTACTGCGGATCGGGCCAGCGCCGCAGGAACGTTCGCGCGGCCGGGCGAAGGTTCACACTAATCAACCCGAGCCGGTCGCAGTGCTCAGCGTAAGCAGCGAGCAGGTCGACCTCAAGGGCGGGCGCGTAGCCGAGCGCGGGCGGCATCGAACTCCTCACGCAAAAACGATGGGGCCAAATGGATATAGGCGGCAGCGGAGTCGACATGGTCGTGACCCATCAACGCCTGAATCACCGACAGGTCGACCCCCGCCTCGGCCAGCGCGGTGCCGAACGAATGCCGCAACGCGTGGGGATGCCCGGCCGCGACACCGGAACGCTCGCGGTGATACCGGAACACGGTACGTAGTCCCGCCGGGGTGAGGGGCTGTCCGCGGTGGGCGCCTTTGGCGACGACGAACAGTGCAACAGCGTCGGTCTCAGGGCGCTCAGCCAGCAGATAGGTTTGGATCGCGCCGGCCACGTCGGTGTCGATCGGCACCGAGCGTTCCTTGCCGCCCTTGCCGAACACCCGCACCCAGCGCCGCGCGATGTCGACATCGTTGACCCGCAGCGAAAGCACCTCCGCTGACCGCAGCCCCGAGAGCAACATCAGCCCGCCGATCGCGCGATCACGTCGGCTACGGAAACTGCCCAGCAGCGCCGCAGACTCCTCCCGTGTCAACCCCCGCGGCAATCGACGTGGCTCGCGGACCCGCAGAGTTGACCGCGACTTCGGCTTGGCCACATGCGCCAGCATCCCGGAACGCTCACCGCGCGAACGCATCCGGGGCGCCCGCCCGACGCGAACAGGATTGGGTGCGCCCGGATCACGCATCTCCCAAAACGCGTACAAGCTCGAGATCACCGCCAACCGCCGATTGATCGTCGCCGGCGCATAGCCCTGGTTGCGGCCATCACGGATCGAGTACACATTGCCGCCCGGCCGACCCGGCAACGTCGCCTCCCGACACGCGGTCAAAAACCGCAGCAGCACATCGACATTCACATCCAGGAGTGCCAAATCCTCCTGTCCGAGCCATCGCGCGAACGCCAGCAGGTCATAGGCGTAGGCCCGGCAAGTCCGCGGCGAGAAGTTCCGGCCAGCCAGATATCCGAGGAACTCGTTGACCAACCCGAACTGTTCCGCAGCGGCGCCGCACAACTGCCAGACACCGTGCTCATCGACACCCACCGACAGCTCCCTCGCCATGAGATGTAGATATCCCATCTCAATCGATTACGGTCAAGAACCGCACGAAAACGGCGTGTCGCAGTTGATCCAATATCACTATTAGCCGGTTAAGAGGGG
>NZ_LQPT01000045.1 GCF_002102355.1 Mycobacterium sherrisii | reverse complement strand
AACTTGCCCGGCAACCCACCCAAATCCGTGGCACTCTTCCGCCGCACCAACTCCCGCGCCTTGCGCGCCGCGATGCGCGCCTGCGCCGACGAAACAGCTTTGTTTACAACGGTTTTGGCTTCCGACGGGTTGGCCTCGAACCAGTGGGTGAGCTGTTCGTTGCAAACTTTCTGGACAAACGACTTGACTTCGGTGTTGCCGAGTTTCGTCTTGGTCTGGCCCTCGAATTGCGGCTCGGCGACTTTCACCGAAATCACCGCGGCCAGGCCTTCCCGGATGTCGTCGCCGGTCAGGTTGGGATCCTTGTCCTTCAGCAGCTTCTTGTCCTTGGCGTACTTGTTCACCACCGAGGTCAACGCACTGCGGAAACCTTCCTCGTGGGTGCCCCCCTCATGGGTGTTGATGGTGTTGGCGAAGGTGTGCACCGACTCTGAATAGCCGCCGTTCCACTGCATCGCGATCTCGACTTCGTGGCCCGTCCCCTTGCCGTCGAAGTCGATCACGCTCTGCTGGATGGGATTTTTGGTGCGGTTGATGTGCTTGACGAAATCGACCAACCCGCCCGGATAGTGGAAAGTGCGATGCTTGACCTTATGCGGCTTGGCCGATTCGGCCGCCTGCTCTTCCGCCGACCGCGGCGCCTCGGCGGTGTCGCTCACCACCTCGTCGACCACCTCGTCCTGCTCGACGCGTTCGTCGGTCAGGTTGATCGTCAGGCCCTTGTTGAGGAATGCCATTTCCTGCAACCGGCGCGCCACCGTCTCGAAGTCGTACTGGGTGGTTTCGAATATCTCCGGGTCGGCCCAGAACCGAATGGTGGTGCCGGTCTTCTTGGTCGCCTCGCCCTGCTTGAGCGTGCCCGGCACCGCGCGGTCGTAATGCTGGAACCATTCATACCCGTCGCGTTTGACGTTTACTTCCAACCGGGTGGACAGCGCGTTGACCACCGACACACCGACACCGTGCAGACCACCGCTGACGGTGTAGCCACTGTTCTCACCACCGAATTTGCCGCCGGCGTGCAGCTGCGTCATGACGACGTCGACGGTGGGAGCCCCGGTGGCGTGCATCGCCACCGGGATGCCGCGCCCGTCGTCGGCCACCTCAACGCTGCCGTCATCGAGGATGCGGACGTCGACGCGGGTGGCGTAGCCGGCCATCGCCTCGTCGACCGAGTTGTCGACGACTTCCCAAATCAGGTGGTGCAGTCCTCGTTCACCGGTGGACCCGATATACATGCCGGGGCGTTTGCGGACCGCCTCCAGCCCTTCGAGCACGGTGATCGCTGACGCGCCGTATTCGTCTTGCGCCTTCTTCTTCTGGGCAGCCACGGTCGGAATGCTCTCCTTGGGGTTTCATGCGGGCGGTTCCAGTCACCGCAGCAGTCGCATCAGTCCACTCTACCGTGATTGAGGCCTGGGACCGATTCTCCGGGCGCGTTTCTGCCTGTCTGGACGCGCCGTGTGCCCAATTTCTTTATTGACGGTGCGTCCGGACGTGCGTCGTAGGGGTCCGTTTCGTTCTCGCGGCTCTGAGCCGTTGCTCATTTCTCCATCCCGACCGGCCTCAACGGGTGCGCGGACAAGCCGAAACGTGTCACCCGTAGGTGTCGCGCGGCCCACGACCGGAGATGTGCCTTGGCCCCTTACGCCAAGACGGCGCGGCCGGACCGGTGATTTTCAACGAGGTCACCACCCCGTTGCCGACCGCCGCGGCGATCTTGGCCAACAACTGCGCCTGGATCATCCGCAACTGGGTAGCCCAAGCGGTCGATTCGGCGGCCACGCTGAGCACACCGTCGTGCAGCGCGGTCGGCGTGGCGTGATCGGCGATCTGCTGGCCCACTACCGCCGCCCAATGACCGAAAACGGTGCCCTCGGCGACCCGCCCCGACCAGCCACGCTTTTTCGCGAGGTCCCGGGTAAGCCGACCGAGCGGCTGCGGGTCGCGAATATCGGGTCCCGGACCCGACCAGCTGCGCCGCCGGCCGGCTACCCGCCGCGGCGTCATGCCGCTGCCGCGGCCACGTCCGGCGTCCTTGCCCTGCGCCCGCGCCGCGGCCCGGGCCTCGTCGAGCGCGCGCCGCACCAGGTCGATTCCGCGCAGTTCGCTCGATAACGATGCCGGGCCCGCGTCGGGCTCCTGCTCTGAGCCGGTCATGCTTGCATCACCGAGATCCGGCCCGAGTCATCGTCTTGCAGATCGATGTGCACCTGCCTAGCGTCCCAGCCCGCGGGAATATCTTCCAGCACCGCCGCGGTAACCAACACTTGCTCCGCAGATTCGGCCACCGTGGCCAACGCCTGACGGCGCGCCGCGTCAAGTTCGGCGAAAACGTCGTCGAGTAACAACACCGGTTCCCCGCCGTCGGCCCGCAGCAATTCGTACGCGGCCAACCGCAATGCCAACGCAAACGACCACGATTCTCCGTGGCTCGCAAAGCCTTTCGCCGGCTGCTCGCCGAGCCGTAACTCCAAGTCGTCGCGATGGGGTCCAACCAGACAGACCCCGCGCTCCAGCTCCGCGTCCCGCCGCGCCGCCAGCGCGGACAGCAGCGTGGCTTGCAAGAATTCGCGGTCGCCGCCCACCTCACCAAGATTCTCGATGCCCATGCGATCGATGCTCGTTTTGTAGCCGACGGCGGCCTGTCGCGAACCCGGGGCCAACAATTGGTAGGCCTTCTCCACCTCGGGCGCCAACTGGTTCACCAAATCGGTGCGCGCGGCCATCAATTCGGCACCGTGCTCGGCGAGCCGCGCATCCCACACATCGAGGGTGTCCAATGCGCCCCGGTCGCCGCGATAGCGTGCCCCCGCCAGTGACTTCAACAGCGCGGTACGCTGCCGCAGCACCTTGTCGTAATCCGCGCGCAGCGCGCCGAGCACCGGGCGCCGTACGGTTGCCAAATCGTCGAGGTATCGGCGACGGTCGGCCGGGTCACCGCGCACCAGGGCCAGATCTTCGGGGGCGAATAACACCGCACGTAACACCCCCACCACCTCGCGGGTACTACGCACCGGCGATCGATTCAACCGCGCCTTGTTGGCGCGGCCGGCGGCAATCTCGATATCGATCGCGCATTCCCGACCGTCGTTGACCACGATCGTCGACACCACTGCCCGGCCGCTGCCCGCACGGATCAACGGCGCATCGACGCCCACCCGGTGAGAACTCAAAGTAGTCGAATACCACAGCGCCTCAATGAGATTCGTCTTTCCGTAGCCATTGGGCCCGACGAACACCGTGCGGCCCGGCCCCAGGTCGACGTCGGCGTGCGCCCAGGACCGGAAATCGCGCAGCCCTAACTGCCGGACGTACACCTATTCGGTCCTATCCAGGCAACCGAACAGGCATCAGCAAGTAGACGTAATCCGTGGGCAACGCCGAGAACGGGCCGGTGCCCGTGGGATGACTGTCCGCATCGAACGCCGGGCGCAGCAATGCCGGTTTGCCGGGAGTGGTAAAGCCGAACGACACCCGCTCGGCGTGCACCGATCCGAGCCCGTCGGTCAAATAGGTCGGGTTGAACGCGATGGTCAATGGCTCACCGGCGAAGTCGACGGCAACTTCTTCTTCGGCGCGACCGACGTCGTCGGCGCCCGCCGATAGCCGCAACGTGCCCTCGGAGAATTCCATCCGCACCTGCGCGCCACGGTCCGCGACCAGCGCGACCAGTTTGATCGCCTCGGTCAGTTCGGCCACGTTGATGGTCGCCACGGCGGTGTGTTCGGCGGGTAGCAGTTGACGGAACTTCGGGAATTCGGCGTCCAGCAGCCGGGTGGTGCTCCGCTTGCCGTTGCCGCTGATGCCCAGCAAACCGTCTTTGCCGACCCCCGAACCGCTGCCCAGGGACAACCGCACGTCGGAGCCGTCGGTGCCGGTTTTCGCGGCCTCCGCCAGCGTCTTGGCCGGAACCAGCACGGCCGCCTCGATGTCGGGAGACAACGCCGACCAGGTCAGCTCGCGAACGGCCAGCCGGAACCTGTCGGTCGCCGCCAAAACGACGGATTCGCCGGAGATCTCGACCCGAATGCCGGTCAACATCGGCAGCGTGTCATCCCGACCGGCGGCGATCGCGACCTGGCTGATCGCCTCGGCGAACAGATCCGACGGCAGGCTGCCGGTCTCCTCCGGCAGGGTCGGCAACGTCGGGTAATCCTCGACCGCCATCGTCGGCAACGAAAACTTCGCACTACCGCAGGTCAATGCCACCCGGTTGCCGTCGACATAGAAATCGATCGGCTTGTCCGGCAACGCCCGAACGATGTCGGACAATAACCTTCCCGAAACCAAAACACTTCCCGGAGAAGCGATTTCCGCTGCAATTTGCGCCTCTGCGGAGACTTCGTAGTCGAACCCGGAGACGGTCAGACCCTCGTCCGAGCCGGTCAGCAGCACGCCGGACAGGACCGGCACGGCCGGCCTGGAGGGCAGGTTCTTCGCCACCCATGACACGGCGTCGGCGAAAGAATCTCGGACCAGTCGGAACTTCAGGTCGGTGAGGCCAGCATTCGTCGTCGCCACGTCCATAGCGTCCCTTCACCTACCCCAATCCGAAACCGGCGGCTTGCCTGTGCGCCGCGCCACGACGTCCACTCGGCAGTCGAAGGCAGCCGAACAACAACCGTAGAGCTTCCGCGCCCATCTTGAAAGCTAATCGCGAAGGCCGACAACCCGAGTGGGTGACGACCAGACGTGCGGCGCGCAACGGTGCGTCCCCAGGGCTGTTCTTCAAAGAAGAAACAACGAAGAGATCTCAGTACCAGTATTAAGGCCTGTGCATTCTGGGGACAGCCGCCACTTGACGCAGCTAGCGCGGTGGCGGCCCTGTGGATGACGGACCGGGTAATTGTGTAGCCGGTGTGGGGCCGTTGGGGATGGCTCTGATGTGTGCACGTCGGTGCCCAGTACTTCACCGACAGTTGGCACGTTTGTGCACAACGCTGCGCACATCTGCGGGCTGTGGCTGGAGTTACAAACGAGCGAGAAGTTTTTGCAAAAAAAATCGGCGGCCCGGCGCGAGACGGGCCGGTTCAGCGCTTGGAACGCTGCCGGATCCGTGTGGTGAGTTCCTTGACGTGATCGAAGACTTCACGTCGCTCGGCCATCTCCGACAAGATTTTTCGCTGCGCGTACATGACCGTGGTGTGGTCCCGACCGAACGCCTGACCGATCTTGGGCAACGACAGATCGGTGAGTTCGCGGCAGAGGTACATGGCGATCTGGCGCGACTGGGCCAGTGCCCGAGTCTTGCCCGGGCCGCGCAACTCTTCGACGGTGGTGTCGAAGTACTCCGCGGTGGCGGCCATGATCGTCGCCGCGCTGATCTGCATGGTGCTGGCGTCGGCGATCAGGTCCCGCAGCACGATCTCGGCCAACGACTTGTCGATCGGCGTTTTGTTCAGGGACGCGAACGCGGTGACCCGGATCAGCGCGCCCTCGAGTTCACGGATGTTGCGCTCGATGCTGCTGGCGATCAGTTCGAGGACGTCGTCGGGCACCGCAAGGCGTTCCATCTGTGCCTTTTTGCGCAGGATCGCAATGCGGGTTTCCAGCTCGGGGGGCTGGACGTCGGTGATCAGACCCCATTCAAACCGCGTCCGCAGCCGATCTTCGAGGGTGGCCAGCTGCTTGGGCGGCCGGTCCGACGAGATCACGATCTGCTTGTTGGCGTTGTGCAACGTATTGAATGTGTGGAAGAACTCTTCCTGGATTCCTTCCTTGCCCTCGATGAACTGAATGTCATCGACGAGCAGGACATCGACGTCGCGGTAGCTCCGTTTGAACGCGACCTTGCGGTCGTCGCGCAGCGAGTTGATGAAGTCGTTGGTGAATTCTTCGGTCGAGACGTACTTGACCCGCATCCCGGGAAACAACCGCTGCGCGTAATTGCCTGCGGCGTGCAGTAAGTGGGTCTTGCCCAGCCCCGACTCACCCCAGATGAACAGCGGGTTGTAGGCGCGGGCCGGGGCTTCGGCGATGGCCAGGGCCGCCGCGTGGGCGAACCGGTTGGAGGCACCGATAACGAAAGTCTCGAACGTGTAGCGCCGGTTGAGGCTGGTGCCGCCCGCGGCGCCGGCGTCGGCGGCCAGTGGCCGGTCGGCGAAGTAGTTGGGCCAGTTCTGCTCGGCCCCGGAGATTTCGCCATTGTCGCTGCTCTCGAAGGCCTCGTCAACGTCACTTGACGTTTCTTGCCCGGGATCATCGGCGAAGGTGTCGCCCTGGGGGTAGGGGAGTTCGTCGGCGTCGTCGGCCGGTGGTGTGATGCGAACGCCGAGTTGGATCTGCTGTCCGAGTCGACGACTGAGTGCGTCGGTGATCGGGGTGCGTAGATGGCGTTCGATCTCGTTTTGCACGAAGCTGCTTGGCACCGACAGCAGTGCGAAGCCTTCGACAATCGTCAGGGGCTGGACGAGATTGAGCCACGCGCGCTGCTGCGGAGTGAGCGGGGTGACGAGCGTCGTGCGGTTGCCCGCGGCACCGTCTCCGTCGAAATCGCCGTTGAGTTCGGAGACGACCGCGTTCCACACGGTCGTGAAACCAGAACCGGGGTCATCGGTCAACGACGCATCTCCCTGGTCCGACGTCAAACCCTAACCACTTGCCGACAAAGCGACTGTCCACATAGTTATACACAGGTGTGGACAGGATAGACGGATGCGGGCCGAAACCTGCCGGTGACAGCTCGCAACCTTCGGGCCGGAGACAACCCGGGCCAGGTCGCCTACACCGCCAGTAGATCCGCCATCGTGCTTCGTTGTCACGCGCCGTCCCGGGTCTGAGACGGCATTGCCCGAAGCTAACAGTTTTCCGGGGCGCTGCCAACAGTTCTGTTGCATTCCAATGACGTTGATTGGCGGCAACCTGGGGAAGTGCGGCGCGGCCGGGCGGCGAAGCTGGATTGGGCCCGCGTCTTGTTGGCAGCGGCCAAGTTTGACCCAGCGAATCTGCGTCAGTACCCTCATACAGTCGCCCGAAAGTCGGCGATACGGCTGCGACCCAGGAGTTACGTCACCCGGGGACCGCGCCGGCCAGCAGCAGGACCACGTTCCGACCGACACGAAGCAATCTGGCTGAGCCAAACGTGACCGGCCGGAGGGCTGGGAAAGCTTCTAGCGAGACACAACGAGGAGAACGCCGTGGCCAAGGGCAAACGGACTTTCCAGCCGAACAACCGGCGCCGCGCGCGTGTGCATGGCTTTCGCCTGCGGATGCGGACCAGGGCCGGGCGTGCCATCGTGTCCGGCCGTCGCCGCAAGGGTCGCCGCGCGCTCTCTGCCTGATCTGACCGACGGGCTTGTTGGCGGTGCTTCCCGCACGTAACCGCATGCGGCGGTCACGGGAGTTCGACGCGACGGTGAAATACGGGATGCGCGCGGCGCAGCCCGACCTCGTCGTGCATATGCGGCGGGATACCGAAGACATGACTGACTCTGGGCCCCGCGTCGGGCTGATCGTGGCCAAATCGGTGGGCTCGGCCGTGGATCGGCATCGCGTCTCGCGGCGGCTCCGGCACGCGGTCCGCGGCATGTTGGCCGATCTGGAGCAGGACCACCGAATGGTGATCCGGGCGCTGCCGACTAGCCGGGAGGCGTCGTCGGCGCGGCTCGAGCAGGAACTGCGGCGCGGACTACGGCGCGTCCTGGAGCACGCGGGGTCGGGCCGTTGAGTGTGACGGCGCCGGCGGGCCAGCGCGTAGCCGGAGCGGGCGCGACCATCGTGCGCGGGCTGGTGTTCGCGATTCAGCTGTACCGGCACATGGTGTCGCCGCTGCGCCCGCCAACATGTCGTTTCATGCCGACCTGTAGTCAGTACGCCGTCGAAGCCCTCACCGAGTACGGCTTGTTTCGGGGAAGTTGGCTGGCGGTAATCAGGCTGGCCAAGTGTGGACCATGGCATCGGGGAGGATGGGATCCAATACCCGAGCGCGCCCCGGTAGAACGGGGCGGGCGGGTGATCGGTGCAGACACCAGCGCCGTCGGGGACGCCCCGGCGCCGCGAGGGGAGAGTGGATCTTTTGTTTGACGTGTTCAGCCTCGACTTCGTCTACTACCCCGTGTCGTGGATCATGTGGGTTTGGTACAAGTTGTTCGGGGCGTTGCTGGGACCCTCGAACTTCTTCGCCTGGGCCCTGTCGGTGATGTTCCTGGTGTTCACCCTGCGGGCATTGCTGTATAAGCCGTTCGTGCGGCAGATCCGCACCACCCGCCAGATGCAGGAACTGCAGCCCCAGATCAAGGCGCTGCAGAAGAAGTACGGCAAGGACCGTCAGCGGATGGCGCTCGAAATGCAGAAGCTGCAACGCGAGCACGGGTTCAATCCGATCCTCGGCTGCCTACCGATGCTCGCCCAAATTCCGGTGTTCCTGGGGCTCTATCACGTGTTGCGTTCGTTCAATCGGACCACGGGCGGGTTCGGTCAGCCGCAGATGTCGGTGGCGCAGAATCGCGCGACGGGCAACTACATGTTCAGCCCGGTCGACGTCGGGCAGTTCCTGGATGCGAATTTGTTCGGCGCCCCGATCGGCGCGTCGATGACGCAACGCACCGGGTTGGACGCCTTCATCGACTTCAGCCGCCCAGCCGTGATCGCGGTGGGCGCGCCGGTCATGATCTTGGCGGGCATCGCGACCTACTTCAACAGCCGGGCATCGATTGCGCGGCAGAGCGCGGAGGCCGCGGCAAATCCACAGACGGCAATGATGAACAAGCTTGCGCTGTACGTCTTTCCGCTCGGTGTGGTGGTCGGCGGCCCGTTCCTTCCGATCGCAATCATCCTGTACTGGTTCTCGAACAACATCTGGACGTTCGGTCAGCAGCATTACGTGTTCAGCATGATCGAGAAAGAGGACGAGGCCAGGAAGCAGGAGGCTCTGCAGCGGCGCGCGGCCAACGCTCCGCAGCCGGGCGCCAAACCGAAACGAAAGGGCGCACCGGCGAACGGGAACGCCGCGCCGCCCGATGAGGCGCCCGGCTCGGACGCCGGCGGCGACGGTAAATCCACGGGAAGTACTGCCGGACCCGATGCTTCCGGCGCTGACGGCGCGGCGAACCGGACGCCCGGCCAGACACCGAGGCCGGGGGCTAGACCCAAGAAACGGAAGCGGTAACGCCACAGCTTTACCGGGCCGTCGCCGAAGAGTGACTCGAAAGAGACAGGGACGGACCCATGGATGAGGGAGAGAAGATGACGGACGCTGACACCACCGAGCGGGACGTGGAGCCGCAGCCGGCGGTTGAGGATGCAACCGACGACACGGCCGAGGCGGCCGGCGGCGCCGACGAGACCGACGACCTCGAAGAGCGGTTGGTCGCCGAGGGCGAGATCGCCGGCGACTACCTCGAGGAGCTCTTGGACCTGTTGGACTTCGACGGCGACATCGACCTCGACGTCGAAGGAAACCGGGCGGTCGTGAGCATTGACGGCAGCGACGACCTCAACAAGTTGGTCGGTCGGGGCGGTGAGGTGCTCGATGCACTGCAGGAGCTGACCCGGCTGGCGGTGCATCAGAAGACCGGGGTGCGGAGTCGGCTGATGTTGGACATCGCGAGCTGGCGCCGTCGGCGCCGCGAGGAGCTGGCTGCCTTGGGCGACAAGGTGGCCCGACGGGTGCTGGAAACCGGGGAGCGCGAAGAACTGAAGCCGATGACGCCGTTCGAGCGGAAGATCGTCCACGATGCCGTCGCCGCCGTCGACGGGGTGCACAGCGAGAGCGAAGGCGTGGAGCCGTCGCGTCGCGTCGTCGTCCTGCACGACTGACCACCCGGGATTACAGCGGTGTAGTTCGCCGCACTGTAGGTCCCACGACCGGAGGAAATGTTTCACGTGAAACATGGCGGGGATGTTGATCCGGAGGAAGCGATCGTGGGCCGCGCCGCCACGGCACCCGACCCGGTGCCGCCGGCGGCGACCGAGGTCTTCGGCACTCGGCTCCGTGTCGCCGTGCAGTATGCGGAGGTGCTCGCTGCGGCGGGGGTGGAGCGCGGGCTGCTCGGTCCGCGAGAAGTAGATCGGATCTGGGAGCGCCACATACTGAACAGCGCGGCGGTGGGCGAGCTGCTCGCGGAGGGCGAGCGCGTGGTCGATATCGGCAGCGGCGCGGGGCTGCCCGGGATACCGCTGGCGATCGCCAGACCGGATCTGAACGTCGTCTTGCTCGAGCCGCTACTGCGCCGGAGCGAGTTTCTCAAGGAGACGGTTCTGGAACTAGGGTTGACCGTCGAGGTGGTGCGCGGCCGCGCCGAGGAGCCGTGGGTCCGGCGGCAGTGGGGCGATCGGGATGCCGCGGTGTCGCGGGCGGTCGCCGCGCTGGACAAGCTGACGAAGTGGAGCATGCCGTTGCTACGCCCGGGCGGACGGATGATCGCGATCAAGGGGGAGCGCGCCCCAGAGGAAGTCGAGCAACATCGGCGTGTGATGACGGCACTGGACTCAGTAGATGTCAGGGTGGTGACATGTGGCGCGAGCTATTTGCGTCCGCCCGCAACCGTGGTGGTAGCACGGCGCGCAGCACGGTCGCGACGCGGATCGACAGCACGGGCGGACAGGAGAAGGCCATGAGCTCGCCCCAGGATTGTGCGGACGGTGCGGGGCCGCAGGGCACGCCAGCCGCGCCGACGCAACCGCCGCAGACGGCGAATCAGTCCGCCGATGTTTCACGTGAAACATCGAACGAATTCGACACGCCAATCGGCGCCGCCGCCGAACGGGCGATGCGGGTCCTGCACACCACGTATCCGCCGCTGCCTAGGCCGTCCCACCGCCGAGT
Organism: Mycobacterium sherrisii; assembly: GCF_002102355.1. Lineage (GTDB taxonomy): Bacteria > Actinomycetota > Actinomycetes > Mycobacteriales > Mycobacteriaceae > Mycobacterium > Mycobacterium sherrisii. The sequence continues at coordinate 43,865 of NZ_LQPT01000045.1, read as the reverse complement.
GTTCACCGTGGCGAACCAGAAGGGTGGCGTCGGGAAGACGACCACTGCGGTAAACCTCGCGGCCGCGCTTGCATTGCAGGGTTTGAAGACTCTCGTTATCGACCTCGACCCGCAGGGCAACGCCAGCACCGCGCTCGGCATCACCGACCGCCAGTCGGGCACGCCATCCTCATACGAGGTGTTGCTGGGGGAGGAGACGCTGGAGTCCGCGCTGCGGCGTAGCCCGCACAGCGACCGGTTGTACTGCGTGCCCGCGACCATCGATCTGGCCGGCGCCGAGATCGAGTTGGTGAGCATGGTGGCGCGAGAGAACCGGTTGCGCACCGCCCTCGCGGAGCTCGAACGATTCGACTTCGACTACGTCTTCGTGGACTGCCCGCCCTCGCTGGGGCTGCTCACCATCAACGCGCTCGTCGCCGCCCCCGAGGTGATGATCCCCATCCAGTGTGAGTACTACGCCCTGGAGGGTGTGTCTCAGTTGATGCGGAACATCGAGATGGTGAAGGCCCACCTCAATCCCCGGCTGGACGTAACCACGGTGGTGCTCACCATGTACGACGGCCGAACCAAGCTCGCCGATCAGGTCGCCGAGGAGGTCCGCCGCTACTTCGGCAGCAAGGTGCTGCGGACCGTCATCCCGCGCAGCGTGAAGGTCTCCGAAGCGCCGGGCTACAGCATGACAATCATCGATTACGACCCCGGCTCGCGCGGGGCGATGAGCTATCTGGACGCGAGTCGTGAACTCGCACAGCGCGATTAATTTCCGTTCGTGAAGGGACCACAATGACGCAGCCGTCACGCAGGAAGGGTGGCCTCGGCCGGGGCCTGGCTTCGCTGATCCCCACCGGCCCCGCCGAGGGGGACTCGGGTCCCGCGACCCTGGGCCCGCGAATGGGCGACGCGGCCGCCGACGTGCTGATCGGCGGGCCCGGTCCGAGTGTGAACGAAATGGGCGCGGTATATCGGGAGATTGCGCCGTCCGACATCGAGCCCAACCCGCGCCAGCCGCGCCAGGTGTTCGACGACGAGGCCTTGGCGGAGTTGGTGCACTCGATCCGAGAATTCGGCCTGTTGCAACCCATCGTGGTGCGGGCCGTGTCCGGATCGCCCAGCGGTGCCCGTTACCAGTTGGTGATGGGGGAGCGCCGTTGGCGTGCTGCGCAAGCCGCCGGCCTGGCCACCCTGCCCGCGATCGTGCGAGAGACGACCGACGACAATTTGTTGCGCGATGCCCTCTTGGAGAACATCCACCGGGCCCAGTTGAACCCCTTGGAAGAGGCGGCGGCCTACCAGCAGCTGCTCGACGAGTTCGGGGTTACCCACGACGAACTCGCGGCCCGGATCGGCCGATCACGACCGTTGATCACCAACATGATCCGGTTGCTCAAGCTCCCGATTCCGGTGCAGCGTCGCGTGGCGGCAGGGGTGCTGTCCGCCGGCCACGCCCGCGCGTTGTTGTCGTTGGAGGCGGGGCCGGAGGCGCAGGAGGAACTGGCGACCCGCATCGTCGCCGAGGGCCTGTCGGTGCGCGCCACCGAGGAGGCGGTGACGCTGGCCAACCGCGGCGACGCGACGCCGTCCACGGCGCCGCGCCGCAAGCCAATTCAGATGCCGGGCCTACAAGATGTCGCCGAGCGGCTGTCGAATGCGTTCGAAACCCGCGTGACGGTCAGCCTCGGCAAGCGCAAGGGAAAGATCGTCGTCGAATTCGCCTCGGTCGAGGATTTGCAGCGAATCATCGACGCGATGGACCCGCCCAAGGCGTGACCGGTCACCCGCTGTAATTACGTCACTGTGACACAGCACGGGGTTGGCGGGCATACCGCCCCGCCCCGAACCCCGCGATCAGACGGAGATCCATTGTGCACCAAATGATTTCGCGTCATCGCGGTGCCCCGCGACGCGGTCCGGGCCGATTTTGCGACCGGGATGACGTGGCAGGGTCAACACTGGCCCGGGACCGACAAACTCTCCTATCCTGGAGAGGTTCGTGGTGCACATCGGGCTGGAAACAGCCGGTTCGCGGCGATCGGCCGCGGTACGCACGGAGGCCAGGAGGCTAGTGTCTGCTCGAATCACGCCACTGCGGCTCGAGGCCTTCGAGCAGCTTCCCAAACATGCGCGCCGGTGCGTGTATTGGGAGGTGGATCCCGCGACGCTTGGCGACCAGGACCATCTGGCCGATCCAGAATTTGAAAAGGAAGCCTGGCTGTCGATGGTAATGCTCGAATGGGGCTCGTGCGGCCAGGTCGCGACGGCGATCCCCGACGAACGGAGTCAGTCCGAGCCACCGTGTCTGGGCTACGTCCTGTACGCCCCACCGGGGGCGGTACCGCGGGCGCGTCGGTTCCCGACCGCCCCGGTGTCGGCCGATGCCGTGTTGCTGACATCCATGGGTATCGAACTCGGAAACGACACAGACGATTTGGCGCACAGCCTGCTTGCCCAGGTGATCGACGAATTGATGCGCCGCGGTGTCCGGGCCTTGGAAGCCTTCGGCCGGACCCCGGCGGTGTCGGAGCTATCCGATCCGCGGCTGGCCGACCCCGCCACCCGGCCCGTGCTGGAATCGCTGTGCGACTGCTCGGTGGAGCGCTGCATCATCGACGCCGAATTCTTGCAAGACGTCGGTTTCGTTGTGGTAGCACCTCATTCGTACTTCCCGCGGCTTCGGCTCGAGCTCGACAAGGGATTGGGTTGGAAGGCCGAGGTGGAGGCCGCACTGGAGCGGTTGCTGGCGAATGCTCAGCTGCAGCAGCCGGTCGGGGCGGGGTCAGTTGCGGGAAATACGTTGCAGAACAAGAAGAATGGTTAAGATCCGCCGAGGCGGGTGGTCCGTTCCACGGACAGTTCGTGGGCAAGCAACTCCGCGAACGTGAAAGTGCCGGTGGGCCGGTCGTTTTTGCCGAGCAAGTACAGGCGTTTGACCGCGGCGAGGATCCCCTCGGCAATCGCGTCCCGGGTTTGGGTCGAGATCAGCCGCTCCCGGTCACCGGGGTTGGTGATGTAACCGACGTCAACCTGGACGGTGGGCATCCTGGTCAAGCGCAGCAGATCCCAGGTGCGCCCATGGGTCCGGCAGTCCCGCAATCCGGTGCGGGCCACCACTTCACGCTGAATGAAGTCGGCAAGGTTACGCCCGATCGTCGATACCGAGCCGTGCGAGTTGCCGAAGTGAAACGAGGCCACACCATTGGCCGAGGGGCTGCGCTGCGACTCGCAGCGCAGGCTGATCATCAGGTCCGCGCCCACGTTGTTGGCGGTCGCGGCCCGCTCGGCGTCCGACGGGCTGCGGTTGGTAGGCCGGGACAAAAATGTCTCCATGCCGATGGCCGTCATCCGGCCTTCAAGCCGACTGGCCAAGTCCCACAAGATATCTGCTTCGCTAATTGGGCCGCCGGGACCCTGCGCGATCAGCCCGTGGTCGTCGCCGCCGCGGCCCGGGTCGATGATGATCCGTTTGCCGGACAGGCGCGGACCCGACCGCCGGACCAGCTCTTCTTCCCGGATGGCGTGGGGCGAACCGCCGCTGACTCGTGAACTCAGAAAGTACAAGGAGCGCAACGTCTCCGGGCCGCAGATTCCGTCCGCGGACAGGCCGTACTCACGCTGATAGGACATCAATGCGTTGTGCGTTTGCAGACCGAAATGCCCGTCGACCAGACCGGTGTAGAAACCGAGATCTTGCAGCCGGGCCTGCAGCGTGGCGACGTCATCACCGTAGAGCGGTGCCCCGAACTGGTGATACAGGGTGCGCGCGCCGAGCCGGTAGGAGGCTTCTTTGAGTGCCCGGTAGGTGGCCTCGCCGACGATGCCGTCCACGAGCAATCCGCGGTGCTGCTGAAAAGCCCTTACGGCCTGGTCGAGTTGCGAATCGAAGACGTCCGGGGCAACCTGGCGGCCGGTGCTCAAGTCGTCCCCCGAGTTGTCCAGTAACCCCAAAGCGGCTAAGGACGCCCGGATTTCGGTCACAGCTGCGCTGCGGTCACCACAGCGCAACGCGTCGCCGTTTTCGCGGCGCGGACTCGACATACCAAGGGCCCTCCGGGACATCCTGACAGGCTGACAAAAGCATTACAGCTAATCGGTATTGTCGCAGATACTTCTTGATTTTCGGAAAACCCCAGGCCGAACGGCGGGGCACCGCTCAGGCGGATCGATGTCAGGTCAGGTTGGGGACCGCGTCCGACAACTCACGCAACAGCGCAGCCTTACCCTTGGCCCCGACGATCCGCTTGACCGGCTGGCCGTCCTTGAACAGGATCATCGTCGGGATCGACACCACCTGGAAGTCGCGCGCCGTCTCCGGGTTGGCGTCGACGTCGAGTTTGGCGACGGTCAGCTGATCCGAGCGCTCGGCAGCGATCTCCTCGAGAACCGGGGCGACCATCTTGCACGGTCCGCACCAGGTCGCCCAAAAATCAACCAACACAGGCTTGTCGCTGGACAAGACATCGCTGGAAAAAGACGCGTCGGAGACTTCCTTTGTGGCTCCGGCTTTTTCGGCATCGCTCATCGTGGTGCTCCAATCAGATTGGTACTGTCCGCATTCCCGGCTTCCGGCTCCCCGGCCTCGTCGTGTTCGGCCAGCCAGCGCTCTGCGTCAATCGCTGCGGCGCAACCGCTTCCGGCCGCCGTGATCGCCTGGCGGTAGCTGCGGTCGACCAAGTCGCCCGCGGCGAACACACCCTCAACCGTCGTGTATGTGGTGTGGCCCTTGACCTGAACGTAGCCGTCGGCGTCGGTGTCAAGGACGTCGCGCACCAGAGCCGACCGCGGATCGTGACCGATCGCGACGAATACGCCCGTCACCGGCAACACGGTCTCTTCGCCGGTTATGTTGTCGCGCAACCGCAATCCGGTCACCGTCGTGTCGCCTTCCACCGCGACCACGCTCTGGTTGGTCTTGAACGTGATCTTGTCGTTGGAGCGCGCACGGTCCAACATGATCTTGGAGGCTCGGAATTCGTCGCGCCGGTGCACCAGAGTCACGCTGCGGGCGAACCGGGTCAAGAACGTCGCCTCTTCCATTGCTGAGTCGCCGCCACCGATCACCGCGATGTCCTGGTCGCGGAAGAAAAACCCGTCGCAGGTGGCGCACGCGCTCACCCCGCGGCCCAGCAACTCCTGCTCGCCGGGCACCCGCAGGTACCGCGCGGCGGCACCCATCGCCAAGATCACCGACCGCGCCTTGAAGGTTTCGCCCTCGGCGGTGGTGACCGATTTGATCGGGCCCTGCAACGACACCGATTCGACGTCCTCCATCCGCAAGTCCGCCCCAAAGCGCAGGGCCTGCTCGCGCATCTGGTCCATCAGCTCGGGGCCGGTGATGCCATCGCGGAAACCGGGGTAGTTCTCCACCTCGGTCGTCGTCATCAACGCCCCGCCGAAGGACGTCCCCTCGAAGACGAGCGGCGCCAGTTGCGCGCGGGCGGTGTAGAGAGCGGCGGTATACCCGGCCGGACCCGAACCGATGATGATGACGTCGTGAATCTTGTCATGGGCGGTGTCGGTCATGGGTGCCTTTCCGGTGCGGATGCTTCAACCGTGTCGAACGCCAGCGTAGGCGCGGCTGTTCCCGGCCGTGTCGCGCAACACGTCACCACTCTAAGGGCGCGGAATCTGGGTGCTGGCCAACAGCCCGGTGTCGGCGGCGCTGCAGTTCAGGGCCACCGCGAAGACCGCCAGGTCGGTTGGTGTATCCGCGGGGAGAACCAGCAGTACACCGGGGCGTGCATTGATCTCGACCGGCCGCGCCCCGAGCACCGGAGTGGCGGCGGGATACCCCAACCCGGCCAGGCAGGACGCTCGTCGGGATGCGTCGGAGAGCGGACCGTAGTCGGGAGTGCGACCGAGTAGCCCGCTGATCTCGGCCGCCGACAGCGGGATCGTCATCGGTGGTGTCGACACCGTGATGTGCTCGATGGTCGTCGGCGTGCTTGGCGCCGCGGGCTGCTCGTGCAGCAGGGCGGCCGTGCCGAAGGCCACCGCGGCGAGGGCCGCGCCGATACCGGCCAGCCCCGCGAAGATTTTGGCCGGACGGATGCCCGGACGCGCCGAGTGAGCCGCCGTTGCGGCGTGGTCGTCGCGCAGCGCGCCGGCGATCCGGGCGGTCATGGTGGCGGGTGGCTCCGGCGCCGATTGCGGATCCGCGCCGACCGCGGCGACGTCGCGGCGCACCTGGTGCAAGGCCTGCAGCACGCGTTGGGCGTCCGGGTCGTCGCGAACCTGCCGGCGCACCCGGGCCGCCGTGTCGTCATCCAGCAGACCGGCCTGCAGGTCGGCGAGCAGCTCCACGCTCGGCGCCGGTTCTGACCCCGGTGACCCGTGCGGGTCCGGCTGGTCAGTCTCCGGTAGGTTCGCGGGGTTTTCCGTGTCGCCCATCCACCCCAGTCTCCGTCATGCCCAGGGCGAGGGTGGGCTCCGGCCCTGGCCGCGGACCCGGGGGGCGCGCCGGGGTGTGAGTGCCGGCGTCGAGATAACCGAGCAGTTCGGCCAGCCGCACTCGGCCGCGGGCGCACCGGCTCTTGACGGTGCCTTCCGCGACACCCAGCAGCGCCGCGGTGTCGGCGATCGAGTAGCCCTGCATGTCGACCGCCACGATGGTGGCCCGCTGCTCGACCGGCAGGCGCAGCAGCGCCCGTTGCACCATCATCGCGGTCTCGACCTGACCCGTGCGGTCCGGCACCGGGTACACATCCTCGAGCGGCGCGGTGCGGTGAGACCTGGTGCGGCGCAGCCGATCCAGGCAGGCGTTGACCACAATCCGGTGCAGCCAGCTGCCGACCGCGGCGTCGTAGCGAAACGAACCGGCACCCCGGTGTGCGGACAGCATGGCCTCCTGCAGGGCGTCCTCGGCGTCTTCGGGAGTGCGGCTGGTCAGCCGGGCCAGGCGGTGCAGCTGGCGGCGGTGACGGTGGAAAAGCTCGCCGAAGGCGTAGCGGTCACCGGCGACGTGGGCCGCGAGCAGCTCGGCGTCGCTGCGGTGCTGCCGTGTCTGTTCGCCGATGCCCACGGGCGGACACTAACCAATCGGTGATCCGCCAGCACTTCACTTGACCGCGGAGCTGTGAGTCTCAGGAGGCCGCCTGGATGGTGATGTTCGAAAGCTCCGAGCGGTTCTTTCCGTCGGTGTTGCCCAGGGTGGTGATCCACACCAACACGTTCGACGTCTTCGCGCCCGCGCGCACCGGGATGGTGTTGTGCCCCGGCTTGAGCGCGGTGGCCGGCACCAGCAGGGAAGTGTCTTCCAGCCGGCTCGGTGTCGGGGTGGACGAGGAGCGGATCTCGACCTTGGTGCCGGTGCTGGGGGTGTCGACGGACACCGCGCCGACCACCGTCGGGCTCGGCAACTGCAACATCAACCCGACCCCGTTCTTGAAGCTGGGGAAGGGCACGGCGTCGGTGTAGATGTCGGTCTGCCAGCCGGTGGTGGAGTTACCGTCGATGGCCATGCCCGCCTGGCCCGGGTTGTCGGCCTCCCCGTCGGGGGAGTAGACCGTGGCCCGGATGGGTTTGACGACACTTCCCGACGGCGCGGCACTCGCCGACGACGACGCACTCGACGAAGTCGGTCCATTGAGCCCGAGCTCGTCCTTGTTCAGGCCGCCGCCGACGTTGCCGAAGATCTTGCTGACGATCGAGGCCAGCACCAGCAGCGCGACCACGATCACGGCGATCGCCGCGGCGCCACCGATCAGCAGGTTGCGCCGTCGCCGCGCCAGCGTCGCATACTCGTCGCGTTCCACCGGTGCAGCGGGCGGCGGCGGCGGGGAATCGTCGACCGGACCCAGCACCTCGGTCCGGTCAGCGACCGCGGTAGCCTGCTGCAGCAAATTCAAAAGCGTTGAAGCGCTGCGGATTCCGCCGTCTTCCTGCGCTGCCCGGACGGCTACCGCGGAGACCTGGAAAGGAATGTCGCGGTCGATGGTGCTGGGCTCCACGGGAAGGCCCGACGCGTCCCGCTCGGCCGGCGCGAGCCCGCTGCGCACCCCGGACTCGGGCAGCGGCCAGCGGTTGACCAGCAGCGCGTACAGCGAGGCGCCGATGCCGCGGATGTCGTCCTCGGGATTGGCGTCCGGCATGGTCGCCGGATAGGCCAGCACGACGTCGCCGTCGATGCTGACCCGGATGCGGCTGGGGTGATCGATCGACAGGGCCACCCCGGCACGGTGGGCGGCGTCGGCGGCCGCGGCCAGTGACTGCATGGCGCGGACCGCGCCCAGCGGTGACGGAGCGGTGTCGGCCACCTCCTGCAGCGAGCCGCCGCGAATCCACTCCGCGACCACCAGGCCGCCCTGCTGGCTGTGCACGACGTCGAGCACCCGGGCAATGCCCGGCTTGTCGATCCGGCTGAGCCGCAGCGTGCGGGACAGGATCTCCTGCAACACGTCGCCGGGCAGACTGCCGTCGGGGTCGACGAAGGTGAGCGCCACCTGGCGGTCCAGGGCCGTGTCGAGTGCCTGCCAGAACTGCAGCGGCGGCGCACCGCCATGGAAGACCAGCAACCGGTACCGGCCGCCGGCGATCCGGGCGCCGGGAACTAGATGGGCATCGTCGCCGGGCGACTCTGCACCGCGATCGCGCGACGCGTCGGCCGGCATCGAGCCGCGGCCCGCGTCGCCGACGGCCCCGCCATTGCGCTGGTCAGGCGGTTGCGGAAACGCCGGGCCCGGCTCCCGGGCGGTCGGGATTTCCGGCTGGAAGTCACCGGCAGCGGCGCGCGGCCGGTCGCCGCCGGCTCCGGGGCCGGGTGCGGCGCTTTCGACGGGGCGATCGGTCACCTCCGGTCCTTTCATCAGCCGGGCATTCCCTGCTCGTTCCGGAGGCCTACGCCGGATCGGCTCCTGGACCGCATTGACCCCCGGCGGGGACGAATTCCTCTGCTCAGGGTACGTGACCGGGCGGCGGTGAGACGATGCCCGGGGCGTAGCCGTCGCGCGGGATGGCGGGGCCGTGCGGAAGCCCCCGCCGACGCGGCGCCGGACCGCGGCCACGACCGCCAGCGCCTCCGGCACCTGCGCGCGGACCATGACCGTCGCCATGATCGGCAACATGAGGCACCCGAGGATCAGCAGCCGCAGCAGCGAGCCGGCCGCACCGCCGTGCGCCGTCAACTCGGCCAGCCCCAGCAGCCGATCGACGACATGCGCGATCAGCCCGCCCAGCATCGACGCGACGGTGGTCACCAGGACCGTTCGCACCTCCGTCCGTCCGACCAGATGGCCGCCGGCCGGCAACAGCGTGTGACGCAGCAGGACATAGCCGACGATCGCGCCGGCCAGAAAGCCGATGCCGTTGGCCAGCCCGAGGAAACCCGCCACCAGTTGTGGGTCGTCGATGACGTGCGGGGCCAGCACCGAGCCGGCGATCTTGACGGCGGTGATGACGAGGATGATCACGATCGGCGTCCAGGGCTGCTCGCGCGCGTAGAAGACGCGCAGCTGCAACAGCACCAGGCCGTAGGGGATCAGCGTGAACGCCGACAGCGCGATCGCGGCACCCAGGTAGCCGGCGTCGGTGCCGCCGAAGTGCCCGTAGGCGAACAACGCGCTGCCGATCGCGGGCCCACCGACGGTCATGAACGCCACGATCGGAATGAGAGTGATCAACGTCAGCCGGGTGGCCAGCGATAGGTCGGCCAACACGGCCCCGGTGTCGTTGGCTGCGGCGTTGCGACTCAACCGCGGCATCACCACGGTCAGCACCGTCACGCCGATCATGCCGAACGGCAGCATCAACACCAGCCAGGTGTAGTTGTAGATCGCCGGGCCGGAAGCCGCTGCGGTACTGGCGATTTGGTTGCCCACCACCAAGCCGAGCTGACTGATCAGCACGTAGAGCACCATGGCCGCGGCCATGGTGCCGAACCGCTTGAGCCGCTCGTCGATGCCCCACAGCGGCCGTAGGCTCACGCGTTCACGCCGCAGCGCGACCAGCAGCACGGCGGTCTGTGCGAATACGCCCAACGTGGTGCCGATACCGAGGACCAGCAGCTTGGCGTTGCCCATCCGGACAGGGTCGACCGAAAGTTGGCCGGGGACAACCAAATACACTGCCAACGTCAGCAGCGCGACGACATTGTTGACGACCGGGGCCCACGCGGTGGGCCCAAAGACGTTGCGAGTGTTCAGGATTGCCATGAACACCGAGGTAAGGCCGTAGGCCAGCACCTGGGGGAGCAGCAAATAGGCGAACGCGGTGGTGAGCGGCTCGTTGACTTGCGGGTCGCGGCCGAGCATCAGCCGAACCAGCAGCGGCGCGGCGGCCACCGACACCACCGTCGCGAACAACAGCAGCGTGGTCGTCACCGTCACCAGTCGGCGCACGAACGCCGCGCCGCCGTCGGGGTCGCTCTGCTCGGCGCGGGCCAGCACCGGCACGAAGATGGCGGTGAACGTCGCCTCCAGTACGAGCGCGGCGACCAGGTTCGGCAACTGATTGGCCACCGAGAAGGCGCTCGACAGTGCCGCACCCAGGATGGCGGCCAGCACCACGATCCGGCCGAAGCCGGTGATCCGGCTGACCAGTGTCGCGAAGGCCATCGCCCACGACCGGGAGACCAGCGCGGAGTCGGACAGTTCCACCCGCCGCGTGGGCAGTTCGGTTACCGGCGGCAGCGGTCCGGTCGGTGGCGGCTGATGCCGCCGCGGCGGCTGGTGTGCAGGGGGCCGCCGGTAGGCGGGGTTCATACTCGGTGCTCTTCGTCCACGCGAGCGCCGACACCGTGCCGGTCGGGTGGCTGCTGGTGCGGTGGGTCGGGACGGTCCAGGTCGGCACGGTCCGGTTGACCCCGGAACCGGTGCCACAGCCGTCGGCCAGCGAGGACGAACAGCACCGCGGCGGCGGTCAGGGTGATCGCAAAGAGCACCTTGCCGTAGGCGTTGGAGTGCACCGACAAACGCACCGGTTCGCCCAGTCGGGTGCCGTCCGGGGTGCGCAGCGTGACGTCGATGGCGACGCGCTGGGTGAAGTTCACTTCGATCGGCACCCGCAACGGCAGATAGCCAGGGGGCAACTCGATCTGCCCGACGTCGGTCACGGTCATCCCGGGCGGCGCGTCGACCTGCAGGCGGACCTTGATCGGGACGGCGAGGCCGTTGTGCAGGGCCAGCGGCAACGGGCTGTGCTCGGTCGCCAGGGTGTAGGAGCCGCCCGGGTTCACGATCGTCACCGCGCCGAACAAGTCGTTGATCGTGGTGCCGACCACCTGCAGCCGTTGCCTGGCCAACTCGTTGCGGCCGTCGGGCGGATCCGACTGGCTCAACGCGCGCAGCATGTCCTCGCGCAGCGGGGCGGTGTACTGGACGCCGGTTAATCCGGTGCGTTCATCGGTGCTCAATGCCGCGGTCAGCCGCCACAGCCGGCCGGTCTGACCGTTGATGTCGGTGGTGACGGTCTCGGTGAAGCGGCCACGACCCGGGCCGGAAGCCATCGGCGGCGCGCCGGGCTCGGTCCGCGCGGCGGCCTCGGCGATCACGGCGCCGAGCGGGCGGGGCACGCCGAGTCCGGACCGGATGGTGGTTGCCAGCGCCGTGAGGATGACCTGCGCATCGTCGGCCTGCAGGTTCCAGGTTGCCGGTGGGACCAGGAGCTGGGTGCGTGGCGGGGCGTCGTGGTCCAGGGCATGCCAGAACATGGAACCCAGGGCGTCCTGGCGGCGCGCGGTGTTGGAGTCATGCGTGAGCCGGACGGTCAGCGACGGGTCCAGATAGGTGGGCACGCTGGGGTCATTACCCGCTCCGGCCAGCGCCGCACCCACGGCGGGATCGAACGGCGCCAGCACCACCTGCGGGGATAGCCGCCGGGGAGTGGTGTCGACGTTGCCCGATCCGTCGGCGGAGGACTGGGAATCCTTGGCGACCAAATCGGCCGCGGCGATCGCCACCGTGCTGTTGTTGGCGTTGAGCAGATCGACCGCACCGGCGGTGAGCGGACCGTCGGGCAGCAGCGTGGCGCCGCGGGCGGACGAAACGTCAAGGATTCGGTCGACGATGTCACCCACGCTGGTGGTGGCGACGGCACTGAGTCGCGGATCGTTGACCCGCTGCAGGGCGTCCAGGTCGGCCTGCGCGTAGGGCAGCGGGGTCACGCAGACGCGGTGAGCCAGCGCCCGCAATCGGTTCAGCCAGCCCGTCGCCGCGCCCTGGCCACCGCCGGGGTGGGTGGGTGTGCCCGGTTGCTGGGCCGGCCCGTCGGGGGAGTTGGACACCACGTATCCGGCGGTCATCGCGTTGACGGTGACCAGCAGATCCGGATCGACGGCCAGGCACAAGGCGCGGCCCACGGCGCCGTCGGGATCGACGTCATGGCTGGCGGCGACCTCGGCAGCGGATAGCAAGATGTCCAGCCGGCCGCCGGTGCCCAGCGAGGTGGCCAGGTCGTCGTCGACCAGTCGGACCGGGACGGTGCCACCGGGTTGCCCCGGGGCCAGCCGGGGGCGGTCGGCCAGCGGCCACAGCATGGTCACCCAGACGGGTTTCGACGTGTCGGGTGCCACCGCGGATTCCAGGGAGTCGGCGCGGTCGGGCGGCACTCCGATCACCGGCAGCAGGAACCGCGCGTTGTCGAGCCGGGCGGGCGCCCCGTAATCGGGTGTGCCGTTGACGTTGACCAGCAGCGGATAGATGCCCGGCTGTTTGATGCCCAGCGACGGCTTGTTCAACGAGCGCAGCGGCGCGGACAGGGTGAAGCCGACCTCCTGCCCGCGCTGCAGTTCGGGCGCGATGGTCAGGAAATCGGCCGCCGGCTGGTACTGGTCGGTGGCGCCGTCCAGTGACGTGCGCAGCCCGACCGAGGTGTCCACCGCGGCGGCATGTTCGAGCCGCACCATCACGTCCCGGACGGGGCGGTCGCCGATGTTGGCCACCATTCCGCTGACCGTGACGACCGGCGGACTGGTGGTGGTGACCACGTCCGGGGTGACCTGATCGATGCGGACGCGGATGAACGGCGTCGACCCGGGTTCGTCGGCGACGGCGTGCGGCACGCCGGCGGGTCCGGTGAGCAGCACCGTAAACCCGGCCACCAGGGCCACCACGGCGGCCAGCCGCAACCAGCCGGTCCAGCAGGAGCGCGGCGCGGTCACGACCCTGGCCCGTGGCCATTGCTGCGGCCGGGGGGTTTGTTGTCGGAATGGCGGGTGCGCGAGTGGGTCTGCGGATTGCGCCGCGGCGTGCTGGGCGGCAGCGGCGGGAGCGCGGCGGGCCCGTCGCTTTGCAGCTTGCCGATCAGTTCGTCGGCAACCTGGGCCAGGCGGCGCTCGTCGGCGTAGGCCAGCCGCGACGGCAGCTCCCGCATCGGCACCCACGCGACCTCGGCGACCTCGAGGTCCTCGTCGGACAGCTCGCCGCCGGAGAAACGCATTAGATAATGGTGCACGGTCTTGTGCACGCGGCGACCATCGGTGACGAACCAATAGTCGATACGGCCCAGCGCCGCCAGCACGCTGCCCCGGATCCCGGTCTCTTCGGCGACCTCGCGGATGGCGGTCTGTTCCGCGGTCTCGCCCTGTTCGATGTGCCCCTTGGGTAGCGACCACAGCATCCGGCCGCGGCGGTCGATCCGGCCGATCAGGGCCGCCACCTGCGCGTCTCGCGGGCCGTCGATGCCGTCGATGACCAGCCCGCCCGCGGAGGTCTCGTGTACGGTGCGCAGCCGTTCGGGCATCCCGCGTTGCGTGCGAGACCGGCGCCGGTTGCTCGTCTTACTTGCCGGGGGGTCGGCGGTTACCTTGGTTTCGGAGTCCTTGTCGGAGGCTTTGGCGCCGCCACGACGCCGACGGCGCCCGCGGCGCCGACGTGGTTTGGCCTGTTCGCCATCCGACACCCAAGCGATAGTAGCTGGCACGAACGGGTCTTCCGGACATACTCGCCGCCGATGGCGCGCGGCGGCGGTGCCCGTGCCCTCGGGTTGTTCACCGGGCCGTCCCGGCCCGCATCGTCACCCGTGGGGGTTGTTGGTCGGGTTCCTCACCGGGCCGTCCCGGCCCGCATCGTCACCCGACTAGGCTGACCGAACGTGTCCGACGCCGCCCAAGATGTGGAGCTGCTGGCTTCAGCTGCCGTCACCCTGAACCGGCATGCCGAGGTGCTGCGCGAGCTGGGCACGTTGTTCGAGGCCGCGGGGCACCAGTTGTATCTGGTCGGCGGATCGGTACGAGATGCTTTGTTACGCAGGCTGAGTCCGGATCTGGATTTCACCACCAGCGCCCGACCGGAGCAGATCCAGCAGATCGTTCGCGGGTGGTCCGATGCGGTGTGGGACACCGGCATCGCATTCGGCACCGTGGGTGTCGGCAAGGGCGAGCTCCGGCTGGAGATCACCACCTTCCGCGCGGACAGCTACGACCAGGTGTCGCGGAATCCTGAGGTGCAATTCGGTGATCGCCTCGAGGACGACTTGGTGCGCCGAGATTTCACGGCCAACGCGATGGCGGTGCGCATCACGGCAGCCGGCCCGGGTGACTTCGTGGATCCGCTCGGCGGTCTGGCCGCGCTGCGCGCCCGGGTGCTCGACACCCCGGCCGCGCCCGAGGTGTCCTTCGGCGACGACCCGTTGCGGATGCTGCGCGCGGCGCGGTTTGTCGCGCAACTCGGATTCACCATCGCCCCCCGGGTACGGATGGCGATCGAACAGATGGCGCCGCAGCTGGCCCGGATCAGCGCCGAACGGGTGGCCGTCGAACTGGACAAGCTGCTATTGGGAACCGACCCGGTGGCCGGGATCGACCTGATCGTGCAGACCGGAATGGGTGACGTCGTCCTGCCCGAGGTCGGGGGCATGCAGATGGCCATCGACGAACACCACCAGCACAAGGACGTCTACCAACATTCGCTGACCGTGCTGCGTCAGGCCATCGCCCTGGAAGACCCACCCCCAGAAGGGGGCCCAGATCTGGTGCTGCGCTGGGCCGCGCTGCTGCATGACATCGGCAAGCCGGCGACCCGACGCCACGAGCCGGATGGTGGTGTCAGCTTCCACCACCACGAGGTCGTCGGCGCGAAAATGGTCCGCAAACGGCTGCGGGCACTTAAGTACTCCAAGCAGATGGTTGACGACGTCTCCCAGCTGGTCTATCTGCACCTGCGGTTCCATGGCTACGGCGACGGAAAGTGGACCGACTCGGCGGTGCGCCGCTATGTCACCGACGCCGGGCCGCTGCTGCCCCGCTTGCACAAGTTGGTGCGTGCCGACTGCACCACCCGCAACAAGCGCCGGGCCGCCCGGCTGCAGGCAAACTACGACCGCCTCGAGGCGCGCATCGCCGAGTTGGCCGCGCAGGAGGACCTGGCCCGGGTACGCCCGGACCTGGACGGCAACCGGATCATGGAGCTGCTCGGCATCCCGGCGGGACCACAGGTCGGGGAGGCGTGGCGCTTTCTGAAGGAGCTGCGATTGGACCGCGGGCCGCTTGCCGAAGAAGAGGCGACCGCGCAGCTGCTGGCCTGGTGGCAGGCCCGCGGCAACGCCTGACCGGCCCCGCCGTTCGCCGTCCAGCGTCCCGTGCGGCCCGCCGATCGGTTCTGGGATTTGCCCATGCCGTTGGGCGTGGTCTACGCGGTGCGCCACCCGCGTTTGCCGCGGCTGGAGGCGTTCAAGATCTGCGGTGTCGTCCACGGGTCGCGCAATACCGAAGTCGCTCAACAGGATTCGCGGGCGCCGCCGTCATCGGGCCGGCTGATCACGATGCCGCCCGGTTTGACATCGCGGTGCAGCAGCCCGCGGTGATGCGCGCGGTCCAATGCCGCGGCGACCGCGGTCACAGTCGCCACCACATCCCCCCGGGGCATTCCACCCGGGTAGTGCTGATCCAGCAGCGCGCGGATATCAGGGCCGTTGGCATAGTCCATGGCCATCCACAGCTGGCCGTCGAATTCGCCGCGGTCGTGCACGCCGACGATATGTGGATGCCACAGACTGCCCGCCAGCTCGGCGTGGTTCGCCCGCCTGGCTGGCATAGCGCGAGCCAACAAGACCGGTTGGGAACTGGCCGCGATCGAGACGCGTCGGAAAGGTTGTGGATTACTGCTTGGCAGCGGACGACGGCTCCGCGGCATTCTGGCACGGACAACCCGACCTCGACCTCGACCACGACGGTCGACTGGAATCAATCGGTCTGGATTTCGACCATGACGGGCTGCGCGACGACGCCCTGGGCGATTTCGACGGCGACGGTGTCGTCGACCACGCCGTGCTCGACCTCGACAACGACGGCACCCCCGAGGCGTACTTCACCGACGACGGTACGGGGACCTGGGCCGTTGCCGCGGATCGGGGCGGGGGCCTGCGATGGTATGGGCTCGACGGCAGCGAGCACACCGGCGGTCCGCTAGTCGACTTCGACGGACGGGGCCACCCCGACGACCGGCTGGTGGACAGCGACGGCGACGGCCTGGCCGACCGGGTGCTGTGTACAGATGAGACGGGTGTGACCGGTTATGTGGACACCGACGGCGATGGGCGGTGGGACGTCCGGTTGACCGATACCGACGGCGACGGTGCGGCCGACGGCGCCGGCACGCTTTGAGAAAGCCTGAAAAGGCCTGACAAGGCGTTTTGCGGTCGCCGCCCCGGGGTAATTCGACGCCTGTATAGCAGCCGAGAACTGAAGTGACAACGTGCAATACCTGTCTAGACTGCTATCCATATCCCAGGTCGGGGAGCTTAAGGAATCGAGGGAGAAACATGGCGGGGACGACAGTTGTCACTCCGGAACTATTACGCAGTGCAAAACAGCGCATCGAAGCGCGACTGGAAGAGGCAGCCGCGATTGCCAATCAGTATTTGAGTGGCCATGAAAACATTGTCAGTGCCACCGGGTGGGCCGGCCAAGCCGGCTCGACCTCGCTGAACACGGCCGGCCAAATCGCCAATGACCTGCATCAGGTCATGACAGGCGGCAACCGTCTGGCACATGGCCTTGGCCAGACGGCAACGCTGATGGAACATCACGAAGCGGATTCCGCCCACAGCCTCAATGGCGTGTTCGGCGGCGGTGTGCAGTCGACCTAGTTTGACCTGTCGTTCGACGTGTCACCCGAGACATTTACAGACCTATTTAGTTAAGGACCAACGAACATGGCAGATCAAATTGTTTACAACCACGCCGCCGTCAGTGGGTTGTCGGGCGATATTGCGGCGCAGGCGTCACAGTTGATGGAAATCCACGACGACGTCCTGCACATCACCCAACAGCTGGCCGAGTTCTTCCAGGGCCACGGTGCGACGACGTTCTTCGATGCGCAACAACAGATGTTGCGTGGGTTGCAGGACATGATCCAAACCGTCAGCCTGCACGGGCACACCGTAAACACGGTGCACGAGAACGCGATAACCACCGATCACAACACGAGCCTGTTCTTCGCATAGTCCCGGCTTTGCGGGGCGCACGCGAGCGTGCGCCCCGCGCCTGGCTTTAAGGGAAGACCGTGCTAACCACCTCCCTGGACGGCCTGTGGGTTCTGCAGGTACTCACCGGCATCGAGGTCCTCGCTCCCGAAATGGGGCTGCGGCCCCACCTGCCCAGCGTCGAGCCGAAGCACAAGGCGCTGCAACATCCGGTGACGCCCGAGCTGCGGGCCGCCGGGGTCGTCGACGAGACAGACTCCGTCGACGGAACCATCGTCGAATGGCTGACGGTGTTGTCCCGCCGCGACATCGGGCTGATGATCCACTTCCGACTGCCCGGCGACGGTGAGCCCACCCGCGCACTGCTGGCCCGGTTCGCGCATTGGTGGGTCTCCATCGAGCGCTCGGGAGACCTGGTTCGCATCAGCGGGGCGGGCATCGCGAGCAACGAGAGCGCCGCCGGCGCTGCGCTCAGCGCACAGATCGAACGCCTCTGCGGCGCAAGCGATCCCGCGCCGCTGCGACCCGTGACGCTGGACGTGGACGCGCTGCGCGTCGCGGCCACCGACCAGAACCGTCTGCAGGAATTCCTGGCTGGCCAGGGCCTCGAGCCCGACCAGCTGCACCTGCTGAGACTGGCCACCGACACCGACCAGTCGGCCCAGGCGTCCATTGTGGCCATTCAGTCGGGGGTGGATAACGGCCGACCGACCCGCACCCACATCGATCAGGGCGCGGTGACGATCATCGATACACCGGAAGGCCGGCTCGTCGCCGAACATGTTCCGTCCGCGGGTAAGCAGTGGATGATCATCGCCCCGGGCACAAAGAACAACATCGGATCTGCGATCAGCCACATGATGCGGCGGCTGCCCGCCCACCAAGAATGGTATTCGTACCGAAAAGTCGTGTAGTCGAAAGGTAACGCGAAAATGATAGCATCGGCATCGTGACGAATCCGTGGACGGGCTCATCCAATTCTCCTGAACAAAGCGGACCGACTCGGCGAGACGTCCCCGCCGCGCGTTACCAGAATCAGGACTCGGTATCCGGAACATTACGCATTTCCGACATGGTCGCGCCGCGCAAAATCCCGCCGGGTAGCGGCTGGCGAAAATTTGTTTATCAAGCAACGTTTCATACCGTCAACTTCGGTGAGTCACCCGCCGAAAGACATTATCGGGAATTGCAAGAGCGAATCCGACGCCACATTCGCAAGCAGTACGTGATCGGGGTGGTTTCGGGTAAGGGCGGTGTCGGCAAGACCACGATGACGGCGTGCATCGGCGCGGTCTTCCGGGAGTGTCGCCCCGAGAACGTTGTCGCGATTGACGCCGCGCCCGGCTTCGGCACGCTGGCCGGGCGGATCGACGAGTCGCCGCCGGGTGACTACGCCGCGGTCCTCAACGACACCGATGTCCAGGGCTACGCCGACATCCGGGAACACTTGGGGCAGAATAGCCTTGGTCTTGACGTACTGGCCGGGAACCGGGCGTCGGACCAACCGCGGCCGCTGGTGGCCTCGATGTTCTCCGGGGTGCTGTCGCGGCTGCGTCGCACCCACACCGTCATCGTGGTGGATACCTCGGACGACCTCGAGCACCCGGTGATGAAGGCGGTGCTCGACGCGTGCGACACCCTGGTCTTCGTTTCCGGTCTGACCGCCGACACCTCGTTACCGGTGACCCGGGCGATCGACTTGCTGCGCTCGATGGGATATCACGAACTCGTGTCGCGCAGCATGGTCATCCTGAACGACAGTCGCGACAAATACGATGCCGAGGCGCGTACTTATCTCACCGAGCGATTCGCACAATCCGGCGCGACGGTCGAGTTCATGCCGCATGACCCATTCCTTGCCAAAGGCGGGATCATCGATACGCGGCACGAGTTGAAGAAGAAGACTCGGCTGCGCCTATTCGAAATCACTGCGGCATTGGCTGACAAATACATTCCAGATGCCGACAGGCCGCGCTAGTGTCCGCGTTTGTGGGTAAGGTTTCTTTTCCAGCCCGCTGCGCGGTCGCGGTCGTATGTGGCGAACATCTGGTTTCGCAGGTCTACCCCGCCTCGGTGCCGATCGAGGCCTTCCTCGACAACGTGGTCGAGCTGCTCAACGAGGAACTGAAGCGCCGGGGGTTCACCGGACTCGAGCCCGGTGTCGGGTATGAACTGCACAAGGCCAACGGGGTCCGGCTCGACGTAACCAAGACCCTCGACGAACTCGGCGTCGAGGATGGGGCCACGCTCACTCTGGTTCCCGCGGTAGCCGGAGAGTCGTTCGAGCCGCAATACGAGTCGCTGTCCACGGGTCTAGCCCGGGTCGGCAAGGCCCTGTTCGAACCGGTCACCCTGCAAACCGCGGCGCGCACCGCCCTCGTCATCGTCGCGATGACCGCCGTGACCGTGTTGGGATTGGCCGTGCGGCAACGGCTTTCCACCGATGCGTTGCTGCCCACGATCGTGACCGCTGCCGTCGGCCTGTTGATCGCCGGCGGTGCGGCCACGGTGTGGCGGTGGTGGCCGGGGCGCCTCGACATGATCGACGGTCTGGGCTGGATCGCGGTGCCCTTGCTCACCGCAGGCTTCGCCTCCGGTGCCCCTGGGCGCCTCGGCGCCGCGCACGCGTTCATTGCTGCGCTGGCCGGTGCGGTGTTGACATGCGGGATCGCCGCTGCGACAAGGCGACACGCCAATGTGGCGGCCACCGTGGTGACCGTGCTCGGGCTCGCCGGGCTAGTTGCCGCGGCGCGGATGTGGTGGCCGGTTCCGGCGCAGTGGCTGGGGATGTGCACGCTGGTTGCCTTGCTGCTGCTGTTGACGATGGCGCCGACGATCGCGTTGTGGGTCGCCCGGATCCGGCCGCCGTACTTCGGGTCGATCACCGGCCGGGACCTGTTCCGGCGCAGCGCCGGTCTGCCCGCCGACGCGGTCGCACCCGTCGACGAAGGCAGCGACGAGGAAGCAAACTCCGACACCACGCCCCGCGGCGCCCAGATTGCGGCGGCGGCCGTCCGGGCCAACAACGTTTTGACCGGAATCTGCGCCGCAGCCGGACTGGCACTGCCGGTCGCGGTGTGGGTGACGCTGATGCCGGGACATGACCGCAGCACGCCCGCGGCGGTGCTGGCCGGACTGTTTGTGGTGATCTTCATCAGCCGCGGCCGGGCCTTCGCCGACAAACGTCAGGCCGTCGCGCTGGTATGCGGAGCGGCGGCGGCCGTGTGCGTGGCGGTGATCAAATACGTTGTGCACGAGCCTGCTTCGTCGGGCTCCACGCTGCTGTGGGGTGCGCTGGCGCTGGCCGCCTTCGGCGGTGCGGGCCTGCTGGCCGCGTTGCTGGTGCCGATCACGAGGTTTACTCCGCTGGTGCGAATGACCGCTGAGTGGGTGGAAATCGTCGCGATCATCGCGGCGCTGCCGCTGGCCGCGTGGATCGGCGGGTTGTTCACCTGGGTGCGCATGCGATGACTCGGCGGGCGCTCACTGTTGCCGCATTGGCCCAGCGGGTCGGCGCCGCGGCACTAACGACCGTGCTCGTGACGTTGATCGCCGGTCTTCCGGTGGCGCAGGCTATTCCGCCACCGGTGGTGGACCCGGGCCGGGTTCCGCCCGACGGCAAACCGGCCGCCGAACAGCCGATGCGGCAGAGTTTCGCCTGCGCGCGGACGATCACCGTCGCCGACCCCAACGTGGCGTTGCCCGCACCCGGTTTCACCATGCTCAACGTCAGCAAGGCATGGCAGTACTCGACCGGCAATGGCGTCGCGGTGGCGGTCATCGACACCGGTGTCAACCCCAGCCGGCGGTTACCAGTGGTCGCCGGTGGCGACTACATCATGGGCGGCGACGGCCTCAGCGATTGCGACGCGCACGGCACCATCGTGGCGTCGGTAATCGGTGCCGCGCCCCAAGGCACTCCGATGCCGCCACCGATGCCAAGTGCGCCGGCGTTCCCGCCACCGGCCGGTCCGCCGCCGACCGACGCCGGCGCTCCGCCGCCCGGGGGGCCCCCGCCGCCACCCGCACCACCACCGCCGCCGTCACCGGTGACGATCACGCAGACGGTCCCGGCCGCACCGCCGCCGCCACCGCCGCCGCCCGACGCGCCGTCGAACGGACCTGGCGACCCGGCGCCGGGCCAGCCCGACGATCCCGAGGTACCTCCACCGCCGCCGGGTGCGCCCGACGGTGTGGCGGGCGTCGCGCCGCACGCGACCATCATTTCCATCCGGCAGTCATCGCGCGCCTTCGAACCGGTCAACCCGGGCCCCGGCGACTCGGAAGGCCGTAAAAAGGCCGGCACTATCGCCACCCTGGCGAGCGCCATCGTGCACGCCGCGAACATGGGCGCCAAAGTGATCAATATCAGTGTGACGGCCTGCGTTTCGGCCGCCGACCCGCTGGACCAAGGCGCGATCGGGGCGGCGGTTTGGTATGCCGCCACCGTCAAGGACGCCGTCGTCGTCGCCGCAGCCGGTAACGACAGCGAGGACGGGTGCGCGCAGAACCCGACCTTCGACCCGCTCAACGCCGCCGATCCGCGCGACTGGCACCAGGTCAAGACGGTGTCGTCGCCGTCGTGGTTTTCCGACTACGTCCTCTCGGTTGGCGCGGTCGACAACACCGGCGCGCCGATCAACAAAAGCCTGGCCGGGCCGTGGGTGGCGGCGGCGGCACCGGGCGTCGGGATCATGGGGCTGTCACCGGAGACCGGGGGACCGGCCAATGCCTACCCGCCGATTCGTCCGGGTGAGAAGAACATGCCGTTCTGGGGCACCAGCTTTTCCGCCGCGTATGTCAGCGGTGTGGCCGCGTTGGTGCGGGCCAAGTATCCGGCGTTGTCCGCTCACCAGATCATCAACCGGATTCTGCAGACGGCGCACAATCCTCCGCGCGGGGTCGACAACCAGGTCGGTTACGGCGTGGTCGACCCGGTGGCGGCGCTGACGTTCGATGTGCCTGCGGGCGAGCGTCTTCCGCCGGGAGCCGCCACCCGGGTAGTGCACCCGCTGCCGCCGCCACCGCCGCCGGATCACCGCGCCCGCAACGTGGCACTGGTGTTCGCCGGGGTCGTGGTAGCCGCGATCGCGGTGGTGTCGCTGATCGTCCGAGCGCGGCGCGAACGATGAGAGCCGGAACCAAGCTGGCGATCATTGTCGCGATCTTCATCTCCGTTCTGGCCGGGTGGGCCATCGGCGGATATCCCGGCGCGGCAGCGGGTTTGGTGATCGGGATCGCCGTCGGTGTCATCCGGTGGCGGGGCCAGCAGTTGTGGTCCTGGCTGATCCTGTGGCGCCGGCGGCGTTCCCCGATCTGGTGGACCGAGCCCCTCACGGTCGCCAACGACCGCGCCGGCGGGGGGATCCGCTACCAGGACGGCGTCGCCGCGGCCGCGGTTCAACTGCTGGGAAAGGCGCACGCGCCGACATTGTTCACCGGGTCGACCGCGACGTTCACCGACAACGCGTTCGATATCGCCGAGCTGGTGCCGCTGTTGCACCAAAGCCTGGGCCTCACCGTGGGTTCACTCAGCATCGTCACCGCGGGCGCCCGCCGACGCAGTACCGGTGATTACCCGCGGGTGTACGACACTTTGATCGGCACGCCGCCGTATGCGGGACAGCGCGAAACCTGGCTGATAGTAAGGATTTCGGCGCTGGACAACGTGGAGGCGTTGCGTGGCCGAACCTCCGTCGGTACCGCGACCCTGGCGGCGGCGCAGCGAATCAGCGCGGCCATGCGCCAGCGCGGGATCCGCGCGAAGGTGGCCACGGCCACCGACATCGTGGAGATGGAGCGTCGGCTGGGGCGCTCCGCGCTGGACGTTTCGAACCGGCGCTGGCGGTCGGTGCGCAGTGACGGCGGGTGGCTGACGACCTATTGGTACCGGCCCGGTGACCTCAGCACCGAGACGTTGGCACAGGCCTGGTCGGCGCGTGTCGACGGGATCGCGCAGAACATCACGCTTTTCGGCTCCAAAGCGGGGCCCGTCAGCGCCACCGCCACCGTGACGGTGCGTACCGCCCAGCCCCCCACGGCGTCGCTGAGCATGCGGCTGCGCACTCTGCGCGGTGAACAGGCGCAGGCGGTGGCCGCCAACCTGTGCGGCCCGTTGCCGGCGTTGCGCGGCATCCGCCGCGGCCCGCTGCGGGGTCCGCTCGTCATCCCGATCGGGTCGTCGGGTGTGCTGCTCGGCAAGGTCGCCGGCGGGAACCGGATGTTGCTGCCGTTCGACGACGCCGGCGAATTCAGCCGCGTACACATCGCCGCGGAGGACGCGCTGGCCAAGCGGTTCGTCATCCGGCTCGCCGGTGCCGGCGAACGGATCACCGTCCACACCCGAAACCTGCAGCGCTGGGCCAGTGTTCGCATGCCCGACATCGCCGTAACCGATCAGCCCAAGCCGGCGTCCGGCACGACGGTGAGCGTGGTGGACGGCAGCATGTCGCCGGCGCCGCGTCCGAACACATTGATCTCCGTCGGGACGCCAGGCGAACCCTATCGGGGAACCGCGAACGTGCTGATCACCCAGACGGGACCGGCCACAGTGGACGTGACCGCCGCCGACCATGTGCATTCGGTGGAGGTGGAGCTGTTCCGCGCCGAGAATCGGTACGTATCGTCGGAGCCGATGGCCTTGCGAACTCCTGAGCTCGAAGCGATGGACACCCCATGACCAGTCCGGTCGCCGCACGCAAGCACTTCGACCAGGCGATGGCGTTGCTCGACACCGATGTTGCCGGCGCCGCGGCGCGATTTCGCGAAGCGACCGAGGTCGACCCCTCGATGGCCGACGCCTGGCTGGGCCGGATCGCCGCGGGAGACGAGGCGTTGTCGACCATCGAGCAGCTGTACAACTGCGGAAGCCGCCTGCATCGCGAGACCAACCGGATCGGCGCACGCCTCTCGGCACCGATCAAGGCCGGCCCCTATCTGTCGATTTCGGTTACCGAGGCCTCGCATGCCGGCCTGGCGCTGGCCAGCGCCTTGATCGACGCTGGCCAGTACGAGAAAGCCGAAGCGTTGCTTGCGGATTCGACGCTGCTGGACACCTGGGAGAACCATCAGTGGAAGCAGTACATCGAGGCCTACTTGATGTTCGCGACGCAACGGTGGCCCGATGTCGTCTCGGTGGCAGCGGCCATCTTGCCGCCGCAGGCGATCATCATGTCGGCGGTCACCGCGGCCATCTGCACGCTGGCGGCGCACGGCGCGGCCCATCTTGGACAGGCACGGGTGGCGCTGGAGTGGACCGACCGGGTCGAGCTGCGCACCGGCTACGGCGGGACCGAGGCGCGGCGCCAGCAGCTCGAAACAGCCGTCACCGCAATAGATCCCAACGACTTCCCGCTCATCGCGGCCGACCTTGCCTATGTGCGCGGGATGGCGCATCGGCAGCTCGGTGAGGAGGCCAAGGCGCAGATCTGGTTGTCCAAGGCCACGATCAACGGGGCTCTGCTCGAGCCGGCCAAGCAAGCGCTGGCGGACCCCGCCCTGCAGCTGGTGGTTACCGACGAGCAGTCCATACGTTCGCGCACCAACAAATGGGATGTGACCACCGAGCGGTCGGCGCAGCAGCGCGAGGAAGAAGAGCATCAAGAGCGGCGCAGCGAACTGCTGCAAGAGGGCCGGGCGCTGCTCGACAACCAGGTCGGACTGGCCGACGTCAAGCGGGCGGTCGCGGAACTAGAGGACCAGATCGAGGTGCGCGCCCTGCGGTTGGCCGCGGGCCTGCCGGTGGCCAATCAGACCAACCACATGCTGCTTGTCGGGCCGCCCGGTACCGGTAAGACCACCACCGCCGAGGCGTTGGGGAAGATCTACGCGGGGCTGGGCATCGTGCGCCACCCGGAGATCATCGAAGTGAAGCGCGCCGACTTCTGCGCTGAACACATCGGGGCCTCCGGGCCGAAGACCAACGAGCTGATCAATCGGTCGCTGGGCCGCATCCTGTTCATGGACGAGTTCTACTCGTTGGTGGAGCGGCATCAGGACGGCCGGCCGGACATGATCGGGATGGAGGCCGTCAACCAGCTCTTGGTGGCGCTGGAGGTGCACCGTTTCGACTTCTGCTTCATCGGCGCCGGATACGAGAAGGAAGTTGACGAGTTCCTCACCGTCAACCCGGGTCTGGCGGGCCGGTTCAACCGCAAGTTGCGGTTTGAGTCCTACACGCCCGACGAGCTGGTGGAAATCGCCGTCCGATACGGCAAACCACGCGCGACCCTTCTTGATCCCGCCACGGCCGACGCGCTGCGCGCGGCGTGTGCCACCTTGCGCGACTACCGCGCCCCCAACGGGGAACACGGCATCGACGTCATGCACAACGGTCGCTTCGCCCGCAACGTCGTTGAACGCGCGGAACGGCTGCGCGACTCGCGGGTCGCCGCGCAGCATCGCATGGACAAGGGTTCGGTGACCGTGGCGGACCTGCAGACGCTACGCACCCAGGACATCGTGGCGGCGGTCAAGGACGCGTGCACGGAAAAGCATGTGCCGATAGTGCTTTGACGTCTTGGCCGTGGCCGGAAGCGCTCATCCGATCTGGTCGATCAGCGTTTCGATGGCCTCCGCGACATGGGCGGGGACCGGTTCGTCGGCCTCGGCACGCGCGATCATGCCCTCGGCCACCCCGGCGGCCACGGCCGTCTCTTCGGGGGTCAGGTTGGCCCGGCGCCGGGCGGCATACAGCCGCTGGCCCAACGGTGCGCCCGGGGCGGTCGCTCCGAGCATCATCAACTCATCACGATGCCGGCGAACGGCGCTGAGCGCCTTGATCAATTCGGGGGTGATCCGGCTGATCCGGGTTGCCCGGACCGCGACCGCTTCGAGTTGGCGCAAATCGGCGAGGATGGGCGCGGCGCGTTCGACAAATCCGGCGTCATCGGCCGGCGGCAGGGCGGCGATCGCCAGGCTGCAACCGTCCACGGCGGCCACGACGGCCTGAGCGACCAGGGACGCCGCGCCGCCGGTGTCGGTGCCGTCGCCGGCGCCATCGTCGGGTGGGGCGACGGCGTCAGGCTCGGTGGCGACCGGTTCGCCGCGGCGGATCCGCTCGATGGTTCCCGCGGGCCACCGCAGTACCTCCTCGAGCTTGGTGCGCGTCCGCTTTCGCGGCCAGCTGCGTCCCTTTTCGAACGCGATCAGTGCGCCGGCGTTGATGATGCCGTCGGCGGCAAGGCTGCGTTGACTGATGTCGAGCTCGCGGCGGCGGGCCGCGGCCGCGGCACCGGCACGAACCACGCCCGGATCGAGTGCCGTGCTGTCGCCACCTTCCAGGTGGCCGGCGCCATGCTGCACCGCCTGGTGCGACCGCACGACGCCGAGCGGCACGACTTCCGCCCGTTCCCGGCTTACCTGGTCGAACCGTTGCACCCGGCGATCATATCGCATCGCTATGGTTGCAGCGCGCAGTTCTTGCCCGGCCGGGCGACTTTGGAACGAGGTCCACGCCGACAACAGCGTACACACGCTGCAGTTTGCGTCGAGCAACCTGGGGCGCGCATCAACCCGGCATGACCTCGTCATTCACGCCTGCCGGGGAAGCCCTACGCACCGCCTATCTCCGAAGCCATCCACATAACCGTTGCATTGCGACGGTTATGTGGATACGCTGACGAACATAGCCCGCAGAACCGCAGCGCTTACTGAAGACCGACTGGAGGAACGTAGGGATGACCGCGACCGCTGTGTACAACATCCCGTTGGGCGCCTGTACCAACGACCCCGATCGCTGGACGACGGAGCCGGATGCCGAGGCCAAAGCGCTGTGCCGTGCGTGCCCGCGGCGGTGGCGCTGCGCCCGCGACGCCGTCGAGATTCCCGGTGCCGAAGGACTGTGGGCCGGCGTCGTGATTCCCCAATCGGGTCGGCCGCGGGCCTTCGCGCTCAACCAATTGCGGTCGCTGGCCGAGCGCAACGGATACCCCGTGCGTCAGCACATGAAGTCGGCCTGATCCCCCATGACCGGCGAATCTGAGGCAGCGACCGGCGGCAACCGGACGCGGTGCACGACCCCCCGCTGCGGCACGCGCAAGGCCGTCGACCGTCATGCCGGTTCGAACCGGAAGACCGCGACCCGGCCCGCCAGTGCTTCGAATTCGTCAGCCGTTCCATCACGCACCATTCCCGCGCGTTTCGCGAATGCCACACCGACGGGCACCTTCACGGCAAACACCCGCAGTACCGGCCGCGCCTGCGCAGCGGTGAGTTCGACGATCCGGACCCGGCGTGACCGGCGGCCCCGGCTGAGCGTGCCGGTCCCCGCGGCGCGGGCATTGGCCGCCCAGTCGGCCCCGGGGTAGCCGGCCACCACGTAAAGGCCGTCCTGATATTCGAACGGTGTCATCGGGGTGCTCCGCGGTTGACCCGACTTGCGACCCGGCACCGTGAGCACCATTGCGGGTCCGGTCGGTATACCGAGTCGCTGGACCGCCATCATCAGTTTGTTCATCGGCTTGAGGTAGCGCGGCGGCTGCGGTTCGGACATCTTGACTCCTATCTGCCAAACCCGGCGATCGACGAAGATCTGCGGCTACGACGGGCGCGCGGCCGGGAAAGTTACAGTCAAAGCGCGTAACTTTTCCCGGCACCAGATCGTCGATGTTTCATGAACCAGTTCCCGCCACCCACCGACCGGATCGCCGACGCCTGGTACCGCCACCGCCCGTATCTGGTCAATCTTGGCTACCAGATACTCGGAGACGTCGGCGACGCCGAAGACGTTGCGCAAGAAGCATTTCTGCGGTTGTCGCGGGTTGACGACGGTGAACTCGATGACGTTCGCGGCTGGCTGACCGTGGTCACCAGCCGACTTTGCCTCGATCAGCTGCGCTCGGCGCGAGCGCGCCATGAGCGGCTGGGCCGCGGCGCGCTCGAGGACCTCGACGTAGCGCCGGCACCCGGGCTCGACCCGGCGGACAAGGCAACCCTCGACGACGAGGTGCGGGCCGCGTTGCTGGAAGTCCTGCAACGCCTCAACCCGGGCGAGCGGGTCGCGTTCGTCTTGCACGACGTTTTCGGCGTTCCGTTCGACTCGATCGCCGAAACGGTCGGTCGTCCGGTCGGCACCTGTCGGCAATTGGCGCGGCGCGCGCGAGCGAAATTCATTGCGGCGCAACCGAGCCCGAACGAGGTGACGCCCGCCGAGCACCGGCTGGTGACCGACACGTTCATCACTGCCTGCGCCAACGGAGACATCGCGGCGCTGACCGCGGTGCTGCATCCGGCGGTGTGGGGCGTGGGCACCCTGCTGGGGGATCCGCCGCCGCCCCCGCAGATCAACCACGGGCCGCCGGCGGTCGCGACAAACCTGATGCGCTACTTGGGCCCGGGTGTCACGCTGGTCAGCGGTCCCGCCGGGCAACCGGTGCTGTTGGCGTTCGCCGAACGCCGGCTGTTCGCGGCCATCGTGCTGACCCTGCAGGGCCCGCTGGTCGGCAAGATCGAGGCGATTGCCGACCCGGCGGCGCGAGCCGCGACCACCTGAGGAACGGCATCAGCCGCCGGCGTTGTCCTCCGGGCCGGACGTGCCGGGCCGCGCACCCCGCGCCCCGTCGGCAGTAGCGAAGAACCCGGCGATCATCGCAGTGGCCTCCAGAAACTTGCGGCGGGTGGCGAGGGCCATCTCGTGCTTGACGTCGATGACACCGCCGGGGCGCAGATGCGGATCGAATGGCACCTCCACCACCGGACGCCCGTGCTCGACGAACTCACGCACCAGCAACGCCCGGGTGCGTTTGTCGGCGTGCCCGTCGGAGTCGTTGAGCACCACGAGGGTGTGCTGCAGCAGCGTTGTCATGCCCTGATCCGACAGCCACTCCAGCGTGCGGGCCGCCGCGGACGCCCCGTCCGCCCACGGTGACGACACCACGACCAGGGCATCCAGGTCGCGCAGCACTTCCTGGGTGACGGGTGCATCCATCGTCGAACCGCAGTCGATCACCGAGATCGTGAAATGGCGGTCCAACCGGGCGGCGGCTTCCCGGTAGATCGCGGGATCGAGCACCCGCCGCGGTCCGGACGCCGGCTCGCCCGCGAGCACATGCAGACCCACCGCGTTGCGGCCCACCCGGGCGGCGACGTCGGCGAACGACT
Source organism: Mycobacterium sherrisii (assembly GCF_002102355.1). Taxonomy (GTDB): domain Bacteria; phylum Actinomycetota; class Actinomycetes; order Mycobacteriales; family Mycobacteriaceae; genus Mycobacterium; species Mycobacterium sherrisii. Next base: position 14,417 of record NZ_LQPT01000045.1, on the reverse strand, counting down.
CCAGGTTCTTGTCCGCGGTCAGCTCCCAGAACGAGCTCGTCGAGCGCGGATCGATGCGGCTGCTCAACCGTCCGAAGGCGGTATCGGCGTCGATCGCCACGACGTGGTCTTGGTGGCGCAGTTCGGCGAACAACGACCCAACGCTGGCCGCGACGGACGTCTTACCGACGCCACCCTTGCCCACCACTCCGACCTTGTGATTGCCCCGGAACGCGGTGCGGATGGCCGCCTCGAATTCGGCGTCTCGCAGTTGTGCGGGTGACGGTCCCAGCTTGACGAGACCGAAGGTGAGCAGGCGCAGGACCCGGCGCCAGCCGCGTTCCAGCGGTGCGGGCGGGACGGCGGGCGCGGGTTTGGGGGCGGCGTCGGCCACCGGTATCCGGGTCGTCGCCATATGCGTGACGAGCGAGGGCGGCGGGTCGGGCCGAAGCGGCGGTGGTGGCGGTCCGGCCGGCGCCGACGGCCGGGGCAACGGCAGCGCGGCGGGCCGCGGCGGTGGCGGTCCAGCCGGTGCTGGCGGTCGGTGCATCGAGGGCGTCGGAACCGGTCCGGACGGGCGTGGCGGGACAGGTCCGACCGGGCGCGGGCCGGGTGCGAACCCCTCGCTGGGGGGCGGTGTGGGCCGCGGCGTAGGCGGGGCGTTCTGCGGACCCCGCGACGGCGGACCGGGCGGAGGTGCAGCGGGGGCGCTGGGCCGGTCGGGCTGCAGACGGTCCCGCAGGAATTCGTCGCGCTCGTTCATGGGCTCCTCGGTGCCGGGCGATGGATCGTCGCGTGTCGCGGCCGAACAGCAGGGGTGATACGCGACCGGCATCTTCGCACGCGTCATCTCAGTATCGCGCAAACTCCGCAGGCCCGGACCCCGAGCCGGCGCCGGGCCGGGCTTGTCCCGCCGCGCCGGTCACCGGTGACCCGCACACGTTGGCCCCGCGCTGTATCCCTGTCCCGCAGTGCGCGATGCTGCCGGCCTGTGATCGTGGCCATCGGCGGTCCCCGGATACGACGCGCGTCACAGCAAACCCGATGAGGCGGCCCGCGGGGCGGCCGGGTTGCGCCCGTGTGCGCTGTCGTGGGTGGGTTGATGAGCCGCGCAAGCCCATTTGCGCGGGTCATCGCGGGCGGGCCGCAGCGAATTTACGTCGCCGCTACCTGCCGGGCTACACTTGCAGAAGTTGGCATGTCAGGCGGTTTTTGTCATATCGTTTTACGACTTGTCGAGACCGGGTACACGCCACCGTTCAGCGCCGCACGGACGATTCCCATATCGGATCATTTTTCCGCCTGGGATACAGCCTATCGACAAGACCGAAGGGGCCAGCCCGCAACCTCCGGGTGCGGCCCCGTCGGAGCCACCGAAAATGGCCGCAACCGGCCGCGCAGCAAGTTCTGGTGAAGAGGCAGGTGCATATGACGCCCGAGCGCGTTGGGTTGTACAACCCCGCGTACGAGCACGATTCGTGCGGGGTAGCCATGGTCGTCGATATGCACGGCCGCCGCAGCCGCGACATCGTCGACAAGGCGATCACCGCGCTGCTCAACCTCGAACACCGTGGTGCCCAGGGCGCGGAGCCGCGCAGCGGCGACGGCGCGGGCATCCTGATTCACGTCCCCGACGCCTTCCTGCGCGAGGTCGTGGACTTCGAGCTGCCGGCACCGGGGAGCTATGCCACCGGCATCGCCTTTCTGCCGCAATCGTCCAAGGACGCCGCCGCCGCGTGCGCCGCGGTGGAAAAGATCACCGAATCCGAGGGGCTGACGGTCCTGGGCTGGCGCAATGTCCCCACCGACGACTCGTCGCTGGGTGCGCTCTCGCGCGACGCCATGCCCACATTCCGGCAGTTCTTCATAGCGGGTGCCTCCGAGATGGAGCTGGAGCGCCGCTGCTACGTCGTGCGCAAGCGCGCCGAGCACGAGCTGGGGACCAAGGGCCCAGGCCAGGATGGGCCCGGCCGAGAGACGGTTTACTTCCCCAGCCTGTCCGGCCAGACCATGGTCTACAAGGGCATGCTGACCACGCCGCAGCTCAAGGCGTTTTACCTTGACCTGCAAGACGATCGGATGACCAGCGCGCTGGGCATCGTGCACTCGCGCTTCTCGACCAACACCTTCCCGTCGTGGCCGCTGGCGCACCCGTTCCGCCGCATCGCCCACAACGGCGAGATCAACACGGTCACCGGGAACGAGAACTGGATGCGCGCCCGCGAGGCGCTGATGAAGACCGACGTCTTCGGATCCGTTGACGATCTGGAGAAGTTGTTCCCGATCTGCACCCCGGGCGCTTCGGACACCGCCCGCTTCGACGAGGCGCTGGAATTGTTGCATCTGGGCGGCCGCAGCCTGCCGCACGCGGTGCTGATGATGATTCCCGAGGCCTGGGAGCGCAACGAGTCGATGGATCCGGCCCGGCGCGCGTTTTACGAGTACCACGCATCGTTGATGGAGCCGTGGGACGGCCCGGCGTCGATGACGTTCACCGACGGCACCATCGTCGGCGCCGTGCTTGACCGCAATGGCCTTCGCCCGTCCCGCATTTGGGTTACCAAGGATGGCTTGGTGGTGATGGCCTCGGAGGCCGGTGTCTTGGACCTGGACCCCTCGACGGTGGTGCAGCGCATGCGACTGCAGCCGGGCCGGATGTTCCTGGTGGACACCACCCAGGGCCGCATCGTCGCCGACGAGGAAATCAAGGCCGAGTTGGCGGCCGAACACCCCTACCAGGAGTGGCTGGACCGAAACCTCGTTCCGCTGGAGTCGCTCCCGCAGGGTGACTACATCCGGATGGCCCATGACCGACTTGTCATGCGGCAGTCGGCATTTGGCTACACCTACGAGGAGCTCAACCTGCTCGTGGCTCCGATGGTCCGCACCGGTGCCGAGCCGATCGGATCGATGGGCACCGACACCCCGGTGGCGGTGCTGTCGCAGCGTCCCCGGATGCTCTACGACTACTTCCACCAGCTCTTCGCGCAGGTGACGAACCCCCCGCTGGATGCCATCCGCGAAGAGGTGGTGACCAGCCTGCAGGGCACCACCGGCGGCGAGCGCGACCTGCTCAGTCCGGACGAGTTCTCCTGCCATCAAATCGTGCTGCGGCAGCCGATTCTGCGCAACCACGAGCTCGCCAAGCTGGTCAACCTGAACCCTGACGACGAAGTCAACGGGCGCCCACATGGCATGCGCTCCAAGGTAATTCACTGTCTGTACCCGGTCGCCGACGGTGGCGCCGGGCTGGCAGCGGCGTTGGAAGACGTGCGCGCGCAGGCGTCCGCCGCGATCGCCGACGGCGCCCGGGTGATCATTCTTTCCGACCGCGATTCCAACGAGCGGATGGCGCCGATTCCGTCGTTGCTCGCCGTCGCCGGTGTGCACCATCACCTGGTGCGCGATCGGACCCGTACGCACGTCGGTCTGGTCGTCGAGTCCGGCGATGCCCGCGAGGTGCATCACATGGCGATGCTGATCGGCTGCGGCGCCGCCGCGGTCAACCCGTACCTGGCCTTCGAGTCGATCGAGGACATGCTCGACCGTGGCGTGATCGACGGGATCGACCGCGACAAGGCGCTGAGCAATTACGTCAAGGCCGCCGGTAAGGGCGTGCTGAAAGTCATGTCCAAGATGGGCATTTCGACGCTGGCGTCCTACACCGGTGCCCAACTGTTCCAGGCCATCGGAATTTCGGAGGACGTGCTCGACGAGTACTTCACCGGGCTGGCCTGCCCGACCGGCGGCATCACCCTGGACGACATCGCCGCCGACGTGGCGGCCCGGCACCGGCTGGCTTACCTGGATCGGCCGGACGAGCGTGCGCACCGCGAACTCGAAGTGGGTGGGGACTACCAGTGGCGCCGGGAAGGCGAGTACCACTTGTTCAACCCGGAGACGGTGTTCAAGCTGCAGCACGCCACCCGCACCGGGCAGTACAAGATCTTCAAGGAGTACACCCGCCTGGTCGACGACCAGAGCGAGCGGATGGCCTCGCTGCGCGGGCTGCTCAAGTTCCGCGGGGACGTACGCCCGCCGGTTCCGCTGGATGAGGTCGAGCCGGCCAGTGAGATCGTCAAGCGCTTCTCCACCGGTGCGATGAGCTACGGCTCGATCTCCGCGGAGGCGCACGAGACGCTCGCTATTGCGATGAACCGGCTGGGTGGCCGGTCCAACAGCGGTGAGGGCGGCGAGGACGTCAACCGTTTCGAGCCAGACCCCAACGGCGACTGGCGTCGCAGCGCGATCAAGCAGGTCGCCTCGGCACGATTCGGCGTCACTTCGCACTACCTGACCAATTGTTCGGATATCCAGATCAAGATGGCACAGGGCGCCAAACCCGGTGAGGGCGGCCAACTCCCGGGACACAAGGTGTACCCGTGGGTGGCGGAAGTCCGGCACTCGACACCCGGCGTCGGCCTCATTTCACCGCCACCGCACCATGACATCTATTCGATCGAGGATCTGGCGCAGCTGATTCATGATCTGAAGAACGCCAACCCGCAGGCGCGGGTTCACGTGAAACTGGTTTCGGAGAACGGCGTCGGCACGGTCGCGGCCGGGGTATCCAAGGCCCACGCCGACGTGGTACTGATTTCCGGCCACGACGGCGGCACCGGTGCGACGCCGCTGACTTCGCAGAAGCACGCCGGTGCTCCCTGGGAGCTGGGGCTGGCCGAGACACAGCAGACCTTGCTGCTCAACGGGTTACGCGACCGCATCGTCGTTCAGGTGGACGGGCAACTCAAGACCGGCCGCGACGTGATGATCGGCGCCCTGCTCGGCGCCGAGGAGTTCGGTTTCGCCACAGCGCCCTTGGTGGTCGCGGGCTGCATCATGATGCGGGTGTGTCACCTCGACACCTGTCCCGTCGGTGTGGCCACCCAGAACCCGCTGCTGCGGGAGCGTTTCACCGGGAAGCCGGAATTCGTCGAGAACTTCTTCATGTTCATCGCCGAAGAAGTCCGGGAGTACATGGCGCAGTTGGGTTTCCGCACGTTCAACGAGGCCGTCGGCCAGGTGGGCTCGCTGGACACCACGCTGGCGCGGGCGCACTGGAAGGCACACAAGCTGGATCTGGCCCCGGTGCTGCACGAGCCCGAGTCCGCGTTCATGAACCAGGACCTGTACTGCAGCTCGCGTCAGGACCACGGCCTGGACAAGGCGCTGGACCAGCAATTGATCGTGATGAGCAGGGAGGCACTGGATTCCGGCAAACCCGTCCGGTTCTCCACCACGATCAGCAACGTGAACCGCACCGTGGGCACCATGCTCGGCCACGAGTTGACGAAGGCTTATGGCGGCCAAGGCTTACCGGATGGAACGATCGACATCACCTTTGACGGGTCCGCGGGCAACAGTTTCGGCGCCTTCGTGCCCAAGGGCATTACCTTGCGGGTGTACGGCGACGCCAACGACTACGTCGGCAAGGGCTTGTCGGGTGGCCGCATCGTGGTCCGCCCGTCCGACAATGCGCCGGCCGACTACGTCGCCGAGGAAAACATCATCGGCGGCAACGTAATTCTGTTCGGCGCCACCAGTGGGGAGGCTTTCTTGCGCGGCGTGGTCGGCGAACGGTTCGCGGTCCGCAACTCCGGCGCCCATGCCGTCGTTGAAGGCGTCGGTGACCATGGTTGCGAGTACATGACCGGCGGCCGGGTGGTGATCCTGGGGCACACCGGACGCAACTTCGCGGCCGGCATGTCCGGCGGTGTGGCCTACGTCTACGACCCCGAGGAACAATTGCCGCAGAACCTGAACACCGAAATGGTGGACCTCGAGGCGCTCGACGCCGACGATGCCGAGTTCCTGCGCGGCATCATCCAGGCGCACGTCGACGCCACCGATTCCGCAGTCGGACAGCGGATTCTTGCCGACTGGCAGGGACAGGGGCGGCACTTTGTCAAGGTGATGCCGCGCGACTACAAGAAGGTGTTGGAGGCGATCGCCCAAGCGGAGCGCGACGGCGTCGATGTCGACAAGGCGATCATGGCGGCCGCGCATGGCTGATCCAACTGGCTTCCTGAAGTTCACTCACCGGGAGCTGCCGCAACGGCGGCCGGTCCCGCTGCGATTGAAGGACTGGAAAGAGGTCTACGAGGACTTCAACGACGACACGCTGCGCGAGCAGGCCTCGCGGTGCATGGACTGCGGTATTCCGTTCTGTCACAACGGCTGTCCGCTGGGCAACCTGATCCCCGAATGGAATGACCTGGTGCGCAGGGGGCGGTGGCGCGATGCCATCGAGCGGTTGCACGCCACCAACAACTTCCCGGACTTCACCGGGCGGCTGTGTCCGGCGCCCTGCGAACCGGCGTGCGTGCTCGGCATCAACCAGGATCCGGTCACCATCAAGCAGATCGAGCTGGAAATCATCGACCACGCCTTCGAGGAAGGGTTCGTCGAGCCCAAGCCGCCGACCAAGCTGACCGGAAAGACCGTCGCGGTGATCGGTTCGGGTCCGGCCGGGTTGGCCGCGGCCCAACAACTCACCCGCGCGGGACACAGCGTCACCGTCTTCGAGCGTGCCGACCGGATCGGCGGACTGCTGCGCTACGGCATTCCGGAATTCAAGATGGAAAAGCGCGTCTTGGACCGTCGCCTCGACCAGATGCGGGCCGAGGGAACCGAATTCAAAGCTGGTGTCAACGTCGGCGTTGACATCACCGCCGAACAATTGCTCGCCGATTTCGATGCGGTGGTGCTGGCCGGCGGCGCGACCGCCTGGCGTGACCTGCCGATCCCGGGGCGCGAATTGGATGGCATCCACCAGGCGATGGAGTACCTGCCGTGGGGCAATCGCGTGGCATCGGGCGACTTGGCAGACGGGGTGCTGGGCCCCGACGGGCAGCCACCGATTACCGCCAAGGACAAGAAGGTCGTCATCATCGGCGGCGGTGACACGGGAGCCGACTGCCTGGGCACCGCACACCGGCAAGGCGCTGCGTTGATCCACCAGTTCGAGATCATGCCGCGGCCGCCGGAGGCGCGCGCGGAATCCACGCCGTGGCCGACCTATCCGCTGATGTACCGGGTCTCCTCGGCGCACGAAGAAGGTGGCGAACGGGTCTTCTCGGTCAACACCGAAAAGTTCGTCGGCACCGACGGGCGCGTGACCGCGCTCAAGGCGCACGAAGTGCGGATGCAGGACGGCAAGTTCGTCAAGGTCGACGGCTCCGATTTCGAACTTGAGGCCGACCTGGTGTTGTTGGCAATGGGATTCGTGGGCCCGGAAAAGGAGGGCCTGCTCACCGAGCTCGACGTGAAGCTCACCGAACGGGGCAACGTCGCGCGCGGCGCCGATTACGAGACGTCGGTGCCCGGCGTTTTCGTTGCCGGCGACATGGGTCGGGGTCAGTCGCTGATCGTATGGGCGATCGCCGAGGGGCGGGCTGCCGCGGCGGGCGTGGACCGGTATTTGATGGGGTCAACCGCCCTTCCGGCGCCGATCAAGCCCACGGCTGCACCGCTTCAGTAGTCCCACTAGTCCCATTAGTCCCTCCAGAAACACGCTGGTTTTGACCGGCGAGCCTGCGACAGTTTGCCAGGCGCTAGGTGTCTAATGGCCAATTGTGTGCTTCGTCACAGCGGAGTCGCGGTAGAACAGATCGATCGCAGGAGTGATCACTGTGCATGTGAATCCAGTACCTCGTTCGCGGGTGGGGCGAATGGCCTGGTCTTGGCTTCGTCACCCGGTCAAGAGCCGTGAGTTCCCCGCCAAGCGGGAGCGTCTGATCACCGCCGAGGAGATGCTCCTCTTCGGTGCCTAGCTACTCAACTCGACGACCGGCGGGGCTGCGCCGAATTTGCTCGGCTCGGCACAGTCCCGGCAACAGGTCACAGCAGCATCAACAACCACACCGGCAGCCCCGCCGACCGGGTCAACCGGCGTAGAGCCCCGAATCGCGGATCGCCTCGGCCAGCGGCTCCAGCACGGCGGGGGTATGCGGCGGCGGCAGGTAGACGATGCTCAGATCCAAGCCCTCGGCGCCGAGCGCGCCCGCCGTTTCGATGACCTGCTGGTAGTTGAGATCCTCACCCAGCCGCACGTGCGCCGACATGGTGATCTCCTTGGGGTCGCGGCCGATGTCCGCACACCGCGCCGCCAGCACGTCGCGCTTGCGGGCGAACTCTTCGGGCGTCCCGCCGGCGAAATTCCAGTGTTGGGCGTACCGCGCGGTGAGCGGCAGGGTGCGCTTCTCGCCGCTGCCCCCGATGCAGATCGGCGGGTGCGGACGTTGCGGGCCCTTGGGCTCGTTGCGCGCGTCCTTGAGTTGGTAGTACTTGCCGTCAAAGTTGGTGGTGTCCTTGGTGAGCAGGCTGATCAGCACCTCGCAGGCCTCCTCGAAGCGATCGAAGCGTTCCCGGATGCTGCCCAGCTCGATGCCATAGGCACCCGACTCCTCCTCGTTCCACCCGGCGCCGATGCCCAGTTCGAGCCGGCCGTTGGAGATGATGTCGAGCGCGGCGGCCATGTTGGCCAAGACGGCGGGGTGGCGGTAGTGGATGCCGGTGACCAGGGTGCCCAGCCGCAGCCGCTTGGTGGCCTGGGCCAGCGCCGTCAGCGTGGTCCAACCCTCCAGGCACGGTCCGGTGCTGTCGGAGAAGATCGGGTAGAAGTGGTCGAACGTCCATCCCGACTCGAAGAGTTCGATGTCGTCGGCGGCCTGCCACACGGCGAGCATGTCCGCCCAGGTGGTGTTTTGTGGGGAAGTCTTGAAGGCGAATCGCATGCAATCGACGTTAGTCGAACTTTATGAAGCGCAACTAAACTCAGTCCCGCGATGAGCTACTCGTTGGGACTCGACACCAAAGTCACCCTCCTCGCGGCGGGGCTGATCTTTTTGCTAGCGCTCGTCCTCGGGGTCTGGAAGTACCGGCAAATCGTGACGTCGCAGGAGCACCGGGCCCATCCGTATGTCGATATCGCCCATCGGGCTGCGTTGCTTTACTCGTTCGCGACCCTGTTGCTGGCGGTTTTCGTCGAACTGAGCGCCTGGCCGACGGGGGTCAACCTGAGCGCGGCAATGGTCGTCGTGTTCTTCTTCGTCGGAGCGATCGCCGCCTACATCGAGCACGGCGCGCGACGAGACACCGTCAATCAATTCGAAAGCCCGGCGCGCGGCACCGCGGTGGCGATGGTCCTGCTTATCGTCGGCGAGAGCGGGGGGTTCGCGGTGGTTTTCACCGGCTTCATCGCGGGCCAGCCGTGGTGATTGGGCAGGCTTGGCGCTGACCTGCGGGACCCGGGCACACTGGTGTGATGGATCCGGTAACCGCGCTGCGGCAAATCGCCTACTACAAGGACCGGAGCCGGCACGACCCGCAGCGCGTCATGGCCTACCGCAAGGCCGCCGACATCGTCGAAGGGTTGGACGACGCGGAACGTGAGCGGCACGGCCAAGCCAACAGCTGGCAGAGTTTGCCGGGCATCGGACCCAAGACCGCGAAGGTCATCGCCCAAGCCTGGGCGGGCCGCATACCCGACGCGCTGATCGAATTACGGGGTGCTGCAACCGATCTCGGCGGTGGTGAGGTGCGCGCGGCGCTGCGCGGTGATCTGCATCTGCACTCCAACTGGTCGGACGGGTCGGCGCCGATCGAAGAGATGATGGCGACCGCGGCGGAGCTCGGCCACGAGTACTGCGCGTTGACCGATCACTCGCCGCGCTTGACGATAGCCAACGGCCTGTCACCGGAGCGGCTGCGCAAACAACTCGACGTCATCGACCGGCTGCGCGACGAGTTCGCACCGATGCGCATCCTGTCGGGCATCGAGGTGGACATCCTCGAGGACGGCAGCCTGGATCAGGAAACCGAACTGCTGGAACGCCTCGACGTCGTCGTCGCCAGCGTGCACTCCAAGCTGGCAATGGATTCGTCGGCGATGACCCGCCGGATGGTGCGCGCGGTCTGCAACGGTCACACCGATGTACTCGGGCACTGCACGGGGCGGCTGGTCGCCGGCAACCGTGGCATTCGCCCGGAGTCGCAGTTCGACGCCGAAGCGGTCTTCACCGCCTGCCGGGACCATGGCACCGCGGTCGAGATCAACTCCCGCCCCGAACGGCGCGACCCGCCGACCCGGCTGCTGAACCTGGCGCTGGAGATCGGCTGTGTCTTCAGCATCGACACCGACGCGCACGCACCGGGTCAGCTGGACTTCTTGGGCTACGGCGCGCAGCGCACACTCGACGCCGGCGTCCCGGTCGACCGCATCGTCAACACCTGGCCGGCCGACAAACTGCTGGAGTGGACCGCGTCCAACTGACGTCCGACTGCGGGGTTCAGTCCGGCAGATGCGGCACTTCTAGACCCGAGTCGCGACCGATCAACACACCGCGAGTGAGGGCGGACTTGCCGAAGCGACGGCGTACCTGATCGACCGCCGCGTCCACGCTGGTCGACTCGCCGTCGAAGGGCAGCATCAGCTGTTGGGCGCCGGTGCGATCGATACCCGATACCGCAAACCCCACCAGCGTCAATCCGCGCTGCGCGATCAGCGGGACGGCGGTGGCGACCAGCTGGCGCGCGACGGCCAGGATCGGTTGCGTCGACGCCGTTGGCCACGGCAATGTGCGCGACCGGGTGGCCCGGGTGAAATCGTCGAACCGCACCCGCAGCACGACGGTGCGTCCGGTGCGCCCGGCGGCCCGCAGCCGAGCGGTGGTGCGGTCGACCAGGTTGACCACCACGGCGTCGAGTTCGCTCGGCGACATTCGGTTGCCCGCACGGCCGAGCGCCCGCTGGGCGCCGACCGACCGGCGGCACACGCCGGTATCGACCCGGCGGCGGTCGATATTGCGCGACAGCGCAAACAGCTGCCTGCCCATCGCGGCGCCGACCAGCGAGGCCAGCGTCGCCTCGCTGAGTTCGGCGATGTCGGCGACCGTGGCCAGCCCGTACGCGTGCAACTTTTCGGCGGTCACCGCACCGACGCCCCAAAGCCGGCGGACCGGGAGCGGCCGCAAAAAGGCCAGCTCTTCATCCGGCGGTACCAGCAGCAGGCCGTCGGGTTTGGCTTCCTGGCTGGCGACCTTGGCCAGGAATTTCGTCCGCGCAATTCCAACCGTGATGGGCAGACCCACCTGGTCACGCACCGCGGCGCGCAGCCGCGCCGCGATCTGGACCGGCGTGCCCGATACCCGCCGCAAACCGCCGACGTCCAGAAACGCCTCGTCCACCGACAGCGCCTCGACCAGCGGAGTGGCCTGCCGAAACACCTCGAACACCGCGTCGCTGGCGCGCGAGTAGGCCGACATGCGCGGCGGCACAACGGCCGCGCCCGGGCACAGCCGCCGGGCCTGCCGGGCGCCCATCGCGGTGCGCACACCGTACGCCTTCGCCTCGTAGCTGGCGGCGAGCACCACACCACCGCCGACGATCACCGGGCGGCCGCGCAGGGTCGGGTCGTCGCGTTGTTCTACAGACGCGTAGAACGAGTCCAGGTCGGCATGCAGGATGGACGCGTCATGCCGCACGAACATATGTTCGCATGCGGGCCCGACAACTAGCCGGATTCGCCGTAGATGCTGCTGACCCAGATGTGGGTGAGGGTGTCGACGACTCGCTGCTGGTCGACGGCCGGCGTCTCTGCCGACAGCGCCGCCATCATCGTCCGCTCGTTCATCTGATTGAGTGACGTCGCGAGATCCGCGGCCGGGATCGTGTGCGGTGCGGCGCCGCGTTCGCGTTCCGCGGTGATCATCGCGGCCGTCTGGTCGATCCACTTCTGCATGAATCCCAGCCACGTCGTGCGGAGCTCGGCGTTGGTGGCCAACGCCTCGGTCGCGGCGCGGGCCAGCGCACGGTGCGTGCTGAAAGCGGTGAAAAATGCCTTGATGCCGTTGCGCCACACCCGCCGGGGGTCGGTCGGCAGCCGTTGGATGGCCCCGTCGAATTCCGAGTCCGCACGCGCGATCACCGGCTCGAGCAGCGACAGCAGCACCGCCTCTTTGGACTTGAAATAGAAGTAGAACGTCGGGCGGGACAGGCCAGCGCCTTTGGCCAGGTCATCGACCGAGATGTCGGCGAGCGACCGCTCTTGGAGCAGCCGCTCGGCGGTCGCCAGGATGGCTTGCTCGCGATCGTCACCGGACGGGCGCAGGGCACGCCGTCCGCGCAGGGCACGGGTCTGGCCGGCAGTCGTCACACCGGATACTTTACACATCGTTGAGAACCTCAACAGTGTGTTGACTACCTCGACATCGCGTTGATAGCGTGGCGCTATGACTGAGCACCTCGACGTCGTCATCGTGGGCGCCGGCATCTCCGGCGTGAGTGCGGCGTGGCACCTGCAGGAGCGGTGCCCGTCCAAGAGCTACGCCATCTTCGAGCGTCGCGATGATCTGGGCGGCACCTGGGACTTGTTCAAATACCCCGGCATTCGGTCCGACTCGGACATGTTCACTCTCGGCTTCCGGTTCAAGCCATGGCAGTCGGCGAAATCGATCGCCGACGGCGCCGACATCAAGGCTTACATCAAGGAAACCGCGGTCGAGAACAAGATCGATCAACACATCCGTTACCGCCACCGTGTGGTGGCCGCCGACTGGTCCGACGCCGAGGGCCGGTGGACCCTCACCGTCGAACACGACGGCCAGCAGCGCGAGATCACGTGCTCCTTCTTGTTCGCGTGCACCGGCTACTACAACTACGACGAGGGCTACTCGCCTACCTTCCCCGGCGCCGACGACTTCGAGGGCACCATCGTCCATCCGCAGCACTGGCCCGAGGACCTCGACTACGCGGGCAAGAAGATCGTCGTGATCGGCTCCGGAGCCACCGCGATCACTTTGATTCCGGCGCTGGTGAATTCGGGCTCCGGCCACGTCACGATGCTGCAGCGCTCGCCCACCTACATTGGATCGCTGCCCGGGGTGGATCCGTTCGCCGCGCGGACCAACCGGCTGCTGCCGGAACGTCTTGCGCACGTGGCCAACCGCTGGAAGGCCATCGCGTTCAGCACCTTCCAGTACCAGCTCGCCCGGAAACGGCCGGCGTACATGCGCAATCTGCTGATGACGATGGCAAGGCGACGGCTGCCGGAGGGCTACGACGTCGAGAAGCACTTCGGTCCCCGCTACAACGTGTGGGATCAGCGGTTATGTCTGGCGCCCGACGGCGACTTCTTCCGGACCATCCGGCACGGGAAGGCAGACGTCGTCACCGACACGATCGACCGGTTCACCAAGACCGGGATCGAGCTCGACTCCGGTGCGCATTTGCAGGCCGACATCATCATCACCGCAACGGGTTTGAACATGCAATTACTCGGCGGGGTGCAGCCGACCCGAAACGGCCAGCCCTTCGACCTGACGTCGTTGATGACCTACAAGGGCCTGATGTTCTCCGGGGTGCCTAACTTCGCGATCACCTTCGGTTACACCAACGCATCCTGGACACTGAAGGCCGATCTGGTCTCCGAGTTCGTCTGCCGACTGTTGAATTACATGGACGACAAGGGTTTTGACATTGTCGAACCCCAACATCCGGGCGAGGACGTCGACGAGCAACCGTTCATGGACTTCAACCCCGGTTACTTCCAGCGGTCCATGCACCTGCTCCCCAAGTCGGGATCGCGGGCGCCGTGGCGGCTCAAGCAGAATTACTTCTTCGACATGCGCATGATCCGACGCGGCAAGGTCGCCGACGAAAATCTGCGGTTCTCGAAGAAACGGGCGCGCGTCGCGGCCTGATCAGCCAGGCGCTACACGACCACTATGCCGTCGTCGTCGCTGTAGGCGATCTGACCCGGCACGAACGTCACTCCGCCGAGGCTGATCTCGATATCACGTTCGCCGGCACCGGTTTTGGTGCTTTTGCGGGGATTGGTGCCCAACGCCTTGATGCCGATCTTTAGGCCGCGCAGCGCGGCCGCGTCACGTACCGCGCCGTTGACGATCAATCCGGCCCAGCCATTGGAACGGGCGAGTTCGGCGATGCGGTCGCCCACCAGCGCGGTGTGTAACGAGCCGCCGCCGTCTACCACCAGCACCCCACCCTCGTTGGGTTGTGACAGCACGGATTTCAGTAGGGCATTGTCCTGAAAGCAGCGCACGGTGCTGATCGGCCCGGCGAACTCGGTGCGTCCGCCGAACTGGCGGAACTGAATGTCGCAGCTGCGGACGCCGGCGCCGATGTCGTCGACGAGGTCGGCAGTGGCGGTGAATGCGACGCCCATCAGTGCCGCCTCAGTTGGCGGATCAGCAGGATCGCAAGCAGACTCAGCGCGACTGCCACCGTCACCGGGAGCGCCGACTGCGCGGCGATCGACCGCGAGAGGTCGGCCGGGACCGGGTCGTTGGCGCGCTCTACGGTTGACTTCGCTTGCGCCGCAGCGTCTTTGGCGGCAGCAGCAATCTCGGCAGTGGACTGGGGCTGGTTGCCAGTCGGCGTCTGCGGTTGTTGCGGCGGGGTGGGGGAGGGGCTGGGGG
>NZ_LQPT01000044.1 GCF_002102355.1 Mycobacterium sherrisii | reverse complement strand
CAGCCCGCTACGCCGCCACCTGTACCCACCAATGAACGACTCTCGTTCGCCGTGGACCAGTTCACAGGGTCCGGTCAGATGCTTATCCCGTCGGCGAGATGGTCGGCCAGACGCAGATCGGCGGCCACGGTGAGGGCCTGTGTCATCCAGGCCCCGCTCATCAGCGTAAGCAGCTTGGTCGCCGCGAGATTTAGGTTCGGTGCCAAAGTGGGTCCTAGTCTTTGCATGATTGGGTACGCTTAACGGTGCTAACCCACCCTCGCGATGATACCAATTACACTGTGGTACAGGTGATCTGCCAGCGGCACCGCTGACGATCACGTGAACGTTGGTTCCTTTGAGTGACGCGCCAATAAATACTGTATGCGGGTTATCGCCGCCGCTGTTAGGTGCCACAAGACTGTTCAACTGAATGTCATGGGGTCGATCCGGAACTAAGAAGGGGGAGACGTTGCAACGGTGGGACAATGACGACTGGGATCTGTCGTCGAGTGTGGGGGTCACTGCCACCATGACGGCCGCCGCTCGGGCTGCTGCCACTAATGCGCCGGGCGCCATCATCAACGACTATCTCGCCGAGCCTTTGGTGCGGGCCGTCGGCATCGACTTCTTCACTCGGTGGGCAGCACGGCAACTGCCGAGTGAAAGCGACGACGCGGGGCTGGGATGGCAACCGATGACTAACGCGTTGGCGGTTCGTACCCGCTATTTTGACGACTTTCTCCTAGATGCGTGTGCGGCGGGCATCCGTCAGGTGGTGTTGCTCGCGTCTGGTCTGGACACTCGCGGCTATCGACTGGCCTTGCCGAAGGACACCATGCTGTTCGACATCGATCAGCCAAGGGTCGTTGCCTTCAAGGACGCCACTCTGTCAAATCTAGGAATCGCAACGTCTATCCAGATCCGCTATGTAGGTATCGATTTGCGGAAGGCCTGGGATGCGGCCCTGCGGCAAGCAGGTTTCAACGTTGCTCAACCGACGGCATGGGTTGCCGAGGGACTGCTAGCCTACCTGCCATCGGGTGCCCAGGATCGGCTCCTGGATACCATCACGGCGCTCAGCGCAAACGGTAGCCGCCTGGCAGCGGAAGTGTTCAGGGTCCGCAACATGACCGCTCTGAGCGACACGGCCGCCAATGTCGGTACCGTGGTGTTCGTCGACGTCGACGACACCGCCTCGGAGCAGGTCCGGAACCGAGCGCGCCACATTGCCGAGCAATGGCAAAGCTTCGGCCTCAACATCGATATGAAAGGGCTTGCATATCAAGATGACCGGAGTGATCTAGCCCGATATCTGCGACGGCAGGGCTGGACGAGCACAACAGCTTCGATGTCGGACCTATTTGCCGCCAGCGGGCTGACCCTGCGCGGCGACCAGCGAAGCGGTGACGCGTTCGCCGACAACTACCTCTGCACCTCATTCAGGCCCTAGACCCAGGCAGGTACTCAGGTCTGCCGTGCCGTTCGGTCTACTTGCGGTTCGAGTCTGCTCCGGTTGCAGTGAGGATCATCCGGGCGACGAGCTGCGGGTCATCAAACATCGGCACGTGGCCAACACCGGGGAGGATTTCGAACACGGCCCGCGGCAGGCGTTTTCGCGCTTGATCCACATAGCTGTCCGGGGGGAGCGTCGCATCCAATTCCGACCAGCCGATGGTTATCGGACAGGGGAGTGGGTCCAATGGTGCAATCTCCCAACTCCCGTCAATGATGTCGATAATCGCTGGCGACGCAAGAAAGTCGGTGCACATGTTGAGGGCTCGCGCAGGCGCAAGGCGATGACCGTGGCGGGCGGTGTCGCGCATCGTGAGCCGACGCAATCTTGCTGACCTGAACATCAAGGGGTTGATTGTTCGCGTGAGGCGAGCCATCGTTCGGGCTGTTTTGAACTTCTTCATCAACTGTGGTTGTTGACCGTCGCCGGCGGTCCAGAAGCCGGCGGGCGAAAGCGCACAGACGGTTGCCGCTCGGCCGCGGCGCGCCAATTCGATCGCCACGTATCCGCCTAGTGAATTGCCGGCGAGGTGTGGCCGATCAAGTCCCTTTTGGTCGAAATACTCCTGCGCCGCGTGGACCACATCACCGATCGTGACCGGCCGACGCCAAGCCGGTGGCCCGCCAGGGTGGCCAAGCGCATTCGGCGTGAACACCCGGTGGTACGGGGACACCAGGGGAACTACCTCCTGCCAGGCGCTTTCGGCTGTCATGCCCAACCCGTGCAGCAAGACCAACGGTGGCTTATCGGGGGTGAGCCCCTCCTTAGCTAACATATGCCTTTCCCTCTCAACACAATCAGCGCCTGGCGCCGAGTTGGTGGCGTGGATGCGCGTGGGGGTTGTTGGTCAGGCGGAGGTGCCCGTCGGGATCGGTGTCAAGTTCCGCGATGAAGGTGAGACTGCCGGTGCCGCGGCTCGTTGCGCCAGGACATTGCATGACGATGTGCACCGGCTGGATTCGGTGGATGGGCCGCGTGGTTGTTCCGTCAGGCAGGACGATGTCGGTGGGGTGGGAGACGTCATAGGAGTCAACCTCGAGGTGCTCGGTACCGCGGTAGATGCCGTGGCCGTGCCCATCGTTGTAGCCGCCGTAGCCGAGGCCTTGCATCGCGACGGCCGGGCCAGCTGCGGTGGCGTCGACGGTCAGCGGGTCTCCGCTGCTGGTCGTCATGTCGAATCGGACATGGTCAAAGCGCCGCGGTCGTCCATCGTCGACGAAGGTGGCGTCAATGGCTAGCGCTTCGGCTGAAAGTCTTGCCCCGCTGTCCTTTTCGAGTATCTCTGTGGTGATGTCGGTGCTGTAGTCAAGTTGGCTGATTTGGATGTGACCACCGTGAGTATCGGTTGAAAAGAACAGGAACGCAAACCCAAACCCGTGGGGAGTGAGGCTGGGGCCGGTGACCGGTTCGGCGATGCCGATCCGCGAGCGCACACCCCACGAGTGGTCGCGGCATGCCCACCAGGAGTCGATCCGGTCGCGTTTTCCGTCGATGTTCAGCCAGCCGCTGACCGAGCCGGTTTGGTCGTAACGAAGGTAGTCCTCGACGATGCGGCCATTGACCCGATTGAAGTGGGGGAGTTCTTCTTGGGCGGGTAGCTCCGCGATCCAGTCCAGCTCGCCGCAGACTTGGCCGTCGTTGGGTTGAATGCTCAAATGAAGGTGTTGCATCGGTCGGACCACATTGACCCGCATTGGGCCGCAGGCGAATTCGTAGCTTGGTCGCAACTGTCGGGATGCGCGCACGTTGTACTGGGTGCTGTTGTCGATGACGACGAAGCCGCTGTCGACGACATTCATGTTTTGGTACACCGCGATGGTGAACTGTAATGCCCGCCCCGTGGTGGGGTCGGCGGCAGCAAACCAGAAGCGGTCGAAGAACCGGGGGTCGCTGGTGCCAACATGATCGAAGGTGGCCGGTATCTGATGCCATGGGGAATCATCAAGCGCGGTCAGCAAGTCAACTCCTCAACTAAAACTTCTCGTGGCCAACGCAACTGAAGCGCTCAACCCGTTCCCGGAAGTAGGCGGCCGTCGCCAGCCGCCCTGCAGTACTTTTGACAATGATCGGTATCGATTGCTCCAGCCGTTCCCTGACCTCGAGGTGATGCTGCTCCAGCGCGCGGATGTCAGACCAATCGAGGGGATGCGGGGGCACGGCTTGTCCGACAAGTTCGAGGATGGCAGCGGTTCGCAGGCTGTCCCACCTGAGGAATTCGGGAATGGCGTGCCAGGTCTCGGACAGTGTCTTCAGAGTGCTGGCGGCGCCCAGCAGAACGTCGCGTGCGTAAGCGTCGTCAAGTCGCTCCGCGATGACGCCGGTCAGGATTGCGGCGACACCAGCGAGTTGTTCGGAGACAGTCGGCCGCATCACGCACCGATCTGGTCGAGGAGAAGCGCATACATCGGAACCGGGTTGGGGAAAATGCGGTCTGAACGCTGTTGCAGGAATGAGTGGTGGCCCGTCAGCACGATGACCATGAGCTTCACATTAGCCAGTACCCTCCACCACTGCACCCGGTCCAGATTGACCACGATGCCGGTCTGCTGAGACCACCGCTGCAACAAGTCATTTGGCTCCCAGGAGCCGGCGATGGTGTGTTCATAGGCCCGCAGTGGGTTGGTGATCCAGCCGAGGTCTTCATGGGGATCACCCAGGTGTGCGGTCTCCCAGTCGAGGACGGCGGTGACGTCCCCGTCTTCGAGCAGGACATTGCCGGGTTTGAAGTCGCCATGCACCAGGGTCACTGCCTCGTTGCCGGGCACTGTGTCGCGCAACCAGGAAAGCACAAATGCCAGTTCGGGTTCGGGCTCGAATTTGACCTTCTCGAGCTCAGCCTCCCAGTGGTCCAACGCCGCGGCCGCTGCCTGATTTCCGGGGTTCGCGAGGTGACGGCCCAATCCTATGGCGCGCCAGTCGACGCGGTGGATATCGGCGAGTCGATCGTAGATCCGGTGCGCAATCGTCAGGCGCTCAGTCAGTGGCGCATTCCCATTGAGGACAAAACCATCGCACCGCCCGGGCGACAAATCCATGATTAAGGCCGGCCGACCCAAGCGGTTGCCGTCTGGGTCGGCCCAGCGCAGGGCGGGAGCGGGTACATCGGTGTGCCGCAAGGCCTCCAGCACGGCGCGTTCGATCCGCCGGTCAGTGCTGAGCACGCTGCCAGACGGATCTCGTCGGGCGATCAGCCGGTGCACGATACCGTCCCAGATTGCGTCGAACAGCCAATTCTCCCGGGAGAATCCGACGGCAGTACGGCGTAGGTTTTCCACCTTGACCGTTGTGGCAAGCTCATCGCTCAACCAGTCGGTCAGCTGGTCACTGATGCTCATAACGCGATCTTGTAGAGCTTCGCGGCGTTGTCGGACAGCACCTTTCGCAAGATGTGGTCCGGAAGGGACGCCATTGATTCGGTGACGTATTGCGCGGGTCCGGTGGCCGGCGTCTTGGGTCCAGGGTGCTGACAGGTCGGGTGGGGGAAGTCGGTCTCGAACAACATGTTTTCCGGGTACGCCAGCAGCGCGGGAATCAGCACAGCTTGCTCGTACCAAAAGCAGCCGAAGATCTGACGTCGAAAGTACTCAGATGGCAGCAAGTCATATTCCGGGTGCTCGTCGATCACTCCACCGTTGCGCCACTGCCAATCGAAAGCTTCCAATGCGGCGGGAATCATGCCGACGCCACTTTCAACCGACACGAACTTCACGTCGGGGAAGCGCTGGCACACACCACCGTGGATGAGGTCTGAGATACAGCGCATATTGTCGGCCCACAGCAACGACGACATCCGGGAGAAGTTGGCCCGGAAGCCCATTTCCACTCCGTTAAGGATTTGCTCGGCGATGCGGCCGCCGCCGATGTGAAAGTTGACGGGGACCTCGGCGTCGCGCGCGATGCTCCAAACCGGGTCCCAGTGACGGTCCCACAACGCAGGTTGACCATGGACTCGCGGGTCGTTGCAGAAGTTCACCCCGCGGTGACCATTGTTTAGGGCTCGCTCGACCTCGGCTACCGAGGCGTCGATGTCCCAGAATGGAACGGACACGATCGGCAACAGTCGGTCGGGGGCCACCGAGGCGAAATCGGTTTGAAAGTCGTTGAAAGCCTTTACGCAATCCAGGGCGAACTCAGGGTCGCCTCGCTCCAGCCAGGCCGCCGCTCCGAAGCCACCCAGGTTGGGGTACAGCACATGCGCACGAATGTTCTGCTCATCCATGAAGGCCACCCGCGCCGTGGGATCCCAGGCGGCAGGATGCATGTCGGCATACGTCGCCGGGCCGTCGGGCAGCGTGCCGTCATATCCGGCCATTGCGGTATTGCCGGGCCGCGCGAACGGTTCCCCGTTGATGACCCACATGTCCCACCCATCGATGCGCTCGATGTGGGGGATCTGATCTCCGTACTTGGACGGCATCCGGGCAGTCCAGACGTCGGGCGGTTCGGTGATATGCGTGTCGACATCGATGACGGCGTAGCTCTCAAGCACCATTGTTGTCTCCTACGGGATCGTCGCGGTACCCGTAGTAAACAACATGAATTACTAAATCGCAAGGGAGACAGCTCCAAGGAACATATCAACCAGGTTGCGGCGGAATGTGGCGTCGTCTACGAGATGGTCGCGACGCTTCGGGGAAGCACGCAACGCCGCGGCGTGAAGAAAGCTGTTGGTGGCCACAGCAACTCGTTCGTTCAGAATGTTGCTCGGGAGCTGCGGCAAGTGGGTCTGCAGCAGCTGGTAAGCGTCGGCCTGCAGAGTGTCACCGATCAGGCCCACGATCTCGTCAAACGTCATTGATAGATCATTGAAGAGCTGGCTGAAAAATCGGACGGCGCTGCGCTGGTGCGCCGACCCGGTTGCCATTTCGGCAAAGGGCAAGACGAACACCGCTGCGATTGACCATGCGTCGTCAGCGCACACCAGAAGCTCCTTGCGCCGCATGACAAGGGCCGGAAGCTCGCGCTCTAGCAGCGCATGCAGCAGTCCATCCTTATCGCCGAAATGGTGCTGCACCGCGGCTGTGTTGTTCTGGCCGGCCGCGATTCTGATTTCGCGCAGGCTGGTCGCGGCGATACCGCGCTCAGCAAACAGCTCGAGGGCGGCGTCGAGTAGCTTCTGCCGAGCGGGTTCAGGACTGCGTGGCACGAACGCAGCCTACGGCGGGCGGCCGCTTGTGTGGGAATTTGAACCAACTTTCCGTGATCTCAATCCCGGCAATGCCTTGGACCAGCATCGCAGCCACCTTGCCCCGATCCCGACGTCCGGCGCACGGGTACGACGGTGGCGGTCCACCTAGGCTGGCGACGTATCCCTGAGGGAATCATTGTGGCACGTGCAGATCCACGGGGGCACTGCGCATTCCAGCTGAGCTGAAGGCAAGCGCGGTCGCTCAGACCGCACGCACCGGGCGGCTCATTGTGCCTTGAGCACTCGACGACGCGTTTACCCGTGCCGACGGAATCCGTGCCGCCACCCGGGCGCTGCAGCGCCCGCTGGTGTCCTGGCTATCGACGCGCGGGCCGATCGACGATCCGCGCGCCCCGAAGACCACCCTGGACGCCGCCACGGTCGCGCAGTGGCGCGCCGCAGCGAACCTGCAAGCGCTCACTAGAGCCTGGGCCGCCCAGCCGCCGGCCGATGCCGTGTCGGCTGCGGCTGCCATGCTGCGCTGGCGGCGCCGCGACGTCGAGCTGCGTCGCGGCCCCGACCTGGGTCAGCGACGCCACGCCATCGCCGCGCGAGACGACCCGTATCGCAGCCCCTGGGGGCAACAATCTTCACGAATCTTGTTCGTAGGGAAGCTAACCCGAATGCCGCGGGACCGGCGTGTGAGGCTCTTCGGGGTCAGCGGCCCTTCTCAGCGGCTTCTCAGCGGCCCGTCTATACCCTGGCACTATGGTTAAGTTCGGTTGTTTGTCCGCAGGCAACGCACACGTTGCGGTCTCAATCAAGTGACGCGGCATATGGTTTGGACGTGCGTCGATGCTGACCAACGGCATGGGCTAACGGCAGGCGTGGGTGGCCCGGCTCGATCGCTGCGACCTGGCGAGTTGGCGCATGCGTCGGTGATGGGTGCGCTGTCCGCCGCGACCGCGATCATCGCGGTCGTTCTTCCGCACGTGGGGGCGCTGGGGCTGCTGGGCGCGGTGCCGATGGGGCTGTTGGCGTACCGCTACCGAATCCGGGTTCTGGTCGCGGCGACCGTCGCTGCTGCGGTGATCGGCTTCCTGGTGGTCGGTGTGAGCGGTGTGGGGGCGGTCGCGCTGTGCGCGCATGTCGGCGGGCTGGGCGGATTCGTGAAACGCCGCCACCGCGGCATGCCGACCGTGATCGCGGTGTCCTTCGTCGCCGGCGTCGTCATCGGCGCAGTGGCAGTAATCGCGTTGACCGTTCTTGCGCGGTTGCGGGAGCTGATGTTTCAGGCGATGAGCGCCGCCCTGGATGGCGGCGTGACGGTCCTGACCCGGGTGCCGCACCTGCGCGCGGCCGCGCAGGGTTTCCAGACATTGTTCATCGAGGTACTAGCTTACTGGCAGTGGCTGGTCCTTGGATACTCCGTCGTCGCGACGATGGGGGCTTCGCTGATCGGTTGGTGGGCACTTTGCTGGGTGCTGGAGCGCCTCGGCGGTATAGGCGATCGACACAAACTCGACGCGACCGCGGACATCGGGCCGATTCAGCCCGTCCCGATGCGGCTGGACGAGGTGTGCCTGCGCTATCCAGACGCCGACCATGATGCGCTGCGTCCTGTCAGCCTTGACGTGCGGTCGGCCGAATATGTCGCGGTCACCGGCGCCAACGGCGCGGGAAAAACCACTTTGATGCTGATCCTGGCCGGCCGGGAACCGACGTCGGGCAGCATCGAACGCCCCGGCGCGGTGGGCCTTGGACAACTCGGTGGCACCGCCGTCGTCATGCAACACCCGGAAAGTCAGGTGCTGGGAATACGAGTCGCCGACGACGTGGTCTGGGGGCTCCCACCGAACAAGACGACCGACATCGACCGACTGCTCGGTGAAGTCGGGCTGTACGGGTTCGCCGAACGCGACACCGGCAGCCTATCCGGCGGCGAACTGCAGCGCCTGGCCGTGGCTGCGGCACTGGCGCGGGAACCGGCGCTGCTGATCGCCGACGAAGTCACCAGCATGGTCGACCAGCAGGGCCGCGACGCACTACTGGCCGTGCTCTCCAGTCTGACCGCCCGCTACCAAACCGCCGTAGTACACATCACCCACTACCACAACGAGGCTCAGCACGCGGACCGCACAATCCATCTCAGCGATTCGCTGGACAACACCGTGATGGTCGAGACCCCCTCTGCGCCGGCGCCGACGGCTGCGATGGTCCACCGATCCGGCGCCCCGGTGCTTGAGCTCGCCGGTGTTCGTCACGAATATGCCAGCGGCACCCCCTGGGCGCAGATCGCGCTTCGCGATATCAGTTTTGTGGTGCACGAGGGCGACGGGCTTTTGATCCACGGCGACAACGGCTCGGGTAAGTCGACACTGGCGTGGATCATGGCTGGGTTGACCACGCCGACCGCCGGCACCTGTCTGCTCGACGGGCGGCCGGCCTGCGAGCGGGTTGGCGCAGTGGCGCTGCAATTTCAGGCGGCGCGACTGCAGTTGATGCGCGGTCGTGTCGATTTGGAAGTGGCCTCGGCGGGCGGCTTTTCGCCCGACGACCACACCCGGGTGGCCGCGGCGCTGGCCGCCGTCGGCCTGGATCCCGCGCTCGCGAACCGGCGTATCGACCAGCTCAGCGGCGGCCAGATGCGCCGCGTGGTTCTGGCCGGATTGTTGGCGCACTCACCGCGCGTATTGATCCTCGATGAGCCACTCGCGGGACTGGACGCGGCTAGCGCCCGGGGTCTGGTGCGGCTACTCGCTGACCGGCGACGTGAAACCGGTCTGACCGTAATTGTCATTTCGCATGACTTCGCTGGGCTTGAGGAGCTGTGTCCGCGCACCCTGCACCTGTGCGCCGGCCGATTGGACCCCGCGTCGGCTCCTGGCCTGGAAAGCGTCGACGGAACCGGGTTGTTGGCGATCGCCGCGGTGCCGACACCGGTCCACCGCCCGTCTCGCCCCGTGGTGCTACTGCGGCCGGTACCCGGGCATTCGGCCATTCACCAGCTGTGGGCGGGCACCAAACTGCTTGTCGCTTTTATTATGTCGATGTTGTTGACCCTGAGCCCGGGATGGCTGGCGATCGGGCTGGCGGCCGTACTTGTGCTGGTGGGAACGCGGGTCGCGCGTATTCCCCGGGGTGTGCTGCCCTCACCGCCGCGCGGGTTGTGGATCGTGCTGGTTATCGGCGGTGCCACTGCGGCTTTGGCCGGTGGCGGTCCGCAGATCCAGGCGGGCGTGGTCACGCTCCACCTCGGCGGCCTGTTGGAATTCCTGCGCTTCACCGCGCTATCGATCGTGCTGCTGGGGATGGTCGCGCTGGTGTCGTGGACTACCCACGTCGCGGACATCGCGCCGGCGGTGGCCACTTTGGGCCGCCCGCTGCGAGCACTGCGGATCCCGATCGACGACTGGTCGGTCGCGCTGGCGCTCGCACTGCGGACCTTCCCGATGCTGATCGACGAATTCCGGGTCCTCCACGCCGCCAGGAGGTTGCGACCCAAAGACGTAGGGCCGAAGCGCGGGGCTGGTATCCGGCGATTGGCGTCGGAGGTGATCGACTTGGTCGTTGCGATCATCACCGTGACGCTTAGGCGAGCCGACGAGATGGGCGATGCCATCACCGCGCGCGGCGGCACTGGCCAGATCTCGGCTGTTCCGTCGCGGCCGCAACGGGCTGACTGGGTGGCGCTGGTGCTCGTGTCGGCAGTGTGCGCCGCGGTCTTGACAACCGCGCCGCTGTGAGGCGCCCATCAAGCAGTGCGCGTCTACCTATCATAATGTGACCAGGCTGACTCAGGATCCTTCCTGCAACGGTGGTTCTTGCTTGTTGCCCCGATGTTCGCGACCAGTGCGCTGGCCAATGCAAAAGTCTGGCGCCCCAAGGTAATTCGTCACTGTGACCTATTACGGGCGCCCCAGCCCGCAGGGTGGGGCAATTGGCGCTGCCGGCTATGGTGCCGGGCAGTCGGGCGTCGCTCAAGATTTCACCTAACACCCGAATCATTCTCTAGTGATTGAAAGATGGGCCACCCTCGGCTTCTGCACAACCACCGCAGCGGCTCGTTCGAGACTGTAGACGTCGGGAACAGTGCCAACAGTTAACTGGTAACGGTGCGTGCTCGACAGGTGCGAGTTGCTGCTGCTGTGATTCGTAGGGGAGAGCTATGGGGTGTAACCGCGTCTAAGCCCGGCGAGCACGCGTTCTATGGCGGCCTGGACGTCGCTGCGGATGCGTTTGCGTTGACGGTGCGCGCGTCGTGGTCGATCTAATCTTCGAACCAGAACACGGGGGCAAGCCGGT
Source organism: Mycobacterium sherrisii (assembly GCF_002102355.1). Taxonomy (GTDB): domain Bacteria; phylum Actinomycetota; class Actinomycetes; order Mycobacteriales; family Mycobacteriaceae; genus Mycobacterium; species Mycobacterium sherrisii. Next base: position 3,290 of record NZ_LQPT01000044.1, on the reverse strand, counting down.
ATGCGTATCAGAATCGGTTTTCCAGCTATTCAGCTAAGCCGGTGTTGGACGAGGCCGAAACTGACGTGAGGCCCTACGGCACCGATGTGCCACGGAGACGTCTTGACTCCCCGGGTAAATGCACAAGCCAATTCGCGCACGGCGAATCTGAAGTGATGCGTGAGTCGCCAGTGTCGTCGTTTCAAGTTCGGGGCAAAGCCGTGTCCCGCTCGCTCGCATCGAGGGCATCGCGGCGATGAATACATTGTCAAGCAACGTAACCCGCAGTAGCTCTCGGATAACGGTGGGTGTTCAAGAGGCTCGAGCTCATGTTCTGATTTACAGTTAACAGTGCTCACCCTCCTTGGATAGTCGCGGCAAGACGACTGCGGAACTCCTCCAAACCGATTGGACGTTCGGATGGGTGGTCCTTTGCGCGGGCTACGAGCGCTGACATCAGCTTGGCGGGATTTCGAAAGGCATCGATCCGGTTCGATAGTCTGGCGAGTAGAGGCTTCGGATCCGCAAGTAGTGGCCAATCGTTATCCCACCGCTGGTCTAATGCACTTTCCATGTCGGCCAGAATGCTGTTGAGCGACGCGGCGCGGTCCAGGTTGACCTGCGCATAGTCCTTCAAGTAGTCGGCAATCCTTGTGAACCGGTCGGCATCAGTTCTTTCAGCCGGCGGCGGCACTCGCCTTGTTAACTCATCTCGGACTAGCTTTTCCAATACATCTTGTTTTAAGAGTGCCGCGTCCTCGCGCAACCATTGTTCAATCTCGACGTCTGTGTGGGCTAATCCAACGGATCTGCAGACCGATCCAATCAGCTGTGTCTCGAGAAACATCGACTCGATTGCGCGTCTCGGCCACACGTACAGCCTGGCGTGCTGTTGCATCAGCGAATCGCGTTCTTCATCACTCATCAGATCTCGGTCTCGTAGACAGAGCCAGGGCAAGCCGGCGGGAATCGATTCGAGTGCTGAGTGCCGATCCATCACTTGAAGTGCGTTTCCGGCAATGACAATGTGTGTGCGGCCGAGTTCTACTGGGAATAGTGCTCGCAGCCATTGCGCATCGGTTTCGCCCTCAACGACTAGTAACATGTCGCTCTGGAAGACGTCGGCTGGAGTTATGCCTAGTGCTGCGATGAGGTCAATCCTCGCTGGGTTGTCGCGCAAGCGGCTGACCTGGTTGACATTCTCGTCTGTGGGAGCTTCCACTTGGACCAAGCCCTCGAGTGGAGATGCGGCGATCAGATTAACCGAGTGGCTCACTACTAGGACTTGCGAGCGATTTGCGAGGCCCTTCATCGCCTCGAACAGCGCTGCTTGTAACGTGGGATGTAGATGCTGCTCCGGCTCGTCGATGCACAATATGCCCCCGGACGCGGACAGGCGCCGCACAAAATACATCATTGCGAGCATTTCCTGCTCGCCACTACTGAGGTCACCGAGTGAATGTTTGTGGCCCGAAGGGATCTGGATTTCGATGTTGCTGCCTCGCGAGGGATCGTATTGAGGAAGCAATAACGATTTTCCAGTTGCAGAGTCGAATGCCGCCTGCAGCACCTGATAATCGTCGGTCACATCAAGGTTTTGCCGGGTCGCCAGGAAGTTCTGGTAATCGAGTGTCACGAGGTAGCTCCCCACACTCGGCAAAGACATAGGTGCCCGCTGGTTGATGAATTGGTCAAGCATTTGGATTCGCTCCTGATCAACTCGCTCGTGACTAAGCATGGCGAGATCGACCGACGGAGATTGTGTATTGGGCACCAGCCTGTTTGCTGGTAGTAGGTCGACGACGCTGAAGGGGTTCTGACGCTGAAACTCGCGGTTCCGCAGGATTTGCACAGCAGGCGAATCTCGATCGATGCGATCGCCACCCGCTCTTATTCCGGTCTTGGAATATACAAGTGGCCCACGTTGCACTTCGCCGCCGTTAAACCGGATGTGCCAGTCATTTACTACTGCCCATTCGTCGTCAGTTAGACCGACTTCGACTTCGACGGTTGCTTGGTCAGACCAAGGCCCGACTCGTTGTGCCATCGGATACCGCTCTGTCCAGACTCCGACAACCGCCTCGAGGAGAAGTGATTTTCCCGTTCCATTTCGTCCACTAATGGTGACTACAGGCTCGTTGTCCAGATCCTGCAGGTTTGCGTGCGCAATGCCCTTATAGTTGCGAATCGATATCCCTTTAAGCCTCATGGCAATTCAGAACCTCCAATCCATCGACGTTTTGCCTAAGCTTCAATCGAGTCTGGTCGCGACGTACCGCGCATACGTCGATGCTGACGCACGGGCGTGAGCTTCCAACGTCTGTGGGCTGTAGCCCAAAGTCTCGGCGAGGATCGCGATCGGCGTCGTTTGCGTCAGTTCGTTGAGGGTGCCCAGGCGCGCTTCGAGGGCAGCCAAGACGGGTCGTAGGTGGTTCCGCAGGGTCGACGGCGTGATGTGCATGCCGGGGCGGTAGCCGCGAAATACCCAGGGCGAGTTGGGATGCGCCGCGGTTTGACTGTTGTAGTTGCTTGCGGCCAGCGTGCGCACGGGTTCGTCGAGAGGCGACGGTAGATCTATCGGAAGGCCGGCCAGGTCGACCGTCACCATGTCGGCGGTGATCCTTACCTGTCTCCAGGTCAGGGCCGCAACGTCTTCGGCATGTTGAGCGAAGATGATCATCAGGATCGCGGCGAATCGGTCGCGTGGGTGAAGCGTCTGCTGGTGTACAACTTGTTCGATGACGGCGTTCTGCTGTGCGGTCGACATCCTGGGCGCGGTGCCGCGGCGATGAGGGGTCACCTCGAGGTCCGAAGCGATGAGCTTGGTTTTGATGGCCCATCGGATGAAACGCAGGATGTGTTCGCGCGTAGTGGGTCCGGTTGACTGCCACAGGTCAATATGAGCCTGAGTTACCCGTTCGACGGTGGTGTCGTGCTCGGCTGCCAACCAATTGCAGAACTCGATCGTGACGGTGACCGTCTGCTTGGCGCCGAGGAATGCCGAGTCGGTCACGGGGTTCATTGATCGGAGTCGCTTCTCGAGCCCCCATCGGATGAAGCGGGCGATTACTTTTCGGTGTTCGTCGGTGGTGATCCGCTGCTGAGCGGTGATGGCCCAGGCCTGGAACCTGGCTAGCCTCTCGTCACGTGACGGAAGGGCGCCGTGCTCGACTAGGAGGCTGCGCATGTAGTTAGTTGTATGAGGCCATGACATTGGTGACGCCGGTGGCGAGTGGGTCTGCTGCACGGATAGGTGACAACTGAGATGGCTTGCCCAACGTGGGCGGGCTGGAAGGATGTCACCATGGCAC
>NZ_LQPT01000043.1 GCF_002102355.1 Mycobacterium sherrisii | reverse complement strand
GGTTGCGTCCAGCAGAGTGGTGTACGAGTCGGACCTGATCAGCGGTACCGGCGTGTCGTAGCCGAGTGATTGGAGGTCATCGCGTGATTCTTCGAGAGACCCGTCAAAGTCACTCGAGCAAAGGAATCAACGCGATGACCAGTGCCCACGATATCGACCTGCCTACCGTGTTGGCTGAACGACTCACTACTTGCCACCCTGACGTGCTGCGTGAGTTGTTGGCGACGTTCATCCACACTCTGTTGGGCGCGGAAGCCGATGCGTTGTGCGGTGCCGGGTACGGCCAGCGCAGCGCCGAGCGGGTCAATCAGCGCAACGGTTATCGACAACGCCAGTTCGACACCCGCGCAGGCTCGTTGGATCTGGCGATCCCCAAGCTGCGGCACGGCTCCTACTTCCCGGACTGGCTGCTGGAACGCCGCAAGCGCGCCGAGCGGGCGCTGACGACGGTGGTGGCCACCTGCTATCTGCTGGGCGTGTCGACGCGGCGGATGGACAAGCTCGTCGAGACGCTGGGCATCACGTCGCTGTCGAAGTCGCAGGTGTCGGTGATGGCCAAGGAACTCGACACCGCCGTGGAAGCGTTCCGGACCCGCCCGCTGGACGCCGGCCCGTACACGTTCGTCGCCGCTGATGCCCTGGTGCTCAAGGTCCGCGAGCAAGGTCGGGTGGTCAACGTGCACGCGCTGATCGCCACGGGCGTGAACGCCGAGGGGTACCGCGAGATCCTGGGCATCGACGTCAGCACCGCCGAGGACGGCGCGGGCTGGCTGACGTTCTGGCGGTCCCTGACCGCCCGCGGCCTGTCCGGGGTCAAGTTGGTCACCAGCGACGCCCACGCCGGGCTGGTGGGCGCAGTAGGGGCTACCCTGCCCGGGGCGACCTGGCAGCGCTGCCGCACGCACTACACGACCAACCTAATGGCCATTACCCCCAAGGCGTCGTGGCCGTGGGTACGCACGCTGTTACATTCGGTCTTCGACCAACCCGACGCGCAATCCGTTGCTGCACAATACGATCGGATCATCGATGCGCTGGCCGACAAGCTGCCCAAGGTCGCCGCCCACCTCCAAGCCAACCGCACTGATCTGTTGGCGTTCACCGCGTTCCCCAAACAGATCTGGCGCCAAATCTGGTCGAACAACCCCCAGGAGCGTCTCAACAAAGAGATCCGTCGCCGCACCGACGTCGTCGGCATCTTTCCCGACCGCGACGCGCTGATCCGCCTCGTCGGCGCGATATTGGCGGAACAACACGACGAATGGGCCGAATCGCGGCGCTACCTCGGCCTCGACGTCCTCAGCAAATCACGCACCACCAACGACACTCCGACAGAACAGGAGGCCACCCCAGCGGCACTGACCGCCTAAACCATCAAGTCGAAGAATCACCCGACGGCCTCGTACACCACGTCCCTGGACTTGACC
>NZ_LQPT01000042.1 GCF_002102355.1 Mycobacterium sherrisii | reverse complement strand
GGGGTGGCTGGTGGGGGCAGGGGCACGGCCGGGCTGGCGGTGGGGCTCGATTCCGGTGCCCGCGAGTTGCTCAGCGCGAGCAGCATTTCCGCGGTGTGCCGGGACAGCTGCCAGCCACCCTGGAAGGGCGCGAACTCCATCGGGAAGGTGAACACGCCGTTGTTTCCCTTGGCGGTGTTGACGGTGACGGTGGCGACGACGTTGGCGGGGTTCTTGTCCGACCACGCAACGTTGTTCGCCACGAACGACATCGGCAGGTATCCGTTGTCCCGCAGTGCGTTGATGAACTTGTCCAGCGTGGCCGGGGTTCCCGGGGTCGCGCCCTCGATGAGGTCCACCTTGTTAACGGCTGGAATATTCGGGTCGACAAGGCGGTTCAATACCCCTACCAACGCCTCGGGGACGGGCAGGGGAGCAGTCGGAGGAGCGGTGACGATCAACGGAGTGGACGTGGGCAACGCTGTCGCGGAGCTACTCGACGGCAGCACCTTCGGTTCGCTGTGTGCGCACGACGCGAGTCCGAGGGCCGCCGCGGCGGCGGCGGTGCTCAGGGTTAACGACAGGTGTCGAGGCATCCACTCGGGTCGGCCGGGCTATTCGGCCATGCCTGATTCTGGGAGGGCGACCGAAGTTGCGGGCGCTACTGGTGCAATGGAAGTCACAGTTGGAAACATGGTGTTGATGACCGCAACTTCGGCGATGCCTGTGGCGAGGCCTTTTGCGGTCACGGGGTGTCCTCTCGGTGGTCCCGAATCGACGCTGAGGTTACCAGCGGGAGCAATGACGCAACTTTTCACGGCATTTGACTACGCGCATGAACGGCCGATGGCCGGTAGCGTTGGAGTATCCACCGCATCAATTCGGGGCGGGAAAGGAGCGCAAGATGGGTGACTCAGAGCGTTCTGAAGCATTCGGTATCAATCGTGAAACCGGCATGTCCAGCGAGGATGCGGCCGAGTTGGAACAGTTGCGTCGCGAGGCGGCGGTACTGCGCGAACAACTCGAACAGGCCACCGAATCGCAGGGCGGCGCGCGGTCCGCGCGCGATGTGCATCAACTCGAGGCGCGCATCGACTCGCTTGCCGCCCGCAACTCGAAATTAATGGAAACTCTTAAAGAGGCCCGCCAGCAGCTGCTGGCGCTGCGGGAGGAAGTCGATCGACTCGGTCAGCCGCCGAGTGGCTACGGCGTGCTGCTTTCCGCACACGACGACGAGACGGTCGACGTGTTCACCTCGGGCCGCAAGATGCGGCTGACATGCTCGCCGAACATCGACGTGTCAGCGCTGCGGAAGGGTCAGACCGTCCGCCTCAACGAGGCCCTGACCGTCGTGGAGGCCGGGACCTACGAGTCGGTCGGTGAGATCTCGACACTGCGCGAGGTGCTCAACGACGGCCACCGGGCGCTGGTCGTCGGTCATGCCGACGAGGAGAGAATCGTCTGGCTCGCCGAGCCACTGGTGGCCGAAGATCTGCCGGACGGAGTTCCCGACGCACTCAACGACGACACCAGGCCGCGCAAGTTGCGGCCTGGCGATTCTCTGCTGGTCGACACCAAGGCGGGTTACGCATTCGAGCGCATCCCCAAGGCCGAGGTCGAGGACCTGGTGCTGGAAGAGGTGCCCGACGTCAGCTACGAGGACATCGGTGGCCTGACCCGACAGATCGAGCAGATCCGCGACGCCGTCGAGTTGCCGTTCCTGCACAAGGAGCTGTATCGCGAGTACGCGCTGCGCCCGCCCAAGGGTGTGCTGCTCTACGGTCCGCCCGGCTGCGGTAAGACGCTGATCGCCAAGGCCGTCGCCAACTCGCTGGCCAAGAAGATGGCGGAGGTGCGCGGCGACGACGCCCGCGAGGCCAAGAGCTATTTCCTCAACATCAAGGGCCCCGAGCTGCTGAACAAGTTCGTCGGTGAGACCGAGCGGCACATCCGGCTGATCTTCCAGCGCGCCCGGGAGAAGGCGTCCGAGGGCACCCCGGTGATCGTGTTCTTCGACGAGATGGACTCGATCTTCCGGACCCGTGGCACGGGCGTCTCCTCCGACGTCGAGACCACGGTGGTGCCGCAGCTGCTGAGCGAGATCGACGGTGTCGAGGGCTTGGAGAACGTCATCGTGATCGGCGCCTCCAACCGTGAGGACATGATCGACCCCGCCATTTTGCGGCCCGGACGTCTGGACGTGAAGATCAAGATCGAGCGCCCGGATGCCGAAGCGGCGCAGGACATCTTCTCGAAGTACTTAGTCGAGACGCTGCCAGTGCACGCCGACGACCTGGCCGAGTTCGACGGCGACCGGGGCGCGTGCATCCGGGCGATGATCGAGAAGGTCGTCGAGCGGATGTACGCCGAGATCGACGACAACCGGTTCCTGGAGGTCACCTACGCCAACGGTGACAAGGAAGTCATGTACTTCAAGGACTTCAACTCCGGGGCGATGATCCAGAACGTCGTCGACCGGGCGAAAAAGAACGCGATCAAGTCGGTGCTGGAGACCGGTCAACCCGGACTGCGCATCCAGCACCTGCTCGACTCGATCGTCGACGAGTTCGCCGAGAACGAGGACCTGCCCAACACCACCAACCCGGACGACTGGGCGCGGATCTCGGGCAAGAAGGGCGAGCGGATCGTGTACATCCGCACCCTGGTCACCGGCAAGTCGTCGAGCGCGTCGCGCGCGATCGACACCGAGTCCAACCTCGGCCAGTACCTGTAGGGTCCGCGGCGGGCCCTCGGGCGGGCTTCGCCCACGCCGACACTTAAACCAGGTACACGACACGCCGGTGGGCGTCGCAATGGTTTAAGTCTCGGCGTAATGCGGTCGGGCTCAAGCGAATTCGAACGAGTAGCTGTTGGTCAGCTCGTCCTGCGTGACGCGCGCGGGCCGTGTCGTGGTGTCCACTCGCAGCGTCTCGGTGAGCACCCGCGCCCGATAGCTCCACCCCGCCGGCAGCGACAGCCGATCGCCCAGCCCGGCCAGGTCGGCGCGTGACAGCGTGGGATCGGCGACCTGGCTCCAGGTCTGCATGACCCAGCGCCCGCCGTCGGGATCGATCAGCTCGTAGATCTCCTCGCCGGCGTTGAAGACGAACACGGTGTTGCGGGTGACCTCGTTGACGGTGTACGGCGCCGGGTTCATCGACGACAGCGCCACGGTGGCTTGCTTGATCATCTCGATGCCGCCGAACGTCATCCGCTGCTGCGGACCCTCGGCATGCTTCTCGATCTCGTTCATCAGCCAGTAGCGCGGACCGTTGAGCAGTGCCGCGGCCGCACCGTGCTCGGCGGCGATGGCCGCCGCGTCGAGCTTGGACCACAGCTCTGCCGGGCAGTCGTTGAGTCCGAAGCTGTTGTACACGGTGGCCTGCGGACCGGACTCCCCGACCTCGACGAGAAGCACTTCGCCATAACGTTTTCCGGACAAGTCGGCCATCTGCTCAGTCGCTTTCTGTGGTGTCGTGCTCGTGCGCGAGGTTGCCATGGGAGCCATGGCAGTGGTGGTAACGGTTACGTGCCGTCAACGCGGTGTGCAGGTCGTCGATCAGCGGGTCGAGGAACATGCCCCGGTATTCGTCGTCGTCGACCGCGCGGGCGCTGATGTACATGAACGTCAGCGCGCCGATGAACAGGCAGGTGTGGATCAGCGAATCGGGTGCCGGGAAGGTGAACCCGAACACCGTCGAGGTCATGGTGTCGGTGTGCGTCCATTCCCGGATCAGCGGCGGTGTCAGGATGATCAGGCCCAGGATGAGATACATGGTGGCCCCCACGGCGGCCACCACCAGGATCTCGATCAGTTGCGACACGGCCAGCAGGAACACCACGTTGAGGCTTTCGGCCCGGCTGAGCGGCAAGCCCGGCGACGGATCGGGCATCGCCACAAACGGTGTGCCGGTTAAGTTTTCGCCGCTTTCCGGCGGCGCGGCCGCCGACTTCAGTAGCGGCCGCACGCGTTCGACGGTCTTGGACACGACGAAGGTCCCCGCGATGGCGAGCAGGAAGACAATGGCCGACGTCAGCCGCTGCCCGCTGATGTGCGCGGCCATCAGCCACACGTAGGTGTTGAAGAACACCAACGCGGTCAGCAGGACGATGGGCAGGGCCCGAACCGCCAGCGCGCCGACCGTGGACAGGTGTTCCAGCGTCATCCGCACCGCCCACGCCAGCACTGAGCCGACGCCGCAGCCGGTCAACACCAGCACCAGTCCGACGATGACGGCGTCCCGAGTGAGCTGGATCAAACCGGATTCGATGATCCCGCACGCGACGGCGACGGCCACCGACGCGGTCGCGACGGCCGCGCGGGCACGCCCGCCGGGGATCCGGGACACCAGCCAGCCCAGCAGCGCGGCCAGCGGGATGGCCGCCGCGAGCAGGCCCAGGATCACCCATTGCGAACTCGTCGGTGTGTTCTGGATCAAGACGTCTTTGCCGTCGCTGACGAAATACACACCGAGGAGGCAGGCCTCCACCACGGCCCAAGCCGCCAGCATCGGCGCACACCGCGGCCACAGCCGTCGCCAGCGACCGCGCCGCGTCAGCACCAACGGCAAACCGCGGTCCAGGAACCACTGTTCAGCCGCTTTCCGGCGGGCGCGGGCGGCACGGCGAGTTACGTCCACACCGGGTCACCCTAATGGCGCATCGGCAACCTCCCGGCGGTTTTCGCGCCACGTCAAGGCGGTCCCCAGCGGGGGGACCGCTCGCCGCTCCGCCTAGGCTTGTCGCATGCAACGGATTATCGGGACGGAGGTCGAGTACGGCATTTCGTCGCCGTCCGACCCGACCGCCAACCCGATCCTGACATCGACCCAAGCGGTGCTGGCCTACGCGGCCGCCGCCGGCATCCAGCGCGCCAAGCGCACCCGGTGGGACTACGAGGTGGAATCGCCGCTGCGCGATGCCCGCGGCTTCGACCTGAGCCGCTCGGCCGGGCCGCCGCCGGTGGTCGACGCGGACGAGGTCGGTGCGGCCAACATGATCCTGACCAACGGGGCGCGGCTCTACGTCGACCACGCGCACCCCGAATACTCGGCGCCGGAGTGCACCGATCCGCTGGACGCGGTGATCTGGGACAAGGCCGGGGAACGGGTGATGGAGGCCGCGGCCAGGCACGTGGCCAGCGTGCCGGGCGCCGCCAAGCTGCAGCTATACAAGAACAACGTCGACGGCAAGGGCGCGTCGTACGGGGCGCACGAGAACTACCTGATGTCGCGGCAGACGCCGTTTTCGGCGATCATCGCCGGACTGACCCCATTTTTCGTGTCCCGTCAGGTGGTCACGGGCTCCGGCCGGGTGGGTATCGGCCCGTCCGGTGACGAGCCCGGCTTCCAGCTGTCCCAGCGGTCGGACTACATCGAGGTCGAGGTCGGGCTGGAGACCACGCTCAAGCGCGGCATCATCAACACCCGCGACGAGCCGCACGCCGACGCCGACCGGTACCGGCGGCTGCACGTCATCATCGGCGACGCCAACCTCGCCGAGACGTCGACCTACCTCAAGCTGGGTACCACGGCCCTGGTGCTGGATCTGATCGAAGAAGGCCCGATGCACGGCATCGACCTGTCCGATCTCGCGCTGGCCCGCCCGGTGCACGCGGTGCACGCCATCAGCCGCGACCCGTCGCTGCGGGTGGCGGTGGCACTGGCCGACGGCCGCGAACTGACCGGCCTTGCGCTGCAACGGATCTACCTTGACCGGGTAGCCAAATTGGTCGACGGCCGCGACCCCGATCCGCGCGCCTCACACATCGTCGAAACGTGGGCGCACGTGCTCGACCTGCTCGAGCGCGACCCGATGGAATGCGCGGAGCTGCTGGACTGGCCGGCCAAGCTGCGACTGCTCGACGGTTTCCGGCAGCGGGAGAATCTGAGTTGGTCGGCGCCGCGACTGCACCTCGTGGACCTGCAGTACTCCGATGTCCGGCTGGACAAGGGTCTGTACAACCGGCTGGTGGCGCGCGGCTCGATGAAGCGGCTGGTCACCGAGCAGCAGGTGCTCGACGCCGTCGAGAACCCGCCGACCGACACCCGCGCGTACTTCCGCGGCGAATGCCTGCGCCGGTTCGGGGCCGACATCGCCGCGGCCAGTTGGGACTCGGTGATTTTCGATCTCGGTGGCGATTCCCTGGTGCGCATCCCCACGCTGGAGCCGCTGCGGGGCAGCAAGGCCCACGTCGGGGCGCTGCTGGACTCGGTGGACAGTGCTGTTCAACTGGTGGAACAACTGACCAGCTAAGGCTTGTTAGGCAAAGATCGACGGATGTGACCCGGTAGGGTAGAAAGACCAGCGGGCGTGCTTACCCGGCCGTAAGCAGGGCCCACACGAAGCAGGAGGCGGCGATGGCGCAGGAGCAGACGAAGCGCGGCGGTGGTGGCGACGACGACGATGAGGTCGTTGGCACGACGGCTGCCGGCCAGGAGCGTCGCGAGAAACTGACCGAGGAAACCGACGATCTGCTCGACGAGATTGACGACGTCCTGGAGGAAAACGCGGAGGACTTCGTCCGCGCGTACGTCCAAAAGGGCGGACAGTGACCTGGTCGTTTCCTGATCGTCTGTCCACCAACACGGCTCTCCCCGGATTTTCCGCTGTCAATACCTCGTCGTTCGCCGACCTGTTGCGCCGCGAGGCGCCGGAATTGCTGCCCGCGGTTCTCGGCGGCGGGGCGGCCGGCGGCGAGGGCGCGCACTTGCCGCACGGCACCACGATCGTCGCGCTGAAATACCCCGGCGGTGTCCTGATCGCCGGTGATCGGCGCTCCACCCAGGGCAACATGATCGCCGGTCGCGACGTGAAAAAGGTCTACATCACCGACGACTACACCGCGACGGGCATCGCCGGCACGGCGGCGATCGCCGTCGAATTCGCCCGCCTCTACGCCGTCGAGCTGGAGCACTACGAGAAGCTCGAAGGCGTGCCGCTGACGTTCGCCGGCAAGGTGAACCGGTTGGCGATCATGGTGCGGGGCAACCTGCCCGCCGCCATGCAGGGGCTGGTCGCGCTGCCGCTGTTGGTGGGCTACGACATCCAGGCCGCCGACGCGGAAAGTGCCGGGCGCATCGTGTCGTTCGACGCGGCCGGCGGCTGGAACATCGAGGAGGAGGGCTACCAGTCGGTGGGGTCGGGTTCGATCTTCGCCAAGTCGTCGATGAAGAAGTTGTACGCCCAAGTCAGCGACGTCGATTCCGCGCTGCGGGTGGCCGTGGAGGCGCTCTACGACGCCGCCGACGACGATTCGGCCACGGGCGGGCCGGATCTGGTGCGCGGGATCTTCCCGACGGCGGTCACCATCGGCGCCGAAGGCGCGGTCGAGGTGACCGAGGGGCGCATCGCCGAACTTGCCCGGCAGGTCATCGAAAGCCGCTCGCGCGCCGACACTTTCGGCCCGGATGGCGGTGAGAAGTGAGCTTTCCGTATTTCATCTCGCCCGAACAGGCGATGCGTGAGCGCAGCGAGCTGGCGCGCAAGGGCATTGCGCGGGGCCGCAGCGTGGTGGCGCTGGCCTACTCGGCCGGCGTGCTGTTCGTCGCGGAGAACCCGTCGCGGTCGCTGCAGAAGATCAGCGAACTCTACGACCGGGTGGGTTTCGCCGCGGTCGGCCGGTTCAACGAATTCGACAACCTGCGCCGCGGTGGCATCCAGTTCGCCGACACCCGCGGCTATGCCTACGACCGCCGCGACGTCACCGGCCGCCAACTCGCCAACGTGTACGCGCAGACGCTCGGCACCATTTTCACCGAGCAGGCCAAGCCGTACGAGGTCGAGTTGTGCGTCGCCGAGGTGGCGCACTACGGCGAGACGAAAGCACCTGAGATGTACCGGATCACCTACGACGGGTCGATCGCCGACGAGCCGCACTTCGTCGTGATGGGCGGCACCACCGAACCGATCACGGCCGCGCTCAAGGACTCCTACGCCGAGAACGCCGACCTGCACGACGCCTTGGGCGTCGCGGTCAAGGCGTTGCGCGCCGGTGCGGCGGAATCCTCCAACGGTGACGCCCCCGCGCTGGACGTCGGCAGCCTGGAGGTCGCCATCCTGGACGCCAACCGGCCGCGGCGCGCATTTCAGCGGATCGGCCGGTCCGCGCTGGAAAACCTCCTCCAGGAAACGGATTCCAAAGGCCCCAAGCCGGAGGATTCCGACTCCTAAGTCCTTTTCGGGGCTCGTCTGGCGCCGTTTTCGCGGTCCGTTTTATGCCGTGGGCGCGGCTTGCTCACCTTCCCGTGCGCACAGCAAGTACGCTCAATTGTGTGCAGCGACGAATTATGGGCATCGAGACCGAGTTCGGTGTCACCTGCACATTCCACGGCCATCGCCGGCTGAGCCCGGACGAGGTAGCCCGCTACCTTTTCCGCCGGGTGGTGTCCTGGGGTCGCAGCTCCAACGTCTTCCTGCGTAACGGCGCCCGCCTTTACCTCGACGTCGGCAGTCACCCCGAGTACGCCACCGCCGAGTGCGACAGTCTGGTGCAGCTGGTCACGCACGACCGGGCCGGGGAATGGGTGCTGGAGGACCTACTGGTCGACGCCGAGCAGCGGCTTGCCGACGAGGGCATCGGCGGCGACATCTACCTGTTCAAGAACAACACCGACTCCGCGGGCAACTCATACGGCTGCCACGAGAACTACCTGATCGTGCGGGCCGGTGAGTTCTCCCGGATCTCCGACGTGCTGCTGCCGTTCCTGGTCACCCGCCAGCTGATCTGCGGTGCGGGCAAGGTGCTGCAGACGCCCAAGGCGGCGACGTTCTGCCTGTCCCAACGCGCCGAGCACATCTGGGAAGGCGTTTCGTCGGCCACCACGCGGAGCCGCCCGATCATCAACACCCGCGACGAGCCGCACGCCGACGCCGAGAAGTACCGGCGGCTGCACGTCATCGTCGGCGACTCCAACATGTGCGAGACCACCACCATGCTCAAGGTGGGGACCGCGGCGCTGGTGCTGGAGATGATCGAGGCCGGCGTGCCGTTCCGGGACTTTTCACTGGACAACCCGATCCGCGCCATCCGTGAGGTCAGCCACGACGTCACGGGTCGCCGGCCGGTCCGGCTGGCGGGCGGGCGCCAGGCCAGCGCGCTGGACATCCAGCGCGAGTACTACAGCCGCGCGGTCGAGCACCTGCAGACCCGCGAACCCAATGCGCAGATCGAGCAGGTCGTCGACCTGTGGGGCCGCCAACTCGACGCGGTCGAGAGCCAGGACTTCGCCAAGGTCGACACCGAGATCGACTGGGTGATCAAGCGCCGGCTGTTCCAGCGCTACCAGGACCGCTACAACATGGAGCTGTCCGACCCCAAGATCGCCCAGCTGGACCTGGCGTATCACGACATCAAGCGCGGTCGCGGCGTCTTCGACCTGCTGCAGCGCAAGGGGCTGGCGGCGCGCGTCACCACCGACGAGGACATCGCCGAGGCCGTCGACAACCCGCCGCAGACCACCCGCGCGCGGCTGCGCGGCGAGTTCATCAGCGCCGCTCAGGCCGCTGGCCGCGACTTCACCGTCGACTGGGTGCACCTCAAGCTCAACGACCAGGCGCAGCGCACCGTGCTGTGCAAGGATCCGTTCCGGGCGGTCGACGAACGGGTGAAGCGGCTCATCGCCAGCATGTGACCCGCCCGGCGCCGGTGCACGCGACCGGTGTCGGCCATCTAATCTGGAGCAAATGGCGACCTCGAAAGTCGAACGGCTGGTCAATCTCGTCATCGCCTTGCTGTCCACTCGCGGCTACATCACCGCGGAGAAGATTCGGTCCAGCGTGGCCGGCTACTCGGAAAGCCCTAGCCTCGAGGCGTTTTCCCGAATGTTCGAGCGGGACAAGAACGAACTGCGCGACCTGGGCATCCCGCTGGAGGTCGGTCGGGTATCGGCGATGGACCCCACCGAGGGCTATCGGATCAACCGCGACGCGTACGCGCTGCCGCCGGTCGAGTTGACTCCCGACGAGGCCGCCGCGGTCGCCGTCGCCACCCAACTGTGGGAGTCACCCGAGCTGATCACGGCGACCCAGGGGGCGTTGCTCAAGTTGCGGGCCGCCGGTGTCGACGTCGACCCGCTGGACACCGGGGCCCAGGTGGCGATCGCCTCCCCGGAGGGGATCCCGGGTCTGCGCGGCTCGGAGGAGGTGCTCGGAATCCTGTTGTCCGCCATCGACTCTGGGCAGGCGGTGCAATTCCCGCACCGGCCGTCGCGCACCGAGCCGTACACCACGCGCACGGTCGAGCCGTGGGGCGTGGTCACCGAGAAGGGCCGCTGGTATCTGGTCGGCCACGACCGTGACCGCGACGCCACCCGCACCTTCCGGCTGTCCCGCATCGGCGCCGAAGTCCGGCCGATCGGCCCGGCCGGCGCCGTCACCGTTCCCGACGGTGTCGACCTGCGCAAAATCGTCGGCCAGACGGTCAGCGAAATTGCGGGAACATCCACCGGCGTCCCGGCGCTGGTTTGGGTCGCCGACGGGCGAGCCACCGCGCTGCGCCGGACCGGACGATTCACCGGCGCCCGGCAACTGGGCGGACGCGACGGTGCGGTGATCGAAATCGAGATCGGCTCGCTCGACGGGCTGGCTCGCGAGGTCGCCGGCTACGGCGCCGACGCCGTCGTCCTCGAGCCGCAGTCACTACGCGACGAGGTGGTGGCCCGGCTGCGCGCCCACCAGGAGTGGCGGCCATGACGCCCGTGTCGACGCGCCTCGTCCGGCTGCTCAACATGGTTCCGTATTTCCAGGCCAATCCGCGGATCACCCGCGCCGAGGCCGCGGCCGAGCTGGGCGTGACCACCAAGCAGCTCGAAGAGGACCTCAACCAGCTGTGGATGTGCGGGCTTCCGGGCTACTACCCGGGCGACCTGATCGACTTCGAGTTCTCCGGCGACACCATCGAGGTGACGTTTTCGGCCGGCATCGACCGGCCGTTGAAGCTGACCTCGCCCGAGGCGACCGGCCTGCTGGTCGCGCTGCGGGCGCTGGCGGACATCCCCGGCGTGGTCGACCCGGCGGCGGCGCGCAGCGCGATCGCGAAGATCGCCGCCGCGGCCGGGGCCGCCGAACACGACTCGGCGGGCTCGACCGCGATCGACGAGCCGGCGCCCATCGAGAACCGGGCGGCGGCCACGGTGCGCACCGCGGTCCAGTACCAGCACGCGCTGGCGATCGACTACTACTCCGCCTCGCACGACACTCTTACCAGCCGGATCGTTGACCCTATCCGGGTGTTGTTGATCGGCGGCCACAGCTACCTGGAGGCGTGGTCGCGCGAGGCCGAGGGCGTCCGGCTGTTCCGATTCGACCGCATTGTCGAGGCCACCGAACTGGGTGAACCGTCCGCACCGCCCGAACCGGTCCGCCACGCGCCGCCGGACACGTCGCTGTTCGACGGCGATCCCGCCCTGCCGGCCGCCCTTCTGCGGGTGGCGCCGTCGGCGTCGTGGGTGTTCGAGTATTACCCGATGCGCGATGTCCACGAGTTGCCCGACGGTTCGTGCGAGGCGGTCATGACGTACGCCTCCGAGGAGTGGATGACGCGTCTGGTGCTGGGGTTCGGGGCGGACGTGCGGGTGCTGGAACCGGAGTCGTTGGCGCGGCGGATTCGGGACGCGGCGACGGCGGCGTTGCAGTCCTACCAAGCGGCACCGTCCTGAGCCGGTCCTGCGGCGTCGGCGCGGACACACCGGCAGTTGCCCGCGCTGCGGTAGCATCGGGTGGACGTCTGGAGGTAATCAAAGTGGGCAGTCTTAGTCCGTGGCACTGGGCGATCCTCGCGGTCGTCGTGATCTTGCTGTTCGGTGCCAAGAAACTCCCGGATGCGGCCCGTTCGCTGGGCAAGTCGATGCGCATCTTCAAGTCCGAGATGCGTGAAATGCAGACGGAGAGCAAGTCCGAAGCGCCGTCGATCCAAACCCCCGCGGCGGCCCCCCAGCCCGTGCAGTCGCAGCGGGTCGACCCGTCGCCGACTACCGAGCAGGGGCACACCGAAGCGCGTCCCGCTTAGCCGGGTACTCGGCCTCGTTGACCAATCCGGTGCCCGAGCGCCACTGACCGAACGTCGTGAAAGCATTCAAGACTTCAGCGCGCACCGCTGCCTTGCTGAAGCGTCTCAACCCGCGCAACAGGCGCAGTCGGACCAATCCCGACGCGACGATGTCGCTGGCCGACCACCTCACCGAACTGCGCACCCGGCTACTGATCTCGCTGGGCGCGATCCTGCTCACCACCATCCTGGGCTTCGTCTGGTACGGCCACCCGCTGTTCGGGCTGGAGAGCCTCGGCGAATGGTTGCGCCACCCGTACTGTTCGCTACCACAGTCGGCTCGTGCCGATATCAGCGCCGACGGGCAGTGCCGGCTGCTGGCCACCGCCCCGTTCGACCAGTTCATGCTGCGCCTGAAGGTCGGCATGACGGCCGGCATCGTGTTGGCCTGCCCGGTGTGGTTCTACGAGCTGTGGGCGTTCATCACCCCGGGGCTTTATCAGCGGGAACGCCGCTTCGCCATCGGGTTCGTGATCCCCGCCGCGGTGCTGTTCGTCGGCGGCGCGGTGCTGGCCTACTTCGTGTTGTCCAAGGCGCTGAGCTTCCTGCTGACGGTGGGCAGCGACGTGCAGGTGACCGCGCTGTCCGGTGACCGCTATTTCGGCTTCCTGATCAACCTGCTGGTGGTGTTCGGCGTCAGCTTCGAATTCCCGCTGCTGATCGTCATGCTCAACATGGCGGGCGTGCTGACCTACGAAAAGCTCAAGTCCTGGCGGCGCGGCCTGATTTTCGCGATGTTCGTGTTCGCGGCGATATTCACCCCCGGCTCGGACCCGTTCTCGATGACCGCGCTGGGCGTCGCGTTATCGGTGCTGCAAGAGGTGGCGATCCAGATCGCACGCATTCACGACAAGCGGAAGGCCAAGCGCGAGGCCAAAACCGCGATTCCCGACGACGAAGCCTCCGTCATCGAGCCGGCCGCACCCATCGCCGAACCGGTTTCTGGGCCGGCACCGGAGCCGTCGTTCGCCGCCGGGCAACACGACGACGTCACCTAGATGGCCGCACCCGACGACGGCGTGACCGAGTTGACCGAGTTGCCGCGGTTCACCGGCGAACTGCCGTTCGCGCTCGACGACTTTCAGCTGCGGGCATGCGCGGCGCTGGAGCGCGGGCACGGCGTGCTGGTGTGCGCGCCGACCGGGGCCGGCAAGACGGTGGTCGGCGAATTTGCCGTGCATTTGGCGCTGGCCGGCGGGGGCAAGTGCTTCTACACCACGCCGCTCAAGGCGCTGAGCAACCAGAAACACACCGACCTGACGGCCCGCTATGGCCGGGACCGCATCGGTCTGCTCACCGGGGACATGTCGGTCAATGCCGACGCGCCCGTCGTGGTGATGACCACCGAGGTGCTGCGTAACATGCTTTACGCGGATTCGGCTGCGCTGCAAGGGCTTTCACATGTCGTGATGGACGAGGTGCATTTTCTCGCCGACCGGATGCGGGGGCCGGTGTGGGAAGAGGTGATTCTGCATCTGCCCGACGAGGTGCGGCTGGTCAGCCTGTCGGCGACGGTGAGCAACGCCGAGGAGTTCGGCGGCTGGATCCAGACCGTGCGCGGCGACACGACGGTCGTGGTCGACGAGCACCGCCCGGTGCCGTTGTGGCAGCACGTGCTGGTCGGACGGCGGCTGCTGGACCTGTTCGACTACGAGAACCAGAAACCGGCCGCCGATCGGTCGCCGCGCGTCAACCCCGAGCTGCTGCGCCACATCGCGCATCGCCGCGAGGCCGACCGTATGGGCGACTGGCAGCCCCGCCGCCGTACCACCGGCCGCCCGTCCCGCCCCCGCTTCTACCGACCGCCCGCGCGGCCGGACGTGATCGCGACGCTGGACTCCGAGGGGTTGCTGCCCGCGATCACGTTCGTGTTCTCGCGGGCCGGTTGCGACGCCGCGGTGCAGCAGTGCCTGCGTTCGCCGCTGCGGCTCACCTCCGAGGAGGAGCGTGCGCAGATCGCCGAGGTGATCGAGCACCGATGCGGGGACCTGGCCGAGGCGGACCTCGCGGTGCTCGGCTACTACGAGTGGCGGGAGGGCCTGCTGCGCGGGTTGGCCGCCCACCACGCCGGCATGCTGCCGGCCTTCCGGCACACCGTCGAGGAGCTGTTCACCGCCGGCCTGGTCAAGGCGGTCTTCGCGACCGAGACGCTGGCGCTGGGCATCAACATGCCCGCCCGCACGGTGGTGCTCGAGCGACTGGTCAAGTTCAACGGCGAGGCGCACGTGCCGCTGACACCGGGCGAGTACACGCAACTCACCGGGCGGGCCGGGCGTCGCGGCATCGACATCGAGGGGCACGCGGTGGTGCTGTGGCATCCGGCCGAGGAGACCTCCGAACCGTCGGCCGTGGCCGGGCTGGCGTCCACCCGCACGTTCCAGCTGCGCAGCTCGTTCGCGCCGTCGTACAACATGACGATCAACCTGGTGCAGCACATGGGGCCCGAGCAGGCGCATCAGCTGCTCGAGCAGTCATTCGCGCAGTATCAGGCCGACCGCTCGGTCGTCGGACTGGTCAAGGGCATCGACCGGGGCAAGCGGATTCAAAGCGAGATCGCCGCCGAGTTGGGTGGGGTCGACGCGCCGATCCTGGAATACGCCCGGATGCGTGCCCGGATCACGGAGCTGGAACGCGCCCAGTCCCGCGCGTCGCGCCTGCATCGGCGGCAGGCCGCCAACGCGGCGCTGGCCGGGCTACGCCGCGGCGACATCATCACGATCACGCACGGCCGGCACAGCGGGCTGGCGGTGGTGCTGGAATCGGCCCGCGACGGCGACGACCCCCGGCCGCTGGTGCTCACCGAACACCGTTGGGCGGGCCGCATTTCGTCGGCCGACTATTCCGGCGCGGCCGCGCCGGTCGCCTCGATGTCCTTGCCGAAACGAGTGGAACACCGCCAGCCGAGGGTGCGGCGCGACCTGGCGTCGGCGCTGCGCTCGGCCGTCACCGGCCTCGATGTTCCATCCCGCGGTCGCGGCGCCGATTCCGACGGTGGCTTCCATGATCCGGAGCTGGCGGCCCTGCGTGACGACTTGCGCCGTCACCCCGCCCACGGCAGCCCCGGCGTCGAGGCCCAGGTTCGGGAGGCCGAGCGGTATCTGCGCATCGAACGCGACAACGCGCAATTGGAGAAGAAGGTCGCCGCGGCGACGAACTCGCTGGCCTGCACCTTCGACCGGATCGTCGGATTGCTGACCGAACGCGCATTCATCCAGGGGCCCGCGACGGATCCGCGTGTCACCGACGACGGCCGGCTGCTGGCGCGGATCTACAGCGAGAGCGACCTGCTGGTCGCGGAATGCCTGCGCACCGGCGCGTGGGCGGACCTGAAGCCGGCGGAGCTGGCCGCGGTGGTGTCGGCGGTGCTCTACGAGTCCCGCGGCGGTGACGGCCCCAGCGGTCCCTTTGCGGCGGAGGCACCCACCCCGCGGCTGCGCCAGGCGCTGCTGCAGACGGCGAAGCTGTCGTATGCGCTGCGCGCCGACGAGCAGACGCACCGCATCACCCCGAGCCGCGAGCCCGACGACGGCTTCGTCACCGCCATCTACCGGTGGGCCCGCACCGGCGACCTGGCGGGCTCGCTGGCGGCGGCCGACGTGACGGGCAGCGGGTCGCCGTTGTTGGCGGGGGATTTCGTACGGTGGTGCCGACAGGTGCTCGACCTGTTGGATCAGGTCCGCAATGCCGCGCCCGAAGCGGACCTGCGGGCGACGGCAAAGCGTGCCATCAACGACGTTCGGCGCGGCGTCGTCGCAGTTGACGCCGGGTAGGCTGGGCGCGAGCTACCGTTACAGGGCCAGCACACAAGGCGATTGAGGAGAAACGATGAGCGGACCGCATGGATCGGATCCGGGCCAGCAGTGGCAACCGCCCGGCGAGGGTGGCGATCGCTCCCAGGAACCGACTCAGGTGGGCTCACCCTGGCAACAGCAACCTCCCACCCAGGACGGCACCTGGCAGGCCCCCGCCTACACCCCGCCCGCCGACTACCCGCAATACCAGCCGCCGACCGAGCATGCCTACCAGCAGCCGTACCCGCAGCAGCCGGGACAGTATGGTCAGCCCGGCCAATACGCCCAGCCGGGGTACGGCCAACCCGGCCAGTACCCGCAGCCGGGACAGTATGGTCAGCCCGGTCAGTACGCGCAGCCCGGGCAGTACGGTCAGCCGGGTCAATACGGGCAGTCCGGTCAGTACCCGCAGCAGTACCCGGGCTATGAGCAGCCGAAGAAGAAGCGGTCGGTCGCGCTGATCGGCGGCATCGCCGGGGCGGTCGCGTTTCTTCTGATCGCGGTCGTGCTGGTGCTCGGCTTCTGGGAGCCCGGCTTTTTCGTCACCACCAAGCTGGACATCAACAAGGCGCAAAGCGGCGTGCAACAAGTGCTCAGCGACGAGACCAACGGTTACGGCGCCAAGAACGTCAAGGACGTCAAGTGCAACAACGGCGCCGACCCGACGGTGCAGAAGGGCGCGACGTTCGACTGCAGCGTCAGCATCGACGGGGCGCAGAAGCGGGTGACGGTGACTTTCCAGGACGACAAGGGCACCTACGAGGTCGGTCGGCCCCAGTAACGCCTCAGTGCTGCGGTAGCGAGTCCAGCGCCCGCTGCAGCCGCGCGATCGAGGAGCCCACCCCGAACTCCGTCGCCAGCGTGGCGGTGCGCCGCGGGTCGGCCGCGGTCAGCGGCAATCGGTCGGATCGTGTCGAAAGCGTGACCGGCGCGTCGGTGGCGACATGCACCACCGGGCCGGCCGCCTCGATGTAGTCGGTGGCGCCCAGCAGTTTGGCCCGCAACCCCTTGGCCATCTTGGATTTCGGGTCGCGTGCGGCGGCCAGGATCCGCTCCAGCGATCCGTGCTGGGCCAGCAGGGTGGCGGCCGTCTTCTCGCCGACGCCCGGCACGCCCGGCAGACCATCGGACGGGTCGCCGCGCAACAACGCGAGCTCGGCGTAGGCGGGTCCGGGCCGATCCGGCGGCACCGCGTAGCTTTCCGCCACCTCTGCCGGTCCGTACAGCGTGGCCTTGGCCAGCCCGCGGCCCAGGTAGAGCACCCGCACCGGGACCGGGTCGTCGGTCACCACCTGCAGCAGGTCGCGGTCCCCGCTGACCACGATGACGGGGTCGTCTCGTTCCCTGGCGGCCAGCGTGCCCAGCACGTCGTCGGCCTCGAATCCCTCCGCGCCCGCCGTCGGGATCCCGAAGGCGTCCAGCAGCTGCATGATCATGTCGACCTGCGGGGTGAGGTCATCGGGCACTTCCTCGATGTCGGGTGTGCCTTCGGGTTCCGGTTCGGCGACCCGATGCGCCTTGTACGACGGAATCAGGTCGACCCGGAATTGTGGCCGCCAATCCAGGTCGAGGCAGACCGCCAGTCGTTTCGGGCGCTGTTGGCCGATGACCACGGCCATCGAGTCGAGGAATCCGCGGACGGCGTTGACCGGTCGGCCGTCCGGAGCGGTGATCGACGACGGCACCCCGAAGTAGGAGCGAAACCACATGCTGGCGCCGTCGAGCAGCAGCAGAGGTGCAGGCATGCGGCTTATCTTTTCACGCTGTCCAACGTCGACTTGTTGTCGCCCATCCGGCAAAAACACCACATCAACTCGACGTTCGGCTGGTGCGGTTAGCCTGGCTGCCATGGACTCTCACCGATTCGGCGCCGAGGTCTATGCCCGTCGCCTGGCCGCGGCCGCCGAGGCGACCGCCAAGACCGGACTTGACGGCCTGGTGATCACCCCGGGATGCGACCTGCGCTACCTCAGCGGCTCACGCGCGCAGACCTTCGAGCGGCTGACCGCGCTAGTAGTGCCGGCCGCCGGTGATCCGACCGTTGTGGTGCCGCGGCTGGAACTGGCTTCGCTGAAGGGATCGGCGATCGCGGAACTGGGCGTGGCAGTGCGCGATTGGGTCGACGGCGACGATCCCTATCAGCTGGTGCTTGCCGCGTTGGGCGGTGCCCCCGCGGCGACAGCCGTCACCGATTCGATGCCGGCGCTGCACCTGTTGCCGTTGGCGGGGGCTTTTGGCGTGACGCCGGTGTTGGCCACGGACATCCTGCGCACGCTGCGGATGGTCAAGGAGGAGTGCGAGATCGACGCACTGCGCAAGGCCGGTTCGGCCATCGACCGCGTGCATGCCCGGGTGCCAGAGTTCCTGGTCCCGGGTCGCACCGAGGCCGACGTCGCCGCCGATATCGCCGAAGCCATTGTCGCCGAGGGCCATTCGGAAGTGTCGTTCATCATCGTCGGCTCCGGCCCGCATGGGGCGGACCCGCACCACAGCTATTCGGATCGCGAACTGCGGCCCGGCGACATCGTCGTGGTCGACATCGGGGGAGCCTACGAGCCCGGATACCATTCCGACTCGACGCGCACCTACAGCCTGGGGGAACCTTCTGCCGATGTGGCACAACAGTATTCGCTGCTGCAGAAGGCCCAACAGGCGGCTCTTGAGGCGGTTCGTCCGGGGGTGACCGCCGAGCAGGTCGACGCCGCAGCGCGCGACGTGCTGGCCTCAGCCGGGCTCGCGGAGTTTTTCGTACATCGCACCGGACACGGCATCGGACTCTCGGTGCACGAAGAGCCCTACATCGTCAGCGGCAACGATCTGGCGTTGACCGCCGGCATGTCCTTCTCGATCGAGCCCGGCATCTATTTCCCGGGCCGCTGGGGTGCCCGCATCGAAGACATCGTCGTCGTCACCGAGGACGGCGCGTTGCCGGTCAACAACCGTCCGCACGAGCTTGTCGTGGTGCCGGTGGACTGAGCGTCGTCAGTCCTGCCGGACTTCGCTGCCGATATCGACCGGCACGATGGTTCCGTCGGTGCGGTGATCGCTGGTGTCGCGGCATTCTCCATTGACGTCGACGCGCGCGTGGCTGTTGAGTTCGACCCCGGCCGGTGGGCTGGGCGCCACGGTCAGGATGACGTTGATGTTGTCCTTGCGCAGCGTCGGCGCGTGGGATTTGAAGTCGGAATCGGTGCGCCAGCCGCCCGCTCCGAGCGCCGTGATCACCGCCTCGGCGTCGGCCGGTTGGTTGTGCGGAACGCCGGGCAGCCAGAACGCCACCTTCGCGACGCCCCGAAAAGGCGGCGCTCCCTGGTCGTTACATGATTCGTAGCTGAACGTCGCTTCGGTTACCTGGGCATGCAACGTGCTGACGATGCCGCGGGCGGCGTCGACGGCCTGGGCCCGGGCCTGTTCGGGGGAGATCGGATTACGCACGGCGTCAACGCATCCCGCGAGCGTGGCGCTGGCTGTCAGTGCGACGGCGATCTTGGCTGCTCTGGTCCACACGCGTCACTTCCTTCGTGGTCTTTCTGGGGTCAACGCGTCGGCACACTGTGCGTATGGCCGGTGGTCGCCGCGCGGAACGCCTCGGGATCAAACCAGTCACCCAATCCGTATTCGCCGCGGTGGCGTGCGGTCATGCCGTCGCGTTGCAGCGCGTCACCGTGACCGGAGAGCACGTCGGCGATGCTGAACAGCGACTCCGACCCAGTGTCGAAGTAGTGGGAGTGGTCGTAGATGGGATTGACGGTATATCCAGGAACTTCGGCCTTGAACCGGGTGGAGCCGTAGCCGTCGGTCGAGGGATCTGCGCCGAGCCCGCCCAGCGGCGGACCGAGCAGACCCGGTCCGGTCGCGCGATTGGGAGACCAGGTCACCGCGTCGCCGGATGCGGCGCCGACATAAAGATGCCCGCCGGGCGGCAGGTGGAAATCGGCTGCCGAGCGCGCCAAATCAGTTCCCGGCGAACCGACCAGCACCACATCGTTGGCGCGCATGCCGAAGGCGGCGGCCGCGTCGGCGACGGTGGTGGATCCGTAGGAGTGGCCTACCACTGTCATGTGGGTGGGCGCGCCCTCGTGAGTGATTGCCAAGGCGTTGACCTCCGATGCGAGCAGTCGCCCGCCGGTGCGTGCCATGTTCGGTTCGTAGAGTCCGGGGTCGGTGACGGTGTCCGGGGCGTCGTAGCCTATCCACAGCACCACCGAGGTTGGCCTGCCCTGCGCGGCGCGTGCCGTTTCGTCGTAGAGTCTCTGGCCGTCGGGGTTGGCCAACGTGCCCTGCAACATCCCGCTTCCCAAACCCTTCACCAGCACTGCGGTGTGGGCGGCCGTGTCGGGATTGCCCATCGCGATGGCTCCGGCGCCCTCACCGTCGAATGCCTCGGGTTCGTATCTGATCAGAAATATTTCGGGGCGCCTGTTCCACGGGTCTACGGACTCGCCGGCCTTGGCCAAGCCGTCCTGGCTTCGGCGCGCGTTGATGTAGCGGGTGATTGCGGTGGGGGACAACCCGTACTCGCCCGGGGCGTTGAGCACCGCTTCGACGGAAACACCTCGCCGGCGCGCCAGATCCTGCACTCGATGCAGGTCGTCGTTGAGCACGGCGGTGTTGACCCGGCTGCGGTCGGCGACGGGAATTCCGTTGAGGTTGCCTAGCTCTCGGGGATGTTGGACCACCAACTGATCTTGCTGCTGCCTGGTGAGCGTGTTCCACCACCGGTTGGCGTCCTCGGCGTTTGTCCCGGGCGGCGGCAGCGATACCGGATCCCCCAATTTGGCCGGTGGTTGTTGAACGGCGGCGCCGTCGTATCCGTCGGTGCGCAGGGTCGTCAGCGACTTCTGCAGGTAGTCAGCGTAGCCGCTACGCACCGATTGGATTTGCGCCAGTGTTGATTTCGTGTCGTCGATCGCTTGCTGTTCGAGCAGGCTGATGAGCGAATCAAGCGCGGAACGGTCCGCGGCGGCAAGGGCCGCGTATGACTCCAGCCGGAGTGCTTGGGCGAGTTGATCATCGGTCTGCCCTAGCTGGCCCTGCAGCGTCTGGATCAGCGTTGTGCTGGTCTGTTGAGCTGCCGCCAACGCAGCAGCGATGTTCTCCAGGTCGACGCCAATCTTGCTCAGTTGCACGGAATGTGCGCCGAGTGACTGGGCGGTGCGTTGGACCTCGGCGGCGTCGTTGATCGGGTTGCCGCCATTTTGGCGGTTCCACGATGCCTCGAAGCGCCTGCGCGCTTCGTCGAATGCCGTGCTGGACTCGGTGGTACATGCGCCGGCGCTGTAGAACGTTTCCGCGAGCCCGGAAATGGTTGCAGGGCTGCCGCTTTGGAGGCTGCTGTTGACCGACCAGGGATCACCACCGGCCTCGGCGACCAGTTGCGGAATGCTTATGTAGCGGAGTTGCATCGCACGGCCCGCAGTTCCGCGGTGTTGTGCTCCTCCATGTCGGTGAACTCGGTGGCGGCCCGATGGGCCTTGCCGCCGATCGACGTCAGTGCTTCTCCGTGTGATTGCAGGCCGCTCACGTGCTGAGCGTGGGCCACGGTTACGGCCTCGTGGAATGCTTCAGCGGCGGCGAAGCCACCGAACATTCCCGACATCAGTGGACCTCGCGAGAGCCGATCGGCCGCGTCTTGGGCATGTCCACCCGCGCGGTGAGATTGGTTTCCCCCCGAGTGCAGTAATTCAGTGTTGACGAACACCGGCACCCCTTCCGAGCTGGCCAAAAGATTACTAGCGGGGCCGTGCCCGTCAATTCACCTTGTGAGTTGTTGCGCTGCAGGCCTGGAACCAGGCGAGGTGATAGGTGGCGGAAGCCTTGTCACCGGCGATGAGGGCGTCGATTGCGGCGAGCAGCTGCCAGTTGCCGACCTCGTGGGCATCGACGCGATCCGGGTAGCTCTCCAGCACGCGGGTGCTGACCTCACGCAGATGGGTGTGCAGCAGGTCGACCTCTTTGTCCAGCACTCCGGTGCCGCCGGTGGCGGCTTTGGCGAGTGTGTGCGCCAGCCGCGGTAAGCCATCGCGCCACTGGGTGGCTTGATTGAGTTCCCAGCCCAGTTCGTCGATCTCGGGTACCTGGCGGGGCCGTGTCGAGGTGCGGACCGGTTCATCCTCGTCGGGGACATGGTGGATTGGGGTGTAGCCAGCGGCCATGGTGACTTCGCCGAGCAGCGTTTCGATATCGCCGCGGCGACGTTCGGGGGGCAACAGTGTGACCGCAGCAGGGAGCTGGATGCCAGGTGGGATCCAGCCGCTTGCGAGATCGGTTGTCAGCACAGTGGTTTCGTCCGGCCGATCGCCCGCTGCCCAGCCCAGTCTGGGTTGTTGGCGCGCGACCGAGAAGACGAGGCGCTGCAGGCGGGCCTGCGCGGTCGCGTTGGCCGATGCGGCGCCGGCGACCGCTCCGGTGGCGGTGGCCGCGACGGCCTGAATTCCCAGACCCGACGGCGACGCGGGTGGTGCGGGCGGCGGCGTCGAACGGACGACCGTTGGCCCGGCCGGGGAGCTTTGGCCCGCTGAGGGATGCACCGGCGCGGAACTTGCCATGGCCGACGAGGGTGGGGGTGGGAGGGTGACCGGCGGCGAGGCCGCGGTAACGGTCGGTCGAATGTCGGAGGCGTAGGCCGGCAGTGGACCTGCCGGTGCCGGTGGAGCCGGGGCAGCGGGGGCGGATGGTCCCGCTACGACCTGCGGTGCCGGGGTCGCGTCCGGGGGTGCCGCGTGCGCGACCGGCGGTGCCTCGTAGGTCGGCGCGTTGCCTTGTATAGGACCCGCGCCCGCGCTCGGAGTAGTCGCGACCGCCTGGCCGTCTGTTGCGAGCGGATGCGGCGGCATCGGGCTCGCAGTTGCCGAAATCGGTGTTCCCGCTTGCATTCCCTTGTCGAAGCTGTGCGCCAAGTCGGCCGGCGTCACCGGCTGGACCGGGCTCGCAGGGGCGGTAGCGGCGCCGGTAGGGGCGGTAGGCGCGCCGGTTGGGGCCGTCGCGCCGGCCACTTGTGGTGCATTGGGCAGACATACGGACATCCCTCCAGTTGCCGGTCGTGCCGGACCGGAAGCAGCCACCGTCGTCGCGGATACGCCAGGAGGGTGCGCCGAAGGTGCGGATGTCCCACGAATCCCTGGCGACGTTGGTCCACCAGATGCAGCGACCTGGCCCGATGCTGCAGATCCGCTCGCGAAGCCGGATGAGGAGGTTTGGCCTGGATTCGATGTACTACGTCCTAGAGCACCGACTTGTGACGGCTCAAGACCCGGGTTGAGGGATGTCGGATGGTGGAAGTAAGCAGGCGATGCGCCTCGTCCTGCTTCGCCGAGTTGTGGCGGCGCAGAGCCAGAGGCATCCGTCGGCACGGGGCCGCGGTTCGGACTTGGAGCTCCCGAACTGGATGCTGGTGCGCCTGATTTGCCTAGCAAACGTCGCACCTGACCCTCGACGTCCTTTTGTTCATCTCGCTGATTGAACATCTGGCTGGCATCGACCCCGTGGGATTGCGCGAATTTCCGCGCTGACTGCCCAGGGCCATCGCAGTTAAGTATTTTCTGCATTGCATCAAGAACGTTGCCGCTGTACTTGGCTGCGATCAAATTCGACAACGCTTGGTATTGATGAATCTGAGCGACGATCTGCATCACCTTAACTTCCAGAAGCTCCTCAGAGCTTTGGATGTCAATGATCCGTTGGTTACCCTCTTCGGCCAGATTAGTCAGATCGTTCTGGAGACTAACGATGCTGTCGTACGCTATGGCATATGCGTCTTGCTTAATGCCGTTCTTCTCGGCAACTTGGCGTGCGTGGTTCTCGCCTTGAGTGAAGGCGTCGCGAAGATCATGCGCCGTAAAGCCATGCTGATCGGCGAGAGGACCGGATCGAGCGTTGCGCAGCGTGTCGGCGAAACTAGTAAACCTAAATTTTATTTGCCCGCGGTTTGTCCTGCTGTCCGACAGAACCATCAAATCCTGGTAGGGCGGCCATTGATGGCCTACGAGCAAGAATGACCACTCACCGGAAGGAAAAGGACTCATTGGCACAGGCTATAGACTCTGGTGCCGGCACTGCTCACGGCGTCGCGAGATGACTGCTGTTCGGATTCTGGTGCATCAGATAGATAGTCGAGGGCTAATTTTTGGTACGAATCGACAAGAGTACGTACTGCCTTTATCAGTTCAGGCGGGGCTGCTGGTTCTTGGACGAGAGCCTTTGAAAGATAGTCTCCGCCGTTGTACAAGGCGGCTCGTGCATTGGCAGCTACGGCAAGCGTTGCGGTGGGGTCCTCTCCCGCACTGCGACTCGTATTGGTGACTACGGCCTTGCGCACTTGTTCGTAGGTTGAGCAGACCTTCGCTTTAGCTTTGGCGATCTGTTCGGCGCTATAGGGCTGAGGCTCAGGGGCGGCAGGTGGGACAGGCCGAAACCACCCGACGATCGCTACGCCCAAGGTCACTAACAATGCTACGAACAGCAGCGCAAGCGATGGCCGGAACCGCTTAGGTGCGGGTGTTCTCGGCGGTGGGCCAGGCGCAAAGAACGGCGGCGGTGACATCTCCGACACACGTCGATCGTATCTCGTATTCGTCATCAGGCTAGTCACCCGCGGCTCGACGCTGTGTCCAATCACTCAGGCAGGACTCCCCCTTGAACTCGGTGAGATTAGTGCTGGAACCGCATCACACCCTTTGGTATACCGGAGATGATCTCGCTGACAACGTTTTTGGAGAACCTGCCCCGGTTCATCAGGCCTAAGGATGCATTCAAAAGTTATTGGCTGTGCCGCGCAGGTAGTCGGAACAGAAGCCATTTGTACACTGCTCGCGTGATCGTGAAATCAGAGTCCTTGTCGCCGGATTATCGGATCTGCATTGTTGCTGCCGTAGCGCGGGCTCCACAGACAGAGTGGTAGTCTGCGCACGCCTTCGACATAGCGTCAGTAATCTGTTGGCTGCTAAAGGTGAGAGGGACCCGTTTGGTGGTCCAGTCGCTATGCGGCTTGGGGTTGGTGGGTCGTGGTCCACTGTAGAGCGAACT
>NZ_LQPT01000041.1 GCF_002102355.1 Mycobacterium sherrisii | reverse complement strand
CACCCCAACACCGGCAACGACACACCCGGCACCGTCATCTCCGGCCCCAAAAACCCACCACGCCAGGGGACTTACCCGCGACGCCGCACACCCACACCGAAGCTGCGTTGGAAGTAAGAGTCGATTAGGGGGTACGCGGGCTGTAGACCCGGAATTGTTCGCAGCCCTTGATATTGACGTTGGGGGTGTTCTCTAAAACCGATGACGTTATCAGAGCTGTTGGCTCCGTAGGTTGCAACAACGGCGAAGTAGTCTTCTGGAATGAAATCGCTTTGAATGATCCATGTTTGACCGTAGGAGCCTTGAACCTTCAAGCCGTTGTAGGACTCAGGAGCCACCTGTCCCACGATATTCTCCGGCTGCAGGTAGGCCGGAGCCCCAGCGCTCGGGATGTAGTCGTGCTTAGCGACAATGTCAGGCGCGCTTTCCACACCAGCTTTCCACTGACTGACTACCTCAGCCTGAGCCGGGCTCATCAACGCCAAAAGCCTTGAATTGGGCTCACTTCCGTAGCCATGCTCGGCCACGTTGCGGACGGCAAACTCCAGGTCTCCGGAGTCAATCGTGTCGCTTCCCGACACCAGGTAATGCTGGTGCTGCGTTGCAAATTCCTTGCCTAGGTAGGCCGGAGGCTGCATCTGGTCACCGTTGTACAGGCCATAGACTGGGTGCCCCCAGTCATTTGCGCCTTGTGTCGGATCGAAGAGACGCTGCAGGATGGTGCCGGTAGTCAGTTTGTTATCGGCTTCAAGGACGTAATTGGCCACGGCACGGACTTGTTCAGCAGTACTGTCCCGCAGAAACTTCCAGGTCCAGCTAGTACGGCGGTCGTGGTCATTAAATTCGTAGGCCATGAGGTGATAACCACTCGGCGGACGCATAGCCTCTGCAATGCCCCATTCTGTCGCGAGTTCAAAACTGTCCGTACTGCGGCTTTGGGGTATGGCGTCTGCGGTGTTGGTGGTGTTGAAGGTCAACAGGTTCGTCAGGGCGCTGCGTTCGGCGTTCCATGCCTTGACGACTTCGGCCACTTCCTGCCAAATAACCTGTAAATTAACACCATCCGCGGTGGTATTGACCAGGATATCGCCCTCAGTCTGATATCCGCCCTCCGCGCCAAAAGGCGGCAAATGCAAAATCGACTATAGGTCAGAAGGATTGGGTCGAGGCTGTGTGGTGATGGTCATTTCATAGTCTTCCGTTAGGTCTCCGCTTTGTGACCGACATACCTTGCGGACCGGGGACTGAAAGGAGAGCCAGCCCGCAAGGTAGCGGTTCGGTTGTAACCAGACCCCGCAGTTCGAGTCGGCCCGTTCACCTAGGGGAGACTTACACGGCGCACCCGATGCCCTTGAAAAGGGTTATACCCCATCGTGGTTGGACGCGCATCAATGGATTTCGAGGCGCGCGGATTCGCGCCGCGTGAGCTAGACTCGCGTCAAGTGGCGTTGCGTCACAATACATTTCGTACAGAACGAAAGATGAGGGCGATACAGTGTCTAAAGTGGCCCAACCGACCGCTACAGCCCAGAAACTAGAGAAGCGCTATCTGGACGTAAACGAATCCGTCCAATATCTGCGGGATCTAGGACTAGTCACCGTCACAGCGGACACGATCCGAACGCATGCTTACCGGACCGGAAAGCTACCTCGACCCATTGTGGTCGGTAAACCGCGCCGCTCGTACTGGAAGAGAGAAGACCTCGACGCTTTGGTTGAGGCCCTGTAAGCGTTCGCCAACCG
This sequence comes from Mycobacterium sherrisii, assembly GCF_002102355.1. Classification (GTDB taxonomy): domain Bacteria; phylum Actinomycetota; class Actinomycetes; order Mycobacteriales; family Mycobacteriaceae; genus Mycobacterium; species Mycobacterium sherrisii. The sequence continues at coordinate 1,879 of NZ_LQPT01000041.1, read as the reverse complement.
AAAACCAAGGAGGAAACAGGGATGTCGGAGTTTGACGAAACAAACCGGCGCATCAACCGCGCCAACGCTGAAGTCGGGGGCTTAGCCTTTCCACCCGGCGCATGGCACCAAGAGATCGACCCGCTGACTGACACGTTCGACACCGACGACTTTCTGCTTGAGTTGCCGTATGACAGCGAGCCGGTGGCACGGAGGATCGCCGGACACATGGTCAAAGACCATCTCCATGCTGACAGCGGTTCTGTGTTCGCCGTCCGCAGTGTGCTTGACACGTGGTGCCCTGAGCACGATGAGGCATCACCGCTAAAGATGGCCACCCTGTACGCCTTGAGTTACGCCAATATCGCCTACCTGATACCACTGCGCAGTATCGAGCAAGTCAAGGAAGTCGCTGAGTTTGTACGCTCCTCGCACTGTGAGGCTCGAGTTACACGGCGCTGCACACCAAAGCGGGCCACCAAGTTCTTGGCCGTCAAGCGCAATGAATTCATGTGCTTGTTCGTCCTCTGCCGAGAATGCAAGCTGCACATTCACAATCGAGCAGGCTTTAACGAAGACTACATCGGTCCTGCCGAGGATTGGTTTGACGACCGCACAGCTCAAATCCGAACCTCTGACGACCCTTTCGACGATCCCTTCCAGTGATGGTCGACGACGCCATCGTGCAGCTGCATCGCCAGGGCTACTGCACGGCATACATCAGCCTGACTCTGGGCGTGCCGAGTGATTATGTGCGCCAGGTGGTCGCGCAGGCATCAACACCCGCGCAGGTGCGGCGCGCCAAAGCCGAGAAGAAGCGCGCCAGGGCCTTGCAGCTACTCAGTGAAGTCGACTCGATGCGGGGGTGATGAAGTGCCCGTACTGTTTCCGGACGCCACCGGTCTAGACACCTTCGACGCCGCTTTGATGTACGCCGCCCACGGTATCGCGGTGGCACCGTTTGACCCGTCCAAGGGCAAAGGCAAAAGCTGCTGGAACCTAGTCGGCTATCGAGATATCACCACCGACAGCGCGCAGCTGCTGCGGTGGAGACAGCAGTTCGGCCCGTTCAAGGCGTTGGCGACTTGCCCCGGCCAGTTTGGCTGCGTGGTCATTGATGTTGATCGCCCTAAGAGCACGCCCCGGCATCTGCGCCCGCATCTAGCGGCTGCGGTGTACGTGAATACCCGCCCGGATGAGAGCCCGAACCGGGGGCATTATTGGTTTGCGCTACCTAAGGGGCTGCGCCTAGGTAACCCGACACTTGCATTCGGGGAGGTGCGCTGCGTTGGAGGAGGAATCGTGCTGCCTCCCTACGGCAACCGCCGCGTAATCAGAGCCGGAACTCCGCCGGCTATACCAGCGGAACTGATCAGCTTCCTAGCAACACATAGCGTTCAGGCAGGGGCCGGGGTGGTGGGTGGCGGCAGTAGAACCACCGTCGGTAAGTTTTGCCGCGAACACACCGGAAACGCCCGACCCCACAAGCTTGCCGCTTTACTCAAGCTGCATGAGGTGCTGCTTAACCGGGGACGCAGCCCGCATGACGCCATGCGCGAAGCCCTAAAAGTAGGACTTGGCGAGGCCCGCATCGGCTATGTGCCCGCCCGCGAAGTCATACGGACACTGCGGGATATCTGGGACCGCGACCGCAACGAGTTCACGCGCCTTGTGCAGTGGGCCATCGATGTTGCGGAAAGCAGCAACGCGCAGCATCTGCAGCTGAAAAGCGACCGCTGTCCCGGCACGGACTCCCGGGAGTATTCCTAGCTACAGGAATCTGCCGAAATTTTTTCATTAGAACGGCTGTACTGACTTCTTCCGTGGGTCTGCTGCACGGATAGGTGACAACTGAGATGGCTTGCCCAACGTGGGCGGGCTGGAAGGATGTCACCATGGC
>NZ_LQPT01000040.1 GCF_002102355.1 Mycobacterium sherrisii | reverse complement strand
ATGGTGGGGGGTCAGGTCGGCTAGTTCGGCGCGCATGGCCGGTTGGAGGGCGTCCATGGCGGGGTTGTGGGGGGCGACTTCGATGTTGACGCGGCTGGCGAAGCGGTTGTGGGCGCGCACCTGGTGGATCAACGTTTCGATTTGTTCGGTCGGTCCGGAGATGACGGTTTGGCGCGGTGAGTTGTAGATGCCCAGGCTGACTTGGGGGTGCTCGGCGATGAGGGCTTGGGTGGCTGCGGCGTCCAGTTCCAGCAGCGCCATGGCGCCTTGTCCGCAGAGTGGGGCCATTAGTCGGGAGCGGGTGGCGGTGACCCGTAGTCCTTGGGCGGGGGTGAGGGCGCCGGCGACGACGGCGGCGGCGACCTCGCCCATCGAGTGCCCGATGACCAGGTCCGGGGTGATGCCGTGGGCGCGCCAGAGTGCGGTCAGGGCCAGTTGCATGCCGATCACGCCGAGTTGGATCTGTTGGATGCTGTCGAGGGGTTTGCCGGTGGCGATCACTTCGTGGAGCGAAAAGCCGGCGTGGGCAACGAAGGTGGGTTCCAGTTCGGTGATCGCGGCGGCGAAGGCGGGTTCGTCGGCCAGTAGTTGGCGGCCCATGCCGGGCCATTGCGAACCGCGGCCGGAGTAGACGAACACCGTGCCCGCACCGCCGGGGCCCTCGTGCGGGCCGACCACGCCGGGGGCGTGCTCGCCGGCGGCGATCGCGCGTAAACCTTGCACCGCATGAGCTCGGTCGCGGGCCACCACGGTGGCGAATTTGGGTTGCCGGGCCCGGTGATGGTTGAGGGTGTGGGCCACGTCGGGCAACGCCACATCGGCGCCGGGGCCCTCCATCCAATCGGCCAACACCGCCGCCGTCACCGCCACCCGCCCCGCCGACTTCCCCGACACCACCAACGTCGACACACCGGTGCCCGAATCGGCCGCGGCGACCGGCGCCGGGTCCGGACCCTCCTCGATCACCACGTGCGCGTTGGTGCCACCGAATCCGAACGACGACATCCCCGCCCGGCGCGGCCGGCCCGTCTCAGGCCAGGGCGTCTGCGCGTCAACAACTTTCATTCTCAAGTTGTCGAAGGGGATATGTGGATTGGGGCTTTCGAAGCGTTGATTGGGCGGAATTTCTCCCCGTTCGACGGCCAGCACCGCCTTGATGAAGCCCGCGATCCCGGCCGCCGCCTCGGTGTGGCCGAGGTTGGTCTTCACCGCGCCGATCAGCAACGGCGAATCCTCGGGGCGTCCGCGACCCAGCACCGTACCCAGCGCGCGGGCTTCGATCGGGTCGCCCAAAAGTGTTCCGGTGCCGTGTGTTTCGACGTAGTCGACCATGCCGGGTTGCATGCCGGCGTTGCTGTAGGCCGCGCGCAGCACCGCCATCTGGGCAGCCGGATTGGGTGCCATCAAACCGTTGGAGCGGCCGTCCTGGTTGACCGCCGACCCGCAAATCACCGCCAGCACCCGGTCGCCGTCGCGCTGCGCGTCGGTCAGCCGCTTGAGCACCACCACGCCCGCGCCCTCACCCCGCACGAACCCGTCGGCCGCGGCGTCGAACGCGCGGCACCGACCGGTCGGCGACAGTGCCCCGACCTGATCGAAACCCCGAAACACCGCCGGGGACAACAGCACGTTGACGCCCGCAGCGATGGCCAGATGGGAGTCCTGGGTGCGCAGGCTCTGGCAGGCCAGGTGAATGGCGACCAACGACGACGAGCAGGCGGTGTCCACCGCGACCGAGGGGCCGCGCAGGTCGAGGAAGTAGGAGAGGCGGTTGGCGATGATGCTCATCGCGCCGCCGGTGTTGTTCCAGCCGTCGACCCGGCGCAGGTCGTTGGACGCGATCACACCGTATTCGCTCAGGCAGGCCCCGGCGAACACGCCCGTCTGCGAACGGCGCAGCGAGCTGGGCGGTATCCCCGCGTGCTCCAACGCTTCCCAGGCCACCTCCAGCAGCAGCCGCTGCTGTGGATCCATCTTGTCCGCCTCGCTGGGCGAGATCTCGAAGAACTCGGCGTCGAAGGCGTCGATGTCGGGCAGGAAGGAACCCCACCGCGTCGTGTGGGCCAGCGCCGCCGCGACCTCGGGTGAGCCGTCGTCGAACGGTTCCCAGCGCTGCGGCGGCACCTCCGAGATGGTGCAGCCGCGGTCAACCAGAAACTGCCAGTACGCATCCGGGCTGGTGATCCCGCCGGGGAAGCGGCATCCCATCCCGACGACGGCGACCGGTTCGTCGAGCGAATTGCGGGCCGGACGCTTGGTCAGCCCGTCGCCGCGCGCCTCGGAGTCGGGGTCGGGTTCGGGAGCGGTGAGGTAGGCGGCCAGCGCGTTGATCGTCGGGTGTTCCCAGAACTCGATGGGAGACACCGGCTTTCCCAACAACTCCGACAACTCGCCGGACAGCACGACCGACTCGCGGGAGCTGACACCGAGGTCGGCCAGCGACAGATCGGGATCAACCTCGTCCGGCGTGCAACCGATGTTGGTCACCAGGTAGTCGACGAGCCAGTGGCGAAGGTCGGCCTCGCCATTGATACCCGACGAAGTCATACAGTCACATCCAACCGTTGGAATCCGTCGGTCTGGTAGCGCTCGACGCAGGCCGAGCGGCGGATCTTGCCGCTGGTCGTGATCGGAATCGAGCCCGGCGGCACCAGCACGAGATCGGCCACGCGCAGGCTGTGCGACTTCGAAATTGCCGACGTGACTTTGCGTTTCACCGAACGCAGCCGTAGCAGTCCTTCTTCGGAGGCCGGCTGCCCCTTGAGCTCGATGATGGCCACCAGTTGCTCGGTGATGTCGTCGGGGACCGAGATCGCCGCGACCCGGCCGCCGGTGATCTCGGTGATCGTCGCCTCGATGTCGTCCGGGTAGTGATTACGGCCGTCCACGATGAGCAGGTCTTTGATGCGACCCATGATGAACAGCTCACCGTCGGCGATGACGCCCAGGTCGCCGGTGCGCAGCCACGGCCCCTCGGCGGCGCCGGGCGCGGGATCGACGAGTTTGGCGTTGAAGACGCGCTCGGTTTGCTCGGGCGTGCGCCAGTAACCCATCGCCACGTGCTCGCCCCGCACCCAGATCTCACCGACGGTGCCGGCTGGGCTCTCGATCATGGTCTCCGGGTTGACAATTCGCACCGAGTCGGGATCGGGGGAGCCGTACCCGATGAGTTCGGTCCCCAGGGTGCCCTCGGTGCCGCACGGCAGGGCCTGCCCGGCCGTCAGATGCTCGTAGTCGAAGCGAACCGTCTTGGGCGCGGCGTCGGGCGCCGGGGCGGCCACATACAGCGTCGCCTCGGCGAGCCCGTACGACGGCCGAATGGCGGTCGGGCTCAGGTGATATGGGGCGAAGCGATCGGTGAATCGCTTCACGGTGGCGACGTGGATGCGCTCGCTGCCGCTGACGATGCACTGCACGTTGCCCAGGTCGAGTCCGGCCATGTCGTCGTCGGAGGTGCGCCGAACCGCCAGCTCGAACGCGAAGTTCGGGGCCGCCGAGATGCACGGGCCGTGGCTGGCCAGCATGCTGATCCAGCGCGCGGGGCGGACCAGAAACGACATCGGGCTCATCAATACCGCGCTGCGCCGGCCCACCAGCGGCGCGCACAGCCCCAGAATCAGGCCCATGTCGTGGTAGAACGGCAGCCAGGACGTCACGGTCAGGTCGCTGGGCAGCTGTGCCGGATCCCCGAAGTAGGTGTACATGCTTTGGGTCACGTTGGCGATGACGTTGGTGTGGGACACCACGACGCCGGCCGGGGTGCGCGTCGACCCCGAGGTGTACTGCAGATAGGCCGGGCCGCCGCAGTGCTGCCGGGTGGGGGGCAGGGCGCGCGGGGAGTCCAGGTCGAGCAGGTCGACCTCGACGACGAACGGGGCCGGCTGCCTGTCGTGTCCGGTGACGTACTTCGTGACGTCGCCGACGACCGCGGAGGTGGTGAGGACGGCGACCGGGGCGGAATCCCGCAGCACCGACGAGATGCGGTCGTCGTGCACACCGTATTGCGGTGTGGACAAGGGCACCGCGATGAAGCCAGCCTCGAGCGCACCGAAGAACGCCGCGATGTATTCCAGCCCCTGCGGGGCCAGGATCGCGACCCGGTCACCCGGTGAGCCGCACAGCGCGAGTTCCTCGGCGACGACGCGCGCACGTTGCGAAATCTGCGCCCACGTCACGGTCTCGGCAAATCCCGCCGGATCGTCGTCGTAATCGATGTAGGTGAATGCCGCCGCGTCGGGTTGTTGCTCAGCTCGCTCCTGCAGCAAAGCAGGTATGGACGCATTGGTTACCGGCATGTCGTACCTTCCAACTCGCTGTCGGCGTACTAACGGCACGCACCCTGTGTGTTGCCGGGAAGCGGCTTTGTGGCTCCTGAACGGAGCCCCCCCTAGCACACAGCAGCTGCTGGCGGTATTTCGTGGCGCGTCAAGACTGGATGGGCGGAGTCCCCGGTTTCCCTCCCCGCCCACCAGTCTTCGTAAGTAAGGTAAGCAATCTAACACGGGGACGGGACCCGTTTTGAGAAAATCCACAGAGTTCATACACAGGGTTTGGCGTTGGCTGTTGATCGATGCCGACAATCCCGATCCCGGACGGTGTTCCTGCAGGTCGACGCGCTGTGAGCCGTGAGTGACCAGTGATGTGTCTGATGCTTAAGTGGTCCAAGAGCGCCGTGGTGTGATCGGCCGCACGTCCCGGGGGCACCTGGCGACGGCTCGTTTTGGGACCAGCGCACCGTTTCGCCGGGTGCCCGGGCGGTCGCGAATGCGACCGGGCACGAAGCGCGGGCCGACCGGCCCCACCCCGGCGCGGCGCCGGGCTCCGCCGATGACAAACACTTTCCGGGCGCCGGGCCTCTCCGGCGTCGGATCGGACCGCGGAAAGTGTTTGCCGCGGCGGTGTGCGAGGCGGCGGCCGGCCCGGGCCTGCCCTTCGCGGAGAGCCGCGTCAGCTAATTGGGGCCGCGGCGATCGAGGAGCCGATCCTCGACGTTTTTCGCCAGCTCCGACAGGTGTTCGGTGAGATAAAAATGGTCTCCAGCAAATTTCTGCAGGGTGAATTCGGCCGTCGTCCGATCGGCCCAGGCCGTCATGTTCTCCGGGGCGACGATGATGTCGTTGTCCGCGACGAAGGCGTGGATCGGGCACGACACCGTCACCCCGGGCGCGCGGTCGTAGCCGGCGATGGCCCGCACGCTCTGCAGGGTGGGCAGGATCCGGGCGGCGAAGTCGTCGTTGGCCAGCACGTCGGTATTGGTGCCGGTGACCTGCGCGACCACGGTCAAGATGTCGAGGTCAGACCCCTGCAGTTCCTTGTAGCGGATGTGCCCGGGGGCCGCGCAGGCGGACACGAAAAGGGCCTCGATCGGCTGTCCGGCGGCCTGGAAGCGCAGCGCCACCTCGAAGGCCAGCAGCCCGCCCATGCTGTGGCCGAAGAACGCCACGGGACGCTCGGTGGCGGCACCGGACGCCATCCCGGGCGCCATGAGCGAGAAGATTTCGTCGGCGAATTCCGGAATGCTCGGCAGCTGAGTGAGGCCGCGGTCGCCGCGTGCGGGGTATTGCACGGCCACGCGCTGGATGTCCGCCGAGAACGCCTTGGCCAATGGCACGTAGAACGTCGCCGAGCCGCCGGCGTGCGGAAAGATATACAGCGTTGCCAGGGCCGGCGTGGTGCCGGTCCCGATTGGGGTTGCGGGCCCGTTCACCGGCCCAGCCTAACGTGGCGTCTTCGCTCGCCCGGCGGCTTCGCCGCCACCGGTTGCTGGTCGAGGCGCCGGAGCCGGCGTCCTGGCTCGCCGGCGCCGCAGAAGTCCTGGAAGAATGTGCTTTCGTGAGGTCAATGCCCGACACACCGGCGTTGCCACCGCCGTCACAGACGTAACACCAGGCACACTGGTAACAACAACAAGCCAGGAGGGTACGGCCGTGTATCGAGTCTTTGAAGCGCTGGATGAATTGGGCGCCATTGTCGAAGAAGCCCGCGGTGTGCCGATGACGGCCGGTTGCGTGGTGCCCCGCGGTGACGTGCTCGAGCTGATCGACGACATCAAGGACGCGATCCCCGGCGAGCTCGACGACGCCCAGGACGTGCTCGATGCCCGCGATTCGATGCTGCACGACGCCAAGACGCACGCCGAGTCCATGGTGGCCTCGGCGACCACCGAGTCCGAGTCGATGCTCAACCACGCGCGCGCCGAGGCCGATCGGTTGCTGTCGGACGCCAAGGCGCAGGCCGACCGCATGGTCGGCGAGGCGCGCCAGCACAGCGAGCGGATGGTGGGGGAGGCGCGCGAGGAGGCGATGCGCATCGCCGCCGCGGCCAAGCGGGAGTACGAGGCCAGCGTCGGTCGCGCCCAGGCCGAGGCCGACCGGCTGATCGAGAACGGCAACATCTCCTACGAGAAGGCCGTCCAGGAGGGCATCAAGGAGCAGCAGCGGCTGGTCTCGCAGAACGAGGTGGTGCAGGCGGCCAACGCCGAGGCCACGCGGTTGATCGACACCGCGCACGCCGAGGCCGACCGGCTGCGCGGCGAGTGCGACATCTACGTCGACAACAAACTCGCCGAGTTCGAGGAGTTCCTCAACGGCACGCTGCGGTCGGTGGGCCGCGGCCGTCACCAACTGCGGACGGCGGCCGGCACGCACGACTACGCGACCCGGTAGGCGAACCCGGTAGCCCACCTGGGCCGACGGACCGCGCACGGCCGAAGCGCCGCCGTCGGCGTCCCCGGCCCGCCGTAAGATTTTTCTATGGTGCGCGAAAAGAGAACTACTGCGCAGCACCATCCGGCCTCACCGATGACGGTCGACGTCACGCGGCTCGGACGGCGCCCGGGAGCGATGGTTACCCTGCGTAACACCGTGCCCAGCCCGCTGCGCATCGGTCTGGACATGATCGCTATCGAGCAGGGCGCTCCGCTCGACATGGATCTGCGGGTCGAGTCCGTGTCGGAAGGCGTGCTGGTCACCGGCACGGTATCCGGGCCCACCGTCGGGGAATGCTCCCGCTGCCTGACCGCGGTCACCGGCCAGGTGCAGGTCGGGTTGACGGAGTTGTTCGCCTACCCGGACAGCGCGACCGAGGCGACCACCGAGGAAGACGAGGTCGGCCGCGTCGTCGACGACCGCATCGATCTCGAGCAGGCCATCATCGACGCCGTCGGGCTCGACCTGCCCTTCGCCCCCGTCTGCCGGCCGGACTGCCCGGGGCTGTGCCCGCAGTGCGGTGTGCTGCTGGCCAACGATCCCGGCCACCACCATGACAACATCGATCCGCGATGGGCCAAGCTGGTGGACATGTTCTCCGATGATTCCGCCGACCCCGAGGCCGGAGGTCAGCGGTGACCTCGCGGCAAATCCTGCTCGATGCGCTCGGGGTCGATCTGCCCGACGAACTGCTCTCCCTGGCGCTGACGCACCGCAGCTATGCCTACGAACACGGCGGCTTACCGACCAACGAGCGACTGGAGTTCCTCGGCGACGCCGTGCTGGGGCTGACCGTCACCGACGAGCTCTACCACCGCCATCCGGACCGTTCCGAGGGGGATCTGGCCAAGCTGCGGGCCAGCGTCGTCAACACCCAGGCCCTGGCCGATGTGGCACGCAAGCTCTCCGACCAGGGCCTGGGCGTGCACCTGCTGCTGGGGCGCGGGGAGGCGAACACCGGCGGGGCGGACAAGTCGAGCATCCTGGCCGACGGTATGGAATCACTGCTGGGCGCGATCTACCTGGAACACGGCATCGAGACGGCGCGCGAGGTGATCCTGCGGTTGTTCGGCGGGCTGCTGGACGCGGCGCCCACGCTGGGGGCGGGCCTGGACTGGAAGACGAGCCTGCAGGAGCTGACCGCGGCGCGTGGCCTGGGCGCGCCGTCGTATGTGGTCACCTCGACCGGTCCCGACCACGACAAGGAATTCACCGCGGTGGTCGTCGTGATGGAGACCGAGTACGGGACCGGGGTGGGCCGCTCGAAAAAGGAAGCCGAGCAGAAGGCGGCCGCGGCGACCTGGAAGACGCTGGAGGCGTTGGACCCCGCGGCGACCACTTCCGCCCAGTCGCCCGCCTAGTCGATGCCCGAACTGCCCGAAGTCGAGGTGGTGCGCCGGGGCCTGCAGGCTCACATCGTCGGCAAGACCATCACCGCCGTCCGGGTGCACCATCCCCGCGCGGTACGCCGGCACGAGGCCGGGCCCGCCGACCTCACCGCCCGGCTGCTCGACGCGCGGATCCTGGGAACGGATCGGCGCGGAAAATACCTGTGGCTGCTGCTGGACGAGCCGGCCGGACCGGAGACCGCGCTCGTCGTTCACCTCGGCATGAGCGGGCAGATGCTGCTGGGCGCGGTGCCGCGGGACGACCACGTGCGGATCTCGGCGCTGCTCGACGACAAGACGGTGCTCAGCTTCGCCGACCAGCGCACCTTCGGCGGTTGGCTGCTGGCCGATCTGGTGGAGGTGGACGGCAGCGTGCTGCCCCAGCCCGTCGCGCACCTGGCGCGCGATCCGCTGGACCCCCGCTTCGACGCCGATGCCGTGGTCAAGGTGTTGCGCGGCAAGCATTCCGAGATCAAGCGCCAGCTGCTGGATCAGCAGGTGGTGTCGGGCATCGGCAACATCTACGCCGACGAGGCGTTGTGGCGCGCCAAGGTCAACGGCGCCCGGGTGGCCGCCACGCTGACCCGCCGCCAGCTCAAAGCCGTGCTCGACGCGGCCGCCGAGGTGATGGGCGAGGCGCTGGCCCAGGGCGGGACCTCGTTCGACTCGCTGTATGTCAACGTCAACGGAGAGTCGGGCTACTTCGACCGATCCCTGGATGCCTATGGGCGCGAAGGCGAAAGCTGCCGCCGGTGCGGCGCGGTGATACGCCGGGAGAAATTCATGAACCGCTCGTCTTTCTATTGCCCGCGCTGCCAACCCCGACCGCGACGCTGAGGACTTTCCGCAAACAACTGAGGTTATCCTCAGCATCGTGAGGTTATCCTTACCAGGATGATCAACCTCTGGCGGCGGGGCGACTAGATGCGCAACTCCGCGCGAAACGCAGATCGCGATCCCGGTGCTCCGGCCGTGCTGGCTCAGCTGTCCCCGGGCGAGCGGGCCACCATTGTGGGCGTGGCCCGCGCGGCGTCGGCGGCGGTGGCAGGACGGCTGCGGCAGTTGGGTTTTCGGCCGTCCTCCGACGTCGAGGTCATCCGCCGGGCCCCGATGGGCGATCCCACGATCTATCGGGTGCAAGACACCGAACTGTGCTTGCGCCGGCGCGAGGCCCGGTTGATCGAAGTGGTCCCGGGGACCGGCACATGACGGCCTGCCATGACGACGGCGGCGCGGTCGCCGTCGCGGGGATGGCGCGCATCGCGCTGGTGGGCAGCCCGAACGCGGGTAAGACCTCGGTTTTCAACCACCTGACCGGCTTGCGCGCCAAGACCGGCAACTACCCGGGCGTCACGGTGGGACGCAGCGTCGGCACCACCAAGGTGGACGGCGTCGAGCTCGCCATCGAGGATCTGCCCGGCACCTACAGCCTCGACCCGATCAGCCCCGACGAGCAGGTGGTGGTGGACCTACTGGGCGGTGAGGTCTACGGCGACGGCCGCCCAGACGCGATCGTCATCGTCGCCGACGCCACCACGCTGCACCGCTCCATCATTTTGGTGGCCCAGGTGTTGCGCCAGGACCTGCCCTGCCTGCTGGTGCTGAGCATGACCGACGAGTTGACCGCGCGGGGCGGCGGCGTAAACATCGACGCCCTGTCCACCGCGCTGGGCGTCCCCGTTCTTGCCGTCATCGCCAATCGCGGCGTCGGTATCGACGCCCTGCGCGCGCAACTGGTCGCCTTCCACCGGTGGCAGCGACCCCCGGTCCTGCCGCCGGCCGACGACGCCGCCGTCGACGCGTGGGGCAGATCGGTGCTGCAGGCGGCCGATTACGTTGCGCCGAAACCGGATCGGCGGACGGCGCGGATCGACGCGGTCGTGCTGCACCCGCTGTGGGGCACCCTGATCTTCTTCGCGGTGATGTTCTGCTTCTTTCAAGTCGTCTTCACCGTCGCCGCGCCGCTGCAGGATCAGGTGGGTGATTGGCTCGGCCAGCTCGGCGGGCTGGTCAGCGACCACGTCGGCAACTACGTGGTCCGCGGACTGCTGGGTCAGGGCATCATCGGCGGAGTGGGCACGGTCCTGCAGTTCATCCCCCAGATCGTGCTGTTGTTCCTGCTGATCGCGTTGCTGGAGAACATCGGCTACATGGCGCGCGCGGCCTTCCTGATGGACCGGGTGATGGCCGCGACGGGGCTGGAGGGCCGTGCCTTCGTCGCGATGCTGTCGTCGTTCGCGTGCGCCATCCCGGGGATCATGGCCACCCGGACGCTGCCATCGGCCCGCGACCGCATCGCGACCATCATCACCGCCCCGTTGATGACCTGCTCGGCCCGGCTTCCGGTGTTCACCCTGCTGGTCGGGCTGCTGGTGTCGCCGAGCACGCAGTGGGGCGGGTTCAGCGCGCAGGGCATCGCGATGTTCGCGCTGTATGTGTGCGGCGGCACGTCGGCGTTGATCGCCGCGTCGGTGTTCAAGTCGACGATCCTGCGCAGCGATCTGCTGCCGTTCACGATGGAGCTTCCGCCGTACCGCTTCCCGTCGCCCAAGAACGTGCTGATCACGATGTGGGACTCGGCCAAGATGTTCCTGCGCAAGGCCGGGACGATCATCCTGGCCACCTCGGTGGTGCTGTGGGTGCTGCTCAACCTGCCGGCGCGCCAATCGGAGACGGCCAACCTGTCCGCGACCGATGCCACCGCCTACGTGATGGAACACAGCTTCGCCGCCGACATCGGGCGGGCGGTCGGGCCGGTGTTCACGCCGCTCGGATTCGATTGGCACATCAACGTTTCGCTGCTCGGCTCGTTCTCGGCGCGCGAGGTTTTCGTCTCGACGCTGGGCCAGGTCTCGGCGGCGACCAGCCCCGACGACCCGCGCGACGCGCTGGTCAACATGACCGACGGCCAGGGCCGCAAGGTGTTCACCGCGCCCACGGTCATCGCCCTGATGGCGTATTTCGTCTATGCGCTGCAATGCATGTCGACCGTCGCGGTGATGCGCCGCGAGACCAACTCGTGGCGCTGGCCCGCCCTGGCGTGGTCCTACATGTTCGTGCTGGCGTGGACGATGGCGTTCCTCGCCCGATCGGTCGCGATCGGACTGGGCGCATGATTGCGCTACACGCCACCGCCACCGCGGACGCGCGGCGGCTGCGCTGGGTGGTCGGCGCGGATCGGCTGCCGCCACCGGGCGTCGTGCGCGCCGCGCCGGGCAGGCTGGGTGCGTTGCTGGACGCCGGCATCCTCGACGAACTGGTGGTGGAGCCCGGCGGCGTCCTGATCACGGTCGGCGCCGGCCACACCTGGCGGGAGCTGGGCGATGACGTCCGCGCGGCGCTCAGCGCGGCGCTGTCGCAGCCCGCGACTTGGGTCGTCGACGAATCCTCCTGCGCGGCAACCGGATTGAAGGATGCCGCGGCCGAACTGCTGGCCGGGCGAGTCGGCGCGCTGGCCGCCTCGCACGGCGGCTCGATCGAGCTGGTCTCGGTGGAGGGCCATCACGTGACGGTGCGGATGTCGGGCGCCTGCGACGGCTGTCCCGGCGCGTCGGCCACGCTGCGCGACGTGCTGGAGCGCGAACTGCGCCGCCGGGCCGATCCCCAGACCGTGGTCGTCGCGAGCGAAAGCGATTCGGGCACAATATCTTTGGGTAAGAAGCTGCTGTCGCTGATCGTTCGCTGAGTCGCCTCTGATCGTCCTCGGTCATCGAGTGTGCGGTGCCGGCGTCGGGTGTCCGCCCAGGGCGGCGACGCGCCGGTGGCACCCGCCCCGAACACACTCTGGACACACTCGGGGGGCGTGCGGTGCCCGGCGCCCGGTAGAAATGAGCCATGACCGAACTGTGGGTGCAGCGCACCGGGACTCGCCGCTATACCGGACACAGCTCGCGGGGCGCGCAGGTGCTGATCGGCTCCGAGGATGTCGAAGGCGTGTTCACCCCCGGCGAGTTGCTGAAGATCGCGCTCGCCGCGTGCAGCGGGATGTCCAGCGACCAGCCGCTGGCCCGCCGGCTCGGCGACGACTATCAGGCGGTGGTCCGGGTGTCGGGCGCCGCCGACCGCGAACGCGAGGTGTATCCACTCTTGAAGGAGACGCTCGAGCTCGACCTGTCGGGGCTGTCCGCCGCGGACAAGGAGCGGCTGCGGGTGGTCGTCGACCGGGCCATCGACCTGGTCTGCACCGTCGGGCGCACGCTGAAGGCCGGCACCGAGGTCAACTTCACGGTGGCCGACGTCGGTATGAAGGCAGATCCCACGGTGCGTTCCAAGGGTGTAGATGTCGGAACCTGACGTCCGGCTGACCGCTTGGGTGCACGGCGCGGTCCAGGGCGTCGGTTTCCGCTGGTGGACGCGCAGCCGGGCGCTGGAGCTCGGCCTCACCGGCTACGCGGCCAACCAGGCCGACGGCCGCGTCCTGGTCGTCGCGCAGGGCCCGCGGGCAGCGGCCGAACAACTGCTCGACCTGCTCGAAGGCGGCCATGCGTGGCCGCCGCGGCCGGGCCGGGTGGACAAGGTCGTCGCCGACTGGTCCGCGCCGACGGAGCAGTTCGCCGGTTTCGTCGAACGCTGACGGCTTTCCCGGCCCCTTTTCGGTGACGCAAGGGGCCACTGTGACCACTGCGTCAGGGCGTGGTCCGGAGGCGTATTTCGGGCGCTGCGACACCCCGTGGTGACGCCGGCGCGGGCAATTTGAGCGGTAGTCTGGCTGGCCGTGTACCTCAAGAGTCTGACGCTGAAGGGCTTCAAGTCCTTTGCCTCGCCGACGACTCTGCGTTTCGAGCCGGGCATCACCGCCGTCGTCGGGCCCAACGGTTCCGGCAAGTCCAACGTGGTCGACGCGCTGGCCTGGGTGATGGGCGAGCAGGGCGCCAAGACGTTGCGCGGCGGGAAGATGGAAGACGTCATCTTCGCCGGCACGTCGTCGCGCGCCCCCCTGGGCCGCGCCGAGGTCACGGTGACGATCGACAACTCCGACAACGCGCTGCCGATCGAGTATTCCGAGGTGTCGATCACGCGGCGGATGTTCCGCGACGGCGCGAGTGAATACGAAATCAACGGCGCCAGTTGCCGTTTGATGGACGTTCAGGAGCTGCTCAGCGATTCCGGTATCGGCCGCGAGATGCACGTCATCGTGGGGCAGGGCAAGCTCGACGAAATCCTGCAATCCCGGCCCGAGGATCGCCGGGCGTTCATCGAGGAAGCCGCCGGGGTGCTCAAGCACCGCAAGCGCAAAGAGAAGGCGCTGCGCAAGCTCGACGCCATGCAGGCCAACCTGGCCCGGCTGTCCGACCTGACCACCGAATTGCGTCGCCAGCTTAAACCGCTGGGCCGCCAGGCCGAGGTGGCCCGGCGCGCTCAGACCATCCAGGCGGATCTGCGCGATGCGCGGCTGCGGCTGGCCGCCGACGACCTGGTCAGCCGGCAGACCCAGCGCGACGCGATCCTCGAGGCCGAGGCGGCGATGCGCCGGGAGCACGACGAGGCCGCCGCCCGGCTGGCCGTGGCGTCCGAGGAGCTGACCGCGCACGAAACCGCGCTGGCCGAGCTCTCGGTGCGGGCCGAGTCGGTCCAGCACACCTGGTTCGGGCTGTCCGCGTTGGCCGAACGGGTGGGCGCCACCGTCCGCATCGCCAGCGAGCGCGCCCAGCATCTCGACGCCGAGCCGGTGGCCACCGGCGATACCGACCCCGACGCGCTGGACGCCGAGGCCGACCGGGTCGCCGCCGCCGAGCAGCAGCTGCTGGCGGAGCTGGCCGGGGCGCGGACCCGGCTCGAGACGGCCCGGGCCGAACTGGCCGAGCGCGAGCGCGAGGCGGCCGAGGCCGACCGGGCGCATCTGGCCGCGGTGCGCGCCGAAGCGGACCGCCGCGAGGGTCTGGCCCGGCTGGCCGGTCAGGTCGAAACCATGCGGGCCCGCGTCGAATCGATCGACGACAGCGTCGCTCGGCTGTCCGAGCGCATCGAACAGGGGGCCGCCCGCGCCCAGCAGACCCGGGCCGAATTCGAAACCGTGCAGGCCCGCGTCGGTGAACTCGATCAGGGCGAGGTCGGCCTCGACGAACACCACGAGCGGACCGTGGCCGCGCTGCGACTGGCCGACGAACGGGTCGCCGAGCTGCAGTCCGCCGAGCGGGAGGCCGAGCGCCGGGTGGCCTCGCTGCGGGCCCGCATCGACGCGCTGTCGGTGGGGCTCGAACGCAAGGACGGCGCCGCGTGGCTCACCCAAAACCACACTGGCGCAGGGCTTCTCGGGCCGGTCGCGAAGTTGGTGAAGGTTCGGTCGGGGTACGAGGCGGCGCTGGCCGCGGTACTCGGATCGGCCGCCGACGCGCTGGCGGCCGACAGTTTCGGCGCGGCCCGTGCGGCGGTCGCGGCGCTCAAGCAGGCCGACGGCGGCCGCGCGGCCCTCGTGCTCGGGGACTGGCCGGTCGATCAGCCCCCGTCGGCCGCGGCACTGCCTGACGGTGCGTTGTGGGCGCTCGACCTGGTCGAGGCCCCGCAGCGGCTCCGGGGCGCGATGGTGGCGATGTTGTCCGGCGTCGCGGTGGTGCCCGACCTGGGCGCGGCGCTGGATTTGGTCGCCAGCCGCCCGCAGCTGCGGGCGGTCACCCTCGACGGGGACCTGGTCGGCCGCGGCTGGGTCAGCGGCGGTTCGGACCGCAAACCGTCGACGCTGGAGCTGACCTCGGAGATCGACAAGGCCGGCAGCGAGCTGGCCGCCGCCGAAACCCAGGTCGCCCAGCTGTCCGCCGCGCTGTCGGGCGCGCTGACCGAGCAGCGTGGCCGTCAGGACTCCGCCGAGCAGGCGTTGGCCGCGCTCAACGAATCCGACACGGCCATCTCGGCGATGTACGAGCAGCTGGGCCGGCTCGGGCAGGACGCCCGCACCGCCGAGGCCGAATGGAATCGCCTGCTGCGCCAGCGCGAGGAGCTCGAGGCCAATCGTGCGCAGACCGTCGCCGAGGTCACCGAACTCGAGACTCGGCTGCGCAACGCGCAGGAAAGTCAGCTCGCACCCGCGGAGGAGCCCGACCCGACGATCAGCCGGCAACGGATCGCCGCCGCGGCCGAAGCCGCCCGGGGCGTCGAGGTGGAGGCCCGCCTCGCGGTGCGCACCGCCGAGGAACGCGCCAATGCGGTGCGCGGGCGGGCGGACTCGCTGCGCCGCGCGGCCGCCGCCGAACGCGAGGCACGGGTGCGCGCCCAGCAGGCCCACGCCGCGCGACTGCGCGCGGCCGCGGTTGCCGCCGCGGTCGCCGACTCGGGCCGGCTGCTGGCGGCACGGCTCACCCGGGTCGTCGACGCGGTGTCGCAGATCCGCGACGCCCTGGTGGCCGAGCGGGAAGCACGGTCGGCGGCCATGACGGCGGTGCGCGACGAGGTGCACACGCTGGGCGCCCGGGTGGCCAAGCTGACCGACTCGCTGCACCGCGACGAGGTGGCCAACGCCCAGGCGGCGCTGCGCATCGAGCAGCTCGAACAGATGGTGCTCGAGCAGTTCGGGTTGGCGCCGGCGGACCTGATCGCCGAGTACGGCCCGCAGATCACGCTGCCGCCGTCCGAGCTGGAGATGGCCGAGTTCGAGTTGGCCCGCGAGCGCGGGGAACAGGTGACGGCGCCCGCCCCGGTGCCCTACGACCGGCCCACCCAGGAGCGGCGGGCCAAGCGCGCCGAGCGCGAGCTGGCCGAGCTGGGCCGGGTGAACCCGCTTGCGCTCGAGGAGTTCGCCGCGCTGGAGGAGCGCTACAACTTCCTGTCCACTCAGCTCGAGGACGTCAAGTCGGCGCGCAAGGACCTGCTCGACGTGGTCGCCGAGGTCGACGCGCGCATCCTGCAGGTGTTCAGCGACGCGTTCGTCGACGTCGAACGCGAATTCCAAGAAGTCTTCACCGTGCTGTTCCCCGGCGGCGAGGGCCGGCTGCGCCTGACCAATCCCGACGACATGCTGACCACCGGCATCGAGGTCGAGGCGCGTCCCCCCGGCAAGAAGGTGACCCGGTTGTCGTTGTTGTCCGGCGGCGAGAAGGCGCTGACGGCGGTCGCGATGCTGGTGGCGATCTTCCGTGCCCGCCCGTCGCCGTTCTACATCATGGACGAGGTCGAGGCGGCGCTCGACGACACCAACCTGCGCCGGCTGATCTCGCTGTTCGAGCTGCTGCGGGCGCGCTCGCAGCTGATCATCATCACCCACCAGAAGCCGACGATGGAGGTCGCCGACGCGTTGTACGGGGTGACCATGCAGGGCGACGGCATCACCGCGGTGATCTCGCAGCGTATGCGCGGCCAACAGGTCGCCCAGCTCGCCACCACTTCTTCCTAGCTTCCTGGCTTCCTGGCTTCCTGGCGCGCGCGGGCGGCGCCCTGGCCCTGTGAGTCGCTGTCGGTTGCGCGGCGTGGCCCTGAAACAATGTCAGCGTGTCACAAGGCCTTTGGATCGCGATCGCTGTTGTTGCCGCCCTGGTGCTCGTCGCCGCGCTGGTCCTGGGCCTGGTCCGGTACCGTCGCCGGCGCATCACCCTGACCCGGCCCGAACCGGGCGCCCTCGACAAGGGCGGGCGTTACACGACCTCGTCGGGCATCACCTTCACCCAGGGCACGTCGACGCTCGACACCACCGGGCTGCCCGCCGTCGGGGACGACGCGACCCTCCCGCGCGACGCGCCGCGGCGCACCATCTCCGATGTGCAGCTGCCGGCGCCGCAGGTCGAGACCGAGGCCGTCACGCCGGCTCCCCAGGCACCCGAGACCCCCGAGGCAGCCGAAGTTTCCGAGGCGCCCGAGGCACCCGAAGCTCCGGCGCCCGAGGTTCCCGCGACGACGATCGAGGAAATCGCGCCCACCGCCGGGCGGCTGGAACGGTTGCGCGGCCGGCTGGCCCGGTCGCAGAACGCGCTGGGGCGCAGCATGCTCGGCCTGATCGGCGGTGGCGACCTGGACGAAGACTCCTGGCAGGACGTCGAGGACACCCTGCTGGTCGCCGATCTGGGCCCGGTCGTCACCGAATCCGTCGTCTCGCAGCTGCGCTCGCGGCTGGCCAGCAGCAGTGTGCGGACCGAGGCCGACGCGCGCGCGGTGCTGCGCGACGTGCTGATCAAGGAACTGCATCCCGAGATGGATCGCTCGATCCGCGCCCTGCCGCACGACGACCACCCGTCGGTGCTGCTGGTCGTCGGCGTCAACGGCACCGGCAAAACCACCACCGTCGGCAAGCTGGCGCGGGTACTGGTCGCCGACGGCCGCCGCGTCGTGCTGGGCGCCGCCGACACCTTCCGCGCCGCCGCCGCCGACCAGCTGCAGACCTGGGCCGCTCGGGTGGGCGCGGAAGTGGTGCGCGGGCCCGAGGGGGCGGACCCGGCATCGGTGGCCTTCGACGCCGTCGACAAGGGCATCGAGGCGGGCGCGGACGTCGTGCTGATCGATACCGCGGGCCGGTTGCACACCAAAGTGGGCCTGATGGACGAGCTGGGCAAGGTCAAACGGGTGGTGACCAGGCGGGCCGCCGTCGACGAAGTACTGCTGGTTCTCGACGCCACGATCGGGCAAAACGGACTGGCTCAGGCGAAGGTGTTTGCCGAGGTCGTCGAGATCACCGGCGCCGTGCTGACCAAGCTGGACGGAACGGCCAAGGGCGGCATCGTCTTCCGGGTGCAACAAGAATTGGGCGTTCCGGTCAAACTTGTTGGCCTGGGCGAGGGGCCCGACGATTTGGCGCCCTTCGAGGCAAATGCGTTCGTCGACGCCCTGCTCGGCTGAAACCCCTTACACAGGGGCCGTTTCGTTAATGACGCTGAAACACTGCGGCCCCCTCTCGGAAACAACCATTGCGCAAGGTTCTGGATCAGGCCATCAGGCACATGTCTGATGACCAGTTCAGGGCCGACCGGAGGTGAGACCGAGTGACATTCCCGATACTGGGCCAGCCCAATGCCGGCGATACCGCCTGGATGCTGGCGAGTTCAGCGCTGGTGTTAGTGATGACGCCAGGCCTGGCGTTTTTCTACGGCGGGATGGTGCGCGCCAGAAGCGTGCTCAACATGCTGATGATGAGCATCAGCGCGATGGGCGTGGTGACGGTGCTGTGGGTGCTGTATGGCTATTCCGTTGCCTTCGGCAACGACGTGGGCAACTTCATGGGCAACCCGGCCGATTACTTCGGGCTGAAGGGGCTCATCGGCGGCAACGCGGTGGCCGCCGACCCGACCAAGGGAGTGTCGGCAACCGATATCCCGCTGGCCGGCACGCTGCCCGCGACCGTCTTCGTGGCATTCCAGCTGATGTTCGCGATCATCACGGTCGCGCTGATCTCGGGAGCGGTGTCCGACCGGCTCAAGTTCAGCGCGTGGCTGGTTTTCGCCGGCCTGTGGGCGACGCTGGTCTACTTCCCGGTTGCGCACTGGGTGTTCGCGTTCGACGGCTTCGCCTCCGAGAAGGGCGGGTGGATCGCCAACAAGCTGCACGCGATCGACTTCGCCGGTGGGACGGCGGTCCATATCAATTCCGGTGCCGCGGGCCTGGCACTGGCGCTGGTGCTCGGTAAGCGCAAAGGCTGGCCCACCACCCTGTTCCGGCCGCACAACCTGCCGTTCGTGATGCTCGGCGCCGGCCTGCTGTGGTTCGGCTGGTACGGATTCAACGCCGGGTCGGCCACCAGCTCCAACGGGGCCGCCGGATCCACCTTCATCACGACCACCATCGCGACGGCCGCGGCGATGCTCGCCTGGCTGCTCACCGAGCGCATCCGCGACGGCCACGCCACGACACTGGGCGCGGCGTCGGGCATCGTCGCCGGACTGGTCGCCATCACCCCGTCCTGCTCGTCGGTCAACGCGCTGGGCGCGCTGATCGTCGGCCTGGTAGCCGGCGTGGTGTGTGCGCTGGCGGTCGGGCTGAAGTTCAAGCTGGGCTTCGACGACTCCCTCGACGTGGTCGGCGTGCACCTGGTCGGCGGGTTGGCGGGCACCTTGCTGGTGGGCCTGCTGGCCGCGCCGGAGAGCCTGGCGATCAACGGCGTCAGCGGTGTGAGCAAAGGGTTGTTCTACGGTGGCGGCTGGGCGCAGCTGGAAAAGCAGGCGGTCGGCGCGTTCGCCGTCCTGGGCTACTCCTTCATCGTAACGATTATCCTGGCGTTGATCCTCAAGTACACGATTGGGCTGCGGCTCAATGCCGAGGCAGAAGCCTCCGGCATCGATGAGGCCGAGCACGCGGAGAGCGGATACGATTTCGCGGTGTCCACGTCGTCGGTTCTTCCCCGTGCCAGCCTGCCGGACAGCTCTAACGGACTGGACGTAGCAGTGGCCGAGAAAGTGGAGGCAGAGCAATCATGAAGCTGGTCACTGCGATCGTGAAGCCGTTCACGCTCGATGACGTCAAGACCAGCCTGGAGGACGCGGGCGTCCTCGGGCTGACGGTCAGCGAAGTCCAGGGCTACGGCCGGCAGAAGGGCCACACCGAGGTCTACCGCGGTGCGGAGTACTCGGTCGACTTTGTGCCGAAGGTCCGCATCGAGGTGGTGGTCGACGACTCCATCGTCGACAAGGTGGTGGACAGCATCGTCCGGGCCGCACGCACCGGCAAGATCGGCGACGGCAAAGTCTGGGTCAGCCCGGTGGAAACCATCGTGCGAGTGCGCACCGGTGAGCGCGGGACCGATGCGATATGACGGTAGCCGCTCGTTGACGGTCCGGCCCCGGCGGGCCGGGAGGTTATGAAACCGAACGAACCCGACCCGGAGTCTAACGCGGACGCCGCGCAGCCCGAAATCGCTTCCGGAGCAAGCGATCTCGCTGCTGCGCGGCGTGCGTTGCTGTCCGACGGCAGCGCCTTGCACGCGGCCGAGCTGCGCCACGCGTGGCTGGACCTGCACGAGTCGTGGCTGACGGACAAGGCGACCGAGCTCGGCATCACCGAAACCAGCGCCTTCGCGATCGTCGGGGTGGGCGGCCTGGGCCGCCGCGAGCTGCTGCCGTACTCCGATTTGGACCTGATGTTGTTGCACGACAACCTCTCCGACGATGTGCTGCAACGAGTCGCCGACGGGCTGTGGTATCCGCTGTGGGACGCCAACATTCGCCTCGACCACAGCGTGCGCACCGTGGCCGGAACGCTGGGTGTCGCCAACGGCGACATGATCGCCGCGCTGGGCATGCTGGACGCCCGCCACATCGCGGGCAACGCCGAGCTGTCCGAAGAACTGATCGGCGGCGCAAGAAGACAGTGGCGCACCGCAATTCGTTCCCGGATGGACGAATTGGTGGAGATGACGCACGCCCGCTGGCTGCGGTGTGGCCGCATTGCGCACCGTGCCGAACCCGACCTCAAGTCGGGCCGCGGCGGGCTGCGCGACGTTCAACTCCTCGACGCGCTGGGCCTTGCCCAGCTCATCGACCGGCACGGCATGGGCCGTCCGGAAAGCCCGGGCGGTTCCCTCGACGACGCCTACCTGACCCTGCTGGACGTGCGCACCGAACTGCATCGGGTGTCCGGCCGCGGCCGCGACCAGTTGCTCGCCCAGTTCGCCGACGACATCAGCGCCGCGCTGCATATCGGTGATCGGTTCGACTTGGCGCGCAGGCTTTCCGACGCCGGGCGCACCATCGCGTTCCACGCCGAGACCGGATTGCGCACCGCGGTCAACGCGCTGCCCAAGCGCGGCATCTCGGTGTTGGTGCGCCGGCCCAAGCGCCGGCCGCTGGCCGACGGTGTGGTGGAGTACGCCGGCGAGATCGTGCTCGCCCGGGAGGCCCAACCGCAGCGCGACCCCGGCCTGGTGCTGCGGCTGGCGGCCGCGGCCGCCGAGAACGGGCTGCCGATGGGCGCGGCCACGCTCAACCGGCTGGCCACCACCGCCCCGGAGCTGCCGATCCCGTGGCCGCGGGAGGTCCTGGACGATTTGGTGCGGGTGCTCAGCGCCGGGCCCACCGCGGTGGGGACGATCGAAGCGCTCGACCGCACCGGGCTGTGGGGCAAGCTGCTGCCGGAGTGGGACGTGATCCGCGACCTGCCGCCGCGCGACGTCGCGCACAAGTGGACGGTGGACCGGCACACCGTCGAGGTCGCCGTCAACGCCGCACCGCTGGCCACCCGGGTGGCGCGGCCCGACCTGCTGGCGCTGGGCGCGCTATTCCACGACATCGGCAAGGGCCGCGGGGTCGACCACAGCGTGCTGGGGGCCGAGATGACGCTGCAGATCGGTCCCAGGTTGGGCATTGCGCCCGCCGACGTCGAGTTCCTGTCCAAACTGGTGCGCCATCACCTGCTGCTGCCGGTGGTCGCCACCCGCAGCGACCTCAACGATCCGCGGACCATCACCGAGGTCTCGGAGGCCCTCGGCGGCGACCCGCGGCTGCTGGAGGTGCTGCACGCGCTGACCGAGGCCGACTCCAAGGGGACCGGCCCCGGCGTGTGGAGCGACTGGAAGGCCTCGCTGATCGACGACCTGGTCCGCCGGTGCCGGCTGGTGATGGCCGGCGAGTCGCTGCCTCAGTCGGAACCAATTGCGCCGCACTATGTTTCGCTTGCCGGCGACGGCGGTGTACATGTCGAGATCACGCCGGGGGACAGCGCGCGTACCTACCAGGCGGTGATGGTCGGGCCGGACGCGCGGGGATTCACCTCCAAGGCCGCAGCGGTGCTGTCGCTCAATTCGTTCGGCGTGCACTCGGCGACGGTCAGCAGCCACGGCGGCGTCGCGATCACCGAGTTCGTGGTGTCCCCGAACTTCGGGTCGCCGGCCGCGGCCGAACTGCTGCGCCAGCAGTTCGTCGGCGCGCTGGGTGGTGACATCGACGTGCTGACCATGGTGGAGGAGCGCGACAGCAAGGCCGCCAGCTCGGCCTCCGCCCGGGCGGGGGAGGTGCAGGTCGGGGTGCCCGTCACCCGCTCCACGGCGCCGCCGCACATCCTGTGGCTGGACAGCGGCGCCGACGGCCAGCAGGTCGTCGAGGTCCGCGCGATGGACCGGCCCGGCCTGCTCGCCCTGCTCACCCGCGCGCTGGAACGGGCCGGCGCCGACATCGTCTGGGCGAAGGTCAACACCTTCGGGTCGACGGCGGCCGACGTGTTCGCCGTCGTGCTGCCCGACATCGGCGACGAGGCCGCGCGGGCCGACGTGGAGAAGCACCTGCTGACCGTGCTGGGCGTGCCGGGCGAGGCCGACGAGGCTCGGCAGGGCTGACGGTCCGCTAGCGCAGCTCCGAATTCAGTTGCCGCAGCGCGGCGATGCGGTCCTGCAGCTGGTCGCGGGTGGCGGCGGCAATCGGCGGGCCGCCGCAGCGCCGGCGCAGTTCGTTATGGATCCAGCCGTGCGGCTTACCGGTGCGGTGGTGGGCCACCGACACCAGCGCGTTGAGTTCGCGGCGCAGCTCGCGCAGCTGACCGTGCATGCTGCCCGGCGCCGGTACCGACTGCCCTGCTTGCTTTTCCCGGTGGGCGCGTTTCTGCAGCTGCTCGTCCTGGCGGCGGTGCAGCAGGGCCCGCATCTGGGCGGCGTCGAGCAGCCCCGGGATGCCGAGGTAGTCGGCTTCCTCGTCGCTACCCGCGGGCGCGGCGGTGCCGAACGACGCGCCGTCGAAGATGACCTGGTCCAGCTCGGCGTCGGCGCCCAGCGACGTGAATCCCTGGTCCGGCTCCGTCTTTTCGGTCTGGGTCCGCACGGCGGGATCGCCGTCCAGGGGGTCGTCGAGGGATTCCCGGTGCGGCTCACCGAGCACGTGGTTGCGCTCGGCCTCCAGCTCGCTGGCCAGCATCAGCAGGTTGGGCACCGACGGCACGAAGATGCTCGCGCTCTCGCCGGGCCGCCGCGAGCGCACGAACCGGCCGATCGCCTGGGCGAAGAACAGCGGCGTCGAGGCGCTGGTGGCGTAGATGCCGACCGACAGCCGCGGGACGTCGACCCCCTCGGACACCATCCGCACCGCGACCAGCCAGCGGCTGGTGCTGTCGGCGAATTCGCTGATGCGCGCCGAGGATCCGGGGTCGTCGGAGAGCACCAGCGTCGGCGCCTCGCCGGTCAGCTTGGCCAGCAGGGCGGCATACGCGCGGGCCGCGGTCTGGTCCGACGCGATGATCATGCCGCCGGCATCGGGGACATGCGAGCGCAGTTGGCGCAGCCGCTGATCCGCCGCGGTGATCACCGCGGGCATCCATTCGCCGGCCGGGTCCAGCGCGGTGCGCCAGGCACGTGCCGTCTGCTCGGCGGACAGCGGCTCGCCGAGGCGGGCCTCGTGTACCTCGCCGGCGCTGTCGAGCCAGCGGGCCTGGCCGGAATAGGCGAGGAACACCACCGGCCGCACCACCCCGTCGGCCAGCGCTTCGGCGTAGCCGTAGGTGTGGTCGGCCTGCGACCGGCGCACCCCGTCGGCGCCCGCCTCGTAGGTGACGAACGGGATGGGACTGTCGTCGCTGCGAAAGGGTGTGCCCGTCAAGGCAAGTCGGCGGGTGGCGTCGCTGAACGCTTCGCGGATGGCCTCACCCCAGGTCTTCGCGTCGCCGCCGTGGTGGATCTCGTCGAAGACGACCAGGGTGTTGCGCTGCTCGGTGCGCACCCGGTGCAGCGTGGGATGCGCCGCTACCTGGGCGTAGGTGACCAGCACGCCGTGGTAGTCCGGCGAGGTTTGCGGGTTGGTGTTGGAGAACCTCGGGTCCAGGAAAATGCCGTACCGTTGCGCGGCCTGGGCCCACTGCACCTTGAGGTGTTCGGTGGGCACCACGACGGTGATCTGCTCGACGGTGCGACTGCGCAGCAGCTCGGCGACCACCCGCAGCGCGAACGTCGTCTTGCCGGAACCCGGGGTGGCCACCGCCAGGAAGTCGCGCGGCGCGGCGGACAGATATTTGACCAGGGCCCGGCGCTGCCAGCCACGCAGCGGCCGGCTGTCAGCTTCAGCAATTGCCGCGTCGCCGACCGGCTGCATCGACACAGGCTCCCCTCCGGCGCGCGGTTCGCAGGTCGCGCCCATCCAAGTCGTTGGCCCCGGCCGCACGGTGCCAGCCGGGTGTGAGCGGCGGGTGTGAAATGTAGCATGGCAACGCTTTTCGGCGTCGCAACGACGCCTCGGCGGTGTCTTGGTGCCGTGAGCAGGTTATCCCGAAAGCCGTGTCGGGCCGGCCTGCAACCAGGTGTCGATGCGTGCGGCGACGTCGGGCCAGCCCGGTTCGAGCATCATGTTGTGGCCCATCGAAAAGAATTCCGGCTGCGTTCGGTAGGCCCGCGCGGTGGCGCGCACCGCGCGGGTGCTGACGAAACCGTCGTAGCGGGCGCCGAGCACCAGGATCGGCGTGCGCACCCGCCTGGTCCGGACGCGCCGGACCGTCGGGTCGATCATGGTCGCGCGGATGCTCTCGGCGCCGGCGCGCCGGCGGCAGGATTCCACGACGGCTTCGGGCGTGTCGGGGCAGAACAGGTATTCGCGGGCCAGCGCCGGGGTGGCGAGAAACTTCAGCAACGTCGGGTCGTTCCAGGACTCCATCGTCATCGACGGTCGGCGACGCCACACCCGCAGCGCGGTGCCCAGCACGCCCTGCGGGGGCAGCGAACCGAGCAACACCGCGGCCGGCGCGTTGCGCTCCTCGAGGTAGCGCTGCGTGACGAAGCCGCCCACGGAGTGACCGATCAGGACGGGCGCGCCGCCCAGGTCGTCGGCCACCGACGCGACGTCGTCGACGTAGTCGGCGATACCGACCTTGGGCAGCGGCTTGTCGGTGGGGCTGGCGCCGTGCCCGCGCAGGCTCAGCGAGACCGCGTGGTAGCCGGCGTCGGCGAAATAGTCCAAAAATCCGTCGTCCCAGCACCATGCGCCGTGCCAGCCGCCGTGCACGAAAAGCAGCGGGACGGGGTGTGCGTCGGTGCAGCGCCCCTTGTCGATCACCTCGAGCATGAACTGACATTTGCTGGCCGGGGCGGCACCGTCAATACTCGGGCTTCGCCGAGACTTAAACCACGGCGACGTTTACCGGCGTGTCGTGTGCGCGGTTTAAGTGTCGCGGCAGCGACGAAGCCGTGTCGAGGCGCGGCCCGGCGCACGACGCGGCTCCAGTAGCCTGTTGGGGTGTTTGAATCGCTGTCCGACCGGTTGACCGGTGCCCTGGCGGGGCTGCGCGGCAAAGGGCGACTGACCGACGCCGACATCGATGCCACCACCCGGGAAATCCGGCTCGCGCTGCTGGAGGCCGACGTCTCGCTGCCGGTCGTGCGGGCGTTCGTCGGGCGGATCAAGGAGCGCGCCCGCGGCGCCGATGTGTCCGGTGCCCTGAACCCGGCGCAACAGGTCGTCAAGATCGTCAACGAAGAACTGATCGGCATTCTCGGCGGCCAGACCCGCCAACTGGCGTTCGCCAAGACGCCGCCGACCGTGATCATGCTGGCCGGCCTGCAGGGTTCCGGTAAGACGACGCTGGCCGGGAAGCTGGCGGCGTGGCTGCGCGGCCAGGGCCACACCCCGCTGCTGGTCGCCTGCGACCTGCAGCGCCCCGCCGCGGTGAACCAGCTGGTGGTCACCGGCCAGCGGGCCGGCGTGCCCGTATTCGCGCCGCACCCGGGCGAGTCACCCGGGTCGGGCCCCGGTGACCCGGTCGCCGTCGCCGCGGCCGGATTGGCCGAGGCCCGCGCCAAGCACCACGACGTCGTCATCGTCGACACGGCCGGCCGGCTGGGTATCGACGACGAGCTGATGAGCCAGGCCGCGGCCATCCGCGACGCGGTCAACCCCGACGAAGTGATCTTCGTGCTGGACGCGATGATCGGTCAGGACGCGGTCACCACCGCCGAGGCGTTCCGCGAGGGCGTCGGCTTCACCGGGGTGGTATTGACCAAGCTGGACGGTGACGCCCGCGGTGGTGCGGCGTTGTCGGTCCGCGAGGTCACCGGCGTCCCAATCCTTTTCGCGTCCACCGGCGAGAAGCTGGAAGACTTTGACGTCTTCCACCCCGACCGGATGGCCAGCCGGATCCTGGGCATGGGCGACGTGCTCAGCCTGATCGAGCAGGCCGAGCAGGTCTTCGACGCCGAGCAGGCCGAGGCCGCCGCGGCCAAGATCGGCGCCGGCGAACTGACCCTGGAGGACTTCCTCGAACAGATGCTGGCCATCCGCAAGATGGGACCGATCGGCAACCTGCTGGGCATGCTGCCCGGCGCCGGCCAGATGAAGGACGCGCTGGCCGAGGTCGACGACCGCCAACTCGACCGGCTGCAGGCCATCATCCGCGGCATGACGCCGCAGGAACGCGCCGACCCGAAGATCATCAACGCCTCGCGTCGGCTGCGCATCGCCAACGGATCGGGCGTGACCGTCTCCGAGGTCAATCAACTGGTCGACCGGTTCTTCGAGGCCCGCAAGATGATGTCGTCGATGCTCGGCGGCATGGGCATTCCGGGCCTGGGCCGCAAGTCCGCCACCCGAAAGAACAAGGCAGCCAAGGGCAAAAAGGGCAAGAAGGGCGGCCGGGGGCCGACGCCACCCAAGGTGCGCAACCCGCTCGGCACCGGCATGCCGGCCGGGTTCCCGGACCTGTCCCAGCTGCCCGAGGGGCTCAACGAGCTGCCGCCCGGGTTGGCGGACTTCGATCTGACCAAGCTCAAGTTCCCAGGCAACCCGGGAAGAAAGTAGCGCCCGGTGGCCATGCACGTACGCGGTCTGCGGTTACCCGACGAGACCGAGATCGAACTGTGGATCGTCGACGGCCGCATCAGCACCGAACCGGTCGCGGGCGCCGACACCCTGTTCGACGGCGGCTGGATCCTGCCCGGCCTGGTGGACGCGCACTGCCACGTCGGGCTGGGCCAGCACGGCGAAATCCCGCTCGACGAGGCCGTCGCGCAGGCCGAGGCCGAACGCGATGTGGGCGCGCTGCTGTTGCGCGACTGCGGTTCCCCGACCGACACCCGAAGTCTCGACGACCGCCACGATCTGCCCCGCCTGATCCGCGCGGGCAAGCACCTGGCCAGGCCCAAGCGGTACTCGGCCGGCTTTTCCGTCGAACTCGAAGACGAGTCACAGCTGCCGGCCGCGGTGGCCGTGGAGGCGCAGCGCGGCGACGGCTGGATCAAACTCGTCGGCGACTGGATCGACCGCAGCATCGGTGATCTGGCGCCGCTGTGGTCCGACGAGGTGCTCAAGGAGGCGATCGACACCGCGCACGCGCACGGCGCCCGGGTCACCGCGCACGTGTTCAGCGACGAGGCGATGCCCGGGCTGATCAAGGCCGGGATCGACTGCATCGAGCACGGCACCGGACTCACCGACGACACCATCGCGCTGATGGTCGAACACAAGACGGTCCTGGTGCCCACCCTGATCAACATCGTCGAGAACTTCCCGAACATCGCCGACGCCGCAACGCGCTACCCGACCTACGCCGCCCACATGCGCGAGCTGTACGCGGGCTGCCCCGGTCGGATCGCGGCCGCCGCGGAGGCGGGGGTGCCGATCTACGCCGGAAGTGACGCCGGCCCGATGATCGCGCACGGCCGCATCGTCGACGAGGTCGAGGCGCTCAAGGGCATCGGGATGAGCCCCACCGCCGCGCTGGGCGCCGCGTGCTGGGACGCCCGCGACTGGCTGGGCCGCCCCGGCCTGGACCACGGCGCGTCGGCCGATCTGGTGTGCTACGCCGAGGACCCCCGAAAGGGGCCGTCCGTATTGAGCCAACCCGACCTGGTACTGCTGCGCGGCAACACGTTTCGGCCCTAGCGCGGCACCGGCGCCGGACGGGCGAGGTGCGGTGGCGGCGGATAGAATCTGCGGATGGCACTGGCCAGCGGCGCGGTTTTTGCCGAGTACACCGTCGCGCGGAAGCTGGGATCCGGACAGACCGGCGAGGTCTACCTCGTTCAGGATCCACGTCCGGCGCGCTGGCAGGCGCTGAAGATCCTCTCCCTGCCGCTGTCGTCGGACAGCCGATTTCGTCGCCGATTCCTCGAGGAAACCCCGGCGGTGACGAGCCTGCATCACCCGCACATCGTGGAAGTGCACGACCGCGGTGACTTCGACGGACTGCTGTGGGTCGCGATGGACTACGTGGAGGGCAGCAGCGCCGCCCAGTTGATGCGGGATCGGTTTCCCGCGGTGTGGCCGACCGGGGAGGTGCTGACGATTGTCGGCGCCGTCGCCGCCGCCCTGGACCACGCCCACCAGCGCGGGTTGCTGCACCGCGACGTCAAGCCGGCCAACATCCTGCTGACCGGCAGGGCAGCGGGTGAGCAACGGATTCTGTTGGGCGACTTCGGCATAGCCCGACAACTCGGCGAGCACACGGGCGTGGTGGGTCCGCACGTTCCGGCGGGAACGGTGGGCTACGCCGCGCCCGAACAGTTGATGGGGGCCGACATCGATCCACGCGCGGATCAGTACGCGCTGGCGGCCACGGCGTTTCACCTGCTGACCGGGGCGCCGCCGACCGAGTACCGCAATGCGGCCACCGCGTTGCGCGAGTTGTTGCGCGGCGCCCCACCGAAACTGAGCGATCAGCGCCCCGAGCTGGCCCACCTGGACGAGGTGTTTGCCCGCGCACTGGCAGCCCGGCCGGCGGACCGGTTCACCAGCTGCCGCGCGTTCGCCGACGCCCTCAACGAGGCGGCCGGCAGCCACGGTCCGGACGGCGTGCTGGTTCTCGACTACCCGGAGTACAACTGGCCCGAGCACCCCGGCGCCCGGCCCGCCCCGGGCGACGGGACGGCCGGCGCGACCGCCCCCGACGCCGTGCCGTCGGTCAGCCGGCCCATTAGGCGCCGTCCCCGCAAGACGGTGCTGGCGGCCGCCGCGATCGCGGTGCTGCTGGGGCTGTTCACCGTCGGCGTCCTGACCGGGCGCAAGATCGAGTCGACGGCCGAGCGGGCGGCCAGTGCCCCGGCGAGCACCTCCGTCGCGGCGGTGGCACTGCCACCGACGACCGCCTCGTCGACCCCGCCCGCCGCCCTGGAAGGCACCTATCGCCTCGACGTCGAACGCTCCAAGGAGACCTTCGATTACACGCCCAGCCCGCAGCCCCCGGACCTGACCAGCTGGTGGGCGTTTCGTTCGTCGTGCACACCGTCGTACTGCTCGGCCGCCGCGGTACCGCTCGACGACAACGATCACACCCAGTTGGCGCCGACGGGTGGGCGCCCGGTGGTCTTCCGGTTCGAAGACGGCCAGTGGCAGTCGCGTCCGGAGACGGTGCCGTTGGCGTGCCCGGGGTCCGGCGGGCCGGCCAAGTCGCAGACCACGGTTCAGACGCTGGTGCTGCGGCCCAACCCGCAGGGCGACCTGGTCGGCGAGATGGAACTTGTCGCGCAAAGCGACGAGTGCGCCCAGCGCGCCTCGGTGGTGCGCATTCCCGCCAGGCTGGACCGGGTGGCCGACACCCCGCCGGGCGTCTACGTGCCGGACCCGGTGACCGTCCCGGAGCCGAGCAGTCCACCGGTGTCCGTCGCTCCCTCGCACACCCCGAAGCCGCCCGCGGCGTCCAGTCGGCCGGGCCGGTAACCCCGGGGGTGGAACCGATATCGGCAAAAAGATTGCGATCACTCGCTAACTTTGGTAGCGTCGCCGCAACCGACGAGCCGGGAGGCAACAGTGACCTACGACGTGATCATCCGGGACGGATTGTGGTTCGACGGGACGGGCAGCGCGCCGCACACCCGCACGCTGGGCATCCGCGACGGCGTGGTGGCCACCGTCTCGGCCGAGCCGCTCGACGAGACCGGCTGCCCGGAGGTGATCGCCGCGGCCGGCAAATGGGTGGTGCCCGGCTTTATCGACGTGCACACGCACTACGACGCCGAAGTGCTGCTGGATCCCGGCCTGCGCGAGTCGGTGCGCCACGGCGTCACCACCGTGCTGCTGGGCATGTGCTCGCTGTCGACGGTCTACGCCGACTCCGAGGACGCCGCCGACCTGTTCAGCAGGGTCGAGGCGGTGCCACGCCCCTTCGTGCTGGGCGCGCTGGAAAGCAACCGGACCTGGTCCACCGCCGAGGAATACATCAAGGCCATCGACTCGCTTCCACTCGGCCCGAATGTCGGTTCGCTGCTTGGGCATTCGGATCTGCGCAGCACGGTCCTGGGGCTGGACCGCGCTACCGACGCGTCCGTCAGGCCCACCGACGCCGAACTGGCCAAGATGGCGACGCTACTCGACGAGGCGCTCGATGCCGGGATGCTCGGCATGTCCGGCATGGACGCCGCGATCGACAAGCTGGACGGCGACCGGTTCCGGTCCCGGGCGCTGCCGTCGACCTTCGCGACCTGGCGGGAGCGGCGCAAGCTGATCAAGGTGCTGCGCAAGCGCGGCCGGATTCTGCAGAGCGCGCCCAACGTCGACCGTCCGTCGTCCGCGCTGATGTTCTTTTTGGCCAGCAGCCGGATCTTCAACCGCGGCAAGGGCGTTCGGATGAGCCTGTTAGTGTCGGCCGACGCCAAGTCGATGCCGCTGGCCGTCTACGTGTTCGGCCCGGCTACCCGGCTGGCCAACAAGCTGCTGAGGTCCAGCGTGCGGTTTCAGCACCTGCCGGTGCCGTTCGAGTTGTATTCCGACGGAATCGATCTGCCGGTCTTCGAGGAGTTCGGCGCCGGCACCGCCGCCCTGCATCTGCGCGACCAATTGCAGCGCAACGAATTACTGGCCGACGAGGGTTATCGCCGGGAATTCCGCAAAGAGTTCGACCGCATCAAGCTCGGGCCGTCGCTGTGGCACCGGGACTTCCACGACGCCGTCATCGTCGAATGCCCCGATGAATCGTTGATCGGCAAGAGTTTTGGCGCGATCGCCGACGAGCGCGGGCTGCACCCGCTGGATGCGTTCCTCGACGTGCTCGTCGAAAACGGCGAACGTAACGTTCGGTGGACCACCGTCGTGGCCAACCACCGGCCCAAGCTGCTCAACGCGCTGGCCGACGAGGAAAGCGTGCACATGGGTTTCTCGGATGCCGGTGCGCACCTGCGCAACATGGCCTTTTACAACTTTCCGCTCAAGCTGCTCAAGCGGACTCGGGACGCCTACCGCGCCGGTGCGCCGTTCATGACCACCGAGCGGGCCGTGCACCGGTTGACCGGTGAACTGGCCGAGTGGTTCGGCATCGACGCCGGCACCCTGCGCCAGGGCGACCGGGCCGACTTCGTGGTGATCGATCCGCAGGGCTTGAACGACCAGGTCGACAGTTACCACGAAGAAGCGGTCCCGTTCTACGGCGGGTTGCGGCGGATGGTCAACCGCAACGACGCCGCCGTCCTCGCCACCGGGGTGGGCGGCGCCGTCGTGTTCCGGGCGGGCCAGTTCCGCGAGGGCTACGGGCAGACCGTGCAGTCGGGCCGCTACCTGCGGGCGGGACAGCGGGCGCGGCGCGCGGCGGCCGCAGTCGGTTGAGCCGCCGCGATGGCCAGGACCCAGCAGCAGCGCCGCGAGGAGACCGTCGGCCGTCTCCTCGAAGCCGGTATTGCCAGCATCATCGAGGTCGGCTACGCCCGGGCATCCGCGGCCGTCATCACCAAGCGGGCCGGGGTGTCGGTGGGCGCGCTGTTCCGCCACTTCGAGACGATGAGCGACTTCATGGCGGCGACGGCCTCGGAGGTGTTGCGCCGCCAGGTGGAGTCGTTCACCAAGCGGGTCGCCCAGATCCCGGCCGACCGCCCGGCATTCGAAGCGGCCCTGACGATTCTGCGTGACATCACCGCCAGCCCCACCAACGCGGTGCTCTACGAACTGATGGTCGCCGCCCGTACCGACGAGAAGCTGGGCGCCCACCTGCGCGACGTCATGGCGCAGTACACCGCCAAGATTCTGGACGCCGCGCGGGCGCTGCCGGGCGTCGAGGTCGTCGGCGAGGAGACGTTCCCGGTGCTGGTGGCATTGCTGACCAACGTCTTCGACGGGGCGGCGCTGGTGCGCGGAATCTTCCCGGAGCCCGATATCGAGGAGCAGCGAATCGTATTGCTATCCAAGTTGGTAACCGGGCTCGTCCCCAATGAGCTTGCCTAGCAACGGTTTACAGTGAGCCGATGCTGGCCGACGGGTTTAGCGCGAAACCCCAGTCGAACAGGCTGCCCGCTTGGTCCCAGTACGTCGGGCCACCCGGCTGCACCAGCCCGTACATCATGGCGACCACCAGGCGCCGTCCGCCGCGGGACGCGGCGCCGACGAACGTCTTTCGCGCGGCGTTGGTGAATCCGGTCTTGCCGCCGATGGCCCCCGGGTAGCGGGTCAGCAGCTCGTCCTGGTTGGTGATCGGCTGATCGCCGGCATCGCTGGGGAACATCGCCGACGGTTCGGCGGTGATGTGGGCGAACGTCGGGTTGGCCATGGCGGCCCGAAAGATGACGGCCAGGTCGTGGGCGGTCGAGGCGCCGGAGCCGCCCGGTCCGTCCAGGCCGGACGGGGTGGCCGCGTGGGTGGCCGTCGCCCCCAGGGCGGCGGCCTTCGCGTTCATCTTGGCCACCGTGGCATCGGCACCGCCCAGCAGATGCGCCAGCGTGTTGGCGGCATCGTTACCCGACACCAGCAGCAGACCGTCGAGCAGCTGGCGCGCGGTATAGACGCGGCCGGGCTTGATCCCGACGCAGTTGCACTCCACCTGGGTGTCGGCGGCGTCGGCGACCACGGTCGAGTCCAGGGGCACCTCGTCGAGGACCACCAGCGCCAACAGCACCTTGATCGTGCTCGCGGGCGGGTGCTGCACATACTGGTCGCGCGCGGCCAGCACCTGGCCGCTGTCCAGGTCGGCCAGGATCCAGGTTTGGGCGGGGCCGTCGGGGATCGGCACGGAGCCGACCGGCTGCATGTCGTCGGCGCGGGCGGCCGGGGCGGTGGCCGTACCCAGGGTGAGTCCGGCGACCGTGAGCAGCGCGGCAGCTGCGGCGAGGAAATTCCGCATGGCCGCAAAGTGTAACTTCCGGACCTGTTCGACTCCCGGTCCGTCACGGGGCGTCGACTACGACGCCGCGACCGGGGTGAGCGCGACCACGGGGATGGTCCGCGACGTCTTGCGCTGGTAGTCGGCGAATCCCGGATACCGCTGGGCCTGCAGCGCGTACTTCTCGTCGCGCTCGGCACCGTGCAGCTCCGTGGCGTGCACGTCGACGACGTCGTCCCCGACCTCGATGCGGGTGTCGGGGTTGGCCCTGAGGTTCCAGTACCAGGCGGGGTTGTCGTCGGCGCCGGCCTTCGACGCGAACACCAGATACCGGTCGCCGTCGGATAGATACATCATGATGTTGGTCCGCGGCTTGCCGCTGCGCGCGCCGACGGTGTGCAGGATGAGCAGTGGCGCCCCCTCGAATTGGCCGCCGACCCGACCGTGATTGGCCCGAAATTCGGCGATATTGCGCTCGTTGAAATCGGCTTGCTCGCTCATTTGGTTGTCCCCACTGTCGGTCGACGGCTACGCGGGTTTGGTAACCGGGGGCGGGCGCGTTAAAACGCGGCGATAGATCGTGTTCAATCGATGCATGTTGAGCCTGGCCGAAATTTCTGACCGTCTGGAGATCCAGCAGCTGATGGTGGACTACTCCACCGCGATCGACCAGCGACGATTCGACGATCTGGACAAGGTGTTCACCGAGGACGCCTACATCGATTACACGGCCCTCGGCGGAATCGAGGGTCGTTATCCCGAGGTGAAGAAGTGGCTGTCGGAGGTGCTGCCGAACTTTCCGGTGTATGCGCACATGCTCGGCAATTTCTCGGTGCAGATCGACGGGGATAAGGCCTCGTCACGGGTGATCTGCTTCAACCCGATGGTCTTTCCCAGCGACTCGGGTAAACCGGGAGACCAGGTGATGTTCTGCGGCCTCTGGTACGACGACGAGTTCGTGCGTACGCCGCAGGGTTGGCGGATGACCCGCCGGGTCGAGACGAAGGTCTTCCAGAAGGTGATGTGACGGCGTCGGGCGTTGCGGCCGGACGAATTTCTGTCCACGGCCCTCGTTCTGGCACAATTAGCGGCTGTCCGCCGCGCGACCCGCCCCGCATCCGGGGTGCTTGTTCGGCGGTCACACACGCGAGGCAAAACCGGATCTCGGCATCCCGCCCGGATCGCTGAATTGCAGCGTGACACACACAGGAGAATTCGCTTACTCATGGCTGTCAAGATCAAGCTCACCCGGCTTGGCAAGATCCGCAACCCCCAGTACCGCATCGCCGTGGCCGACGCGCGCACCCGCCGCGACGGCCGCTCGATCGAGGTGATCGGCCGCTACCACCCCAAGGAAGAGCCCAGCCTGATCGAGATCAACTCGGAGCGGGCCCAGTACTGGTTGTCCGTCGGCGCGCAGCCGACCGAGCCGGTCCTCAAGCTGTTGAAGATCACCGGTGACTGGCAGAAGTTCAAGGGTCTGCCCGGCGCGGAGGGCACCCTGCAGGTCGCCGCGCCGAAGCCGAGCAAGCTGGAGCTGTTCAACGCCGCACTCGCCGAGGCCGAAGGCGGCCCGACCGCCGAGGCCACCAAGCCGAAGAAGAAGGCGTCGACTGCGGGGGCCAAGAAGGCCGCCAAGGGCGCCGAGAAGGGCGAGCAGGCCCCTGAGGCGCCTGAAACCGGTGAGGCCCCTGAGGCGCCTGCGGCCGCTGAAACCGCCCCGGCCGGTGCGGCCGAAGCCGAGTCCGCGACCGAAAGCTGACCGTGGCAATGAGTACCGTCGTCGTCGACGCAGTCGAGCATCTGGTCCGCGGCATCGTGGACAACCCGGACGATGTCCGGGTCGACCTGGTGACAAGCCGGCGCGGGCGGACGGTCGAGGTGCACGTCCACCCCGACGATTTGGGCAAGGTGATCGGTCGCGGCGGACGCACGGCGACCGCGCTGCGCACGCTGGTCGCCGGCATCGGTGGCCGCGGTATCCGGGTCGACGTGGTGGACACCGACCAGTAGGTCTTTTCCCCCATGGAGCTGCTCGTCGGGCGCGTCGTGAAAGCACACGGCATCGCCGGCGAACTGGTGGTGGAGGTGCACACCGACGACCCCGCCCTGCGTTTCGCCCCGGGTAATACGTTGCGCGCCAAGCCCCCTCGCGGCAACGCGGAGCCGCGCAGCTTCGTCGTCGACACCGTGCGGGAACACGGCGGCCGGCTGCTGGTGCGGCTGGCCGGGGTGCAGGACCGCGACGCCGCGGATGGGTTGCGCGGCAACCTGTTCGTGGTGGACTCCGATGACCTGCCGCCGATCGACGAGCCGGACACCTACTACGACCATCAGCTCGAAGGCCTGCACGTGCGCACCACCACCGGGCACGATGTCGGCGTCGTCGCCGAAGTGCTGCACACCGCGGCGGGGGAGTTGCTGGCGGTGCGCCGAGGCGAGGGCGGCGACGGCCGGGAAGTCTTGGTGCCGTTCGTGACCGCCATCGTCACGTCGGTGTCGCTGGACGACCAGACGGTCGAAATCGATCCGCCCGAGGGTCTGCTGGACTTGGCGTAGATGGGGCGCGCATCGGCATGAGGATCGACGTGATCACGATTTTCCCGGCCTACCTGGATCCGCTGCGGCAATCGCTGCCCGGCAAGGCGATCGAGGCGGGTCTGGTCGATATCGAGGTGCACGACCTGCGCCGGTGGACGCACGACGTGCATCGCTCTGTCGACGACGCCCCCTACGGCGGCGGCCCCGGCATGGTGATGAAGGCGCCCGTCTGGGGCGAGGCGCTCGATGAAATCTGTTCTGACGAGACACTATTGGTGGTTCCGACGCCGGCGGGTGAGCTGTTCAAGCAAGCCACCGCCCAGCGCTGGAGCGGACAGCGGCATCTGGTATTCGCCTGCGGTCGTTACGAGGGCATCGACCAGCGCGTCGTCGAGGACGCCGGCCGCCGGATGCGGGTCGAAGAAGTCTCGATCGGCGACTACGTGCTGCCGGGCGGGGAGTCGGCGGCCGTGGTGATGATCGAAGCGGTGCTGCGGCTTGTCGCGGGGGTGTTGGGCAATCCGGCGTCGCACCGGGAAGATTCGCACTCCCCGACGCTGGGCGGGCTGCTCGAGGGGCCCAGCTACACCCGGCCGCCGAGCTGGCGGGGTCTCGACGTCCCCGAGGTACTGCTGTCCGGCGACCACGCGCGCATCGCCGCCTGGCGCCGCGAGGTGTCGCTGCGGCGGACCCGGGAGCGCCGTCCCGATCTCGGCCGGGGTGAGCCCGGCGCCTGACGACCCTAGAAGCCGCCGGAGCCGATCCGGCCGTTGGGGAACATCGTCTTGACGGCCTGGGTGATCGTGTCCCGTGCCGTCGCGTCGTCGGAGGACTGCAGCGACTCGACCACCATGATGTAGCGCCGGTCGGCGCCCACCACGCCCGTCGACAGGTGCATCCACTCTGTGCCGATGCAGCACATCCAGCCCTGCTTGACCGCCACCGGCTCGGCGAACAGGCCGTCGGGGATGCCGAACCGCTGCGGGTAGCCGTCGACTCCGTTGGGGGTCGACTGGGCCAGGTCGTTGACGATGATCTTGGCCCGCTCCGCGGGCAGCCCGCCGGTGCCGTCGAGCAGCTCGTCGTAGTAATGGATCAGGTCGGGCAGCGAGCTCATCGTGTTCCACCAGCGGCCGTCGGGTGGCGGAGTGGTGGACGACAGCCCGTAGCGGCTGGCGACCTGGCTGATGATGCTGCTGCCGCCGCCCTGATCCCAGAACCGTTCGGCCGCACCGTCGTCGGACGACTGCAACATGACGTCGAGCGACTGACGGTCCTGCGGGGACAGCCGGATCTTGCCCTGTGCCTCGGCCAGCAGCAGATCGTCGGCGATGAACAGCTTGGCCACCGACGCGGTGCCGACGATCAGCGGATTGCCGTTGGAGACCAGCTCATGCGTCCTGCGGTCGAGAATGCCCACCGAGAGCGTGGCCCCGCTCGCGGCGGCCTGCTCGGTGGCCTGCTGGATGCGCGCCTGCAGCCCGTTGAAACCGGCCATCGGCGCCCCGGCCAGATTTTCGGTGTCCGGGTTGGTGTCCAGCAGCAGTTGCACCAGCTGCGAGGAGCCGGCAGCGCCCTTGCCCGACGGTTTGGGCGGCCGCGCGCCCGGCCGGGCCTCGTCGCATCCGGCCAGCACCAGCGTCACCGCCGCGATCGCGGCGAGAGCGGTGAGCGGACGGACACCCATCCCTGTTCTCCCAGTTCTCCGACGTCTGCTGTTAGGTCTGCTGTTAAGTCGGCGTCTACCTGCAATCTGCCCGGGCATCATTGAGTCCGCGTTGAGTTCGGGTTGACAAGCGCGGGACGACCCCAGTCATATGTACCACTCACCAGCGGCTTCGGCGCGGCGCAAACCGCGGCGTTTACCTGTGATTTTCAATGCACGCGGGGCGTCTGGCACAATTGACCAGTTGTCTTCAGCGGCTGGGCGGTTTGCGCCCGCCGCGAGACGCGCCCCCGAAGCCCCAATGGCTTGCCGACCACCCCTGCGTGCGGGCAGTTGCCGCACGCCGTGACCGCAAGGAAGTGTCTCTCACATGAACAGGCTGGACTTTGTTGACCAGGCGTCGCTGCGCGACGACATCCCGGCCTTCCACCCGGGCGACACCATCAACGTGCACGTCAAGGTCATCGAGGGCGCCAAGGAGCGTATTCAGGTGTTCAAGGGCGTGGTGATCCGCCGGTCCGGCGGCGGCGTCCGCGAGACCTTCACCGTGCGCAAGGAAAGCTACGGCGTCGGCGTCGAG
The DNA here is from genome assembly GCF_002102355.1 of Mycobacterium sherrisii. Classification (GTDB taxonomy): domain Bacteria; phylum Actinomycetota; class Actinomycetes; order Mycobacteriales; family Mycobacteriaceae; genus Mycobacterium; species Mycobacterium sherrisii. The sequence continues at coordinate 177,256 of NZ_LQPT01000040.1, read as the reverse complement.
CGGACCTTCCCGGTGCATTCGCCGAACATCGACCACATCGAGGTCGTGACGCGTGGTGATGTGCGTCGGGCCAAGCTGTACTACCTGCGCGAACTGCGCGGCAAGAAGGCGAAGATCAAGGAAAAGCGCTGACCGCGCCCGTCGCGGCGATGTCGGCGGTTCGCCCGGCCGGCCGCGGCGACGCCTCGACGGCCCGCGCGCCGCGCTGACTACGCTGATCTCGTGACGGATTCCACGGACTCACCCGAGCCCCAGTCCGACCCTGCTCAGTCCGAGCCGAAGGTCTCCACCCGCACCCCCGAGACACCGCTGGGTGACGTCGACGACGCGACCGCCGCGCCGGACCCGGTCGGCGCGGGGACCGACGGTACGACCGACACGGAAACGCCGGAGCCCAAGAAGAAGTCGGCGCTGCGCGAGCTGGCGGTGCTGGCCGCCACGGCGATCCTGCTCTACTACGTGATGCTGACGTTCGTGGCGCGCCCGTATTTGATCCCGTCGGAGTCGATGGAACCCACCCTGCACGGGTGCACCGGATGCGTCGGCGACCGGATCATGGTCGACAAGCTCACCTATCGCTTCGGCTCCGTGCACCCCGGCGACGTTGTCGTCTTCAAGGGACCGCCGTCCTGGAACGTCGGGTACAAGTCCATCCGCTCGAGCAACACCGCGCTGCGCTGGGTCCAGAATGCGTTGTCGTTCATCGGGTTTGTGCCGCCCGACGAGAACGATCTGGTCAAGCGGGTCATCGCCGTCGGCGGGCAGACGGTGCAGTGCCGGGCCGACACCGGATTGACGGTCGACGGCAGGCCGCTCCGGGAGCCGTACCTGAACCCGGCCACGATGATGGCCGATCCGACCGTATATCCCTGTCTGGGAAGCGAATTCGGCCCGGTGACGGTGCCGGCGGGACGGCTTTGGGTGATGGGGGACAACCGCACCCACTCCGCCGACTCGCGGGCCCACTGCACCAGCGTTCCGGCCGACGCGCTCAAAGGCGTTCTGTGTACCGGTGATCCGATGTCGGGGACGGTGCCGGTGGCCAACGTCATCGGCAAGGCCAGGTTCATCGTCTGGCCGCCGACACGATGGGGTGGCGTGGGTTCGACGAACCCCCAGCAAGGCCAGTAGCCGTGGCCACCACGTGGCCGCCGCGCACGGTCATCCGCAAAGCGTCCGGACTGCGTACCCTGGAGTCCGCGCTGCACCGCAACGGCCTGGGCCCGGTGGCGGGGGTGGACGAGGTGGGCCGCGGCGCCTGCGCCGGCCCGCTGGTGGTGGCGGCCTGCGTCCTCAGCCCGAATCGGCTGGAAAGCCTTGCCGCCCTTGATGATTCGAAGAAGCTCACCGAGAAGATGCGGGAGAAGCTGTTCCCGTTGATCTGCCGCTACGCGCTGGCCTATCACGTGGTGTTCATCCCGTCGGTCGAAGTGGACCGCCGCGGCGTGCACGTCGCCAACATCGAGGGTATGCGGCGCGCGGTGGCGGGACTGTCGGTGCGGCCCGGTTACGTGCTGAGCGACGGCTTCCGGGTGCCCGGTCTGCCGATGCCGTCGCTTCCGGTCGTCGGCGGCGACGCCGCCGCGGCCTGCATCGCCGCGGCCAGCGTGCTGGCGAAGGTGAGCCGCGACCGGCTGATGGTGAAAATGGATGCCGAGCATCCCGGCTACGGCTTCGCCGAGCACAAGGGCTACAGCACCCCGGCGCACGGCCGCGCGCTGCACGACTTGGGCCCCTGCCCCGAGCACCGCTTTTCGTTCATCAACGTCCGCCGGGTGGCCTCGCCGTCCGGGGACGGCTCGGGCACCCGGGTGGTCGCCGAATGCAAACCGGACCTACCGGCCGAGCGGGCCGAATACCTGTGAGGAAAGATGGATGCAGACTCCTGGCGGGGCGGTCATGCTGGCAGCAGCGGTCCCGCGGCGGAGTCGGGACACTGGCAGGGAAAAGGACGTCTGAGCAGGTGAATGGCAGATGAGCGCGGAGGATCTCGAAAAGTACGAAACCGAGATGGAGCTCTCGCTGTACCGCGAATACAAGGACATCGTCGGCCAGTTCAGCTACGTGGTGGAGACCGAGCGCCGCTTCTACCTGGCCAACAGCGTGGAGATGGTGCCGCGCAACGCCGACGGCGAGGTGTACTTCGAGCTGCGCCTGTCCGACGCCTGGGTGTGGGACATGTACCGGCCGGCGCGGTTCGTCAAGCAGGTGCGGGTGGTCACCTTCAAGGACGTCAACATCGAAGAGGTCGAGAAGCCCGAGTTGCGGCTACCCGAGTAGTTGCTCGCCGTTGGACGGCAGGCTTCCGCGCCGCTCGATGACCTCGCGCGCCACGTCGGCCAGCTTGATGTTCAGGGCTTGCGAGTGCCGGCGCAGCAGGTCGAACGCCTGCTCCTCGGTCATGTCGTGCAGCAGCATCAGCATTCCGACCGCCTTGCCGATCTCCCGGTTGCTGAGCAGGCCGCGCCGCAGGCTGGCGGCGTCTTCCCCCTTGGCCACCGCGTTGATGGCCACGCTGGCGAACGCGGCCAGCACCGCCGCGCGCCCGGCGGATTCGTTGTCGAACAGGTTGGGGGTGTCGCTGAACAGGTTGAGCGCCGCGCCTTTGCGCTTGTTGACCAGCAGCCGGAATCCCATCGCGCCGCGCACCGGCGTCTCCGCGACCAGCCGGGCCGCCAGCTTTGGCCAGTGCGACGGCGTGGTCAGGTCGGTGTCGAGCTGCGGGGTTTCCTCCTCGATGGCGTCCAGGCACGGCCCGTCGCCGGCCTCGAGCTCCATCTGATCGATCTTCTTGGCCAGCTCGTCGCTGGCGCCGACGGTGACGTAGTGGTCGTTTTCCAGCATCAGCAAGCTGGCGTGATCACAACCGCGGACGGTCAGGGTCGCGGCGATGCAGATGGCCGCGTACATCTCCTTGGCGTCCGAGCCCTGATAGAAGATTTCGGCCAGCGCCGCGAAGACCGTCGCCAGGTCGGCCTTCTCCCCGCCCGGTGTCGCGGTGCGTGTCCCGTCCTGCGGTTCTGCCATGTCGTGCCTCCCCGGCGATGTCGCCGTCTCGCCCACGGTAAGCCGCGGCGATCGCCGGCGGCACACCAGGCCGTACTCGCTGTGTTTCCCCGCACTCGCCGGCCACCGGCAAGCCAAGTCGACCCTAGAGCAAGCGGCCCGTTCACCACCGACTTTCGGCGCTGACGGTTTGCCGGCGACGCGACCGGGAAGCATCTGAGGATGGGGCTTACCGTTGCCGTGACCGGGCCGACCGGAGAGATCGGTGTCTCCGCGGTGACGGCGCTGGAGCGCGAACCCGCGGTCGACGCGATCATCGGGATGGCCCGCCGGCCGTTCGACCCGGCGTCGCGCGGCTGGCAGAAGACCAGCTACCGGCAGGGCGACATCCTGGATCGCGCGGCCGTGGACGACCTGGTGGCACCGGCCGACGTGGTGATCCACCTGGCGTTCATCGTGATGGGTTCGCGGGAGGAGAGCGAGCGTATCAACCTGCAGGGCACGCGAAACGTGTTCGAGGCGACCGTGACGCAGCCCGGCCCGCGGCGCCTGGTGTACTGCTCGTCGGTGGCGGCCTACGGCTATCACGCTGACAACCCGGTGCCCCTCACCGAGCAGGTGCCGACCCGGGGGTCCCCGGAGCATTACTACTCCGCCCAGAAGGCGGCCTGCGAGGCGATGCTCGCCGACATCGTCGCGGATTGCCCGCTGGAGGTGTTCGTGCTGCGGCCCTGCGTCGTGGCCGGGCCGAACGCGCCCGCGCTGGCCGACGCGATGCCGTGGAATCAGCTACCGGGCCCGGTGCGTGCCGTGGTCAAGGCGGTGCCGATGCTCAAGCCCGTCGTGCCCGACCCCGGTTTCGCGTTGCAGCTGGTGCACCACGACGACGTCGCCGCCGCGATCGCGCTGGCCGCGACCGCCCCGGTGCCGCCGGGGGCCTACAACATCGCCGGTGACGGCCTGGTGACGATCGCCGAGGTGGCCAGGGCGCTGGGCGGCCGGCCGGTCCGCGTTCCCGGCGCGGCCGCGACGGCCGCGTCGGCGGCCCTGGCGCGGGTGCCGTTCGTCCCGTCGGCTTTGGAATGGCTGCACGCCACCCGGACATCGGTCGTGATGGACACCACCAAGGCGCGCACGCAGCTGGGCTGGCGGCCGCTGTACTCCTCGGCGGAGGCGCTGGAGGCGCTGGCCTCGGCGGTGTGACCGCCCGCCGGGTAGTTTGACCTGGTGAGGTTAATGCCGTGGGGAACGTGACCGCGCGCCGGCGCGCCCTGCATCTGAACGCGGGTCAGGCCGTCAGCCGGCCGGAAACGCTGGCGGTGGAGGAGCCGCTGGAACTGCGTGTCAACGGCACCCCGGTGACGGTGACGATGCGGACGCCGGGCTCGGACTTCGAACTCGCCCAAGGCTTTTTGCTCACCGAAGGCGTCATCGCCCGCCGCGGCGACGTGCAGACCATTCGCTACTGCGGTGGTCGCGGGCCCGATGGCGCCAACACCTACAACGTGGTGGACGTGACGTTGGCCGCGGGCGTGCAGCCGCCCGGTCTCGACGTGACCCGCAATTTCTACACCACCTCCTCGTGCGGCGTGTGCGGCAAGGCGTCGCTGGACGCGGTGCGGGTGATCAGCCGTTTTCCGCCGGGGGACGACCCGGTTGTGGTCGGCGCCGACACCCTCAAGGCGCTGCCCGGCCGATTGCGCAGTGCGCAAAAGGTTTTCGACAGCACCGGCGGATTGCACGCCGCCGCGCTGTTCGACGCCGCGGGGTCGATGCTGGTGGTCCGTGAGGACATCGGCCGGCACAACGCCGTCGACAAGGTGATCGGTTGGGCGCTGGAACAGCAGCGCATACCGTTGAGCGGCGCGGTGCTGCTGGTCAGCGGCCGGGCGTCGTTCGAGCTGACGCAGAAGGCGGTGCTGGCCGGGATTCCGGTGCTGGCCGCGGTGTCCGCGCCGTCGTCGCTGGCGGTGTCGCTGGCCGAGGAGTCGGGGCTCACGCTGGTGGCGTTCCTGCGCCAGGATTCGATGAACGTCTACACCCGCCCGGACCGGATCGCCTGATCGCTGCGGCGGCCGGTTGCCGCTGTGGATGGACGCCCGGCTGGGGATGACGGTTGGTCGCGCGCGGGTCTGACCGCGCGCCGCGGCCCGGGATGTCGGGACCGCCGGGCAGCGTCGGCCGCATGACGACTGCGAAGACCCCGACCCGGATCGAGCTGGGGGCCATGGGCGAGGCCCTGGCCGTGGACTTTCTGACCCGCACCGGCTTGCGGATCCTGGACCGCAACTGGCGATCCCGCTACGGCGAGCTGGATGTGATCGCCGCCGACGACGCCACCCACACGGTGGTGTTCGTCGAGGTCAAGACCCGCACCGGGGACGGATTCGGGGGATTGGCGCACGCGGTCACCCCCCGCAAGGTCCGGCGGCTGCGCCGGCTGGCCGGACTGTGGCTGGCCGCCCAGGACGAACGCTGGGCCGCGGTGCGCATCGACGTGATCGGCGTGCGGGTCGGCCGCCGCCGCGCCCCGGAGATCTCCCACCTGCAGGGGATCGGCTGATGGCGCTGGGGCGCGCGTTCTCGGTGGCCGTGCGCGGGCTGGATGGGCAGATCGTGGAGATCGAGGCCGACATCAGCTCGGGACTGCCCGGCGTCCACCTCGTCGGCTTGCCCGACGCCGCGCTGCAGGAGTCGCGGGATCGGGTCCGCGCCGCCGTCGCCAACTGCGGGAACAACTGGCCCACGGCCCGCCTTACGCTCGCCTTGTCCCCGGCGACGCTGCCGAAGATGGGTTCCGTCTACGACATCGCGCTGGCGTCGGCCGTGCTTTCGGCCCAGCGCAGGAACCCCTGGGAACGCCTGGAGAAGACGGTGCTGCTCGGCGAGCTGTCGCTGGACGGCCGGGTCCGGTCGGTGCGCGGCGTGTTGCCCGCGGTGCTGGCCGCCAAGCGCGACGGCTGGCCCGCCGTCGTGGTCCCGGTGGACAATCTTGCCGAGGCCAGCCTGGTCGACGGCATCGACGTCTGGGGCGTGCGCACGCTGCGGCAATTGCAGGGTTGGCTGGCCGGGTCGGTGCGGTTGGACGCGCGGATCACCGCTCCCGGCGCCGGCCCGGAGCCGGCGGAGGATCTGGCCGACGTGGTGGGGCAGGCCCAAGCACGTTTCGCGGTGGAGGTGGCGGCCGCCGGCGCGCACCACCTGATGCTGACCGGGCCGCCGGGCGTGGGCAAAACCATGCTGGCGCAACGTCTTCCGGGACTGTTACCCCGGCTGACCGACGATGAGGCCCTCGAGGTCACCGCGATCCATTCGGTGGCGGGTTTGTTGTCGGGGGACACGCCGCTGATCACCCGGCCGCCATTCGTGGCCCCGCACCACAGTTCGAGCGTGGCCGCACTGGTCGGCGGGGGGTCGGGGATGGCCCGCCCGGGCGCGGTGAGCCGGGCCCACCGCGGTGTGCTGTTTCTCGACGAATGCGCCGAAATCAGCGTCAGCGCGCTGGAGGCGCTGCGCACACCGCTGGAAGACGGGGCCATTCGCCTGGCCCGTCGCGACGGCGTGGCGTGCTACCCGGCCCGGTTCCAGCTGGTGCTGGCCGCGAATCCGTGTCCGTGTGCGCCGGCCGATCCGCAGGATTGCATCTGCCCGGCGCTGACCAAACGCCGTTACCTGGGCAAGCTTTCGGGCCCGCTGCTCGACCGGGTGGACCTGCGGGTGCAGATGAATCCGGTACGGGCGGAGGCGTTCGCGGCGGCCGATGGCGAATCGTCGGCTCGGGTACGCCACCGGGTGGCGCAGGCCCGCGAGACGGCCGCGGCGCGGTGGCGCCCGCACGGGTTTCGGACCAACGCCGAGGTCAGCGGGACGCTGCTGCGCCGAAAGTTCCGGCCCGGCGGCCAGGCCATGGATCCGCTGCGCCGGGCGGTCGATCGCGGGCTGCTCAGCATTCGCGGGCTCGATCGCACGTTGCGCGTCGCGTGGAGCCTGGCCGACTTGGCGGGCCGGACCGCGCCCGGCCCCGACGAGGTGGCCGCGGCGTTGAGTTTCCGGCAGTTCGGGGCGCACCGATGACCGCGACCAGCACCGATCCGACGGCCCGGGCCTGGGCATATCTGTCACGCGTGGCCGAACCGCCGTGCCCGCCACTGGCGGCCCTGGTGCACTGCGTCGGCCCGGTGGAGGCGGCCGATCGGGTGCGGCGCGGACTGGTCGGCGACGACCTGCTCCGGCGCACCGCGGCCAGACGCGACATCGACAACGCCGCCGCCGATCTCGAGCTGCTCGGCCGTCGCGGCGGCCGGTTGCTCACCCCGGATTGCCCGGAGTGGCCGGCGCTGGCGTTCTCGGCGTTCGGCGGTGCCGCGGCCCGACCGCAGGGCGCACCACCGCTGGTGTTGTGGGCGCTGGGCCCGGCGCGCCTGGACGAGGTGACACCGCGCGCGGCCGCGCTGGTCGGTACCCGGGCGGCCACGGCCTACGGCGAGCACATCGCGGGGGATCTGGCGGCGGGGCTGGTCCAGCGCGACATCGCGGTGGTCTCCGGCGGCGCCTACGGTATCGACGGTGCGGCGCACCGCGCGGCGTTGCGGTGCGAGGGGATCACGGTGGCGGTGCTGGCCGGCGGCATCGACATCCCTTATCCGGCAGGGCATTCGGCATTGCTGCACCGCATCGGCCAGCACGGGTTGCTGTTCAGCGAGTATCCGCCCGGCACGCGTCCGGCGCGGTACCGGTTCCTGACCCGCAATCGCCTGGTCGCCGCCGTGGCCGGGGCCGCCGTGGTGGTGGAGGCCGGCTTGCGCAGCGGGGCCGCAAACACCGCGGCCTGGGCCCGTGCGCTGGGCCGGGTGGTGGCCGCAGTGCCGGGCCCAATCACCTCGTCGGCGTCGGCGGGGTGTCACGCGCTGCTGCGCAACGGGGCCGAGCTGATCACCCGCGCCGACGACATCGTCGAGCTGGTCGGGCGGATCGGCGAACTCGCCGGCGACGAGGAGCGGCCGGCCACCGAGCTCGACGGGCTGGGCGAGTCCGAGCGCCGGGTGTACGAGGCGCTGCCCGGTCGCGGTGCGGTCTCCGTCGACGAAATAGCCGTCGCCGCAAGCCTGATGCCCGAGCAGGTGCTGGGCCCGTTGGCGATCCTCGAGCTGAGCGGGCTGGCCGAACGCGACGACGGGCGATGGCGCATCGTGCGGGCCCGCCGCGCCCGCACGGGAGGGGGCTAGGTGACCCAGGGGAACACGTCGGCCGTCGAGCGTGCGCCCTCGGCCGCCCGGGACCGGTTGGGTTCGCCGAGCCGGGCCAGGATCTGCGCGCCGGCCGTGACGACGTCGGAGAACACCGAGGGGGTCAGCCACGCCGGTTGCAGCGCGAACAACAGGTCTTCGGTCGACGTGTTACCGCTGGCACCCGGGGCGAACGGGCAACCGCCCAGGCCGCCGAGCGCGCCGTCGACCACGGCCGCCCCGGCCTGGATCGCGGCCATGGTGTTGGCCACCCCCAGCCCCCAGGTGTCGTGCCCGTGGAAGACGATCTCGTGCTCGGGTGCCACCTCGTGCACGCGCGAAACAAGTTGCCGCACTTGGTCGGGCGTGGCTTGCCCCAAGGTGTCACACAGCACCACGCTCGAGATGCCCGCCGTCCGGTTGTCGCTCACCAAGTTGACGACGTGCTGCGGGTCGACCGCGCCGCGATACGGACACGTGAAGGCGGTCGCCAGGGTGAGCTGCACCCGCGCGCCGCCCAGCGCCGCGATATCGATGGCCTCGGGCAATGCGGCCATGCTCTGCGTGGTGGCGCGGCCCACGTTGGCGCGGTTGTGTGCGTCGCTGACCGACAGGCAGTACTGGACGTTCTGCGCGCCGGCCGCCACCGCGCGGGCGATGCCGCGTGGGGTTGCCGTCCACACCCAACACCGTTGCCGCTCTTCGGGTGTCAACGCCTCGATGACCTCGACGGTATTGGCCATCGGCGGCACCAGATCCGGGCGGGCCATCGCCCCGATCTCCAGCTCGTCGATGCCGGCGCCGAGCAGGAACCGCGCCAGCCCGACCTTCGTGCGCGCATCGAGCAGCTGGCCGGTGAGTTGCAAACCGTCACGCAAGGTCACATCGCGTAGCCGCACCGGGGTCGTCATCGGACCGCCTCCTTGATGTCGAGTGTGCGAATGTCCGGCGGCAGGGCGCCGAGGATCTCCTCGGTGTGCTCACCGAGATCCGGTCCGAGGCTGCGGATCGCCGCGGCGTGGTCACCGATGCGGGGCACGATGCCGGGGAACGCCACGGCGGGCAGGACCTCGGTGCCGGTCGACACCGGCAGGTGCTGGATCATGCCGCGCGCCCGAAACTGCTCATCGGCCTTGATGTCGGCGGCCGTGTTGATCGGACCGGCCGGAACTGCGGCGGCCCCCAGCGCCGAAAGTGCTTCGCGCGCAGTCCTGGTGGCTGTCCACGCGCTGATCGCCTCGTCCAGCTCGTCGCGGGCCTGCCAACGCTGGGCGTTGTTGGCCAGGCGGGGGCTTTCGGCCAGGTCCGGCCGGCCGATCACGTTCATCAAGCGGCGGTAGATGCCGTCGCCGTTGCCGGCGATCACCAGCCAGCGGTCGTCGGCGCATCGGTAGGCATTCGAGGGGGCGATCCCCTCCATGCGACCGCCGGTACGGGTCCGGGTCACCTGGTAGGCGTCGTACTCGGGCACCAGCGACTCCATCACCGAGAAGACCGCCTCGGTCAGCGCGACGTCCACGGTGCGGTCGGCGATCGACGTCAATCGCCCTGCGACCCGGTCTTTTTGGCGTCGGTGCACGGCGACGAGCGCGCCGAAGGCGGCATAGATGCCGGCGATGGAGTCGCCGATCGACACGCCAGTGCGTGCCGGCGGACGGTCCGGTTCGCCGGTGAGTGCCCGCAGACCTGCCATCGCTTCGGCCACCGCGGCGAAACCCGGTTCGTGCCGACGCGGTCCGGTCTGCCCGTAGGCCGAGACGCGGACGAAGATCAGGTCCGGATTCTGCGCGCACAACTCGGCGGGGCCGATGCCCCACCGCTCCACGGTGCCCGGCCGGAAGTTCTCCAGCACGATGTCGCAGCCCCGGGCCAACTCGCGCACCCTCGCCTGGCCGTATTCGCTGCTGAGGTCGATCACCACGGACTTCTTGTTGCGGTTGATGGTGCGAAACAGCATCGAGGTCGTACCCGAGTACAGCCGCCACGTCCGTAGCTCGTCGCCGGTCACCGGCCGCTCGACCTTGATCACCTCGGCACCGAAATCGGCTAACAACCGTCCCGCGGTCGGCGCGGCGATGTAGTTGCCCAGCTCGAGAACCCGTATCCGATCGAGCGGTCCCTTATCCAATCCGTTGCCTCCTCCCTTACCCACGTCTGCCTCCATAACCCACATCGTGCATTAGAACCCACAATATGGGAAATGACTCTTTCATCCCGTGACGTGACCCGCTACAGTCAGTTCTTGTCGTTTTGCTCACAATGCGGATGACAACCCACTTTGTAGACCCGGCGCTCGGGCGGCGGGCTCTCGACGACGAGAGGGCGGCATGACCACAGCACCGACCAGGACCGGGAGTGGACATTCCGTGGGCGCCCAGCTGGACGGCTTGCCGGTGGGTGCGGTGCACCGCAAGCTCGTCGTGGCGGTCGGACTCGGCTTGTTCTTCGAGATCTACGAGATCTTCTTGTCCAGCACCATGAGCGCCACGCTCAGCCACGACTTCGGCGTGCGGGGCGCCGCGCTCAAGCTGGTTCTGGCGTCATCGTTCATCGGAATGTTCTTCGGCGCAGCATTTTTCGGTCGCCTCGCCGATCGGATGGGTCGCCGCAAAGCATTCCTGCTCGGCCTCGGCTGGTTTTCCGCCTGCTCGCTGGCCGGCGCGTTCGCGCCGTCGCCCGCGTTGCTGGTACTCGCGCGTTTGTTGGCCGGGGTGGGCATCGGCGCCGTCTATCCGGTCGCCGACTCCTATCTGGCCGACGTTTTACCCAAAGAACACCGTGGCCGGCTGGCCTCTTACGCCTACACGTGTTCGTTTCTCGCCGTACCCTTCGTCGGCTTTCTGGCGTGGTGGTTGACCCAGCACTCGCCGCTCGGCATCGCGGGGTGGCGGTGGCTGCTGGCCCTGGGTTCCGGCGGGGTCGTCATCGTGTTCGCCCTCAAGCGCTGGCTCGTGGAATCGCCGCGCTGGCTGGTGTATGCCGGACGAATCGACGAGGCCCAGCGGGCCTTGAATATCTTCGCCGCCGGGTCGAATGTGCCCGCCCTGCGAATCGATGCGGTGACCGACGACTCCCGCGCCGAACCTCGTCGGGAACCGGCGCTGCTGCGGCGCGCCCCCTACCACCGCCGGGTGGCGATGCTGATCGTGTTCCACCTGTTTCAGACCTTCGGCTACTACGGGTTCGGCACCCTGGCCGCGCTGGTGCTGGTCAGTCGCGGCTACACCGTCACGTCGTCGATGTTGTTCAGCGCGTTGTCGTTTCTCGGCTATCCCATCGGCTCACTGACGGCCATCCCATTGCTGGCCAGGTTCGAACGCAAGTTCCTGCTCGTCGGCTCGGTCGTCGCCCTGGCCGTCTTCGGACTGCTGTTCGCGACGCAGTCATCGGCCGTGGCGATCGTGTTCTTCGGCTTTTTGACCACCGCCACCAGCAACGTCTTCTCCAACGTCTACCACGTGTACCAGGCGGAGATCTTCCCGACGAGCGTGCGCGCCACCGCGGTCGGTTGGACCTACTCGTTATCCCGATTATCCAGTGGGGCAGCACCTTTCGTTCTCATCCCGATCCTGGACCGGCACGGCGCCGGCGTGATGTTCACCGTGGTGGCAACCGCGCTGGTCGTCGTCATCGTCGCCGTCCTGACGCTGGGTCCGCGGACCTCGCGCCGCAGTCTCGAGGAAATCAACCCGACATGACGGCCCGGGAGCAACGGTGATCGATTTCGGGGCACTACCGCCGGAGATCAACTCGGCCCGCATGTACGCCGGTGCCGGGCCGGGACCCATGATGGCCGCGGCCGCGGCCTGGGATTACCTGGCGGCCGAGCTGTCCTCGAGCGCGGCCAGCTATTCGGCGGTGACGGCCGAGCTGACCAGCTCGTCTTGGTTCGGCCCGGCGTCGCGCTCCATGCTGGCGGCCGCCACGCCCTACATCTCCTGGCTCAGCGCGGCCGCGGCGCTGGCCGAACAAACCAGCATCCAGGCCAAAAGCGTCGCCTCGGCGTTCGATACGGCCTTTGCGATGACGGTCCCGCCGCCGGTGATCGCCGAGAACCGCGCGCAGCTGCTGGCGCTCATCGCGACCAACATCTTGGGACAGAACACCGCGGCCATCGCGGCCACCGAGGCCGCCTACGCGCAGATGTGGGCCCAGGACGCCGCGGCCATGAACGGCTATGCCGGCCTGGCGTCGACGGCCGCCCAGCTCGTCCCGTTCGCCGAGCCGCAACAAACCACCGACCAGGCCGGACTGACCCAACAGCACGCGGCGGTTGCCGCGGCGGCGACCGGGACTGGCGCGCCGTCGACGCCGCCGGCATCGCTGACCGACCTGGTCAACAGCTTGTCCAGCCAGGTTAAGGGACTTCTGTTCGGTCCCTTGGACGTCATCTACTGGCCGATGGTCTATGCGGGATCCCTGATTTTCTTGCAAATGGGCGCGCTGTGGCCCGAGCATCTGGTCGGTGCCGCCGCGGTGGGCTTGGCCGCACCGCCCGCCCTCGCGGCCCCCGTCGGTCTCGGGGGCGGGCTGATCTCGGCAAGTCTGGCTTCGTCAACCAAGGTCGGTTCGCTGTCGGTTCCACCGGGCTGGTCCGCGACGACGCCCACGGCAGCAGAACACCCCATCGTCCACGCGATCAACACCGGGGGCGTTAGCGGCCCGTCGAACGGCCCGGAAGCGCTGCTGCGCCAACTGGCGCCGGCGCGTGGCAGACGTGACCGCGGCGGCCTGCCGCCCCGTGAATACGGATTTCGCCCCCGCTTCACCGTCCGTCCGCCATCGGCCGGGTAACTAACTGAGCCGCAACATACTTCGAACACCAGAGTGCTCCTGGAGACCGGAGATAATCGAGTAAGGAGATCATATGTCCTTTGTTACCGCGCAACCCGAAGCATTGACGGAAGCCGCTGGCGCATTGCGCGCCATCGGCGATGGGCTCGCGGCCCAGAACGCGGCGGTGGCAGTACCGACCACCGAGGTGATTCCCGCTGCCGCGGACCAAGTTTCAATACTGACCGCGGCGCAGTTTGCGGCCCACGCGCAGCTGTATCAACAGGTCAGCGCACAAGCGATGGTGATTCACGAAATGTTCGTCAGCGCTTTGGCTTTCAGTTCCGGATCGTACGCGGCGACCGAGGCCGCCAACGCGATCGCAGCCGGTTAAGGGGGCATGGTGCTCGACTTCGGGGCGTTGACACCGGAGATCAACTCGGGGCTGATGTACGCCGGTCCCGGCTCGGCGTCGATGACGGGAGCGGCCGCTGCGTGGAATACCCTTGCCGCCGAGCTGAATTCGGCAGCCCTGGGCTACGACAGGGTGCTGAACACGCTGTCCAGCGAGGAGTGGTTGGGGCAGGCGTCGACATCGATGGTGCAAGCCGTGACCCCCTATGTGGAATGGATGCGAACCACTGCCGCCGCGGTGGAGGATGCGGCCAGCCAAGCCATGTCCGCCGCGACGGCGTTCGAGACGGCGCATGCCACCGTCGTGCCGCCGCCCGTGATCGCGGCCAACCGTCGCAATCTGACGAAGCTGCTCTCCATGAACGTTCTGGGCCAAAATGCCGCGGCCATAGCAGCTTTGGAAGCCCGGTACGCAGAGATGTGGGCCACCGACTCGGCGACGATGTACAACTATGCGGGTCGATCCGCGAGCAGCGCGGCGGTCAAGCCATTTACCTCTGCGCCCCAGGCGACGAACCCGGATGGTGCGGCCCAGCAAAGCAACTCGGTCGCCGCGGCGACTGGTACGACGGCGGGCACGGCGCAAAACACGTTGCGCAGCAGGATGAGCCAGATCATCTCGGCGCTGGGGAAGTTGTCCACCGGTGCGCAGGCTGCGGCACCGGGGGACCCGGTGAAGGACGCGCTAACCTCGGGTCCGCTGGGATGGCTGGGTGACCTGTTGACCTACTACGCGCCGTTTTCCACCACGTTCTACAACACCGAGGGCCTGCCCTTCTTCTCGGCCGGCATCGCCAACACCTTCGTCACGATCGCGAAATCCGCAGGCACACTGGGCGGCGCGGCGGGTGCGGGGGCGGCGGCCGCACCGGCGATCGCCGCTCCACCGGCAGCGGGACTCGGGCTGTCCGGGCTGGGGGCTCCGGTCGCAGGAGCGTTGGGCGGCGCGACCTCCGTCGGTCGTCTATCGGTTCCGGCCCGGTGGGGCGAGAACGTGTTGGCCGAACCATCCCACGGGGCTGTGCTGCCGGCGGTCAGCAACATCAGGGAGGCCCCGGACGCGCCCGCCGGCAACGTCTTCGGCGGCATGCCGCTCGCCGGAACCGGGGTGGGCGCCGGAGGCGCTAGGGCACCCCGGTACGGCGTGCGTCCCACCGTCGTCGCCCGGCCGCCCGCCGCCGGCTAGCGCCCGCACTCAGTACGGGAGCCGGCCGCCCAGGGTGCGCGTCACCTGATCGGCGGCCCCTACGACGTTGTCGGCCCACCGTCCGGCGAGTTCGGGGGAGAACCGGAAGCTGGGCCCGCTGATCATCAACGCGCCCAGTACATGGCCGTGCGAGTCGAACACCGGGGCCGCGACACCGGTCGCCCCCTCGTCACGTTCGCCGCTGGTGATCGCGAAACCCATCCGGCGCGTCTCATCGACCTTGCTGCGCAACACATCCGGATCGACGACGGTCGCGTCGGTGAATTGGACCAGCCTCGAACCGAGCACCTCGGTGAGCGCGTCGTCGTCCCAGGCCATCAGGACCCGGCCGGCCGAGCCAACATGCAGCGGGATGATCTTGCCGATATGCATCTCGCGGCGGATCCCGTGCCGCGTCTCCGCGAGTGCGACACACACCCGGAACGGTCCCTCGCGACGGAAGAAGCACGCCGTCTCCCCGCTGGCGTCGCGCAGCGACTCCAACGCCGGCGTCACCGCATCGAGCAGGCCCATGCTGCTGGCCACCGGGGCCGCCCAGTAGGCGACCCGTGCGCCGATCCGGAACCGGTCGTCGACCCGATCGAGAAACTCCTCGGCCACCAGATTGGCCACCAGCCGCTGCACCGTCGACGTCGGATACCCGGTCCGGGTGCGGATTTCGCTGAGCGTCAACTCGGGTTCCGACAGCGTAAAGGCGTCCATGATGCCGCGAATCTTCGCCAAGACCAGCAACGGCTTCATCCCCGCGGACAGGGTCCGCGACGGCGCCAGCGGTGGAATGTGCAAGCTCTCGGCGTCGCTCAGCTCTCCCTCGCTCATCTGTCCATTGTCCCGGTTTGGCCCCGCCGCACGGCGCATTTGCGTACCGCCGTGGCGGCCGACCTGCGGCGACGGGCCGGCTCGTATAGTCGGCTGGGGCCGGGTCTGGACAGGAGGACACGTGGCAGGTCGACCCCTTCAACGTTTCGAAGTCGTCGGTACTGAGCAGATCGCGCCGCATATGGTGCGCGTGACGCTGGGCAGCGACCAGTTCGACACCTTTGTTCCGAGCAAGTTCACCGATTCGTACGTCAAGCTGGTCTTCGCCGCCGACGACATCGACGTCGCCGCGCTGCCGCAGCCGTTGACCCTGGACAGTTTCTCCGTGCTTCCGCCCGAGAAGCGGCCGTCCGTGCGGACCCTCACCGTCCGCAAGGTCGACCCCGCCGCCCGCCGGATCGCGCTGGACATCGTCGTGCACGGCGAGCACGGCGTCGCCGGCGTCTGGGCGGCGTCGGCACAGCCCGGTCAGGTGATCTATCTGATGGGTCCCGGCGGGGCCTACACGCCGGATCCCGCGGCCGACTGGCATCTGCTGGCCGGTGACGAGTCGGCGCTGCCGGCCATCGCCACCGCGCTGGAGGCATTGCCGCCCAACGCAGTCGGCAAGACATTCATCGAAGTGGCCAGTCCCGAAGACGAGATCCCGTTGACCGCCCCGGACGGCATGCAGGTGAACTGGGTGTACCGCGGCGGCCGGGCCGACCTGGTGACCGAGGACCGTGCCGGCGACTTCGCCCCGCTGATCGAGGCGGTCACGACCACGCTGTGGTTGCCCGGGCAGGTGCATGTCTTCATCCACGGGGAAGCCCAAACCGTCATGCACAATCTGCGGCCGTTCATCCGCAAGGAGCGCGGCATCGACGCCAAGTGGTCGTCGTCGATCTCGGGCTACTGGCGCCGCGGCCGCACCGAGGAGACCTTCCGGCAATGGAAGAAGGAACTGGCCGAGTCGGAATCCGGGGCACAGTCGGCGAAAGCCTGACGGCCCGGCTGGCATTCTCTACGCATGGCATACGGCGACTACCAGAACGAGATCTACTTCAAGGGACTGGGTGGGGTGGCGCCCGCGCTGCCGATGGCGTTCGCGGAGTTGGAGACGCGCGCCGAGCGGGCGATGCCGCCGTCGGTGTGGTCCTACGTCACCGGCGGTGCCGGCGATGAGCGCACGCAGCGGGCCAACCGGGAGGCGTTCGATCGCTGGGGCTTGATACCGCGCATGTTCGTCGGCGCCGCCGAGCGTGACCTCTCGGTGGAGTTGTTCGGCCTGACCCTGCCGTCGCCGGTGTTCCTGGCGCCGATCGGCGTCATCGGCATCTGCGCGCAGGACGGTCACGGCGACCTGGCCACCGCGCGCGCGGCCGCCGCCACCGGGGTCCCCATGGTGGTTTCCACCCTGACCGCCGACCCGCTGGAGGACGTCGCCGCCGAATTCGGCGACACCCCCGGCTTCTTCCAGCTGTACACGCCGAAGGACCGGGAGCTGGCCGCCAGCCTTGTGCAACGCGCCGAAGCCGCCGGGTTCAAGGGCATCATCGTCACCCTGGACACCTGGATTCCGGGATGGCGTCCCCGCGACCTGAGCACGGCCAACTTCCCTCAGCTGCGGGGGCACTGCCTGAGCAACTACACCAGCGATCCGGTCTTCCGTGCCAGCCTGGCGCGCCCGCCCGAGGAGGACCCGCAAGCCGCCGTGCTGCAGTGGATCACGACGTTCGGGAACCCGTTGACCTGGGACGACCTCGCCTGGCTTCGGTCGCTGACCGACCTGCCCCTAATCATCAAGGGCATCTGCCATCCCGACGACGCGCGCCGCGCCCGCGACGGCGGTGTCGACGGCATCTACTGCTCCACGCACGGCGGTCGCCAGGCCAACGGCGGTCTGCCCGCGCTGGACTGCCTGCCCGGCGTGGTCGAAGCGGCCGACGGGCTGCCGGTGCTGTTCGACTCGGGGATCCGCAACGGCGCCGACGTCGTCAAGGCGCTGGCGCTGGGGGCGACCGCGGTGGGCGTCGGCCGACCGTACGCCTACGGGCTGGCGCTCGGCGGCGTCGACGGCATCGTGCACGTGCTGCGCTCGATCCTGGCCGAAGCGGACCTCATCATGGCCGTCGACGGTTATCCCACGCTCAAAGATCTCACCCCGGACACGCTTCGGCGCGTCGACTAGAGCGCGGGCTTGTCGCGCTGCCACCGTGGGGGAGTGCAGGCGATCCTCGACGAGTTCGACGAATACCTGAATCTGCAGTGCGGCCGGTCCGCGCACACCCGCCGTGGCTACCTGGGCGATCTGCGCTCACTGTTCGCCTATCTGCAACGCCACGACGCGGGGCTGGACGGCCTGAGCCTGCCGCTGCTGCGGTCGTGGTTGTCCAGCGGGGCGGCGACCGGGGCCGCCCGCACCACGCTGGCCCGTCGCACCTCGGCGATCAAGGCGTTCACCGCCTGGGCGGTGCGGCGCGGATTGTTGACGTCGGATCCCGCCGTGCGCCTGCAGGTACCTAAGGCGCACCGCACCCTGCCGGCGGTGCTGCGCCAAGATCAGGCCCTGGACGCCATGGCGGCCGCGAAATCCGGTGCCGAGCAAGGCGATCCGCTGGCGTTGCGGGACCGGCTGATCGTGGAGATGCTCTATGCGACCGGCATCCGGGTCAGTGAGCTGTGCGGCTTGGACGTCGACGACGTCGACGCTCGGCAGCGGGTG
The DNA here is from genome assembly GCF_002102355.1 of Mycobacterium sherrisii. GTDB lineage: Bacteria > Actinomycetota > Actinomycetes > Mycobacteriales > Mycobacteriaceae > Mycobacterium > Mycobacterium sherrisii. Next base: position 159,108 of record NZ_LQPT01000040.1, on the reverse strand, counting down.
GTGCGGGTGCTCGGCAAGGGCAACAAGCAGCGCACCGCGCCATTCGGGGTGCCGGCGGCCGACGCGCTGCACACCTGGCTGACCGACGGGCGTCCCGCGCTGGCGACCGCACAGTCCGGTCCGGCGCTACTGCTCGGCGCGCGAGGTCGCCGGCTGGACGTGCGCCAGGCGCGCACCGTGGTGCACCAGACCATCGCGGCGGTGCACGGTGCACCCGACATGGGCCCGCACGGGCTGCGGCACAGCGCCGCCACGCATCTGCTCGAGGGCGGGGCCGACCTGCGGGTGGTGCAGGAGCTGCTGGGTCATTCGAGCCTGGCGACCACCCAGCTCTACACCCATGTCGCGGTGTCGCGGCTGCGGGCCGTGCACGATCAGGCCCACCCGCGGGCCTGACGCATTGCGTGTGCATCGCCGGCGTCGAGTGTCCGCCCAGGGTGCCGACGCGCCGCGGCGGGCCGCCGCCGGCGCACACTCGCCACCGCAAGCACACTCGTCAGCCGTCCAGCGGTTTGAGCCGCACCGGCGTGGACGCCAGCAGGCCCACCGGGTCGACGTAATCCGCGGCCGAGGCCGGGCCCCACATCGCGCCCCAGTGCAGACATGCCGCGGCGGGGCAGCCGGGGTGCCCGGCGATCAATTCGCCCAGCACCGTCCGGGCCGTGACCTGCTGCCCGGCCTGCACCACCGCCCGGACCGGCTCGTAGCTGGTGCGTAGCCCACCCGGGTGGGCCAGCGATACCACCGGGCGTCCCGCCAGCAACCCGGCGAACACGACGGTCGCACGTCCCGCGGCGTATACCGGCTGACCGGCCCGCCCGGCCAGATCCACCCCGCGGTGCCCGGGCCGCCAGTTCGGCGACGGCGCATCGAATCCGCGCACGACGCCCGGGGCCGGGCGCAGCGGCCACTGCAGCCGAACCTGGGACACGTCAGGGTTCGCCGTCGCCGAAACCGTGCAGGTCAGCACCCCGGCCAGGGTCAAGCCCAGGATCAGCGCCGCCCGTCGCACCCGCCCAGCTCACCCCGGCACCGGCGACTCGACCACTCGGGTACGCCCGAGCTGTGCACCGACGCCGCGGTGTGGACACCGGCACCGAGGGCGGCCCGCCACCCGGCGTGCAAAACCACCAGCTGAATCGGTGTAAACTGCTCGACGCAGCTCGTTCGCGGGCTGACTTCGCGCGTCTGCCTCGCGTCTCTGGTGTCCCTAGGAGAACGCATCGCATGCCGGGCGGTCCCGTAACAGGGTCCGGCATCGCAGCAGGCGCCAGGGCCCGGCTTCACCCGTCGCCGGGCGGCAACCGAAACAAAGGAATGGCATCACCATGGCCGTCGTGACCATGAAACAGCTGCTGGACAGCGGCACCCACTTCGGGCACCAGACCCGGCGCTGGAATCCCAAGATGAAGCGGTTCATCTTCACCGACCGCAACGGCATCTACATCATCGACCTGCAGCAGACGCTGACGTTCATCGACAAGGCGTACGAGTTCGTCAAGGAGACCGTCGCGCACGGCGGCACCGTGCTGTTCGTCGGCACCAAGAAGCAGGCGCAGGAGTCCGTCGCCGCCGAGGCCACCCGCGTCGGCATGCCGTACGTGAACCAGCGCTGGCTGGGCGGCATGCTCACCAACTTCTCCACCGTGCACAAGCGGCTGCAGCGCCTCAAGGAGCTGGAGGCCATGGAGCAGACCGGTGGCTTCGAGGGCCGCACCAAGAAGGAAATCCTGGGCCTGACCCGCGAGAAGAACAAGCTGGAGCGCAGCCTCGGCGGTATCCGCGACATGGCCAAGGTGCCCTCGGCGGTGTGGGTCGTCGACACCAACAAGGAGCACATCGCCGTCGGCGAGGCCCGCAAGCTGGGCATCCCGGTCATCGCGATCCTGGACACCAACTGCGACCCCGACGAGGTCGACTACCCGATCCCGGGCAATGACGACGCCATCCGCTCGGCCGCGCTGCTGACCAAGGTGATCGCCTCCGCGGTCGCCGAGGGCCTGCAGGCTCGCGCCGGCGTGGGCCGCGGCGACGGCAAGCCCGAGGCGGAAGCCGCCGAGCCGCTGGCCGAGTGGGAGCAGGAACTGTTGGCCTCCGCAACCGCAACCGCCGCCCCCACCGCTGGCAACGACGCCGCTGCGGGCGCACCCGAATCAACACCCACGGAAGGCTGAAATGGCGAACTTCACCGCTGCCGACGTCAAGCGTCTGCGCGAGCTCACCGGTGCCGGCATGCTCGATTGCAGGAACGCACTGGCCGAAAGCGACGGCGACTTCGACAAGGCAGTCGAGGCCCTGCGGATCAAGGGCGCCAAGGACGTCGGCAAGCGTGCCGAGCGTGCGACCGCCGAGGGTTTGGTCGCGGCCAAGGACGGCGCGCTGATCGAGCTCAACTGTGAGACCGACTTCGTCGCCAAAAACGCCGAATTCCAGCAGCTTGCCGACGAGATCGTCGTCGCCGCGGCGGCTTCAAAAGCCAATGACGTCGATGCGCTCAAGTCCGCTGAGGTTTCCAGGGGGTCGCGCAACGGCACCGTCGAGGAAGCCGTTGCCGCCCTGTCGGCCAAGATCGGCGAGAAGCTCGAGCTGCGCCGCGTCGCCTACTTCGACGGCACCGTCGAGACCTACCTGCACAAGCGGTCTGCCGACCTGCCGCCCGCGGTGGGTGTGCTCGTCGAATACACCGGCGCCCGGCAATCCGCGGCCGACGCGGCGCACGCGGTGGCCTTGCAAATCGCGGCGCTCAAGGCGCGCTACCTCTCGCGCGACGACGTGCCCGAGGACGTCGTGGCCAGCGAGCGGCGCATCGCCGAGGAGACCGCGAAGGCGGAGGGCAAGCCGGAGCAGGCGTTGCCCAAGATCGTCGAGGGCCGGCTGGGCGGCTTCTTCAAGGACGCCGTGCTGCTCGAGCAGCCGTCGGTGTCCGACAACAAGAAGACGGTCAAGGCCCTGCTCGACGAGGCCGGTGTCACGGTGACCCGGTTCGTCCGCTTCGAGGTCGGCCAGGCCTAGCCCGGGGCGTTTGCTGCGCGCGTGCGGTGACCGGCTAGCGTCGACGTCATGCGACGCGTGCACGCTTTCGGCGACGATGCCCTCGGCGAACTCGATGCAATCGGCCTCAGCGAGGCGCTCCGAGCGGGTTGGGTCAGCAGATCCGAAGTCGTCGAGGCCGCGATCGCGCGGGCCGAGGCCGTCAACCCCATGCTGAATGGCTTGGCGTACAAGGCATTCGAGCAGGCCCGCACGGCCGCGGCGGGCGCGCCGCCGAGCGGGCCGGCCCGGTTCTTCGAGGGCGTCCCGACGTTCGTCAAGGACAACGTCGACGTCGCCGGCCAGCCGACCATGCGGGGCGCCGACGCTTGGGCGCCGCGCAACGCGGTCAGCGACGGGGAGTTCACCCGGCTGTTTCTGGCCACCGGCCCGATCTCGCTGGGCAAGACCCAGATGTCGGAGTTCGGGTTCAGCGCCGCCGCCGAGCATCCCCGGCTGGGGCCGGTGCGCAATCCGTGGGACACCGACTACACCGCCGGCGCGTCGTCGTCCGGGTCGGGTGCGTTCGTCGCGGCCGGGGTGGTGCCGATCGCGCACGCCAACGACGGCGGCGGCTCGATACGAATTCCGGCCTCCTGCAACGGCATCGTCGGCCTCAAGCCGTCGCGCGGCAGGTTGCCGTTGGACGCGGAGCTGCGCCGCATGCCGGTGGGCATCGTCGCCAACGGCGTGCTGACCCGCTCCGTGCGCGACACCGCGGCCTTCTACCGGGAGGCCGAACGGCTGTGGCGCAACCCCAAACTCGCGCCGATCGGCGACGTCACCGGGCCGGGCCGACAACGGCTGCGCATCGCCGTCGCGACGAGTTCGCTGCGCCGTGAGTGCGCCCCGGAATTGCGCGAGCTGACCCTCAAGACCGCCGGTGTGCTCGAAGAGCTGGGACACCGCGTCGAGCACCTCGAACAACACCCGGTGCCGGACAGCTTCGTCGACGACTTCGTCTTGTACTGGGGATTTCTGGCGCTGATGCAGGTGCGGGCCGGGCGGCGGCTGTTCGGCAACACCTTCGACCGCACCCGTCTGGACGCCCTGACGCTGGGCCTGGAACGCCACACCGGCCGCAACCTGCACCGGCTGCCGGGCGTGATCGTGCGGCTGCGCCGGATGCGCAAGCGCAGCGCCGAGTTCTACCGCAGCTACGACGCGCTGCTCACCCCGACGCTCGCCGACCAGACGGTGCCCGTCGGTCACCTGGCCCCCACCGACTACGAGCATGTCATGGATCGGCTGATCGATTGGGTCGCCTTCACGCCGCTGCAGAACGTCACCGGCGATCCCGCCATCTCGTTGCCGCTGGCTCAATCCGGCGACGGCATGCCCGTCGGCATGATGCTCGCCGCCGACCTGGGCCAAGAAGCGCTGCTGCTGGAATTGGCCTACGAACTCGAAGAAGCCAGGCCGTGGGCCAAGATCCAAGCGGTCGGGTTAACTTGACGGCGGCGACCCGCCTCGCCCGGCTTCGCCGCCCTCGCGATCACCGTTAGTCAGTCACTGCCCAGCTTTTCCAGCATCCGCTTGAACTCGCGCTGCTGCGCCGCGGTCAGCTTGTTCAGGATCCGCGAATCTGCTTCCCGCACAGCGGTTTCCGCTCGTTTCAACAACGTGCGTCCCGGGCTGGTCAGGGTGGCGGGCAGCGCACGCCCCGACGACACCGACGTCGGCCGTTCGACGGCGCCCACCTCTTCCAGTCGGCGCAGTACGGTGTTCATCGCCTGCGGTGTTACGTTGGTGCTGCGCGATAGCTCGGCGCTCGACAGGCCCGGCGACATCGAAAGCAAGCGCAGACAAACGAATTCGGGCAGGGTCAGGCCGAGCCCGCCCAACGCTGCGGAAACCTCGGGCCGCAGCGCGGCGCCCACCCGGTACAACAGATAGCCAAGCGGCGCATCGTCGGTGTGACCCATGTCAGCGATCTTGACATATCGGGCGCGGCTGCCGGACGCCAATGCCAGCGCGTCGTCGGAGATTGAATGCGTCGACGCCGGGTAGTCGACGTCGCAAGTCGACAGCAACGAGGAGGTGTGATGCCGAAGACGACCAAAAGCGGCGCCGCCAAGAAAGACGAACTACCCAGCACGCTGCGGCGTTCGAGTCCCAAGGCGCAGCGTACGTTTGCCAAGGCCCACGACTCGGCGGCGCAGGAGTATGGCAGTGAGCAGCGGGCGCATCGGGTGGCCTATGCCGCCGTCAAACACAGCTTCGAAAAGGTGGGCGACCACTGGGAACAAAAGGCCCGGAAGGGGCCCTCGGACAACCGCGCCGAACGTGGCGGCCTGCACAACACCGCGCCGTCGGCCGAGGGCGTCGACGCAAATGCCAGTAAGAAGCATCTGCTGGACGTCGCGCGCCGGCTCGACGTGCGCGGCAGGTCGACGATGAGCAAAGCGGAGTTGGTCGACGCCATCCAAAGGGAGAACCGCCGGGTCCGCGGGCGCTGACGGCGGCACTACAGGATCGGACGGCCCCCGGTGACCGCCACCCGGGCACCGGAGACGTAGCTCGCCTCGTCCGAGGCGAGCAGCACATAGACCGGCGCCAACTCGGCCGGTTGCCCCGCGCGCCCGAGCGGGGTGTTGTCGCCGAAGGACTGCACGCTCTCCGGTGGCATCGTCGACGGGATCAGCGGCGTCCAGATGGGGCCGGGCGCTACGCTGTTGACGCGAATCCCCTTGTCGCCGAGCAACTGTGCCAGGCTTGCGGACAGGTTGGCGATCGCGGCCTTGGTGGCGGCGTACGGCGCCAGGGTGGGGTTGGGGGAATCCGAATTCACCGACGAACTGCCGATGATCGATGCGCCGGGGCTCAGGTGTGGCAGGGCGGCCTTGACGAGGTAGAAGTACGCGCCGACGTTCAGCCGGAACGTGTAGTCCCATTCCTCGTCGCTGATGTCTTCCAAGTGCTGGCGCATCATCTGGTAGGCGGCGTTGTTCACCAGGATGTCGATCCCACCGAACTGGGCAACCGCCTGGTCGATGACCGTCCGGCAGTGCGCGGGCTCGGAGAGGTCGCCGGGCACCAACACGCACCTGCGTCCCGCCTCTTCGACATAGCGGGCGACGTCCTTCGCGTCGTCGTGCTCGTTGAGGTAGGAGATCAGGACGTCGGCGCCCTCGCGGGCGAAGGCGATTGCGACCGCGCGTCCGATGCCGCTGTCGCCGCCGGTGATGACGGCCCGCTTGCCGCGCAATCTGCCTGAACCGCGATAGCTGGCCTCGCCGCAATCGGGAACGGGCTGCATCCGTGCCTGCACGCCGGGTGGATCCTGTTGTTGCGGTGCGAAGCTCATTCTCGTCCTTTCCGGGGCGCCCGGCCGCCTGGGCCGCTGTCAGGTCGCCGTTAGGTCGCCGTTAGGTCGCCGTTGGGTCGTTGTTAGCGCTACCCGCACCGTCGAGGGCTAATCAGGGCGCTCGGGCGGGTGGGTATTTACGCCAAGCGCCGATTGGGAGCAAATAGATTCCCCGAAGACTTTGGTTGTCGGCTGTGGCATTTGAGGTCCATGGGGCGAAATGGATCTGCGCAGAAATGGATTTACCCCAGTTCAAAACGCCAATGTTTGAACCCATTGGACGATGGCTATGTGGCGAAGGTGCCGTGATAACCCATGCCGGGGGAAATCTCGCGGAGAAACAATCATCGTACGGAGAGGATTTAGCATGAAGGTCACTTCCAATGCTATGAAAAATGCTATGAAATCGGCGATCGGAGCCGCCGCGATTGCTGCCGCCGGTCTTTTCACCGCGGCGACTGCCACCGCGGCGCCCAACATTCAGGGCTTCGGCACCAGCCAACAACTTGTGCAGGGGCCGCTGGTCACCAGCTACACGGTGAGCAATCTGCAGCCCAGTAACGCGTCGATCCCGGGCTACACGCCCAAGGGCACGCTGTACCAGGCGGACGTCACCGTGCGGTCCGAGGGCGGCCTGGTGACCCCGATGGTCAACGACTTCATCGCCCGCGGACCCAACGGTCAGAACTACCGGGTGATCGACCACGTGCAGGCCCCCGGCAGCCTGAACCCGGCACCGATCCCGCAGGGCAGCGAGTCCACCGGCACGCTGTACTTCGACGTGACCGGCGCGCCGCCGAACGGCGTGGTCTACAACGAGGGCACCCAGGACATCCTGATCTGGACGTCGAACATCCCGGGCGGCACCCAGCCTGGCGCGGCGCCGGGCGTGGCGCCTGGTGCGGTCCCCGGTGCGGCCCCGAACTCGAGCCCGGCCCCGGCCCCGGGCACGCTACCGGCACCCGAGGGCACCTAAGCCGTTGGGCCCGGCCCGGGCCCGCAGCCACGAACTCCCCGCGTCACACCCGTGGCGCGGGGAGTTCTGCGTCCCAAGGATTTCGGTAGAAACAACGCGAATTGGACGCGACCGGCCTGGGTACCCGCAAGACATGAGTTACGCGGATCACAGACGCTCGGACGTGCGAGCCCAGGCACAGCGGCAGGCCGAAGAGGCCCGCGACACGATGGACGAACGCCGTCGCGAACAGCAGGGCGGAATCAGCGGCTGGGTGGCGGAGCGCGCCGGCCAGTGGGACCTGCGCGGCCAGGACGAGACCACCCTGCAGCGCCAGAAATTCTTCTGGAATCTGTTGGTCGACTATTGGTTTCGCATGGAGATCGACGGGTGGGAGAACATCCCCAGCCCGCCGACCTTGTTGGTCGGGATCCACTCGGGCGCACCGTTCGTCTGGGATGCGTGGACCGTCGGGTTGCAATGGTGGCGGCGTTTCGGCCCGGAGCGGACGCTGCACGGCACCGCGCACGACGCGTTGATGGCCATCCCGCTGTTCGGCCGTTATTTCCGTGCCATGGGTGTGCTGCCCGCTGCTCCGGACGCCATCGCCACGGCATTGGCCGAGGGGCGCGACGTGGCGTTGTGGCCGGGCGGCGAAGTGGATTCGTTGCGGCCCTGGGCGGAGCGGGACCGCGCCAACCTCGCCGGCCGCAAAGGCTTTGTGAAGATGGCGATTCGGGCCGGGGTGCCCATCGTGCCGATCGCGACGGTCGGCGGCGCGGACGCCATGCCGGTGCTGTTCCGGGGCGACCGCCTGTCGAAGGCGTTGCGGCTCGATAAGATGTTGCGGCTCAAGGTTTTTCCGCTAGCTGTTGCGTTGCCGTGGGGCATCGCACCGGCGGCGCTTCCGCAGCTGCCGCTGCCGGCCAAGATCAGGACGCGTTTCATGCCCGCCGTCGAGCTCGAGCACGACCCCGCGCGCGCGGACGACGACGATTACGTCGACCGCAAGTACCGGGAAGTGCAGGACAGCATCCAGCGCGGAATGGATGCTCTGGCCCGCAAGCGGGCGCTGCCGCTCTTTGCTTGAGGAGACGAAACGCCAAGGGGCGCATCAGTGCTGCGCAGCGCCATTGCGCCGCACGAGGCTGCCCGGTTTGTCGAATACCCACTCGGGGTGTGGCGGCGTCACCGCCATGTACCCCACCCCGCGCACCGTGTCCACCATGGATTCGTGCTCGCGGCCGAGCTTGGCGCGGAGCCGTCGCACGTGAACATCGACGGTGCGCACCCGCCCGTTGGAGTCATACCCCCACACTTCGTGCATCAGCCGGGTCCGGCTGAATGCCCGACCCGCATGTTGCACAAGGAAATTCAGCAATTTGAATTCGGTGACCGTGAGGTTGAGGTCGTTGCCGCGCAGTGACGCGGCGAAACTCGACGGGTGCAGGACGACGTCGCCGAACTTCAGCGATCCGTCCACGGCGTTGCGGCGGCGCTTGATCGCCAGACGTAACCGCGCCTCGAGTTCGGCCGCACCGGCCGCGGGCAGCACCACGTCGTCGAGGCGCCAGTCGACGTCGACCGCCGAGAAGTGGGCCGCGGCGACCACCGCGACCACCGCGACGGTCGGGGCGCTGGCCGTCAGGCCGCGCGAGGCGCTGCGGGCGGCCGCCACGTCGCTGCGGGCGTCGATGATCGCGACATCGGCGCCGTCGCATTGGCCGTCGAGGTTTTCCGAGAGCGGAACGCGCCGAATCGTCTGCGTCAACGACTCCAGCGTCGGCAGCGCGGCGGCGAAGTCGTCCGCGTCGGAAAGCAGTAGAACGTCCAAACACATCTCCAAACCTCATGGGGGTCCGGCGCCGCCCCCGGCCGCGCGGCCACCGCGCCCAAGGCGGCCGTTAGCGCAGCGCTGGATACCCCATTAGGGCTACAACTATGCCAACTTTGTAACCCGGATTCGGCGGAATGCGCACCCGACGGGTCGGCAGATGGAGATGATTTCGGCTGGCTGACGGGCAAAAGTCGACGGGTCCGGCCCGTCGACACGGGCCGGACCCATCCTTCCGTCAAGCTACGGGTTGGCCTACTGGTTGGCCTTCTGGCGCTCCTCGGCCGCCTTGGCGCTGCCGCGCGCGGCTTCGGCCTCGGCCTCTTTCTTGGCGGCGTCGCGCTGGGCTTCCGCCTTGTCCTGCTGAGCTTGTCCCTCGCGGGTGAGGTCGTCGCGACCGGCCAGGGCGCCGACGGCCTCCTTGGCCTTGCCCTTGACGTCCTCGACGACGCCCTTGACGGCTTCCGCGGGTCCGGAGTTTTCGTGGTCCGCCATGATCTGATGCCTCCGTGGCGTGAGCGTTCCGTCGATTTGTTGTCCGGGCGGGTACTGGTCCTCGTTCTCAAGACCAAGCCGTACCGCCGTGCTGGGACTTGATTCCCAACGGATCGAACACTCAAACATCGGGCCCCGGAGGCGAACTCGTGACCATCCCCACGTCGGGGATAGTGGCGGCGACGCGGCCGGTCCGGTACCGGGCCCGCCAACCGGGCGGATAATGCACCCCGCCGGCCCCGGATTGTGCTGCGATGGGGCAGGATATGAACTGCCGTTCCGGGTGGAGTCGCCCGGGATGGCACTGTCATGCGAGGAGTCTGATGACGCAGCCCGAGCCCACCAGCGCTAACGGCGTGCCGGCATCGTCGACCGGCCACCAACAGCGGCCGTCCACCTATTCGAGGGTCTTGCTGAAGTTGGGTGGCGAGATGTTCGGCGGCGGGCAGGTCGGCCTGGATCCCGACGTCGTGGCGCAGGTGGCGCGCCAGATCGCCGAGGTGGTCCGCGACGGTGTACAGGTCGCCGTGGTGATCGGCGGGGGCAACTTTTTCCGCGGTGCACAACTGCAGCAGCGGGGGATGGAACGCACCCGGTCGGACTACATGGGCATGCTCGGCACCGTGATGAACAGCCTTGCGCTGCAAGACTTTCTGCAAAAGGAAGGTATCGACACCCGGGTCCAGACCGCGATCACCATGGGTCAGGTCGCCGAGCCGTACATCCCGCTGCGGGCCGTTCGCCACCTGGAGAAGGGCCGCGTCGTCATCTTCGGTGCCGGCATGGGACTGCCGTATTTCTCCACCGACACCACCGCGGCGCAGCGTGCCCTGGAGATCGGGGCCGACGTGGTCCTGATGGCCAAGGCGGTCGACGGTGTGTTCACCGCGGATCCGCGGCAGGACCCCGATGCGGAGTTGCTCACCGTGATCAGCCATCGGGAAGTCATCGACCGCGGGCTGCGGGTGGCCGATGCCACCGCGTTCAGCCTCTGTATGGACAATGGCATGCCGATCTTGGTGTTCAACCTGCTGACCGACGGCAATATCGCCCGGGCGGTCGCTGGTGAGAAGATCGGAACGCTGGTTACGACTTGACGGACAGACGCGAATGATCGGCGCTGACCCAAACCGGTCACGGGATGCGGGGCGTGCCATAAGAAGGAGCGGCGCACATGATTGACGAGGCTCTCTTCGACGCCGAAGAGAAAATGGAAAAGGCCGTGTCGGTGGCACGCGACGACCTGTCGACCATCCGGACCGGCCGCGCCAACCCGGGCATGTTCTCCCGGATCGTCATCGACTACTACGGGACGAACACCCCGATCACCCAGTTGGCCAGCATCAACGTGCCCGAGGCGCGCCTCGTCGTGATCAAACCGTACGAGGCCGGCCAGCTGCATGCGATCGAGACGGCGATCCGCAACTCCGATCTCGGGGTGAACCCCACCAACGACGGCACCCTGATCCGGGTGGCGGTGCCCCAGCTGACCGAGGAACGCCGCCGAGAGCTGGTCAAGCAGGCCAAGGGCAAAGGGGAAGACGCCAAGGTCTCGGTGCGCAACATCCGTCGCAAGGCGATGGAGGAACTGCACCGCATTCGCAAGGACGGGGAGGCCGGTGAGGACGAGGTCGGCCGCGCCGAGAAGGACCTGGACAAGACCACCCAGCAGTACGTCAACCAGATCGACGAGCTGGTCAAGCACAAAGAAGGCGAGCTGCTGGAGGTCTAGGGGCCGCTCAGCAACCAAGTCTGTGGCAACCTCTGACGCCGGCCCAGGCACCCCGCCGGACGAGTCGGCGCGGGGCACCGGGCACACCCCGAACCCATCCGCCAAAAAGACCTCCCGCGCGGGACGCGACCTGCCGGCGGCGATCGCGGTCGGCGCGGCGATCGGCGGGCTGCTGATCGCGACGCTCGTCTTCGCGCCGCGGTTCTGGGTGTTGATCGTCGCCATCGCGATCTTCGTCGCCAGCCATGAAGTGGTGCGCCGGCTGCGCGAGGCCGGATACATCATCCCGATCATCCCGCTGCTGGCCGGCGGCCAACTCACCATCTGGCTGACCTGGCCCTACCGGGCGGCCGGGGCGCTGGCCGGCTTCGGCGCGATGGTCGTGCTCTGCATGATCTGGCGATTGTTCATGGCCGATCCGGGCCGGCGCGCCACGGCCGCCGGGTCGTCCTCGAACTACCTGCGCGATACGTCGGCGACCATCTTCCTGGCGGCCTGGGTGCCGCTGTTCGCCTCGTTCGGCGCCATGCTCGTCTACGAGCACGACGGCGCGGGCCGGGTGTTCTGCCTGATGATCGCCGTCGTCGCCTCCGACGTCGCCGGCTACACGGTGGGCGTGTTGTGGGGCAAGCACCCGATGGTCCCGGCGATCAGCCCGAAAAAGTCGTGGGAGGGATTCGTCGGCTCACTGGTCTTCGGTGTCACCGCGACCACCCTGACCGCGACGTTTCTGGCCGGCAAGGCGCCCTGGGTGGGCGCGGTGCTCGGCGTGGTGCTGGTGCTCACCTGCACGCTCGGTGACCTGGTGGAGTCCCAGGTGAAACGGGATCTCGGCATCAAGGACATGGGGCGGCTGCTGCCCGGTCACGGCGGCCTGATGGACCGGCTGGACGGGGTGCTGCCCGCCGCGGTGGCGACCTGGATCGTGCTGACGCTGCTGCCCGGCTAGGCCGCCCGGTCAAGTCGAGGCCGATACTGGGAAGATCATGGCCCAACAACTGGTGTTCGAAGCGCCGCGGGCGAAACGGCCGCCGCGCCACCTCGCCGACCTGGACGCGCAGGCCGCCGCCGCGTCCGTCGCCGAGCTGGGGTTGCCGGCGTTTCGGGCCAAGCAGCTCGCCGCGCAGTACTACGGCCGGCTGATCGCCGACCCACGCGAGATGACCGACCTCCCGGTGGCCGTTCGCGAGGCGATCGCCGACGCCCTGTTCCCTGACCTGCTCACCGCCGTCAAGGAAATCACCTGCGACGCGGGTCAGACGCGAAAGACGCTGTGGCGGGCCGTCAACGACCCGGGCACCACCTTCGAATCGGTGCTGATGCGCTACCCGCAGCGCAACACCGTCTGCATCTCGTCGCAGGCCGGCTGCGGCATGGCGTGCCCGTTCTGCGCGACCGGCCAGGGCGGATTGACCCGCAACCTGTCGACCGCAGAGATTCTGGAACAGGTGCGGGCCGCTGCGGTCGCCCTGCGCGACGAGTTCGGTCCCGCCCAGCACCGGTTGTCCAATGTGGTGTTCATGGGCATGGGGGAGCCGCTGGCCAACTACGCCCGGGTGCTGGCCGCGGTGCGGCGCATCACCGCCGCACCCCCGCACGGATTCGGCATCTCGGCCCGCTCGGTGACGGTGTCCACCGTCGGTCTGGCCCCGGCCATCCGCAAGCTGGCCGACGAACGGCTGGGCGTCACGCTGGCGCTGTCGCTGCACGCGCCGGACGACGAACTGCGCGACACGCTGGTCCCGGTCAACAACCGGTGGAAGGTCGCCGAGGTGCTGGACGCCGCGCGGTATTACGGCGACGCGACCGGACGGCGGGTGTCGATCGAGTACGCGCTGATTCGCGACGTCAACGACCAGCCCTGGCGCGCCGACCTGCTCGGCAAGCGGTTGCATGGCGCCCTCGGCCCGCTGGCCCACGTCAACCTGATCCCGCTCAACCCGACCCCGGGCAGTGATTGGGACGCCAGCCCCAAGGACGCCGAACGCGAGTTCGTCCGCCGGGTGCGGGCCAAGGGGGTGTCGTGCACGGTGCGCGACACCCGGGGCCGCGAGATCAACGCCGCGTGCGGACAGCTGGCCGCCCAGAACGTCTAGCCAGCATCGCGTCGAGGTTGCTGAACCCGTTGCCCGGCTACTCCGTCGTGTGAGATAGAAGTCCAGCACAAGGGAGTGGGGAATGATCGTTCGTCTGGTGTCGCTCGCGAAGCTGTTTGCCGTGGCTTGCGTGGCGGCGGTGCTGATGTCGGCCGCCGTGCCCCGCGCGGTGGCCGCCGACGACCGGCTGCAATTCACCGGGACGACGCTGGCCGGCGCGCCGTTCAACGGTGCCAGCCTGCAGGGTAAGCCGGCGGTGCTGTGGTTCTGGGCGCCGTTCTGCCCGTTCTGTAATGCCGAAGCACCCGGCGTGGCGCAAGTGGCGGCCGCCAATCCCGGGGTGACGTTCGTCGGCATCGCCGGACACTCCGACGCCGGGGCCGAGCAGGCGTTCGTGTCCAAATACGGCCTGAACTTCACCAACCTCAACGACGCCGACGGCGCCATCTGGGCGCGCTACAACGTGCCCTGGCAGCCGGCCTACGTGTTCTACAAGGCGGACGGCAGCTCGACGTTCGTCAACACCCCGACCGCGGCGATGTCCCAGCAGGAGCTGGCCGGCCGGGTCGCCGCGCTGCGCTAGGCCGTGAACCAAGGTCTGGTCGGGCTGGCCTTCGCCGCCGGACTGGTGGCGGCCCTGAACCCGTGCGGGTTCGCGATGCTGCCCGCCTACCTGCTGCTGGTGGTGCGCGGCCGGGACGGCGAACGCGCGCATCCGCTGGCCGGGGCGGGTCGCGCGCTGGCCGCCACCGCGGGCATGGCGCTGGCCTTTGTGACGGTGTTCGGGCTGTTCGGTGTGCTGACCGTGTCGGCGGCCACGACCGTGCAGCGGTATGTGCCGTACGCCACGGTGGCGATCGGCCTCGTGCTGGTGGCCCTGGGGATTTGGCTGGTGTCCGGGCGGCAGCTGACGGCCCTGACGCCCCGCCCGCTGGGGCCGCGCTGGGCGCCGACCGGCCGGGGGTCGCGGCTGCTCGGCATGTACGGGTACGGGATCAGCTACGCGATCGCCTCGCTGTCCTGCACGGTCGGACCGTTTCTGGCAGTCACCGGCGCCGGGTTGCGCAGCGGGTCGGCGGTCATCGGCGTGTCGATCTATCTCGCCTACGTCGCGGGCCTGACCCTGGTTGTCGGCGTGCTCGCGATCGCGGCGGCGACCGCGAGTTCGGCGCTGGCCGATCGGTTGCGGCGGATGCTGCCGTTCGTCAACCGGATCGGCGGCGCGCTGCTGGTGCTGGTCGGGTTGTACGTGGGCTACTACGGCCGCTACGAGGTGCGGCTGTTGAGCGCGACGGGCGACCCCCGCGACGCGGTGATCGCTGCGGCGGGCCGTCTGCAGGGTGCATTGGCGGGCTGGGTGCACCAGCATGGCTTGTGGCCCTGGATCGCGGCGCTGGTGGCGCTGCTGGTTGGGGCCGCGCTGGTGGGCGTCCGGCGTCGACGGGCGCGCTAGCTACCGAATCCAGCCGCGGCGACGTCCCCACCAGTCGCGGATCAGGACGAACAGGGCCAGGACGGCGAACCCGATCAGGAAGTTGTCCTCGACGTGGCCGACGTGGTTGCCGCGCAGCATGGCCAGCAAAAACACGATCGCGAACACGCCGACCGCGTGCCAGGTGCGGACGTTGATCTTGCTCCATCCCCAGGCAGCGGACGGCACTTCGGCGGGGTCGACGCCGTTGTAGTGCTCCACCTCGGTACTGGCCACGGCGATTCCTTTCGGATCGGATCGGCTTCTGCTCAGATTCTGGCACACGCCCGGATCGGCCGGCGCGGCTCGGGTGATGGCCCGCAGCGGCAACCGAGCGGCACAATGAGTAAGTGACCGCCCCGACCACCACGCAGGCCGAACGCCGCATCCGCGTGCTCGTGTTGGGCAGCACCGGCTCCATCGGCACCCAGGCGTTGGACGTCATCGCCGCAAACCCGGACCGCTTCGAGGTGGTCGGGCTGGCCGCCGGCGGGTCGAACCCGGACACCTTGCAGCGGCAGCGCGCCGAAACCGGGGTGCGCAACGTCGCCGTCACCGACGAGCGGGTGGCCGCCGCCCTCGGCGACGTCGCATTCTGCGGCCCCGACGCGGTGACCCGCCTGGTCGAGGAGACCGAGGCCGACGTCGTCCTCAACGCCCTGGTTGGGGCGCTGGGCCTGCGACCGACCCTGGCGGCACTGCAGTCCGGTGCCCGGCTGGCCCTGGCCAACAAGGAATCGCTGATCGCCGGCGGACCGCTGGTGCTCGAAGCGGCGCAGCCCGGGCAGATCGTGCCGGTCGATTCGGAGCACTCCGCCCTGGCCCAGTGTCTGCGCGGCGGCGAACCCGACGAGGTCGCCAAGCTGGTGCTCACCGCGTCGGGCGGGCCGTTCCGCGGCTGGTCCGCCGCCGCCCTGGAAACCGTCACGCCCGCCCAGGCCGGCGCCCATCCGACCTGGTCGATGGGCCCGATGAACACGCTGAACTCGGCGTCGCTGGTCAACAAGGGTCTGGAACTCATCGAAACCCATTTGCTGTTCGGCATCCCATATGACCGCATCGAGGTCGTGGTGCACCCCCAATCGATCGTTCATTCGATGGTCACCTTCATCGACGGCTCGACGATCGCCCAGGCCAGCCCGCCCGACATGAAGCTGCCCATCTCGCTGGCGCTGGGCTGGCCGCGCCGGGTCGGCGGCGCCGCGTCCGCCTGCGACTTCACCACCGCCTCTAGCTGGGAATTCGAACCGCTGGACAGCGAGGTTTTCCCCGCCGTCGAACTCGCCCGGCATGCCGGTGAGACCGGCGGCTGCCTGACGGCGGTGTACAACGCCGCCAACGAGGAGGCCGCCGCGGCGTTCCTGGCCGGCCGTGTCAGCTTTCCGACCATTGTCAAAACAATCGCCGACGTGCTGAGCGCCGCCGACCAATGGGCCGAAACACCGGCTAACGTGGATGAGGTACTGGACGCGCAGCGCTGGGCGCGGGAGCGCGCGCAGCGCGCGATCCAGACGGCAACCGCAGCCCCCGCGGGAGTCCCCTGACAAGGTGTCGGGAACGGTCTTAGAAAGGTCCTAGCGCCTGATGATGTTCGCACTCGGGATTGTGCTGTTCGCGCTGGCCATCCTGATCTCGGTGGCCCTGCACGAATGCGGCCACATGTGGGTCGCGCGCGCCACCGGCATGAAGGTGCGGCGCTACTTCGTCGGGTTCGGCCCCACCCTGTGGTCCACCCGCCGCGGGGAGACCGAATACGGCGTCAAGGCCGTGCCGCTGGGCGGCTTCTGCGACATCGCCGGGATGACCCCGGTCGAGGAGTTGACGCCCGACGAAACCGAGCGGGCGATGTACAAGCAGACCACCTGGAAGCGGGTGGCGGTACTGTTCGCTGGCCCGGGGATGAACTTCGTCATCTGCGTGGCCCTGATCTACGTCATCGCGCTGATTTGGGGCCTGCCCAACCTGCACCCGCCCACCCAGGCGATCGTCGGTGAAACCGCGTGCATCGCACCGGAAGTGGCGCCGGGCAAGATCGGTGACTGCACCGGCCCCGGTCCCGCCGCGCTGGCCGGTATCCGGGCCGGCGATGTCGTGGTCAAGGTCGGCAACACCCCGGTGAACACCTTCGAGGAGATGGCCGCCGCGGTGCGCAAGCTGCACGGCACCGTGCCGATCGTCGTCGAGCGCAACGGCAAACCGATCACCGCCTACGTCGACATCACCCCGACCCAGCGCTTCGTGAGCGCCGGCGGCAACGGCCAGGACGGCAAGCCGGTCGCGTCGACGGTCGGGGCCATGGGTGTCGGTGCGGTCAAGGTGGAGCCGACGCGATACGGCGTGTTGGCCGCGGTTCCCGCCACCTTCGCCTTCACCGGTGACCTGACCGTCGAGGTGGGCAGGGCGCTGATCACCATCCCGACCAAGGTGGGTGCCCTGGTGCACGCCATCGGCGGCGGTCAGCGCGACCCGGAGACCCCGATGAGCGTGGTGGGAGCCAGCATCATCGGCGGCGACACCGTCGACCACGGGTTGTGGGTGGCGTTCTGGTTCTTCCTGGCCCAGCTGAACCTGATCCTGGGCGCGATCAACCTGCTGCCGTTGCTGCCGTTCGACGGCGGCCACATCGCCGTCGCGGTGTTCGAAAAGATCCGCAACCTGGTCCGCTCGGCCCGGGGCATGGTCGCGGCCGCGCCGGTGAACTACCTGAAGCTGATGCCGGCCACCTACGTGGTCCTGGTCTTCGTGGTCGGCTACATGCTGCTGACGGTGACGGCCGACCTGGTCAACCCCATCCGGCTCTTCCAGTAACCAACCCAGCGAGAGGGGGAACAGTGACGATTGGCTTGGGCATGCCGGAGGCTCCGGCGCCCACGCTCGCCCCCCGGCGGACCACGCGACAGTTGATGGTCCGCGACGTCGGGGTCGGCAGCGAGTATCCGATCTCGGTGCAGTCGATGTGCACCACCAAAACGCACGACGTCAACGCGACGCTGCAACAGATCGCCGAGCTGACCGCGGCGGGCTGCGACATCGTCCGGGTGGCCTGCCCGCGTCAGGAGGACGCCGACGCGCTGGCCGCAATCGCCCGGCACAGCCAGATACCGGTGATCGCCGACATCCACTTCCAGCCGAAGTACATCTTCGCGGCCATCGACGCCGGATGTGCTGCGGTGCGGGTGAATCCGGGCAACATCAAGGAGTTCGACGGCCGTGTCGGTGAGGTCGCGAGGGCGGCGGCCGCCGCCGGCATCCCGATCCGCATCGGCGTCAACGCCGGCTCGCTGGACAAGCGATTCCTGGAGAAGTACGGCAAGGCCACCCCCGAGGCGCTGGTCGAGTCCGCGCTGTGGGAGGCCTCACTGTTCTCCGAGCACGGCTTTTCCGACATCAAGATCAGCGTCAAGCACAACGACCCGGTCGTGATGGTCGCGGCCTACGAGCAGCTGGCCGCGCAGTGTGACTACCCGCTGCACCTCGGCGTCACCGAGGCCGGGCCGGCGTTCCAGGGCACCATCAAGTCGGCGGTGGCGTTCGGCGCGCTGCTGTCCCGCGGGATCGGCGACACCATCCGGGTGTCCCTGTCGGCGCCGCCGGTCGAGGAGGTCAAGGTCGGCATCCAGATCCTCGAATCGCTGAACCTGCGGCCGCGCGGGCTCGAGATCGTCTCGTGCCCGTCCTGCGGGCGCGCCCAGGTCGACGTCTACACGCTGGCCAACGCGGTCTCGGCGGGTCTGGACGGCCTCGACGTGCCGCTGCGGGTCGCGGTGATGGGCTGTGTGGTCAACGGGCCGGGGGAAGCGCGCGAGGCCGACCTCGGCGTGGCGTCCGGAAATGGCAAGGGCCAGATATTCGTTCGCGGCGAGGTCATCAAGACCGTCCCCGAGGCGCAGATCGTCGAGACCCTGATCGAGGAGGCCATGCGGTTGGCGTCCGATATGGGAACCGACAACGGTCCTGGCTCAACACCAAGCGGTGCGCCGATTGTGACCGTAAGCTGAGTAGGACTTCTTTCACCGTTATCGACCGTCGGTTCGCACCACAGAGAGTTCGCCAGATGTCGGCTCCGCCGCTTTTCCGCCTGGTCGGCGACAGACGGGTCTCCGTGGTGCGCGACGCCGCCGCGGTGTGGCGGGTGTTGGACGAAGACCCGATCGGTTCCTGCATGGTGGCTTCCCGCGTCGCCGATCACGGGATCGACCCGGGCGCGATCGGCGGCGAACTGTGGACCCGTCGCGGCGCCGACGAGTCGCTGTGCTTCGCCGGGGCCAACCTGATTCCGTTGCGCGGGTTGCCCGCCGACCTCAACGCCTTCGCCGACGAGGCGATGAGCGCCACCCGGCGCTGTTCTTCACTGGTCGGGCGGGCCAGCCTGGTCCTGCCGATGTGGGAGCGCCTGGAAACCGCGTGGGGGCCGGCGCGCGACGTCCGCGAACGCCAGCCGCTGATGGCGCTGGACAAGCACCCGATGTGCGACCTCGATCCGGAGGTGCGTCAGGTGCGGCCCGAGGAGCTGGACGCGTATCTGGTGGCCGCGGTCGACATGTTCATCGGCGAGGTCGGCATCGACCCGCGGCTCGGCGACGGCGGCCGCGGTTATCGCCGCCGGGTGGCCAGCCTGATCGCCGCCGGGCGGGCCTGGGCCCGTTTCGAGGGGGGCCAGGTGGTGTTCAAGGCCGAGGTGGGTTCGCAATCGCCCGGCGTCGGCCAGATCCAGGGCGTCTGGGTGCATCCGGAGTGGCGCGGACTGGGCTTGGGCGCCCGCGGGACCGCGATGCTGGCCGCGGTGATCATCGGCAGCGGCCGCATCGCCAGCCTGTACGTCAACGACTTCAACACGGTGGCCCGCGCCGCCTACGCCCGGGTGGGTTTCGCCGAGGTCGGCACCTTCGCCACCGTGCTGCTCGACTGACGGGCCGGTTGTCGGGGCGCCCCACCGGCCCGGCGGCGCTCGGCCGGGAATGTCCACCGCGTTACATCACGGTTGGGTCTCGGTGTGTCGGCGCCGCCCGGCCCACCTCAGTTCTTAACATCAGCACCGATGGTCACAAAAGCCTCAGCAGTATCAGGCGTTTCAGTTGTTGCGGGAGTGCTGCTCGTCGCCTCGGTGGCGTTATCCGGTTGCACGCCGCGGCCCGACGGCCCGAGCCCGGCAGCGGAAAAGTTCTTCCGCGCCCTCAGCATCGGGGATACCGCGGCGGCAGCCCAGCTCAGCGACAGCCCCAGCGATGCGCGCGAGGCGCTCAACGCGGCCTGGGCCGGGCTGCAGGCCACGCATCTGGACGCGCAGATCCTCAGCTCCAAGTACGCCGAGGACACCGGCATGGTCAGCTACCGCTTCACCTGGCACCTGCCGAAGAACCGCACTTGGAGCTATGACGGCCAGCTGCGGATGGCCCGCGACGAGGGGCGTTGGGAGGTTCGGTGGGCACCCAACGATCTGCATCCCCGCCTCGGCGAGCACCAAACGTTCGCGCTGCGCGCCGACCGACCGCGGCGTGCGTCGGTGAACGAGCTCGGCGGTAGCGACGTGCTGACGCCGGGCTTCCGTTACCACTACACGCTGGACGCCGGCAAGGCCGGACCGCCGCAGTCGCTGAGCTTCACCACCCACTCGATCGTCGACGTGTTGCGGCCGTTCAACGACGCGCTGACCGACCCGCAGCTGCTGGCCGAGGAGGCCAGCTCGACACCGCACCAGGTAGACCTGGGTGTCACGCTGCTGCCCGCGGACAACGACAAGGTGTTCCCGTTGCTCGGGCGGCTGCCGGGCATCGTGGTCACGCCGCAGGCCGACATGCTGGCCACCGACCCGCATTTCGCGCCGGCCGTGATCAGCGAGGTGAAAAAGGAAGTGATCGACGAACTGGACGGCCAGGCCGGCTGGCGGGTGGTCAGTGTCAACCAGAACAACGTCGACGTCGCGGTGCTGCACGAGGTCGAGGGATCACCGGCGCCGTCGGTGACGATCACGCTGGACCGGGTGGTGCAGAACGCCGCCCAGCGGGCGGTGGACAACAAGGGCGGCAAGGCGATGATCGTCGCGATCAAGCCGTCGACGGGGGAGATCCTGGCCATCGCCCAAAACGGCGCGGCCGACGCGGACGGCCTGCCCGCGACCAACGGCCTGTTCCCGCCCGGGTCGACGTTCAAGATGATCACCGCCGGGGCGGCCGTCGACCGGGACATGGCCACACCCAACTCGATGGTGGGCTGCCCGGGCCACCTCGACATCGGGCACCGCACCATCCCCAACTACGGCGGCTTCGACCTCGGCGTGGTGTCCATGTCGCGTGCGTTTGCCAGTTCGTGCAACACCACGTTCGCCGAGCTGAGCAGCAAGATGCCGCCCCGCGGCCTGACCCAGACCGCCTCGCAATACGGCATCGGGCTGGACTACACGGTGGACGGCATCACCACCGTGACCGGCTCGGTGCCGCCGACGGTGGACCTGGCCGAGCGCACCGAAGACGGGTTCGGCCAGGGCCGCGTGCTGGCCAGCCCGTTCGGCATGGCGCTGGTGGCCGCCACCGTCGCTGCCGGGAAAACCCCGGTGCCGCAACTGATTTCGGGCAGGCCGACCGCCGTCGAGGGGGAAACGACCCCGGTCAGCCCGAAGGTGATCGATGCGTTGCGGCCGATGATGCGGCTGGTGGTGACCAATGGCACGGCCAAGGAGATCAACGGCTGCGGCGAGATCTACGGGAAGACCGGAGAGGCCGAGTTCCCGGGCGGATCGCATTCCTGGTTCGCCGGCTACCGCGGCGACTTGGCCTTCGCGGCGCTGATCGTCGGGGGCGGCAGCTCGGAATGGGCGGTCCGGATGACCAAATTCATGTTCGAGTCGATGCCGCCCGGTTATCTGACCTGAAACGCCGTGCCCGCGACCGCGGTAAATTGCGAACATGACGGATTCCGGCGGCGACATGGTGACATTGCGCGTCTCCGATGCGGACCGCAACGGCACCATGCGACGACTGCACAATGCGGTTGCGCTCGGGCTGATTGATATCGACGAGTTCGAACAGCGGTCCTCGCGGGTGTCCTACGCGCGCACCCAGGGCGAGCTCGACGGTTTGGTCGGCGACCTGCCCGGGCCGGGTGCGATCGTCACCTCGGCGGCCGACCGCGTCGAGCTACGCGGCTGGGCCGGCTCGCTGCGGCGGCACGGCGAATGGACGGTGCCTACCCGATTGGCGCTGGTCCGCCGGCTGGGGTCGGTCAAGCTCGAGCTCACCAAGGCCCGGTTCGCCGGGCCGGTGGTGGCGGTGGAACTCGACGTGCGGTTCGGTTCGGTCGACATCTGGCTGCCCGACGGCGCCAGCGCCTCCATCGACGACGTCGAGGTGTACGGCGGCAGCGCCCGCGATCGCCGCAGGGATGCCCCCGGCGAAGGCAGGCCGCACGTCGTGCTGACCGGACGGGTGATCTGCGGTTCGGTGACCATCCGGGGCCCGCGACGCTCGATTCTGCCCCGCCGCCGCGCCTGAGCCCCTCGGTCACCGGCCGAGCGTGTCCGGTGTCGAGCTGCGGCGATTAAGCTGGGCGTCATGCCTGTTCGCACCGCGCTATCACCCGGGGTGGTATCACCGACTCTGCCGGTGCCCAGCCGCATCCCGCGTCCCGAGTACGTCGGCAAGCCCACGGCCAAGGAAGGCACCGAGCCGTGGGTGCAGACGCCGGAGGTCATCGAGAAGATGCGCGTGGCCGGCCGGATCGCGGCGGGCGCACTGCAGGAGGCGGGTAAGGCCGTCGCGCCGGGCGTGACCACCGACGAACTCGACCGGATCGCGCACGAGTACATGATTGATCACGGCGCCTACCCGTCGACGCTGGGCTACAAGGGGTATCCGAAGTCCTGCTGCACCTCGCTGAACGAGGTCATCTGCCACGGCATCCCGGACTCGACGGTGATCGAGGACGGCGACATCGTCAACATCGACGTCACCGCCTACATCGACGGGGTGCACGGCGATACCAACGCGACCTTCTTGGCGGGCAATGTCGCCGAGGAGCACCGCCTGCTGGTGGAGCGCACCCGGGAGGCCACCATGCGGGCGATCAACGCCGTCAAGCCGGGCCGCGCCCTGTCGGTGGTCGGCCGCGTCATCGAGGCATACGCAAACCGATTCGGGTACAACGTTGTTCGTGATTTCACCGGCCACGGCATCGGCACCACGTTCCACAACGGACTGGTGGTGCTGCACTACGACCAGCCGTCGGTCACCACCGAAATCACGCCGGGCATGACGTTCACCATCGAGCCGATGATCAACCTCGGCGCGCTGGACTACGAAATCTGGGACGACGGCTGGACGGTGGTTACCAAGGACCGCAAGTGGACCGCGCAGTTCGAGCACACCCTGCTGGTCACTGACACTGGCGCCGAGATCCTCACGGTCGTCTGAGCCGCGTTCGCACACGTGAGCGGCGCGCTGCTGGTTGCGGGCACCAGTTCCGACGCCGGCAAGTCCGTGGTGGTCGCCGGGCTGTGCCGGTTGTTGGCCCGCAAGGGTATTCGGGTGGCGCCGTTCAAGGCCCAGAACATGTCCAACAACTCCGCGGTCACCGTCGAGGGCGGCGAAATCGGGCGGGCGCAGGCGATTCAGGCCAGGGCCGCGGGCCTGGAGCCCAGCGTCCGGTTCAATCCGATCCTGCTCAAACCCGGCAGTGACCGCACTTCGCAGCTGGTGGTCCGGGGACGTGTCGCCGATTCCGTCAGCGCGACAAGCTATTTCAAGCATCGCGACCGGCTCGCCGGCATCATCGCCGACGATTTGGCGGCGCTGCGTGAAGAATTCGACGCGGTGATCTGTGAGGGAGCCGGCTCTCCGGCCGAAATCAATCTCCGGGCAACCGATTTGGCCAACATGGGGTTGGCCCGGTCCGCGAACCTGCCGGTGGTTCTGGTCGGCGACATCGACCGGGGCGGCCTGCTGGCTCACCTGTTCGGGACGGTCGCGGTGCTCGAGACGGACGACCAGGCGCTGATCGCGGGTTTCATCGTCAACAAGTTCCGCGGCGATCCCGGACTGCTGGAGCCGGGTTTGCGCCGGCTCGCCGAGTTGACCGGCCGTCCCACCTACGGTGTGCTGCCCTACGCCGACGACCTGTGGCTGGACGCCGAGGACTCGCTGTCGGTCATCGCCCACCGCGTGGTGGGTCGGCCGGCGCCGCCGCGGGGCAGCGAGTGGCTCACGGTGGCCGCCGTCCGGTTGCCGCGGATCTCCAACTCCACCGACATCGAGGCGCTGGCTTGCGAGCCGGGCGTGCTGGTCCGCTGGGTCACCGACCCGGCCGACCTGCACGACGCCGACCTGGTCGTGCTGCCGGGCAGCAAGGCGACGGTCGCCGACCTGCAGTGGCTGCGCGAGCGCGGGCTGGCCGACGCGGTCGTCGGGCACGCCCGGGCGGGCAAGCCGGTGCTGGGGATCTGCGGGGGCCTGCAGATGCTGTGCCGGCGCATCGAGGACCAGCTGGAATCCAAGTGTGGGGAAGTGGCCGGGTTGGGGCTGTTGGATGCCGACATCGTCTTCGCCGAGCCGAAAACGGTGCGGCGCCTGGGGCAGCCGCTGAGTGGTTACGAGATCCATCACGGGCGGCTGATTCGCTGCGACGAGGCGGCCTGGTGCGCGGTCGAGGGGCAGCCGCACGGCATCGCGCGGGGCGCGGTCTTCGGCACACACTGGCACGGCCTGCTGGACAACGACGAGTTCCGGCGCGACTGGCTCACCGCCGTCGCAGCCGCGGCCGGTCGTCCCGGATTCGTTGTGGCTGCGGACACCGACGTCGCGGCGCGACGGGATGCTCAGCTGGACCTGGTGGCCGAGCTGCTGGCGGCTCACCTCGACCTGGACGCCGTGCTCGGCCTGCTCGCTGGGCCACCGCCCCCGCGCCCGCATATCGCAACCCGGCTGGCGCCGTGATCGGTTCCGCTGTCGGGACGCGAAGAGACCTCGCGCGGTCTCAATATTGGCTGTAGCGTGCGTAAGTGCCCTCGATGATGACCACGCTCGACGGGTTTCCCGTCCCCGTCGGCGTGTCCGGTCCCGAGAACGGCGTCGTCGTCGTGATCCTCGGCGACGAGCGGCGGGAGCTGGCCGCATATGACGCGGTGTGCGAGCGGCTGCACACCGCGTCCGTTCGCACCGTCGTCATCGGCCTCGACCCCCGGCTGACCCCCAAATCGGTGATCGGCATCCTCGACGGCCTGGGCATCGGCTGGGCAGTCGTGGTCGGTGACCGGGCGGGCGGCGACCTCGCCTGGGAACTGGCAGCCACGAAGTTGGGCCGGTTCGTCGGACTGGTCGTCATCGATCGCGGCCATCCGCGGGTGGCCGACATCAACGGCGAGGTCCGCGACGATCATTGCCCGCCCGTGGAGATTGGCACCACCGTGCTGGTCAGCAGCCCGAACGGGCGCGAGGTGGCCAGCAACAGCCAGCGGTTTGTGTACGCGGACTACCGCACGGTCGATCTGCTCGGCCGGCGCAATCCGCAGGAGTCGACCGCGCAGTTGGCGGCCGAAATCGTCTTGCGTACCAGCACCTGGTAATAACCCGGTCAACGAATATCGGCAGTCGCGGTACCCGCCGCGACGAGCGTGGGCGACAGCTTGGGCGACAAGGTGGTCGCGCAGTCAAGGAAAGGATGCGTGCGGCGTGAACGCCTCGGGGATCGGTCGGCCCGTCATCGGTCTGACCAGTTATCTGGAGCAAGTGCAGTCCGACGGCTGGGACATCCCGGCCGGATATCTGGGCGCGAACTATTTCGAGGGCGTGATCAAGGCGGGTGGCGTCGCGGTGCTGCTGCCGCCCCAACCGGTGGATGACGACATCGTCGAAAACCTGCTCGACAGCCTGGACGGGCTGGTGATCACCGGTGGCTACGACCTGGACCCGGCGACCTACGGCCAGCGGCCGCACCCCAAGACCGACCCACCGCGCACCCTGCGCGACACGTTCGAGCTCGCGCTGTTGCGAGGTGCGCTGGTTCGGGGCCTACCGGTCCTGGGCATCTGCCGCGGCACGCAGCTGCTCAACGTCGCGTTCGGCGGCACGTTGCATCAGCATCTGCCCGATGTCCTGGGCCACCGCGGCCATCATGCGGGCTACGGCCGGTTCACCAAGTTGGCGGTTCGCACGGTGGCCGGCACCCGGCTGGCCGCGTTGTTGGGCGATTCCGCCGACGCGTGGTGCTACCACCATCAGGCCGTCGACCAGGTCGGCGACGGCCTGATCGTCAGCGCCCGGGACGCCGACGGCGTGGTCGAGGGTCTGGAAGTGCCCGGTGCCAACTTCGCCGTCGCGGTGCAGTGGCATCCCGAACAGTTTCTCGACGACCTGCGCCTGTTCAACGCGATTGTCGAGGCCGCGAACTCGTACGCCTCGAATGCGCGAATCGGTAGCGTGTCTCGGCGTTGACGGCGCTGGGCCATTCGGCGGCGGCCGGCAATGGCGTCGCGGCCATCCAGCCCCGGGGCGCCGACAGGCTCCCGACGGACACCGCGCGTCCCAGCCCCGCCCCCGCATTCGCGGCGCGTTCCCGGTTCGGTAACAGCGCGAGCAGCGCCGCCGCGTTGGCCAGCGTCGCCTGCTTGTTCAGATAACTGAGGCGGTTGATCGCGAAATCCGAATCTCCGCACAGCGAACCGAGTTTCGACAGGGGGACGGTCACCGGGGCGAGGGAACTTTCGAAGGCGGTTCGCGGCGACGTGGCCAGGGCAGTCAGGGTGTCGCAGATCGCCGAAATCACGGCGTCGCCGGTCGCGACCACCTCCGGTGCGGACGTCAACTCCCAGCTGCCTGGTGTGTCGTCGGGTGTGATACCCGAGCCCGGCGGCGGCGGGAAGGGGGTGTCGGTCACCACCTCGGCGGAGAACGCGGCGTAGGCATACATGGTGGCGGCGTCCTGAGCCCACATCTGGTCGTAGTCGGCCTCGGCGTCGGCGATCGCCGGGCTCGCTTGAGCCAGATGATTCGTCTCCGCCAGCCATGTCCGCAGGCTGCGGTTGGCGGCGACGGCCGAGGGATGCACCGTGGCCGCCAGGGCGAGTTCGTAGGCCGAGGCGGCCGCCCTGGCCCGGTCTGCGGTCTGTTCGGCATGCTCGGCAAGAACCTGCAGCCAATGGACGTAGGCTGCCGCGGCTCGGCTCGGCATCATCACCGCGTCGTATTGCGCCGCTGTCCGGCGCAGCCGTCCCGCCAGCCCCTCCCAGGCGATTGCGGCGTCCATCAACGATCTCGCGCCGGGGCCGGTGTACATGCGGGCGGAATTGGTCTCCGGTGGCAGCGTTGCGAAATCCACTGCTACCTCGCTCTTTTGCTGGCGAAATGACACGAAAACATAAATTTCCCTTCAAAGCATCGATGCTGAGAACGACCACTGCCTTGGTGCTGACCGGCACGGCCTCATTCGCCGCGTAGGGCAAAGGGAGGTGCCGACCGGCTGGTGGCGCGGGATCAGCGACGAGCGATACAGTTCAGGGCAAGAATGTCCTGGTCGGGATGCTGGGTCTGGGGCGGGCCGACATCACCCTCGCCTGGGTGAAAAGTGTTGTTAGCAAAGGAAGCCGGGAGCGCCGGCCACAGTAGCGCGGTTTGCATGCGCGGCCAGGTATCCGGCCGGCCGTGTGTCATCCAGGTGCTGTGGAACGGCTTCTTGTGCTGGGGGGACGCTCCCCACGACGCATGTTGCACGTGGGCCGCCGCATTGCCGTCGGCTGCCTGCTGTGCGGCGTGGCCCTCGGTGTCCGGGGTGGCGTGCAACCAGGCCGCCGGTTCGGGGAGGGAGGCCGCAGAAAACTGGGATCGCAACGCATCACCCGCGACGAGACTGACGAACAGGCTCAATGCCGCCACAATCGCGATGGCGGGCTGCCACCGCCGAAAGTTCTTGCCACCGTGCCCGTTCACAGTGGTCAGACTGTAGCCGACGAACCTTGCTCGTCAGCTGACCAAAGCTGTGAGAAAGGTCGGAGTCCGTTGTGGGTTCCGGCGAGCGAAACACTGCGAATGTGTGCCGTGATTCGCGTTGTGCGACCGCGATCCCGAGCTTGTGCCGTGCCTAATCGGCACGTCGCCTGCTATTCGAACACGATGAGCGGTATGTCCATTTCGACGGGCGTGGCACCGCCGTGAAAACCGACAAGGCGGGCCGCTTCCGGGGGCTCGTGCTCGGTCGCCAGTACCGCCGTGTCGCCGGTGCAGATGACGACGATGTCACCGATTCGCGCCAGATGCCGCGGATCGACCGGCCCGAACATGCCGGTGGCGACCGCCTGTTCGCGGGTGTAGACCACGGCCCGGCCGTCGAGCACCTCGCTCCACGCCGCGCGCACATCGGCGGCGGCACCCGGTTCGGTGTGCAGGTAGCGCACCCGCGGTTCCCCCGCGACCACCCGGATTCCCGCGCTCAGCCGTGGGTCGGTGTCCAGGTCGACGCGGGCCTGCGGCGGCACGTTCAGGCCGCCGTGGTCGGCGGTGACCAGCAGTGTGGTGTTCGCGGGTAATGCGTCGACCAGGCGGGTCAGCAGCATGTCGACGCGTGCGGCCGCCTGATGCCAGTGCGGCGATCCAATGCCGAAGACGTGTGCGGCGGTGTCCAGGTCGGCGATGTAGCCGTAGACTAGCCCCGGCGCGGCGTGCAGTTCGTCGATCATCAGTTGGGCATAGTCGTCGGTCGGGCTCGCCGGGCGCACGGTGGCGCCGCGATACGCCGCGTCGGTCAGCCCGCTGCCCACAAACAGCTGCGGCAGCACCGCCCGGGTGGCCACCCCGGACCGCTCGAGCCGCTCGAACCAGGTCGGCACCGGCTGCCATTGGGCGTGCGGCGGGGCCCCGGGTGAGTCCGAGCGCCAATAGATGTGGGTCAGCACCCGATCGGTGCCCGGGACGTTGACGGTGAAGCCGAGGATGCCGTGCGCGCCCGGTGGCGTGCCGGTACCCAGCGACACCAGGCTGCTCGGCGTGGTGGACGGGAAGGTGCACTCCAGCCGGGTCAGCCGTCCGGTGCCGCCGCCCAGCACGCAGGCAAGCAGCGGCGCGCTGGGCGCTAGCTGTGGCAATAGGTGCCAGCCGAGGCCGTCGACCAGCAGCACCGCGACCCGATCCACCTGCGCGGCAACCGATTCCGTCACGCCTAACCGGTCGGCGCTGCCCGCAATCCCGAGCAGTGCGGCACTCGCGGGCAGCACATCACACAGGGAACCGGGCGCTGGACCAGACATGGGCCCAGTCTGGCAGGGCCTAGACTCGGGCCAGCCGCCGGCTGGTCACCCGCAATTGGCGGTGGGTGCTGTCGGCGAGTCTGCGTGCCTGCTCGGCGTCCAGCCGGCCGCACAACCGGTCCCAGTGCACCGCGACCTCGTCGCCGACGGCCACCCCGGGCAGCGCGCTGTGCCCGTCGGCGCAGACGTCCAAGGTGCGCACCGCCGGTTCGCCCAGCGCGAGACCGTCACCGTCGCAGACCAACCGCCGGCACCGTAGTTCGACCGTGTCGCCGGTGCGGGAAACCACGGTGCCCCAAGCTATTCGGCAATTGTCCAGCACGTCCAGCGGATGCTGATCGGCGCCCCGACCGAGAAATCGCGTCCACGGATAGACGCCGAAGACGTGGAAGCAGTGATTGCCGGCGGCCTCGCGGGCCAGGTCCGGCGTGAGGTGCGACCAGTAGTGGCCGGCCTGCGGGCCGATGATCGCCAGCAACGCGTCGAGGAACTGGGCCGGGTCCAGCGCTGCACCGATCCCGCCGCCCAGCCAGTACGATTCGACGACCCGGTAGTCCAGCGGGTCGTCGATCCCGCTCAGGCTGGCCAGCACCCGCAGGTACGGCCAGGCTCCGGAGAACTTTGCCGCCGCAGCGCGTATCTGGGCGACCGAGCCGGCGCGCAATGTCGCTCCCAGTGGTGGGCCGCAATAGCCCAGCGCGTTGGGCGCATGCGCGTAGCGGGCGAACATGTCCGCGCCGCGCCGGATTGTCGTGTCGCTCAAGTGCGCCCCACAAGTTTGACGGCGTCTCGATGCATCCGGCCGAAGTTGTAGTAGGCCGCGCATGCGCCCTCGGGGGATACCATGCAGGTGCCGATCGGGGTCTCCGGCGTGCAGGCGGTGCCGAAAACCTTGCATTCCCAAGGCTTGAGCACACCCTTGAGGACCTCGCCGCACTGACAGGCCTTCGGGTCGGCGACCCGCACGCCCGGCATCGCGAAGCGCAGCTCGGCGTCGTATTCCGCGAAATCGTCGTGCAGCCGCAGCGCGCTTTGGGAGATGAAGCCCAGGCCGCGCCATTCGAAGTGCGGCCGCAGCGCGAACACCTTGCCCATCAGGGCCAGGGCGGCGGGGTTGCCGTGCTCGGGCACCACCCGCTGGTATTGATTCTCCACCTCGCAGCGGCCGTCACGAATCTGACGGAGTAGCATCGTGACCGACGCCAGGATGTCCAGTGGCTCGAACCCGGCCACTACCAACGGCTTTCGGTATACCTCAGGAACGAACCGGTAGGGGCGATTGCCCACCACCGTCGACACGTGCCCGGGTCCGATGAAGCCCGACAGCCGCAGATCCGGTGATTCCAGGATCGCCTTGATCGGCGGGACGATCGTGACGTGGTTGCAGAACACAGTGAAGTTGGCCAGCCCCAGCTCGCGCGCCCGCACCAGCGTGACCGCAGTCGACGGGGCGGTGGTCTCGAACCCGATTGCGAAGAACACGACGTGTTTGTCCGGGTTGTCGATCGCAACCTTCAGCGCGTCCAGCGGGGAGTACACGAACCGCACATCGGCGCCGCGGGCTCTGGCGTCCAACAGACTTCCGTTCGATCCGGGCACCCGCATCATGTCGCCGAAGCAGGTGAAGGTCACGCCCGGCTGCGCGGCCAGCCACATCGCGTCGTCGATGCGGCCCATCGGGATCACGCAGACCGGGCATCCCGGGCCGTGCACCAGTTCGACGGTTTCGGGCAACAGGTGCTCGATGCCGTGCCGGTAGATGGTGTGCGTGTGCCCGCCGCACACCTCCATGAACTTGAAGTGTTCGCCGTCGGTTCCGGCCAGGTGTTCGATGGCCACGAGTAGCTTTCGCGCTGCGGCGGGATCGCGGAATTCGTCAACAAATTTCACGTCGATCCTCCTTAGCCGATCGCCGACGAGTCGAAGGCCGCCATCTCGGTGGTGTAGGCGTCGCCGAGCTTCTGGATCGCGGCCAGGGTGCGCATCGCCTCGGTCTCGTCGATCTTGGCCATCGCGAAGCCCACGTGGACTAGCACCCACTCGTCGGGGTCCGGCATGTCGTTTTGCAGCAGCCGCACGCTGATTGTCCGTTGCACGCCGCTGACGTCGACCTTCGCCAGATAGTTGGCGGGGTCGGTGATTTCGACGATTCGTCCTGGAATGCCAAGACACATGTGGGCGCACCTCCTTGCGGTCTGCGGCTTAGCAAATTCTCGGCAACGGGTCGCCGACCAGCATGTCGACGATCCGAGTGCCGCCGAAACCGGTTCGCAGCACCACGCTTTCGGCTGGTTCGGCGACGATTTCCCCTACTTCGGCGGCCTCGGCGCCCAACGGGTGCGACCGCAGCGCCCGCAACCCGGGTTCGGCCTCCTCGGCCGCGACGACGGCGACGAACTTGCCCTCGTTGGCCACGTAGAGCGGGTCGATACCGAGCAGCTCGCACGCGCCGGTCACGGTGGGCTGTACGGGAAGCCGTCGCTCGTCGAGCAGCACTCCGAAGCCGCACGCCTGGGCCAGCTCGTTGCACACGGTGCCGACCCCGCCGCGGGTGGCGTCGCGCATCCAACGGGTTGACGGGGCCGCGGCCATCAGCAATTCCACCAGCGGGCCCAGCGAGGCGGTGTCGGAGCGGATGTCGGCGTCGATGGCCAGATCGCCGCGGGCCAGCATGACCGCCATGCCGTGGTCGCCCATAGTCCCGGAGAGCAGCAGTTTGTCGCCGACGCGAACCGAATCGGCCGACAGCGTCCGCCCGGACGGAATCACGCCGGCTCCGGTGGTGGTGACGAACAGGCCGTCGGCGGCGCCTGCCGGGACCACCTTGGTGTCGCCGGTGACGATCTGCACGCCGCAATTGGCCGCCGCCGTCGCCATATCGGCGACGATCTCTTTCAACTCGGCGATGGGGAAGCCCTCTTCGAGCACGAATGCCGCCGAGATCCAGGCGGGCACCGCGCCGGTCATCGCCAGGTCGTTGCAGGTGCCGTGCACGGCGAGGGCACCCACGGAGCCGCCGGGAAAGCGCCTGGGCTGCACGACAAACGAATCCGTGGACATGGCCAGTCGCTGCCCGCCGGGCAAGGTGAGCACCGCGCCGTCACCCAGTGACTCCAGCGCCGGATTGCGGAACGCTTGCACAAACACGGCGTCCAGCAATGCCGCCGACGCTTTGCCGCCGGCGCCGTGCGCTAGCGTCACGTGATCGTCGAGCAACCGCGGCCGGCGCCGCCGGAATGACTCGATCCGCTCGATAACCTCGCCTTCGGCGAAGCGCGGTCCCGATGCCAGGTACTTGTTCATGCGGCCCCCACACCGTGGTTGTCGAGTCGTTTGTGGACGGTCAGCCACAGCTGGTAACCGAGCAGCGCTTGCGATTCCTGGATCCGGTGCACACTTTGCGAATGAACGATGAAGCCGGCGTTCACGTTCGGGTTGTCCACGAAGGCGCCGCCGTCATAGCCGGCGAAACCGATTGTGTAGAGGCCACGTTGGTGCGCCTCGGCCAGCGCGGTGAGCAGGTTCGGCGAGTTGCCGCTGGTGGATATCGCGATCGCGACGTCGCCGGCTTTCGCGCGGGCGATCAGCTGGCGGGCGAACACCAGCTCGAATCCGACGTCGTTGCCCAGAGCGGTCATGATGGCCTGGTCGGCGGTCAGCGACCAGGCCGGCAGCGATCCGCCGGTCGGCGGCCTGGCGAACAAGCTCGCGAGGGTGGTGGCATCCGTACAGCTGCCGCCGTTTCCGAAGGTGAACATCCGGCCGCCGGCGGCGAAGCGGCGCGCCGTCTCGGCGCCCGCCAGCTCCAGCAGTTCCGCATTGGCCT
This sequence comes from Mycobacterium sherrisii, assembly GCF_002102355.1. Taxonomy (GTDB): domain Bacteria; phylum Actinomycetota; class Actinomycetes; order Mycobacteriales; family Mycobacteriaceae; genus Mycobacterium; species Mycobacterium sherrisii. Next base: position 126,138 of record NZ_LQPT01000040.1, on the reverse strand, counting down.
GCAGGGTTGAGCGCCGCAACGCCAGGCTCTCGGCCGCCTTGGCCTGTGCTGATGCGGCCAGGTCGGCGAGCAGCGAGGGTGGGTCGCTCTCTTCGGCGTCGATGAAGGGGTAGAGGAAGTTGGTGGGTTCGTCGCTCATCAAAGACCCTCCTGGATCTTGCTGATTGCCGTGCCTGCGTGCACCAGCACCAGGTCGCCGGCGGCGACCGGCTCGACCAGCGTCGTGATCACGTTCTGCACCCCGCGGGCCGTGCGGACCGCGGCCTGCCCGCCGGTCGAGGGGCCCACGACCTCGCCCAGCCGGCCTTCGTCGCTGCAGGTGAGGCAAATGTCTTCGGCGCATTCGGGTTTGAGCAGCCCGGAGTGCTCGAAACAGACATGGGTGAGCTCCCACAGCAGGTGGTAAAACAGCACGAATCCGCCGGTTGCCGGCACCCGCGGATCGGGATCGTCGAGCCAGAGCACGTGATCGGCGGCACCGGCCGGCGGCCGGGCGCCGCTGCCGATCCAGATCGTGGTGGCTCCCCATGCCGGGGCTCGGCGCAGCACCGAACGTGCCTGCGCGTCGTCGGCGCCGGCAACGGCGATCACGACGTCGCCGGGCTGCACCGACACTCGCGCCAGGTCCACCAGATCCGGTCCGGTGAGCGCGACCGCCGGTAACGCCCGTTTGCCCATGATCACCGGATGGACGAATTCGACCGCGATGTGCAGGGCATGCGGTTCCCAGGACGGGGCGATCGACCACATGGTGGCGCCCGCGGCGAATCGCTTCGCCACGGTGAAGGCCGTGGCGGCCAGGTCGTCGGTTAGTTCGGCGGCCAGCCCGGCGCTCAGTCCGCGGTCGATCGCGGCGATGGGTGTCATGTCTTTGCCTCCTCGAGCGCGGTCAGCATCGAGATCACTGCCTGTCCCAACGCCAGTCCGCCGTCGTTAGGTGGCACCAAGTGGTGGCTCAGCACCTCAAAGCCGTTGTTTTGCAACAATTCCCGACATAGGCGTAGCAGCAGTACGTTCTGGAACACGCCGCCAGTAAGGCCGACCAGTCGGGTGGGCCCGGCCACCAGCGAGACTGCCTTGGCGACCGCGGCCGCGATCGCCCGGTGAAACGCGGCGGCCAGCCGCGCGGGTGGGGTACCGGCGTACAGCGCCGAGACCATCGTTTGGATCAGGGTGGTTGGGTCGATCACCCCGTTGGGACGGACCGGCAGCGGTAGCGAGGGAACGGGGCCGTCGGCGCGTTCGGCGAGTGCCTCGAGTTCGATCGCGGCCTGGCCTTCGTAGTCGACGCGGTGTCGCACCCCGAGTAGCGACGCGACCGCGTCGAACAGCCGCCCCACGCTGGAACACGGGACACATCCCGCACCGGTTTCCAATTGCGAGCGGACCAGCCGTAGTTCGTCCGGGGTGGCTGCGGCGACCGGTGCGAGGTCGCCGCCGAAGTCGATGCCGGCGATCCATAACTGGGACAGTGCCGCCCGCCATGGATTGCGGATCGCCGAGTCGCCGCCGGGCAGTGGCGCCGGACGCAGGTGGGCCGCCCGCGCGAAGCGGTGGCTGTCCGGCCCGAGGGTGAGAATCTCCCCGCCCCAGATGGTGTGATCGGGACCGTAGCCGGTGCCGTCGAAGGCCACGCCCACGACAGGTTCGCCGATGCGCCCGTGTTCGGCCAACAGCGACACGACGTGCGCGTGGTGGTGTTGGATCAGATCCAGTGGCCTGCCGCCGCCGTGGCGCTCGGCCCAATTGCGGGTGTGATACCCCGGATGCAGGTCGGCCGCGAATCGTGTTGGGGTGCCTCGGATCTCGCTGAGTTGACCAACCGCCCGCTCGAATGCACGCAGGGTCTCCCAGGTAGCCATGTCCCCGATATGACCGGACAGGTAGGCGAGCGCACCGTCGGTGAGACAGAAGGTGTTCTTCAGTTCCCCGCCCACCGCCAGGACGCTGGGGGCCCGTCGCGCGTCGATGCGCCCATCGAGGTTCAGGTCGATCGGCAGCGGTGCGTAGCCGCGGGACCGGCGCAGCGGGAGTTCGCTGCCTTCGGCGTCGTCCCTTACGACGCGCACCACGGAGTCGTCACAGGGCACGTGAATGGGCCGATCGTGGTCGAGGATCGCATCGCAGAGTTCCGGCAGCCTGGCCTCGACGTCGTCGTCGGTGAAGCAAATCGGTTCGTCGCTGCGGTTGGCGCTGGTGAGTACCAACGCTTCCGGTGCCGCTTCGGCGCCGGGGCCTCCCGGAACTTCCGTCAATAGGAGGTGGTGGAGGGGGGAGTACGGCAGCATCAAGCCGAGCAGCGGGTGGCCCGGTGCAACGGCTTCGGCGACGGGTGCGTCCCGGCGGCGCCGCAACAACACTATCGGGCGAGCGGGGCTCGTCAGTACCGTCGCCCCGGTTGCGTCGAGGTGGGCGTAGCGGCGCGCCACATCGAGGTCGCGGACCAGCATGGCGAACGGCTTGGCGCCGCGCGTCTTTCGGGCGCGCAACGTGTCGACGGCTGTCTCGTCCTGCACGGCGCACGCCAGGTGGTAGCCGCCGATTCCCTTGATGGCGACCACCGCTCCGGTCGCCAATGCCCGTTGTGCGGCCGCCACTGCCGGATCGGAGCCGGCGACCCGCCGTGTCCCGGCCGAGAACCACAGCGCGGGACCGCATTCGGGGCAGGCGATGGGTTGGGCGTGGAATCGGCGGTCCGCGGGATCGTGGTATTCGGCGGCGCACCGGTCACACATCGGGAATCCAGCCATCGTGGTGGCCGGGCGGTCGTAGGGTAGCTCGCGGATGATGGTGAACCGGGGTCCGCAGTTGGTGCAGGTGACGAACGGGTGCCGATAGCGGCGGTTACCCGGGTCGAACAGCTCGGCGACACACTCGTCGCACACCGCGATGTCGGGGGAGATGGGCGTCTTACCAATGCCGGTCGGCGCGCTGGCCACGATCCGAAATTGGCCGCCGCATGCCGGGTCGGTCATCAGGTCGGTCGACGTGACCGCGGTGAGGCGGGCCAGCGGCGGCGCATCGGCGGCGAGCCGGCGCACGAATTCCGCCACCTGGGGCCGTTCGCCCTGTATTTCGATGAACACTGCGCCGCAATCGTTTCCGACGAAACCGGCCAGGCCCAGCTCGTTGGCAAGCCGGTGCACGAACGGGCGGAAGCCCACCCCCTGGACAACACCGGTGACGGTGAGGCGCTGCCGCACGTGGTCCGTGGCGAGGTCGGGCCGTAGCAGCAGGGGTGCGCCGGTCATCTCAGCCGCCGGCCGAGGGTGCGATTCCCCGACCCATCAACTCGAGACCCTCCATCGCCTGGTCGGCACCGGCGCGATCGGTCTTTTCGACCACGAAGCCCAGGTGGATGATCACCCAGTCGCCGGGCGCGAACGTCTCCTCCGGCAGCATGCCGACATTGACCTTGCGCTGCTCGCCCGCGACGTCGACCAACGCGAGCTGGCCTTCGTAGCCGTCCAGCAACTCGATCACCTGCCCCGGAATTCCCAGGCACATGTCAACACCCCTCGACGCTCGGGTTGGTAGACCGCAACGCGGCGACGATCTCCTCGACGGCCTGCGCGGCCCGTGGCACAGCCATGGCGACGGGGTCGGTGAGGCCGATGCCCTCCTCGACGCTGCTCGCCTCGCACCCCACGACCACGGTGTAGGGCGGTGTGCCCCCCAGCGCCCGCAGATTGGCGAACACCGCGGCGGGATTCATGCTGTGTCCATCGAGACCGTTTGCCGCGCAACGGGAATCGTCGTGGTCAGCCTGGAACACGTGTAAGGTGCCCGGGTTGCCACGATTGGGCACCGCGTCGACGAGCACCAAGCCGTCCCAGTCGTCGAGCAGGTCGTAGGCCAGGTGCATGCCGGAGACGCCGTAGTCGGTGACGCGGACACTGGGATCGTTGCGCGGCAACGCGGCGTTGCGGACCACTTCGGAGCCGAACCCGTCGTCGCCCAGAAAGATGTTGCCGATGCCAGCCACCAGGATTCGCGCTGTCATGACCGTCCCCGATGCGGCTACATGCGCCTCAATTTCAGATAGCGGCGGGCATCTGGCAGCGATACCACACCCAGCGCCAACGCGATCCCGACCGCCAGGGCGATCAGGGCGACGAATACCCAACCTACGATTTCCATGTCGAACTCCTTTCCGGGGCTGTGATGTCGTGCGCTGCTGCCAGCGGCTCGATCTCGTCGGGAGAGAAGTACAAATAGCGGCCGTACCAGTCGTGCAGGTCGGCGGCGGGGTCGTCGTCGACCACAACCCCGATGTGTTTGTTGCCCTCGACGTCCTCGTGCACCGACGTGACGCGTGCGGTCCGGCCGGCGACGAAGATGTCCTGCGCGTCAGCGTTGCGGCGTGGCCGCAGCCGGACCAGGCTGCCCCGGGCCACCTGGGTCCCGTGCACCAGGACGGCGTCCAGCTCGGGTCGAACGGCGTTGTCGGCGAGCGGATCCCACCAATCGATGCCGTCGGGCACCGCGGGAATCAGGCCTGCGGACGGGTCGACGCGGTGCGGGTCGCGCAGCACGCCGTGCAGGCGTGCCATCGCCTCGGCTGACATCGCGTCGCACTGGTCGATGATCCGGGCGGCCCGTGGGTCGGTGGCCCGCGCCTGCGCCTTCTCGTCGTCGGTCATCGTCAGCACGCGCAGGGTCAGGATTTCGTCGATCTCGGTGCAGTCGTAGAGCGCGGTGTTGCTTTGCTCGGCGACTTCGGGGTGGTCGTACAGAATGATCGGCGAGATCAGCAGCGTGTCCTGGCTGTCGGGCGGGCCGGCCAGGACCGGGAAGCAGCGGTGTTGGCGGCATCGGGACACCGCGTCGGCGGCCGCTGCCGGCGGCTCGAGCATCGAGACGAACCGGCCCCCTGTAACCACGGCGATCAGGTGGGTGCCGATCATCGACCGGGCGATCGCGTCGTCCTTGTCGAGTGCTGCGGCGCCGGAGTTGGTCAACCGCGCCGACATCCTGCGCACGGCGCCGTCGGCTTCGCTGGAGAGGGTGAGCTCGCCGCGAATCTGTTTGCGTTCGCGCACCAGGCGGCCACCGCCGAGCACTTCGATGTCGACCGCCGCGCCCGCCACGACTGGCGCTGTGCACGGCAGATCACCTAATGCGATGGGCCCGAACGAGCTCTCGCATTCGACGGCCTCATCCCAGGTCAGCCAGGACCCGGCCGGCGTTGTCAATTGCCCGACGGGTGTGAACCGCCCGTCGGCTTCCTCGCGCTCGGCCCGCCGGTGTTGCAACTGTAAAAAACGCACCACCACGGTGATCGCCTCGGCGTCCTCGACCAGGAACTGCGCCGCCAGGGCGTCGTCTTCGCCAAGGCCTGCCTCGCCCGCATCGGGTGGCCCTAAAACGCCGAATTGCCAACGTGATTGATTCTTGGCGGAGGTACCACGGTACGGGTACAGCAGGTAGCCCTCGTAGAGCACCGCGTCGGCGACGGCGCGGGCCCGGTCCCAGGTCGGCGTGGTCATACCGCGGTCCGTTCGAAGTCCAACAGCGAGGTCACCGCGCCGTCCAGGTCGAGCAAGCCTTGTGCGGACTTGTAGGCGATCAGTGCGGCGATGGTCTCGTGACCCAACCGCACCCAGCCCGAGTTGGGGAAGTGCTGTGCCATCAGCGCGCGCCAGACGTCGACCGGCATGTCGTAGCGGCACTCGCGGTCCCACGGCACCTGCCGGACCGAGAAGCCACGCCCTGACCTGACGAATACGGTTCCGCTGAACAGGAATTGCAGCGGTATCGCGCCGTCGCGCAGCGCGTGCAGATACTTCGCGGCCGCGACTTCGAAGTCATAGGTGCATTCCAGCGCCAGGTCCACCGTGCTGTGGCCGGTGAACCCGGGCACCATAGCGGCGCAGTGCTGCCAAAGGAAGCCGTGCTGGGTGCTCGTCCAGCGCTCACGCGGGCCGAACAGGTCGGTCAGCCCGGCCGCTTCCCCGTCGGTGTACGGCCGGCGCGCCGGCTCGATGCGCACCTGGCAGCGCAGCGCGATGGCGTGCACCGGATCGTCGCCGTCGGCGGTCACGCCGACGCGGGCGGTGAGCACCGGGGTGACGGCATAGGGTTCGGGTGCGACGTCGAGCACCGCGAAGTTCACCTCGGTCATGGTGGTGTCCCGGGTGTTTGCGAGGCGCGGGCGTCGATCGTGGCGAAGAAGCCGTCGATGAAGTCGCGCGCCTGTTGGCCGCCGTCGAACCCGCGCCACAGCAGCCGCAATCGACCGACGAACTCATAGCAGGCGTCGATGGGGACGAGATACGTGTGCGGAGAACCTGATTCGGGTGCCCGCACCAGCAGGGCTTCGACGTCGTCGGTCAGCAGGTGCACCCGGGCGTCGGCGTTGCTGAGGGCGTTCCAGGCGGCGAGGTCCAATTCGGACTCGCACGCCCCGGCCGGGCCGGGGTAGAACGCGACGGTGCGCCGCAGCGCGGAGTTCCTGAAAAAGAATGCCACCCCGACCGGGATCTGCAAGGCGTCCCAGGTCTGCCGGTCCAGCGCGAAGTCCGGGAAGGCCAGATACCGGTCCGGCACCGCGCGATAACGCAGTTCGGCATCGACGTCGGTGAACAGCAGATAGCAGGCTCGGCACACGCACAACAGTTGGCGGCCGGCGACATTCACCACATGCTGATGCTCGTCCGCGATCAGCTCGGAGCACATTTCGCAGCGCTCGCCGGCCGGCTCGGGAACCGACCGCACCGCGGTGATGCGGGCCAAAACGTCGTAGGGACTGGTCATCTGCCCGCCCCCAGCGGCTCGGGCAGCGCGACCGAGGGCACCCCGTCGCGCAGCAGCAGGGGGAGCGGGTCGAGGTGGGAACCGTTGGGCCCCGCACCCGCGTGCGCCACGTCGAACTGCGTGCCGCAGCGCGGGCAGCCCAGCATCGTTTCGCGTAGCTGTGCCCCTGCCAGGGAGTCGTCGCACACCGGGCAGTAGTCACGGTAGGCCAGGGGCAGGTCACCGAGCCTGCACACCAGTAGCGTGCTGCCCGCAACAAGGAACCCGGCCACGTCGCCCGGTTCGAGCCCGGCGACCTCGGGCACCGGATGCCAGCTCGTGGCGGTGGAATGGCGGTGGCCGTTGGAGCGTAGTGGGGCCAACAGCGTGTCGGCGGGGATAACGGCGGGGCGGGCCGCGGCTTCGGCGCCCACCACCTCGATCGTGGCAATGCCCGGCGCCGCGGCACGGATCGCGTCCTCGACGGCGAGCTCCAGCGTGGCCGCCGACGACGGGCAACTCTTGCAGCTTCCCCGAAACGCCAGCCGCACAACGCCGTCCGCGGTGACGTCGATCAACTCGACGTCACCGCCGTGCGAACCGAGGTAGGGGCGGACCCGGTCCAGGGCGTCCGACACCCGGCGGTCGACATTGTGCGGATGCAGGTCGTGGATAAGGAGCAGGCTGGCCACCAGGTCGTCGGTGGCCAGCCGCTCGGCTAGCTGCGGGCCGCCCAGCCGCAGGATCCGTTCCAGCCCGGCGCCGTAGAGCGCGACCACCTCACGAACCAGCTGTCGCGCACGTTCGTGCGCGCCCGTTCCGGCCGCGGCGCACGAATCCAGGAGTGTCTGGATTCGATCGCCCGCCGTGCGCCACTGTGTTTCGCTGTCCGGGACCCCCGGGCGATCCACCTTCACTCACTCCTCGGCAGGTGACTGGGTCGGCGTGTGCAGTCTGTCCAGGGTTCTGCCCTTCCCCAGATACATGTGCACACCGCACGGCAGGCAGGGGTCGAAGCTACGCACCGTGCGCATGATGTCGATGCCCTTGAAGTTCTCCCGGCCGTTCTCCTCGAAGATCGGCTGTCCCTGCACCGCGTCCTCGTAGGGGCCCGGCGTGCCAAAGCTGTCGCGCGGGTTGGCATTCCACGGCGTGGGCGGGTAGGGGTGATAGTTCGCGATCTTGCCGTCCCGGATCACCAGGTGGTGGCTCAGCACGCCGCGCACCGCCTCGGTGAAGCCGCAGCCGATCGCCTCGTCGGGCACCTCGAATTTCTCCCAGGTCTTGGTGCGTCCGGCCCGGATCTCCTCGAGCGCCTTCTCGGCGAAGTGCAGCGCACAGGCCGCGGCGTAGGCCTGGAAGTAGGTGCGCGCCCGGTCGCGTTCGATCGTGTTGCTGCCGTGCTGTGGGATCTTCCACTCCAGCTCGACCGGTCCCAACAGGGCGGTCTTGGGCAGGTTGATCTGCACGCTGCTGCCGGTCGCTTTGACGTAACCGATGTCGACCAGGCCAGCCAGGGCGGTCGCCCACAGCCGGGCCAGCGGACCGCCGCCGGTATCCAATGCCAGATGATCTTTGCCGTCGAACCAGCGCGGCGACATCACCCAGCTGTACTTGCCGCCATCCATGTCGCGCTTCTGCGGATGGGGGTTGGTGTGCTGGTTCCACGGGTGGCGCCGGTCCACGGCGTTGCCCAGCGGATCGGTCTTGACGAACGTCTCCTGGTCGGTCCAGTCGTCGTAATACGAACTGCCCAAAAGGATTCGGATGCCGAGGTTGATGTCGACCAGCGAGTGGGTGACTAGCTTGCCGTCGACCACCACGCCCGGCGTGACGAACATTGCGTTGCCCCAGCGTTCCATGTCTCGGTACTCGAAGTTGCATACCTCGGGGTCCTGGAAGGAACCCCAGCAGCCGAGCAACGTGCGGCGCAGTCCGACGTTCTGGTAGCCGGGCAGCGCTTCGTAGAAGAAGTCGAACAGGTCGTCGTGCATGGGCACGACCTTCTTCATGAACTCCACGTAGCGCATCAGCCGGGTCAGGTAGTCGGTCATCAGCTGGATGGTCGCCACGGTGCCGACTCCGCCCGGGTACAGCGTGGAGGGGTGCACGTGGCGACCCTCCATCAGGCAGAACATTTCCCGGGTCCACCGGCTGACCTGTAACGCCTCGCGGTAGAACTCGCCGCTGAATGGGTTGAGCGAACGCATGATGTCGGCGATGGTCCGGTAGCCGTGGGCGCCGGCCTGTGGGGCCGGGGTCTTCTCGGCCAACGAGAGCACGCTGGGGTTGGTTTCGGCGACCATCTTCTCGCAGAAGTCCACTCCGACCAGGTTTTCCTGGAAGATGTTGTGGTCGAACATGTATTCCGCGGCCTCGCCGAGGTTGACGATCCACTCGCCCAGGTATGGCGGCTTGACGCCATAGGCCATGTTCTGGGCGTAGCAGGAGCAGGTGGCGTGGTTGTCGCCGCAGATGCCGCAGATCCGGCTGGTGATGAAGTGGGCGTCGCGCGGGTCCTTGCCCTTCATGAAGATCGAGTAGCCGCGGAAAATCGACGAGGTGCTGTGGCATTCGACGACTTGGCGGTTCTCGAAGTCGATCTTGGTGTAGATGCCTAGGCTGCCCACGATCCGGGTGATCGGGTCCCACGACATGTCGACGAGTTGACCCGGCTGCTGCTTGTCTTGCGTGGGCTTGGGAATGATGGTTGTCATCGCATTACTACTCTCTGCCCGACGGCATGTGGCGTGAAGATCGCTGGAAAATTTGACGCACGCGCCCGGCACCTACCAGGTGCGGCGTGCCCCGGTGGTAAGTTCAGTGCCCTTGTGGCGCCAGCGCGGTTCCTTGTCGACGGTGCGGGCCGTGATACCCCTCAAGCTGCGAATCACGGAGCCGTACAACCCGGACGCGGTGCTGGAGAGCTTGCCGCCCGGTGGCTCGTCCATGAACGGCATGAACTTGTCGGGGAATCCCGGCATTGTGCACCCGATGCAGATGCCGCCGACGTTCGGGCAACCGCCGATTCCGTTGATCCAACCTCGTTTGGGCACATTGCACTTCACCACGGGGCCCCAACAGCCAAGCTTGACAATGCATTTCGGTGACCCGTACTCGGTGGCGAAGTCGCCCTGCTCGTAATAGCCAGCCCGGTCGCAGCCTTCGTGGACGGTGTGGCCGAACAACCACTTCGGGCGCAGCGCATCGTCGAGCGGAATCATCGGCGCCTGACCTGTCGCCATGTAGAGCAGATAGGTCAGCGTTTCCGACAAGTTGTCGGGATGGATCGGGCAGCCCGGTACGCACACGATCGGGATGCCGGCCTTGCTCTGCCAGCCCCAGCCCAGATAATCGGGCACGCCCATCGCTCCGGTCGGATTGCCCGCCATGGCGTGGATCCCGCCGTAGGTTGCACAGGTGCCGACGGCGACGATTGCGGTGGCCTTGGGGGCAAGCCGGTCCAGCCACTCGCTGGTGGTCATCGGCTGGCCGGTCGCGGGGTCGTTGCCGAACCCGCACCAGTAACCCTCCTGCTTGATGTTCTCGTTCGGAATGGACCCCTCGACCACGAGGACGAATGGCTCCAGTTCGCCGCGGTCGGCCTTGAAGAACCATTGCAGGAAGTCGTCGGCGCCTCCGGTGGGGCCGCATTCGAAATCGATCAGGGGCCAATGCACGGCGACTTTGGGGAGACCGGGAAGAGCTCCGAGGGCGATCTCCTCGACACTGGGCTGGGTGGCGGCAGTCAACGCCACCGAATCGCCATCACAACTGAGGCCCGCATTGATCCAAAGGACGTGGATCAATGTTTCTTCCGCTTTGACTGCTGCTTCCGTTGGCATGCTGCAGCTTTCCGGGGCCGGGCTGGGGTCCCTCACGCTGCCGGAGTCGACCGTCGGCCCACTTGCGCAGCGTTGTTTCTGGGTTTACTCCCGCCCCTTGGAGTTGTCAACGGTCACCCCCGCCGCGATCGATCCCTGGCGCCCGTGGGCAAGGTGGGTGTCCACCTCGGCGTCCAGTTGCGGCGTGCGGTCAATCTTGTTGAGTAACACCGGATCTCCATGCTCGCCGACGTCGAATTCGGCTGGGCGGCAAGCCCTTTCAGGAGACGTCCAGCGATGTCACCAGGAACTCGTCGCCGTGCAGCACCTGCACGTCGGAGCTGTCGCACTGCGGGCACCAAATCGACCACGTCGACGTGATCTCAGATTGCCGACCGCAGGAACGGCAGCGCACCTCGGCGCCGACACACTCGAGTTCGAGCTCGGCGTCGGGCAGGCTCTGCGCGTCGCGGACCAGGGTCCAGCAAAACGACAACGACTCGGGGACCACTTGACGCAGCGCGCCGATCCGGACGCGCACCACGTCGACGTGCCGCCCGTCCGCATGGGCCTTCACCACACCGGCGATCGCCTCGCACAGCGAGAGCTCATGCATCGCCGGCCGTCGGCGTCGGGAGCGCCCCCATACCGTTGTTTCTACTCCGCGCCAGCCGCGACGAATACCCGCAGCTGGCGTAGGGACCGCTAGATCGTGCTCTCGGCGACCGGAGCCCACTTCTCTTCGATGCGGCCGTACCGCCACACCACCAGCGCCGCCACCCAGGTCAGCGCGAACAGACCGACGATGACGAAGCCGACGGCATTCAGGTCCAGGGTTTGCACCCAGTCCCAGAACGGGCCACGCCAGCCGAGTTGCTCGGCGAACAGGTCGATCAGCTCGATGCTGCCGATCAACAGGGCGACCACCACCGACAGCCCGGTGATGGTGATGTTGTAGTAGATCTTGCGCACCGGTTTGGCGAACGCCCACCCGTAGGCGAAGTTCATGAACGATCCGTCGATGGTGTCCAGCAGGCACATGCCGGCGGCGAACAGCACGGGCAAACACAAGATGGCGTACCACGGCAACCCGGCCGCCGCGCTGGTACCCGCCAATACCAGTAGTGCGATCTCGGTCGCGGTGTCGAAGCCCAGACCGAACAGCAACCCGATCGGGTACATGTGCCACGACTTGGTGATCGAACGGGTGAAGCGGCCGAAAATCCGGTTCAGGAAGCCGCGGCCGGCCAACTGCTGCTCGAGTTCGGCCTCGTCGTAATGGCCGTGCCGCAAGCGTAGAAACACCCGCAAAATCCCAGCCAGCACAACCAGGTTCAAGAGGGCGATCAGGTACAGGAACACTCCGGAGATGCCGGTGCCGATCAGGCCGGTGTAGTGGTGCAGCGCCGACGAGTCGTTCTCGACGGGCCCGACGAGGGTTTTCGCGCCGATGGCCAGCAGCATCGCCAGCGTGAACACCACGGTGGAGTGGCCCAACGAAAAGAAGAACCCGACGGCAAGGGGGCGTTGCCCGTCACCCATCAGCTTGCGGGTGGTGTTGTCGATCGCGGCGATGTGATCGGCGTCGAAGGCGTGCCGCAAACCCAGGGCATAGGCCGTCAGGCCAACGCCGATTCCGAATGCCTTGCCGCCCACGGAGAGTCGCGCCGGATCGACCAGGAACAGCAGGGTGGCCCAGCCGACGACGTGCAGCGCAACGATCGCCGTCAGCATCGCGCCCAGCCGCCCCCATTCGGTGGCGGTCAGCAAGCCATGCAACCTGGCGAACCGGGACTGCGGTGGGGCGAGCTCCGTGCTGGACATTCGGTCCTACTGTGTCGGGGTGTGTCGGGGTGTGGTGCGTCGAGCGGATGACAACGCCCACGACCTTAGGTTCGGGGGCGAGATCGATGCAAGTGAGTTGCAGGAGCTTCGGCCTAAGAAACGCCGACTACTGGCAATCCAGCGTGACCGGCGGGACACTGAACAGGTGACATCCAACTCGTCGGCACTCGATCCCGTGGTTACCGAACGTATCGGCGAATTCCTGCGCGCCCGGGGGCTGCGGCGGATGGCATCGCGGATTCAGGTGTTGGCGGTGCTCGAACCGGTCAACGGGCACCTGTCGGTCGCGGAAATTCACCAGCGGGTGCAGGAGTGCCTGCCTGCCGGCACCCAGCCACCCGACCTGGCCACCATCTACCGCACCGTGACCACCCTGGTGGAGCAGTCGGTGCTGCACGCGCTGACCCTCGAGGGCGGCACCACCACCTACGGGCTCGCGACGGCGCCGCACCACCACGCGGTGTGCACCGAGTGCGACTCGATGATCGAGGTGCCCGCCCGGCAGCTCAGCTCTGCGCTCGAACACGCGATGGCCGGCAGCGCGTTCGCCTTGTCGGAACGGGCGGGCCTGACGTTGCACGGCTTGTGCCCACAGTGCCAGGAAGTCGAGTCGGCGGGCCTGCGCTGAGCGGTCAGCGCAGCCCCAGCAGCGCGTTTTCCACCACCTCCGGCAGCGCCGGATGGATCCAGTACTGCCCGCGGGCCAGCTGCGGTGCGGTCAGTCCGAAGCTCATGGCCTGGATCAACGGCTGAATGATCGACGAGGCTTGATAGCCCATGACGTGGGCCCCCAGCAACCGCCCGGTGCCGCGCTCGGCGATGAGTTTCACGATCCCGGTGGTGTCCTCCATCGCCCAGCCGTAGGCGACGTCGCCGTAGTCCTGAATCTTGGTTGAGATCTTGAAACCCTGTGCGATGGCTTCGTTTTCGGTCAATCCGACGCAGGCGATCTGAGGATCGGTGAACACCGCGGACGGTACGTAGCGGTGGTCGGTGACGGCCATGGCCGCGGTGTCATCCCAGTCGCACAGCAGGTTGTGCTGCACCACGCGCGCCTCGTGGTTGGCGACGTGCTTGAGCTGGTAGTGCGAAGAGACATCGCCGAGGGCGAAAACCCCACGCGCCGTGGTGCGTTGGTGTTCGTCGACGACCACCAGACCGTCCTCGACCGCGACGCCGGCCTGCTCGAGGTCAAGTTGATCGGCGTTGGAGACGCGGCCGGTCGCCACCAGCATCGCGTCGGCGTGCACGGTACGCCCGTCGTCGAGGCGCACCGCGATCCCCGACTCCTCATTCTCGGCGGCCACGACGTTGCGGTGGGTGTGCAGTTCCCATTTACTCGACGCGATGCGGGTGAAGCGCTTGCACAGGACATCGTCGCAATGCCGCAACAAGGCGGAGCCCCGGACGACCAGGGTGACCCGCGAGCCGAGCGAGGAGAAGATGTGGGCGAACTCGGCCGACACAAAACCGCCCCCGACGATCACCAGATGCTCTGGCAGCTCCGCGATTCGCATGATGGTGTCGCTGGTGTAGTAGCGGGCACCGCACTCGAGGATCGCCGGCGGGATGACCGGCCGCGCGCCGGCGGCGATCACCACCTGGTCGGCCGCGAACTCCTCCCCGGCATCGGTGCGCAGCAGGTAGCGCCCGTCGTCCTGGACGGGTCCGAACCGGGTGTGTTGTTTGTACACATCGATATTGGGTGCGGAGCTGCGATAGTCCTCGCCTCCGACCGCGATCGGATCGATGCGCCCGAAGATCCGCGAGACGATGTCGTCCCAGCGCACCCGTTCGATGCTGGCGTCGATGCCGTAGCGCGCCGCGTCCCGGATCGTCTGGGCGACCTCGGCCGCGTACACGAACATCTTGGTCGGGATGCATCCGACGTTGAGGCAGGTGCCGCCGAAGGTGCCCTGCTCGCACATCGCCACCCGTTTGTCGGCGAATCGGTCATCGAGAATGCTGTTGCCCGAACCGGTTCCGATGATCGCAATGTCGTAGGTCTCCACGCCTCACCCCTTTCCGAACGACGCGGGGGCGTCGGCGCCGTGAGCACGCAGGTAGCCGTCCAGCCAGCCGTCCAATTCCCGATAGGCGGCCTCGCGCGGCCGGGCCAACGACAAGAACACGTCGTGTTTGGCGTCGGGCACCGGGATGACGGCGCTGCGGTTCCCGATGCAGCCGGCCCACCTTGCGATCTGGGTGACGTCGAGAACCGCGTCGCCGCGTTGCATGGCCGCAGCGTCCGCGCTGTCAGGCACGCTGTGGTCCGATCGCAGAATGAGGTTGGGCACCCCGACTTCGAGCCCGCGGTGTAGCCGGGTTTGACCGCGACGCACGGCGTGCAGCCAACCCACGGTGATGGGGAAGCCGCCCAACGGTTTCCACCGCAAGTTGTAGTCGAACTCACCGTCGTAGTCGCGGTGCAGGGTGGTGCCGTAACCGCCCTTGCTCGACGGACGGACCACGCTCTTGGCGCGCAGCCGCGACAGACCGGCGATCATGGCGGAGGTCATGCCCAGCCGCAGGATCGCCGGGCCGTGCAGATCCAGGAAGGGGCTATTGAGGACCAGCCCGCCGATGTTGGAGTGCGCGTTCGGGTTTCGGCGCCGTAACCGGTCGAGCCACAGCGACACGATCAGGCCACCGGCCGAGTGACCGTAGATCAGGACCTTCGCGCCGCCGGCCTGCTCGGTGATGAGGGCCACAGCGCGTTCGAGTTCGGTGTCGTAATGCGCGAGATCGGTGATGAAGTGCGGGGTCTGGCCGTCGCGGTGCGACCGGCCGCACTTTTGCAGGTCTACCGCGTAGAAGGTGAAACCGCGGTTCGCGAAGTGATCGGCCAGCGCGGTGTTGAAGAAGTAGTCGGTGTACCCGTGAACCGCGAGGACGGCGTGCCCCGGGCCGCCGGCGGTCTCAGGTTCGGGGCCCTGTCGAATCAGGGTTGCGACGATGTCGCCCTCGCCGGTCGGATCAGGTCCCAGCGCAATGGTGTACTGCCAGTAGCCAGGCAGGACATCGGGCACCCAGCGAGTCACCAGGTCAGCTTAGCGTTGGCGGATGCTTTTGCTGGTCGGGGCCGTGCAGGTCGTTTCGGAGCGGGTGCCCGGGATAACCTGAGGAACGGCAAGGATCAGGAAAGGATCAGCGCTCGGGTGTCAGACTCAACGGTGCACACCGACGTCGTGCTGGTCGGTGCCGGCATCATGAGCGCCACCCTGGCCGCGTTGCTCAGGCTGCTCGAGCCGCGGTGGTCGATCACACTGGTCGAGCGGCTCGACGCCGTCGCCGCCGAGAGCAGCAGTCCCTGGAACAACGCCGGCACCGGCCACGCCGGGCTGTGCGAGATGAACTACACCCCCGAGCGCCCCGGCTCCCGGGATTCGATCGACATCACCAAAGCGGTGTTGATCAACGAGCAATTCCAGGTGACCCGTCAGTTCTGGGCCTATGCGGTGGAGAACGGCGTCCTCACCGACCCCGGTTTCCTCAACGCCGTGCCGCACGTCAGTTTCGTGCGGGGCGCCGCCGGTGTGGACTATCTGCGACGACGCCGGCAGGCGCTGGCCCACAACCCGCTGTTCGCCGACACCGAGCTGATCGATGATGCCGACGAGTTCGCCCGGCGGCTCCCGTTCATGGCGGCCAACCGTGACTTCTCCGAGCCGATTGCGCTGAACTGGGCGCCTGACGGCACCGACGTCGACTTCGGTTCGCTGGCCAAGCAGCTCGTCGGCTTCTGTGTGCGGGGCGGGGCCACCGTGCTGTTCGGTCACGAGGTCCGTAATTTGACCCGAACGGGCGACGGCGGCTGGACCGTGCGGATCGTCAACCGGCGCAGCGGCGAAAAGCGCAGGCTGATCGCGAAGTTCGTGTTCGTCGGCGCCGGCGGTGACGCGTTGCCGCTGCTGCAGAAGTCCGGCATCAACGAGGTCAGGGGGTTCGCCGGCTTCCCGATCGGCGGACGGTTCCTACGCTCCGACAACCCGGGGCTGACGGCGAGGCACCGGGCCAAGGTGTATGGCGTGCCCGCACCCGGCGCGCCGCCGTTGGGGGCGCTGCATCTCGATCTGCGGTTCGTGAATGGCAAGTCATGGCTGGTGTTCGGGCCGTACGCGGGTTGGTCGCCGAAATTCTTGAAGTACGGCCACGCCAGCGATTTGCCCCGATCGGTGCGCGCCGACAACGTGGTGTCGATGCTGGGCGTCGGAATGACCGAGTTGGCGCTGGTCGCCTACTTGATCCGCCAGTTGCGGCTGACGGGCGCCGACCGGATGCGGGCACTGCGCGAATTCGCGCCCAGCGCCGCCGATTCGGACTGGGAACTGACGGTCGCCGGTCAGCGGGTGCAGGTGATCCGGCGGGACAAGAAAAGGGGCGGAGCGCTGGAATTCAGCACCACCGTGGTGGGCGCCGCCGACGGCAGTATCGCCGGCCTGCTCGGCGGCTCGCCGGGCGCCTCGACGGCCGTGCCGATCATGCTCGAGGTGCTGCAACGGTGTTTCGCCAACCGGTATCAAGCGTGGCTGCCCAGACTCAAAGAGATGGTTCCCTCGCTGGGGACACAGCTGTCCGAGGAGCCCCGGCTTTACGACGAGGTGCGATCGTGGAGCGCCAAGGCACTACAGTTGAACGCCTCATGACACGCAGCGTGCAGCGTAGGGGAGCACAAGGAGCGGCGCTAATGACTCGCGCCGGCGACGATGCAGAGTGCAGCGATGAGAAGGAGCGGCGCCGATGACTCGCGCCGGCGACGATGCAGAGTGCAGCGATGAGAAGGAGCGGCGCCAATGACCGAAGCCTTACGCCGCATCTGGGCCAAAGACCTTGACGCACAAACGCTTTACGAACTGCTCAAGCTGCGCGTCGAGGTGTTCGTGGTCGAACAAGCCATTCCGTACCCCGAGCTGGACGGGCGCGACCTACTCGCCGAAACTCGGCACTTCTGGCTGGAAACGCCCGACGGCGAGGTGATCTGCACGCTGCGGCTGACCGAGGAGCACGCCGGCGGCGAAAAGGTCTTCCGCGTCGGACGACTGTGCACGAAACGCGCCATGCGCGGCCGAGGCCACACCACCCGGCTGCTGCGCGCCGCGCTGGCCGAGGTCGGCGACTACCCGTGCCGCATCAACGCGCAGAGCTACCTGGCCGAGATGTACGCCCGGCACGGGTTTGTCCGCGACGGCGACGACTTCCTCGACGACGGCGTCCCGCACGTCCCGATGCTGCGGCCCGGCTCCGGCGTGGCGGCCCAGCCATGAGGCCGTACCCGTTCAGCGCGATCGTCGGCCACGACCAATTGCGGCTGGCGCTGCTGCTGTGCGCGGTGCGACCCGAGATCGGCGGCGCGCTGATCCGCGGGGAAAAGGGCACCGCCAAGTCGACGGCGGTGCGCGGTCTGGCCGCGCTGTTGTCCGCGGCGACGGGCCACGCCTACCCGGGAGGCACCGGCGGGGGGCTGGTCGAGATGCCGCTCGGTGCAACCGAGGACCGGGTGATCGGGTCGTTGGATCTGCAGAAGGTGCTGCGCGATGGCGAGCATGCGTTCTCGCCGGGGCTGCTGGCGCGGGCCCACGGTGGTGTGCTCTACGTCGACGAGGTCAACCTGCTGCACGATCATCTGGTCGACGTCCTGCTCGACGCCGCGGCGATGGGGCGGGTGCACGTCGAACGCGACGGCGTCTCCCACACGCACGAGGCCCGCTTCGTGCTGATCGGCACGATGAATCCGGAAGAAGGCGAGCTGCGTCCGCAGCTGCTCGACCGGTTCGGGCTCACGGTCGACGTGCACGCGTCTCGCGACGTCGAGGTGCGGGTGGAGGTGATCCGCCAGCGGATGGCCTACGAGGCCGACCCGGACGGATTCGCCACCCGTTATGCCGCCGACGAAGCCGAGCTGGCCCAGCGGATCGCCGCGGCCCGTGCGCTTGTCGACGATGTGATGTTGCCGGACAACGAATTACGCCGCATCGCCACGCTGTGCGCCGCGTTCGACGTCGACGGGATGCGTGCCGATCTGGTGGTGGCCCGCACCGCCACCGCGCACGCCGCATGGCGCGGGGCCAGCCGTGTCGAGGAGCAGGACATCCGGGTGGCGGCCGAATTGGCGTTGCCGCACCGCCGCCGCCGCGACCCGTTCGACGACCCGGGCATCGACCCCGGCCAGCTCGACGAGGCGCTGCGGCGGGCGGCCGAAGAGCCCGACCCCGACCCCGATCCGCCCGGCGGCGGACACTCCGCTGACAGTCATGCGGCACAACAGAATTCGGGCCGTTCGGCACCGGAGGCGCAGGTGCCGAAGGCGCGGCCCAGCGCCCCGCCGTCCAAGACGTTTCGAACCCGGGCGCTGACGGTTCCCGGCGTGGGTGAAGGAGCGCCGGGACGACGCTCGCGCGCCCGCAACCGATCCGGAAGCGTGGTGGCCGCCGCGGCGGGCACTGACGCGGAAACGCACGGATTGCATCCCTTCGCCACGCTGCTGTCGGCCGCCGAGCACG
Source organism: Mycobacterium sherrisii (assembly GCF_002102355.1). GTDB lineage: Bacteria > Actinomycetota > Actinomycetes > Mycobacteriales > Mycobacteriaceae > Mycobacterium > Mycobacterium sherrisii. Next base: position 107,234 of record NZ_LQPT01000040.1, on the reverse strand, counting down.
CCGGTGCCGGTCCGCTGCGCATCGGCGCCGACGACGTGCGCCGAGCGATACGTGAAGGGCGCGAAGGCAATCTGGTGATTTTCGTGGTCGACGCGTCGGGGTCGATGGCCGCCCGGGACCGGATGGCTGCGGTCGGTGGGGCCACCCTCTCGCTGCTGCGCGACGCCTATCAACGCCGGGACAAGGTCGCCGTGATCACGTTCCGGCAAGACCGGGCACGGTTGCTGCTGCCGCCGACGTCGTCGGCGCACATTGCCGGGCGCCGGCTGGCCCGGTTCGACACCGGCGGGCGCACGCCGCTGGCCGAGGGACTGCTGGCGGCGCGCGCGTTGATCGTGCGGGAGCGGGCGCGTGACCGGTCGCGTCGCCCCCTGGTGGTGGTGCTCACCGATGGCCGGGCCACGGCTGGCCCAGACCCGTTGGGTCGCAGCAGAATTGCGGCTTCCCGATTGGTCGCCGAGGGCGCGGCCGCGGTGGTCGTGGACTGCGAAACATCGCATGTCCGACTGGGTTTGGCCAGCCAGCTTGCCCGCCAGCTCGGTGCGCCGGCCGTCCGATTGGAGCAGCTGCATGCCGACCAGCTGATGCAAGCGGTACGCGCCGTCGCCTAGCCGGCGGGCAACGACAACGGAAGGTGCGGCCCCATGCCCCAGGGAACCCCACTGCAGGTGCCCGACGACGGGCTGAGCACCCGGGCCAGGCGCAATCGGCCGGTGCTGGCGGTGCACACCGGTGACGGCAAGGGGAAATCGACGGCGGCGTTCGGAATGGCGTTGCGCGCGTGGAACGTCGGCCTGAGTGTCGCGGTGTTCCAATTCGTCAAGAGCGCCAAATGGAAGGTGGGGGAGGAAGCCGCCTTCACCCGGCTCGGTCGGTTGCACGACGAGCACGGCGTCGGCGGCCCCGTGGAATGGCACAAGATGGGCGCCGGGTGGTCGTGGAGCCGCAAATCCGGCAGCGAGGACGACCACGCCGCGGTCGCCGCGGAGGGGTGGGCCGAGATCTCACGCCGGCTGACCGAGCAGCGGCACGATTTCTACGTACTCGACGAGTTCACCTATCCGCTCAAGTGGGGGTGGGTCGACGTCGACGAGGTGGTAGGCGCGCTGCTGGCCCGCCCCGGTCATCAGCATGTGGTCATCACGGGCCGCGCCGCCCCGGCGCGGCTGATCGAGGTGGCCGACCTGGTCACCGAGATGGTCAAGGTCAAGCATCCGATGGACGCGGGGCGCAAGGGCCAGCGGGGCATCGAGTGGTGAGTGCCCCCGCGGTCGTCATCGCCGCGCCCGCCTCAGGAAGTGGAAAGACCACGGTCGCAACGGGTTTGATCGGCGCGCTGCGCCAGGCCGGGCACACCGTCGCGCCGTACAAGGTGGGTCCGGACTTCATCGACCCCGGTTATCACGGCCTGGCCGCCGGTCGGCCCGGACGCAATCTCGACCCGATCATGGTGGGCGAGCGGCTCATCGGCCCGCTCTACGCCCATGGGGCCGCCGGCGCCGATATCGCCGTGATCGAGGGCGTGATGGGGTTGTTCGACGGGCGGATCGGTTCGGGCGTCACCACGCCGCCCGCGGGTTCGACGGCCCAGGTCGCCGCCCTGGTCGGCGCCCCGGTGATCCTGGTGGTCGATGCGCGCGGTCAAAGTCACAGCATTGCCGCGCTGTTGCATGGCTTTTCGACGTTCGATACCGGGACCCGGATCGCGGGGGTCATCCTCAACCGGGTGGGCTCGGCGCGCCACGAGCAGGTATTGCGGCAGGCGTGCGAACAGACCGGTGTCCCGGTGTTGGGCGCCATTGCGCGCAACGCCGAATTGGATGTGCCGACACGGTATCTGGGCCTGGTGACCGCGGTCGAGTACGGCCGCCGGGCCCGGCTCGCGGTCGAGGCCATGACCGCGCTGATCGCGCGGCACGTCGATTTGGGCGCGGTGCTGGCGGCCGCGCGTAGCGGCAACCACGGCGCGCCTTGGGATCCGGTCGCCGCGGTGGGGGAGTGCGGCGACCGGCGCCGGCGAGCGACGGTCGCCATGGCCGCCGGAAAGGCCTTCAGCTTCGGCTACGCCGAACACGCCGAGCTGCTGCGCGCCGCCGGCGCCGACGTCGTCGACTTCGATCCGCTCGCCGAGACGTTGCCGGAAGACACCGACGCGGTCGTGCTGCCGGGCGGCTTCCCCGAACAGTTCACGGCTGAACTATCGGCCAATGATGTTGTGCGCCAACAGATCCGGCGGCTCGCCGGAGCCGGGGCGCCGGTGCACGCCGAATGCGCGGGCCTGCTGTACCTGGCGTCCGAGCTCGACGGGTATCCGATGTGCGGGGTGCTCGGCGCAACGGCACGGTTCACCCCGAACCTGACGTTGGCGTACCGCGACGCGGTCGCGGTGGCGGACTCGCCGCTTTATCCGGTCGGGGCGCGCGTGGTGGGTCACGAGTTCCACCGCACCGCGATCACGTTCACCGAGGGCTACCAGCCGGCGTGGGTGTACCGGGCGGCCGCGGCCGAGCGGTCCGCCGCGCCGATACGTGACGGCGTCGTCCATGGCGGCGTGCACGCGTCGTATCTGCACACCCACCCCGCCGCCGTGCCGGACGCGGTGGCGCGGTTCGTCGCCCGCGCCGAGAGCTCGCGAGCCTAACGCCAGGGCGACAGCGGCGTCACCGATGGCGTTACCTTCACGGCCCGTCGGCGCGCTGCCACTAGGCTTTGCCGGGTGACCGAGAGCCCCTACCTCGCCGGACTGCGGCTGAGGGGTAAGAAGGTCGTCGTCGTCGGCGGCGGCACGGTCGCGCAGCGCCGGCTCCCGCTGCTCGTCGCCAGCGGAGCCGACGTGCACGTCATCTCGCGCAGCGCCACCCGCTCGGTCGAGGCGATGACCGGAATCACCCTGACGCTGCGCGAATATCACGACGGCGATCTCGACGGCGCGTGGTACGCGATCGCGGCCACCAACGACCCGGCGGTCAACGCCGCCGTCGTCGCGGAGGCCGACGCCCGGCGAATCTTCTGCGTCCGCGCCGACATCGCCGTGGCGGGCAGCGCGGTGACACCGGCGTCCTTCGAGTACGCCGGGCTGTCGGTCGGGGTGCTGGCCGGCGGTGAGCACCGCAGGTCGGCGGCGATCCGGTCGGCCATTCGCGAGGCCCTGCAGCAGGGTCTGATCGCCCCCGAAAGCCCGGACGTCGCGCGCGGCGGAGTGGCCCTGATCGGCGGCGGCCCCGGCGACCCGGAACTGATCACCGTCCGCGGCCGCCGGCTGCTCGCCCAGGCCGACGTCGTCGTGGCCGACCGCCTGGCCCCGCCGGAACTGCTCGCCGAGCTGCCACCGCACGTCGAGGTCATCGACGCCGCCAAGATCCCGTACGGGCGCGCCATGGCGCAGGACGCGATCAACGACGTGATGATCGAACGCGCCCGCGCCGGAAACTTCGTCGTCCGGCTCAAGGGCGGCGACCCCTTCGTGTTCGCCCGCGGCTACGAAGAGGTCCTCGCGTGCGCCGACGCGGGCATTCCGGTCACCGTCGTCCCGGGTGTGACAAGTGCCATAGCGGTGCCCGCGCTGGCGGGCGTGCCCGTCACGCATCGCGCCGTCAACCACGAATTCGTGGTGGTCAGCGGGCATCTGGCGCCCGGTCATCCCGAATCGTTAGTGAATTGGAATGCGCTGGCCGCGCTGTCCGGCACCATCGTGTTGCTGATGGCTGTCGAACGCATCGAGCTGTTCGTCGACGTGCTACTGAAAGGCGGCCGACCTGCGGATACGCCCGTTCTGGTGGTTCAGCACGGCACGACGCCGGCCCAACACACGCTGCGGGCCACCCTGGCCGACACGCCGCAAAAGATCCGTGCGGAGGGGATTCGACCTCCGGCGATCATCGTGATCGGCCCCGTGGTGGGTCTGAGCGACGCTCGGGGTTTAAACGATTCTTAAGATTACTGTAAGGTAATCCGTTATGACGGCCCTCAACGACACCGAGCGCGCGGCCCGGACTTGGTCTGCTGCGCGCGCCGATCGTCCGGCCCAGGGACGCACCGAACGCCCGGCTGAGACCTCATCTGCTGCCGCCCCGACCAGTACCAGGACGCGTACGAGCAGGTATTACCCGACCTGGCTGCCTTCCCGGCGGTTCATCGCGGCGGTCATCGCGATCGGCGGCATGCAGCTGCTGGCAACGATGGACAGCACGGTCGCCATCGTCGCGCTTCCTAAAATTCAGAACGAGCTGAGCCTGTCCGACGCCGGCCGGAGCTGGGTGATCACCGCGTATGTGCTCACCTTCGGCGGCCTGATGCTGCTGGGCGGGCGCCTGGGCGACACCATCGGCCGCAAACGCACCTTCATCGTCGGCGTCGCGCTGTTCACCATCTCCTCGGTGCTGTGCGCGGTCGCCTGGGACGAGGCCACCATGGTCATCGCCCGGCTGCTGCAGGGCATCGGGTCGGCCATCGCCTCGCCCACCGGGCTGGCGTTGGTGGCGACGACCTTCTCCAAGGGTCCCGCCCGCAACGCCGCCACCGCGGTGTTCGCCGCGATGACCGCCGTCGGCTCGGTGATGGGCCTGGTGGTCGGCGGCGCGCTGACCGAGCTGTCGTGGCGGCTGGCCTTCCTGGTCAACGTGCCGATCGGCCTGGTGATGATCTACCTGGCCCGCACCGCGCTGCGCGAGACCAACCGCGAGCGGATGAAGCTTGACGCTGCCGGGGCCATGCTGGCCACCTTGGCGTGCACCGCCGCGGTGTTCGCCTTCTCGATGGGCCCGGAAAAAGGCTGGGTCTCGTTCACCACGATCGGGTCGGGCGTGGTGGCCGCGGCGGCGGGCATTGCGTTCGCCATCGTCGAGCGCACCGCCGAAAATCCCGTCGTGCCATTCAAGTTGTTCCGCGACCGCAACCGGCTGGTCACGTTCACCGCTATCCTGCTGGCCGGCGGCGTGATGTTCAGCCTCACCGTGTGCATCGGGCTGTACGTCCAGGACATTCTCGGCTACAGCGCCCTGCGGGCCGGTGTCGGTTTCATCCCGTTCGTCATCGCGATGGGGATCGGCTTGGGCATCTCCTCGCAGCTGGTCTCCCGGTTCTCGCCGCGGGTGCTGACCATCGGCGGCGGATGGCTGCTGCTGGTCGCGATGATCTACGGCTGGGCCTTCATGCACCGCGGCGTGCCCTACTTCCCGAACCTGGTGCTGCCGATCGTGGTGGGCGGCATCGGCATCGGCATGGTGGTCGTCCCGCTGACGCTTGCGGCGATCGCGGGCGTCGGCTTCGACCAGATCGGCCCGGTCTCGGCGATCGCGCTGATGCTGCAGAGCCTGGGCGGACCGCTGGTGTTGGCCGTCATCCAGGCCGTGATCACCTCGCGCACGCTGTACCTGGGCGGCACCACCGGCCCGGTGAAGTTCATGAACGACGTTCAGCTGCGGGCACTCGACCACGGCTACACCTACGGCCTGCTGTGGGTGGCCGGTGCGGCCGTCATCGTCGGCTGCGCGGCGCTGTTCATCGGGTACACCCCGGAGCAGGTGGCGCACGCGCAGGAGGTCAAGGAAGCGATCGACGCCGGCGAGCTGTAGCCCGCCGGTTCGTTTCACGCCAGGCAAGCCGGGGTTCGTCTCGCGCCCGCGACGCGAAAGTCGCTCGTAGCCGGGCACATACACCCGTCAGTCCACCGGAGCCCACTGTGGCCGATGTGACGCCCGTGGTCGCCGACCCTGTGGTGCGGCTTTAGCACCCGCCATTTAGGCTGGCCCGCTGTGATCACCCGGATGTCCGAGCTGTTCCTGCGCACCCTGCGCGATGCACCCGCCGACGCCGAAGTGCCCAGCCACAAGCTGCTGGCGCGAGCCGGATACGTGCGGCCCATCGCTCCGGGGCTGTACAGCTGGCTGCCGCTGGGATTGCGGGTGCTGCGCAATATCGAACGCGTCGTCCGCGAGGAGATGAACGCCATCGGTGGGCAGGAGATCTTGTTTCCGGCGCTGCTGCCGCGCGCCCCGTACGAGACGACCAACCGCTGGACGGAGTACGGCGAGAACCTGTTTCGGCTGCGGGACCGCCGCGACAACGACTATCTGCTCGCCCCGACGCACGAAGAGCTGTTCACCCTGACCGTCAAGGGCGAGTACAGCTCCTACAAGGATTTCCCGCTCACCTTGTACCAAATCCAGACCAAGTACCGCGACGAGGCGCGGCCGCGCGCCGGCATCCTGCGGGCCCGGGAATTCGTGATGAAGGACTCCTACTCCTTCGACGTGGACAACGCCGGTCTCAAGGCCGCCTACCACGCCCATCGGGAGGCCTACCAGCGCATCTTCGACCGGCTGCAGGTCCGCTACGTCATCGTGTCCGCGGTGTCGGGGGCGATGGGCGGCAGCGCGTCCGAGGAGTTCCTGGCCGAGAGCCCGATCGGTGAGGACACCTTCGTCCGGTGCCTGGAGTCCGGGTACGCCGCCAACGTCGAGGCGGTGATCACCGCCCGCCCCGAGGCGCGGCCGTTCGAGGGGCTGCCCGAGGCGGTGGTGTACGACACCGGCGACACGCCCACCATCGCCAGCCTGGTGGCATGGGCGAACGAGGCCGGCCTGGGCCGCACCGTCACGGCCGCCGACACGCTGAAAAACGTTCTGGTCAAGGTGCGCCAACCGGGCGGGGACTGGGAGCTGCTCGCGATCGGCATTCCGGGTGACCGCGAGGTCGACGACAAACGCCTGGGCGCGGCGCTGGAACCGGCCGAGTACGCGTTGCTCGACGACACCGACTTCGCCAAATACCCCTTCCTGGTGAAGGGGTACATCGGTCCGAAAGCATTGCGGGACAACGGTGTTCGCTACCTCGTGGATCCGCGGGTGGTAGCCGGCACCAGCTGGATCACCGGCGCCGACGAGCCGGGTCGCCACGTTGTCGGACTGGTCGCCGGGCGCGACTTCACCGACGACGGCACCATCGAGGCCGCGGAGGTGCGCGAGGGCGATCCGTCGCCCGACGGGGCCGGGCCGCTGGTCATGGCGCGCGGCATCGAGATCGGGCACATCTTTCAGCTGGGCCGTAAATACACCGACGCGTTCGCCGTCGACGTGCTCGGCGAGGACGGCAAGCCGGTGCGGTTGACGATGGGCTCCTACGGGGTGGGGGTGTCGCGGTTGGTGGCCGTGGTCGCCGAGCAGCAGCACGACGAGCTGGGCCTGCGCTGGCCCCCCTCGATCGCGCCGTTCGACGTGCACCTGGTGATCGCCAATAAGGACCCGGAGGCGCGCGAGGGTGCTATCGCGCTGGCCGCCGACCTGGACCGGTTGGGCCTTGAGGTGCTGCTGGACGACCGCCAGGCCTCGCCCGGGGTCAAATTCAAGGACGCCGAGCTGCTCGGGATGCCCTGGATCGTCGTGGTCGGACGCGGCTGGGCGGACGGCGTGGTGGAACTGCGCGACCGCTTCGGCGGCCAGACGCGCGAGCTGGCGGCGGGCGTCTCGCTGGCCACCGACATCGTGACGGCCCTCGCCGGCTGATTACTCGTTGCCGCCCGGGAAACTGGTCGTGATCGGCCACGCGCCCAGGATGCGGCTCCAGCGGGCGGCCATGACCGCGCTCTGCGTCAGGGCGGTCGCGGCGAACGCGCGGTCTTCGGCGGTCTCGGCGTGCTCGACGACCACCCGCCACGCCGTGGCCCCGTCGTTCTCCATCCGCGTCGCCAGCCGTGCCGCGTCGGCCGGGCTGGCCACCAGCAGGGGCAGTTGGTAGCCCGCAGCCGCGGGCGGCGCGGTGACCTGACGCGCGGCCAGCATGGCGATCACGTCGTCGCGACGCTTGCGGTGCGTCAGTAGCGCTTCCAACACCAAGTCGTTGACGCTGGGCGGCGACAGCGCCGACACGATGCCGTAGCCGTAGATGGTCGCGTGCTCGACGGACAGCGCGTCGGACAGCGCCGCATTGTCGGCGTCCTTGCCGGAGCTCATATGGACGGACCTCCCGGCACCAGCGCGACGACGTAGGACGCCGTGCACGACGCGGCGATGGAGGCGAGGAGCCCCGCCCGGTACCCCGATTCGGTGCTCACCAGGCGGGTCGCGTCGTCGGCCGAGGCCCGCAGCGCGTTGATCACGTCCGACACCGGCGGTGGCGGCGGCGGGGGACCGGCCGGCGCGGCCGGACTCGAACCGGTCGTCTCGGTCGACGAGCTCGACGAGGAGGTGAACTTGCCGGCCGCTCGCGAAATCTCGGTGGACAGCGCCCGGGCGTGGGCGGCGCGCTGGTTGGCGACCACCGACAGCGCCGCCGCGATCTGCGGCGGTATGCCGACCGCCGCGGCGGCCGCACTGGCCAGCGCGCTGTCGTGTCTGGCCTGGTCCAACGGCCCCAACAACTCTTCGACGGGCGGCGGTTTGGGTGGCGCGTGGCCACAGGCGGAGGCGACCACCCCGAGCGCGGCAAGCGCGGCACCCCCGGCGAGCACGCCCCGCCGGCTGCTGACGGGTCCTGCGCTAGGCACAGCAATATCCTGCCATCCACGCCGGACCGGGCATGACGCCAGGACCTCAACGTTTCGCAAACCTCCGCGGACCTCTGCGATCACCTCGTCATGGGCGATTCCTGGCGTATCGTTAGTTCCTGGTTCTCGCGGAACGGCAGCCGCCCCGTTCCACCGGGACGCCGGAAGCCGCCTGAAAGGGTTGGGCGGCGCCATCCAGCCAGATGACCGGACAACTCAAGATGAGGAGCTCGCCGTGACCACCGGGCTACCGTCTCAGACGCAGGTGATCGAGCTACTCGGTGGCGAGTTCGCGCGCGCCGGCTACGAGATCGAAGACGTGGTCATCGACACCCGGGCGCGGCCGCCCCGGATCACGGTCATCGCCGACGGCGACACCGCACTGGACCTGGACACCGTGGCGGCACTATCGCGCTCGGCGTCGACGCTGCTCGACGGCCTGGACAGCAGCGCCGACAGCTACGTCCTGGAAGTGAGTTCACCCGGCGTGGACCGCCCGTTGACCAGCGAGAAACACTTCCGCCGCGCCCGCGGTCGCAAGATCGAGCTCGAGTTGTCGGACGGCACCCGGCTGACCGGGCGGGTGGGCCAGACCCGCGGCGCGACGGTGGCGTTGGTCGTCCGCGACGGCCGCGATTGGGCGGTGCGCGATATTCCGTTCGCTGGCATAGCCAAAGCCGTTGTCCAGGTTGAGTTTTCGTCGCCATCCCGGGCCGAGTTGGACCTGGCCGGTGTGGGGGAGACGGAGTTTGTAACATGACCCGCGCCGGGGTCGACGTGGTGGGGGCAGCCTCCGCCGCGACGCGACGGGGGATACGTAGCGACCTGGGGGGCCACGCGGGGGGCGATATGGGGGCACCTCCCGCTTGCGGGGGAAAGGAGCGGCGCTGATGAACATCGACATGGCCGCGTTGCACGCCATCGAGGTGGATCGGGGCATCTCGGTCAACGAACTGCTCGAAACGATCAAGTCGGCCCTGTTGACCGCGTACCGGCACACCGAGGGTCACCAGGCCGACGCGCGGATCGAGATCGACCGCAAAACCGGGGTCGTGGCCGTGATCGCCCGCGAGGTCGACGAGGACGGCAACGTCATCAGCGAATGGGATGACACCCCCGAGGGTTTCGGCCGCATTGCCGCGACCACTGCACGCCAGGTGATGTTGCAGCGCTTCCGCGACGCCGAGAACGAGCGCACCTACGGCGAGTTCTCCACCCGCGAGGGGGAGATCGTTGCCGGCGTGATCCAGCGGGACAGCCGCGCGAACGCCCGCGGTCTGGTCGTCGTCCGGATGGGCACCGAGACCAAGGCCTCCGAGGGCGTCATCCCGGTGGCCGAGCAGGTTCCCGGCGAGACCTATGAGCACGGCAATCGGGTGCGCTGCTACGTGGTCGGTGTGACCCGCGGCGCGCGCGAGCCCGTGATCACGCTGTCACGCACCCACCCCAACCTGGTCCGCAAGCTGTTCTCGCTGGAGGTGCCCGAGATCGCCGACGGGTCGGTCGAGATCGTCGCGGTGGCCAGGGAGGCCGGCCACCGCTCCAAAATCGCGGTGACCTCCCGGGTGCCCGGACTCAACGCCAAGGGCGCCTGCATCGGCCCGATGGGGCAGCGGGTCCGCAACGTGATGAGCGAGCTGTCCGGGGAGAAGATCGACATCATCGACTACGACGAGGACCCGGCCCGTTTCGTTGCCAACGCCCTGTCGCCGGCGAAGGTGGTGTCGGTGTCGGTGATCGACCAGACCGCCCGCGCCGCCCGGGTGGTGGTGCCCGACTTCCAGCTGTCACTGGCCATCGGCAAGGAGGGGCAGAACGCGCGGCTGGCGGCCCGGCTCACCGGCTGGCGCATCGACATCCGCGGCGATTCGCCGGCCACGGCCGGCGAACAGCCCCACGGCCGTCCGGAACACGGGGCCAGCCAGCCGATGGCGCACGACCACTGACCCACATCGTCGGTGCGCGTTCGATGTTGGCGACGCCGATTTGCGTGGCAACGGCCGGGCACGGCAGGACGAGCCGGCGCGCACCGTCGGGTCCGGGCGCGACCAGGCACCCGCGGGTGGTTCTGACGATCGGTTCGGTGACGCTAGACTGAGCCGTGATCCAGCGCGAGCCTTCGGCCCCCCGGGCCACATGGGCGCACGGTCACCCGGATAAACCCCGTGGACCTGTGCGGACGTGTGTCGGGTGCCGGAAGCGAGAGCTGGCCACCGAATTGTTCCGAGTGGTAGCTGTGCCCAGTGGGAACGGCGATTACGCCGTAATCGTTGACACAGCGACGAGTCTGCCGGGGCGGGGTGCCTGGTTGCATCCCGCGCCGCGGTGCGTACACGAGGCGATTCGGCGGCGGGCTTTCACCAAAGCGTTGCGCATCGACCGTCCTCCGGACACGTCCGCGTTGCTCGATCACGTGGAAGCGCTCGACTCGCTCGGCAACAGAACAGGTAGCAAAGAACATGAGCACACCGTGAAGTCCCGATGACTCCCACCCCCATGCGTTACAGCTAGCACCCGAGGCGCGGCCCCACGACTGTCGCCTCTCAGACAGGAGAAGTAGTGGCAGGTAAGGCCCGCGTACACGAGTTAGCCAAGGAACTCGGTGTTACCAGCAAGGAAGTTCTCGCCCGGCTGAATGAACAGGGCGAATTCGTCAAATCAGCATCCTCGACCGTCGAAGCGCCGGTGGCTCGCCGGCTGCGCGAGTCGTTCGGCGGGGGCAAGCCCGCGGCCGCCAAGGGCGCCGCGAAGAGCCCCGACAAATCCCTCGACAGGGCTCTGGACAAGGCGATCCAGCAGCCGTCCGGCAACGGCGCGGCGGCCAGCGCCCCCGCGAAGCCCGCCGACGGCGCCGGCAGCGCCGTCAAGTCCGACAACTCCGTCAGCGCCGTAAGAGGCGGTGCGGCCGCGTCGGCGTCTCCGGCTGCGGGGACCCAGACACCCGCGGCGCCGGCGCCGGCACCGCGCCGACCGGCCCCGACGCCCGGACGGCCCGCCGCGCCGGCGCCGGGTCAGGCGAAACCGCCGACCCCCGGTCAGGCGCCCGGACAGCAGCAGCCGCCCGGTGCCACTCCCGGCCCGCGACCCGGCCCGATCCCGCGGCCCGCGGCGCGCACCCCGCGCGTCGGCAACAACCCGTTCTCCTCGGCGCAGCCCGTCGACCGGCCCATCCCGCGGCCGCAGGCACCGCGCCCCGGCGCGCCCCGCCCCGGGGCACCGCGCCCCGGTGGCGCCTCGCCGGGCAACATGCCACCGCGCCCCGGTGGAGCCGGCGGCCAGTTCCGCCCGGCCCGGCCGGGCGGTGGCGGTGGAGGCCGTCCCGGTGGGGGCCGTCCCGGCGGCCCCGGCGGCGGCGGGGGCGGTAACTACCGCGGTGGCGGCGGCGTCGGTGCCGCGCCCGGCGGCGGTGGTGGTTTCCACGGCCGTCCCGGTGGCGGCGGCGGTGGTGGCCGTCCCGGGCAGCGTGGCGGTGCCGCCGGCGCGTTCGGCCGTCCCGGCGGCGCACCCCGGCGTGGCCGCAAGTCGAAGCGGGCGAAGCGCGCCGAGTACGAAAACATGCAGGCTCCGGTTGTCGGCGGGGTGCGGTTGCCGCACGGCAACGGCGAGACCATCCGGCTGGCCCGCGGCGCGTCGCTGTCCGACTTCGCCGACAAGATCAACGCCAACCCGGCGTCGCTGGTGCAGGCGCTGTTCAACCTCGGCGAGATGGTGACGGCAACCCAGTCGGTCGGTGACGAGACGCTTGAACTGCTGGGCAGCGAGATGAATTACGTCGTCCAGGTCGTCAGCCCCGAGGATGAGGACCGCGAGCTGCTGGAGTCCTTCGACCTGACCTACGGCGAAGACGAGGGCGGCGAGGAAGACCTGCAGACCCGGCCGCCGGTGGTGACCGTGATGGGTCACGTCGACCACGGTAAAACCCGGCTGCTGGACACCATCCGCAACGCCAGCGTCCGCGAGGGCGAGGCCGGCGGCATCACCCAGCACATCGGTGCCTACCAGGTCGCGGTCGATTTCGAGGGCAGCGAGCGGCTGATCACCTTCATCGACACCCCCGGTCACGAGGCGTTCACCGCCATGCGTGCCCGCGGTGCCAAGGCCACCGACATCGCGATTCTGGTGGTCGCCGCCGACGACGGCGTGATGCCGCAGACGGTGGAGGCGATCAACCACGCCCAGGCGGCCGACGTGCCGATCGTGGTGGCGGTCAACAAGATCGACAAAGAGGGCGCCGATCCGCAGAAGATCCGCGGGCAGCTCACCGAATTCGGTTTGATCCCCGAGGAATTCGGCGGCGACACCATGTTCGTCGACATTTCGGCCAAGCAGGGCACCAACATCGAGGCGCTGGAGGAAGCGGTGCTGCTGACCGCCGACGCGGCGCTGGACCTGCGGGCCAACCCCGACATGGAGGCCCAGGGTGTCGCGATCGAGGCACACCTGGACCGCGGTCGCGGACCGGTGGCCACCGTGCTGATCCAGCGCGGCACGCTGCGGGTCGGCGACTCGATCGTCGCCGGCGATGCCTACGGCCGGGTGCGCCGCATGGTCGACGAGCACGGCGACGACGTGCACGAGGCGCTGCCGTCGCGGCCGGTGCAGGTCATCGGTTTCACCTCGGTGCCCGGCGCCGGTGACAACCTGCTCGTGGTGGACGAGGACCGCATCGCCCGCCAGATCGCCGACCGGCGCAGCGCCCGCAAGCGCAACGCGCTGGCCGCGCGGTCGCGCAAGCGGATCAGCCTGGACGATCTGGATGCCGCGCTGAAGGAAACCAGCCAGCTGAACCTGATCCTCAAGGGCGACAACGCCGGTACGGTCGAGGCCCTGGAAGAGGCGTTGCTGGGCATCGAGATCGACGACGAGGTGCAGTTGCGTGTCATCGACCGCGGTGTCGGTGGCATCACCGAGACCAACGTGAACCTGGCGTCGGCGTCGGACGCGGTGATCATCGGCTTCAACGTGCGTGCCGAAGGGAAGGCGACGGAGCTGGCCAACCGCGAGGGCGTGGACATCCGGTACTACTCGGTGATCTACCAGGCGATCGACGAGATCGAGAAGGCCCTGCGCGGCATGCTCAAGCCGATCTACGAGGAGGACCAGCTGGGTCGCGCCGAGATTCGGGCGATCTTCCGGTCCTCCAAGGTCGGCATCATCGCCGGTTGCCTGATCACCTCGGGCATCGTGCGGCGCAACGCCAAGGCCCGGCTGCTGCGCGACAACATCGTGGTTGCCGACAACCTGACGATTTCCTCCCTGCGCCGGGAGAAGGACGACGTCACCGAGGTCCGCGAGGGCTACGAATGCGGTATGACGCTGACCTACTCCGACATCAAGGAGGGCGACATCATCGAGTCGTTCGAGCTGGTCGAGAAAGCGCGCACCTAACGGCCGACACTGCAGTGACGCACCACCCGCGCACGGGACGAAGCGATGAGGAAGGCGGTGATTCGGAATGGCTGACCCGGCACGGGCGCGCCGGCTGGCGAAACGGATCAACACGATCGTCGCGTCGGCGATCGAGTTCGAGATCAAGGATCCGGGGCTGGACGGGGTGACCATCGTCGACGCGAAGGTGACCAACGACCTGCACGACGCGACGGTCTTCTACACCGTGATGGGCCGCACGCTCGACGACGAGCCGGATTACGAGGCCGCCGCGGCCGCGTTGGAGCGGGCCAAGGGCACGCTGCGCACCATGGTTGGGGCGGGCACCGGGGTACGGTTCACGCCGACCTTGACCTTCGAGCGCGACACGACGTCGGACAACGTGCAGCGTATGGACGAGCTGCTGGCCCGCGCCCGCGCCGCCGATGCCGACCTGGCCCGGGTTCGGGTGGGTGCCAAACCGGCCGGGGAGGCCGATCCGTACCGCGACAGCGGGCCGGTGGCGGAGCCCGCGTGGCGGGCAGGGGTCGACGCTGAGGAGACCGGTGACGACCACAGACCCGAAGACTGACTTGACCCGCGACCGGGTCGCGGGGGCGCGTATCGACGCTGCCGAGGCCGCCGAATTGCTCTCGGCGGCAGCGACGGTCGCGGTGATTTGCCACGTGCACCCCGACGCCGACACCATCGGCGCCGGACTGGCCCTGGCCACCGTGCTGCACCGCAGCGGCAAGGAGGTCGAGGTCGGCTTCGCCGCGCCGGCGACGTTGCCGGAGTCGTTGCGCTCGCTGCCCGGCTGCCAGCTGCTGGTCGACCCGGACGCGATGCGCCGCGACGTCGACCTCGTTGTGACCGTTGATGTTCCGAGCCTCAAACGGCTCGGGGCGCTGGCCGATTTGGCCGGGCCGGATCAGCAGCTGCTGGTGATTGACCACCACGCCTCCAACGCGATGTTCGGTACCGCGAACTTCGTCGACCCCACCGCGGACTCCACGACGCTGTTGGTGGCCGAGCTGCTCGACGCGTGGGGCAAGCCGATCGACCGCGATGTCGCGCACTGCATCTACGCCGGCCTCACCACCGACACCGGGTCGTTCCGGTGGGCCAGCGCGCGCGCGTTCCGGCTGGCCGCCCGGCTGGTCGAGGTCGGCGTGGACAACGCGAAGATCAGCCGGACGCTGCTGGACACCCATCCGTTCGTGTGGCTGCCGCTGCTGTCCCGGGTGCTCGGCTCGGCGCGGCTGGTCGACGACGCGGTCGGCGGGTGCGGGCTGGTCTACGCGGTGGTCGGCAACGACGACTGGAACAACTCCCGCCCGGAGGAAGTGGAAAGCATCGTCGACATCGTGCGCACCACGCAACAGGCGGAGGTGGCTGCGGTCTTCAAAGAGGTTGAGCCGCAACAGTGGTCGGTCTCGATGCGGGCGAAGGCGCAGGTGGATCTGGCTGCGGTCGCGTCGGTGTTCGGTGGTGGTGGTCACCGGCTGGCCGCCGGATATTCGACCGCCGGGTCCCTCGACGACGTGGTGACCTCGCTGCGCGCCGCACTCGGGTAGCGCTGCCTAGAAGGCCCAACTCCCGCCGGATTGCAAGACGAATCCGTGATCCCCGCTAGTGGCGTCCAGGCAGGCGAGCACGTTGTCGGCGCCCACCGCGCAGGTCACGTTGAGGTAGGACAGTTTCTGGCCGACGTTCAGCGTCTTGGCGGTGTAGGGCAGCGCGGCCGGATTGCCGCCGCAACCGCCGTAGGTCATTCGGCTCAATTCGTAGCCTGGCCCCTTGAAATTCACCGACCCCTCCACGCAGTCGCCGGGTCGCGGATGGGCACCACCGGGAAAGGGAATGTCGTCTATTCCGGGAACTTCGCCATTGCACTTAATGTCTTGCGAGGGCCGCGGGACGGGTGCCGGCCCACCGTAGAAGTCGCACACCACCGAGTTCGGGGTGGAGAAATTAATTCGGGGCGAGTTGCGGGGAAGTGACCCGGGAAGTGATGTCGTGATATACCCGTCGACGGGCACCGCGGTGAAACCGTCGAGATTGGGAAATGGTGGTGGCGGCTGCGCCCCCGCGTGCGGCCTGACGGCGAGCGAAACCGCCATGACCAGGAGCAGGGCGCCGATTACCCGCCTGCTGAGGCCGACGACACCCCGCATCGTTCCTCCTGCCGTGCGCAAATGGTTTCGGCTCGTTAGGGGGATCGTATTGGCTATGGCGGTTGCTGGCGATAAAAAGTTCTTTCTCGACGCGGGTCGACGGCCTCGGAATCAATAACAGCGTGGTGCACGCCAGCCATTTGGGCGCGGCCGTCTTATGGACGACGAATTGCGTCGCCGCCGAACGCGCTAACGGACTTGAGCCCGCCCGCGTTGCAATACCGCTTCCCGATTCGCGGCGATGTCATCGCCGGTGGTGCGGAATTGCCGGGCCGCGGTCGCCTCCAGCCACAGCCCCTGGCTGGTCTGCGATTCGTCGATGCGGTGGTAGGAGGCCAGCAGCGCCCGCACCGCGGCCTGGTTGTTGCCGACGATGGAGGCGGCCACCTGGCGTGCGGTGGGCAGCAGTTCGTCGTGTGCCACCACCTCGGTCACCAGACCCGCGCGCAGCGCGTCGGCGGCCGACAGGTAATCACCGGTCATGCTCATCCGCCGGGCCAGCCCGACGCCCACCTTCTGCGGCAGCCGCACCGACAGGCCCCAGGTGGGCAGCAGGCCCACGCGGGCGTGGGTGTCGGCGAAGCGGGCCTGCTCGGAGGCAATGACGATGTCGCAGTACAAAACCAGCTCCAGCCCGCCGGTGACCGCGGCACCGTTGACCGCGCCGATCACCGGCTTGGTCATCGCCGGCCAGCGCGGGGAGATGTCCGGCAGCGTCGCCTGGCCGCCCAACTCTTTGAGGTCGAGCCCAGCGCAGAACACCGGGTCCGCGCCGGTCACGATGACGACGTCGACGCCGTCATCGGTTTCGGCGTCGGCCAGTGCCGCAAAGAACCGGTCCCGTAACGCCGAGGACAGGGCGTTGCGCGCCTGCGGTCGGTTGAGCGTCAGGGTGCGCACCCGCTCTTCGGTGTCGATCAGCAGGATGTCGTCGCTCATGGCAACACCGTAGAGGGTGAACAGAACCCCGGTACGGTCGCCCGGCTCAGCTGGCGGCGCCCTCCAGCTCGGCGAGCCGCGCCTCGACATCGGCGAGCCGCGCGCGCAGCGCCCGCTCCTCGTTGCGGCGTTCGGTCACCTCACGCATGATCGCGGAAATGCCGACGATGCGGCCGTCCTGCTGCAAGAGGGCGACGCTGAACTCGATCGAGAGCCGATGACCGTCCCGATGGGTGGCCGGCACGCTCAACAGCTGATCGCCGTAACGGGTCTGCCCGGTGGCCATCGTCTTGTGGTAGCCGTCCCAGTGCCGCTTACGCAGCTTTTCCGGGATGATGATGTCCAGGTTTTGTCCGAGCGCCTCATCCGCTGAGTAGCCGAACATGCGCTGCGCGCCGTCGTTCCAGAGTCGAATGACGCCCTCGGCGTCACACACGACGACCGCTTCGGGTGTCGCCCTCACCACCGCCGTGGCGATCCACTCCTCGGTGATGTCGGCGGTGTGAGCGTTTCCACCTACGTGGCCTGCGTCTGGGCTGTTCACTTTCTCCCTTTCTGTGATCCTGCCGACGTTAGTCCCGGCCGACGTGAATGGAACACTAACAACTGCTAGTCTACTGCATAATGCATACTGCATACAGTCCCGAATTCGTGAATGTGGGGGCTTTCGGCGCGGTTGGCAGGCAAGGAGGAGGCCCGGTGCTGCTACGTCAACTGGAGTACTTCGTCGCGGTCGCAAGAGAACGACACTTCGCCCGCGCGGCCGAGGCCTGTTACGTCTCCCAGCCCGCGTTGTCGGCATCCATCGCGAAACTCGAACGCGAGCTCAACGTCACGCTGATCAATCGTGGGCGCAACTTCGAGGGCCTGACGGTGGAGGGCGAGCGCCTGGTGGTCTGGGCGAAAAAAGTGCTTGCGGTGCACGATGGCCTGGTGGCCGAAGCGGCCGCGCTGCGGTCCGGCATTTCGGGTGTGTTGCGGCTGGGAGCGGGAGCCACGGTGTTGACGACGGCGGCCCTGCCGATTGCCACCTTTTGCTCGTTACACCCGCTGGCCCGGGTGAAAGTCCGATCACATTTGCCGACAACGGAATTGGTGCGCCAGATTCGCAATTTCGAGCTCGACGCCGCCATTGGACATTTCGACGAACGCGACCATTCCGGTCTCGAGCTGGTGCCGCTCTACGAGGAACAGTGCGTGTTGCTGGCCTCGGGAAAGCAGCTTGCCCCGGCGTCGGGGACCATCACGTGGTCGGAGGCGGCCCAGGTGCCGCTCGCGCTACCCGCACCGGAAGTCGGCTTCCGCCAGTTCATCGACGACGCGTTTGCAAACGTGGGCGCGACGGTGGTGCCGCAGGTCGAGACCGACTCGATGGCGTCGCTGTACGCTCACGTCGCCACGGGCGCATGGGCAGGCATCGTGCCGCACACCTGGTTTCGGGCAATGCCGGTGACCGGCGCATTGCGGGGATTGCGTTTGGTCGAACCCGAACAACGGACCCAGGTCTCAATAGCCATCCATGCTTCGGCGCCGGGTTCGTCTGCGGCCAGGGCGTTCTTGAACGTCGCGGTCGGATCTCCGTTGGGGCCCGAAGAGTTCGGTTTCGGTGGTCGCGAGGTAGGCGGTGAATTCGATCCGAATCTGGATGCGGTGGCAGCGAGCGCACCGGCGAGGGAATCCTATGTGGCCTGATCCCGCCGCGGTGGTCGGTGTCAGACCAATCCGGGCGGTTTCGGACCGTGATAAGTCCCGCTTATCGGTTGAGTACCACTAGGTCTTGGACGCCTGGTCCAGGCTAGGGAAAAGTAAAGAGCAGTAACACAATACGAAAAAGGCATGTACTGCCGGAAAGGTTGCTCGTGACGACGGCGGCTACCATCGAAGACACCGACGCGCAGGATGCCGGGGGTCTCACCGATGGAATTCATTTGGTGGTCGACGCGCTTCGGCTCAACGACGTTCATACGATCTATGGGCTCGTCGGTATTCCCATTACCGACTTGGCGCGCACCGCACAGGCATCGGGTATCCGCTACATAGGCTTCCGTCATGAGAGCGCTGCCGGACACGCCGCCGCGGCGGCCGGCTTCCTGACTCAAAAGCCCGGGATCTGCCTGACGGTTTCGGCGCCCGGCTTTCTCAACGGACTCGTCGCGCTGGCGAACGCCACCACGAACTGCTTTCCCATGGTGCAGATTTCGGGTTCGAGCGAACGGCATCTCGTCGACCTACAGCGTGGCGACTACGAAGAGATGGACCAGCTGGCGGCAGCTCGTCCCTTCGTGAAGGCGGCCTACCGAGTATCCCGCGCCCAGGACATCGGCCGCGGTGTCGCCCGGGCGTTGCGCACCGCGGCATCGGGGCGTCCCGGCGGGGTCTACCTCGACATCCCGGCCGCCGTGCTGGGCGAGGTCATCGACGCGAAGGCTGCTGCCCAAACATTGTGGCGCGTGGTCGATCTTGCTCCAAAGCAATTGCCGAACGTGGAGTCGGTGGACGCGGCGATCGAGCTGCTCGCCGGCGCCGAGCGCCCGCTGATCGTTCTCGGTAAGGGCGCCGCGTACGCCCAGGCCGACGAGCAGATCAAGGAATTCGTGGAGAGCACCGGAGCGCCGTACTTGCCGATGTCGATGGCCAAAGGGCTGCTGCCCGACGACCACCCGCAATCGGTGGCGACCTCGCGGTCGTTGGCGCTGCGCCGTGCCGACGTCGTCTTGCTGGTTGGTGCGCGGTTGAACTGGCTGCTCGGACACGGCGATGCGCCGCAATGGAACCCCGACGCCAAGTTCATCCAGATCGACATCGAGGCCAGCGAAATGGACAGCAACCAGCCGATTGCTGCCCCACTGGTCGGTGACATCGGCTCGGTGATGCAGGCGCTGCTGGAGCGGTCCAAGCCCGGTCAGATCAGCACCTCGGCACAATGGCGGGAAGAGCTGTCCGGCAAGGCCAAGCAGAACATCGCCAAGATGACCGACCGCCTCGCCGCCGCACGGGAAGCCCACCCGATGAAATTCCTGGGTGCCCTGCAGGCCATCCGCGATGTGCTGCACGACAACCCACAAGTCTGCCTGGTCAATGAGGGGGCCAACGCTTTAGACCTGGCGCGCAACACGATCGGCATGTACCGGCCGCGGCGCCGGTTGGACAGCGGAACGTGGGGCGTGATGGGCATCGGTATGGGTTATGCGATCGCGGCGGCCGCGGAGACCGGTGAGCCGGTGGTGGCGATCGAGGGCGACAGCGCCTTCGGTTTCAGCGGAATGGAATTGGAGACCATCTGCCGTTACAACCTCCCCATCGTCACGGTCATCCTGAACAACAGCGGTGTCTACCGCGGCGATGAGGCATCCGGCTCCCAGGACGATCCGGCTCCTACGTCGCTGCAGGCGCACCACGAGTTCATGATCAAGGCGTTCGGCGGAACGGGTTACCGCGCCGAAACGCCCGAAGAAGTTGCCGCGGCGCTTCGCGAAGCGTTGGCGTCCGGCCGGCCGGCCCTGATCGACTGCTTGATCGACCCGTCCGATGGAACCGAGAGCGGCAACATCGCTCACCTCAACCCGAAGGGGATCACCAACAAGGGCTGAAATGCGTTGGCATGTCGGCCTACCGATCAGGTCGTCGACACAAGGTAACTGGAAAGCACAGAAAAGAAAGGAAATCCGATATGGCCGAACTGCCTTTGTCCGGGATCAAGGTCATCGACTTCACCGGCGTCCAGGCGGGGCCTGCTTGCACCCAGATGCTCGCGTGGTTTGGAGCAGACGTCCTCAAGGTCGAGCGGACGAGTGGTGGTGATGTCACGCGTAATCAGCTGCGGGACATACCCGAACTCGACGCTTTGTACTTCACCATGCTCAACAGCAACAAGCGCTCGCTGGCGATCGACACGAAGTCGCCCGAGGGCCTCGAGGTGATGGAGAAGCTGGTCCGCCAGGCCGACGTGCTGGTGGAGAACTTCGCCCCCGGTGCGATGGATCGCATGGGCCTGTCCTGGGACAAACTGCAGTCCTGGAACCCGCGACTGATCTTCGGTTCGGTCAAGGGCTTCAACGACGACTCGTCATGGAACGACCTCAAGGTCTACGAGAACGTCGCGCAGTGCGCCGGCGGTGCCGCTTCGACCACGGGCTTCTGGGACGGCCCGCCGACCGTCAGCGGTGCAGCGCTGGGCGACTCGAACACCGGAATGCACCTGCTGATCGGCATTCTGACCGCGCTGATCCAGCGGGACAAGACCGGCAAGGGCCAGAAGGTCTCGGCCTCGATGCAGGACTCCGTGCTGAACCTGTGCCGGGTCAAGCTGCGCGACCAGCAGCGCCTCGAGCGCGTCGGCTACCTCGAGGAGTACCCGCAGTACCCGAACGGCACGTTCGGTGACGCGGTGCCCCGCGGCGGAAACGCCGGCGGCGGCGGCCAGCCGGGCTGGGTGCTCAAGTGCAAGGGCTGGGAGTCCGACCCGAACGCCTACATCTACTTCACCATCCAGGAGCAGAACTGGAAGCGGACGGCCGAGGCCATCGGGCGCCCGGAGTGGGCCGAGGACCCGGGCTACAGCACCGCGCTGGCTCGCCAGGACAAGATCTTCGACATCTTCGCCGAGATCGAGAAGTGGCTCGCCGACAAGACGAAGTACGAGGCCGTCGACATCCTGCGTAAGTGGGAAGTGCCTTGTGCGCCAGTCTTTTCGATGAAAGAGATCGCCGTGGATCCCGATCTGCGCAAGAGTGGCAGTGTCGTCGAGGTCGAGCAGAAGGGCCGTGGGACGTACCTCACGGTCGGATGCCCGATCAAGTTCTCTTCCTTCAAGCCCGAGATCAAGGGTGCGCCGCTGCTGGGCGAGCACACCGACGAGGTGCTGGCCGAGTTGGGTTATGACGCTGACGCCATCGCCGCGCTGCGGAAGAGCTCGGTCGTAGTCTAACGGAAATATCGCCGTGCACTTGGTGCGCTCCCCAAATCGCCGGGTCGCGGCGGGGATGGCCCCAGGGATCTATTCCCTGGGGCCATCTCTCTTGGTGGCCCGTGTCGGTGGTCCCTGCCATGGTCCCTGCCGTGGTCGAAGGGTTGCTCGGGCACCCCTGCGCCCGGCGCGCTATGCCCCCACCTGACGCGAACCTTGACGGATGACCTTGACGGCGAACGGAGCGTGGCCCCGGGGAACAGAATCCCCGGGGCCACGCTCCGTTACGGGTCGGTATTTCGCGCGGCTAGTTCGGCAGCCGGCAGACGGGGTAACCGGGCCGCTGCAACCGTCGCGGCGCGATGGCGGTGCACAGGCAGATCAGACCGCCGACCACCAGTGCCAGGTCCAGCCGGCCGGATGGAATCAACAGCGCGGGCAGCCCCACCCCGATCAGGCCGCCGAATATCTTGGCGCTGTAGACAAGCCCGAAGTTGGCGACCGCGCTGTGCTCGCCGAAGTAGTCGGCGACCAGATTGATGAACAGCGAATAGAAGGCACCGCCGGCCAAGCCGCCGAGTGCGGCGAACGCGATCAGCCCGGCGGACGAACCCGTCGATGCCGAGTACGCCAGCCCCAACAGGGCGATGCCCTCGGCCAGCAACGCCAGGCTCAACGTCTGACGCCGGCCGAATCGGTCCGAGTAATGGCTGGCAAGACCCCGTCCGCCGCCGTTGACCAGTGCCAGCACCGCAACGGCGGCGGCGCCGACGGCGAGCGGCAGACCGTGCGCGATCGCGATGCTGGGGATGTAGACGATGGTC
Organism: Mycobacterium sherrisii; assembly: GCF_002102355.1. Lineage (GTDB taxonomy): Bacteria > Actinomycetota > Actinomycetes > Mycobacteriales > Mycobacteriaceae > Mycobacterium > Mycobacterium sherrisii. Next base: position 84,539 of record NZ_LQPT01000040.1, on the reverse strand, counting down.
AGCAGCGCCGCCGCCGAGGCAACCACCGCAATGAGGTAGGTGAGCAGGAATGCGCGCGTGCGTGCCGTCTCAAGGGGTGAGTACTGCCGAATCGCCGGGGCATTGCCCAACAGGCTGCGGTTCACCCGTTTGTCGACGACCCAGCGTCTCGGGTCGACTTCGATCGGCCACCAGTAGGGCGGCGGCTCCTGAAAAAGGGCGCCGCACACCGTCACAACGACGAGCACGCACAGCCCGATCGCCGTGAACACCGCGTCGAGGTTGTGCGGGTGCAGCACCAGTGCGAACAACATGACGAACGGGACCGCGCCGCCACCAAAGGCGCCGGACACCAGCGAGACCTTTGCACCGCGCTGCTCGGGATACCAGCGCGCGACAGTGGAAAGACAAGTGGCATAAACGATTCCGGCACCAGTGCCGGACAGCACCGAGTAGCCGAGCGTGGTAAACCCGAGATCACCCGTCCACGACAGGGTCAATGGGCCCATGGCCGCCAGGTCGGCGCCGATCAGCATCGCCGTCGACGGACCGATGCCCAGGCGTCGCCGCAGCGGTGGGGTGGCCGCGGACGCGGCCGCCTGAAAAACGACCCATAGGGCCAACACCCAGAAGGCGCCGGCGGTGACGGGGTGATCCGGCTGCTGCATCGCTACCACCGCCACCCCATAGCCGAATTGGAGCACGCTGATGGCGGCCATCGCCGTCCAGGGCAGCCAGAGCATCCAGCTGCGGGAGCGGGCCATGATGTCATGTGGTCGCTCGCCGATCCGGTACGAGCACCCGTGCGCTCTGATCTGAAGGACCGAGAGTCCATCTCCAGTGGTCATCATGGTCTCCTCCTGCATACTGTATACACTTTGTACTCCGGTTAACCCGCGCGTGTCTAGGGGGAGATGGGTATGCGAGCGGCGGCGAGTCCGTCGGCGGTGTCACGCCCCGGCGCGACGCTATTCGGCAAAGAAGTTTGTCCGGCTAATTCTCTGCCCGGCACGGACATTCAATCGGCGGCCGGGAACTCGCGGCCCCGCGGGGGTGGTTGCTAGGCCTAGACAATTGGGCGAGTTTTCGTGACACCTGTCGTATACGGTATACAATCTGCAGTAGGCACAATCGAATCCCGGCCGTTGCAGCAGCCCGGTCACTGCTTCGGAGTCTTCCGCTGCGTAGCGGTCCGGGCGAAAAGGCCCCGGAAAGTTGAGGTAATGGTGGGCATTGCATCCCCGTCATGGGACACCCGAGACCACAACGCGCGGCGGCTTAATCGGCGTGGAGGGCTACACATTCCGCGCCTGTCACGACAATTCTCAGGGAGATCTCATGGGTAAGGCATTAGACGGCGTCCGAGTCCTGGACATGACGCATGTTCAGTCGGGCCCGTCTGCGACGCAGATGCTTGCCTGGCTCGGCGCCGACGTCATCAAGCTCGAAACACCCAAGGGCGGGGACATCACTCGCAGCCAGCTTCGCGACATCCCGGACGTCGACAGTCTCTATTTCACGATGCTCAACTGCAACAAGCGCAGCGTGACCGTGAACATGAAAAGCGAAGACGGACAGGAAATCTTCAGCAGATTGGTAGCTCGATCCGATGTTTTGGTGGAAAACTTTGGTCCAGGCGTCGTGGACCGCTTCGGCTTCAGTTGGGAGCGGCTACAAGAAATCAACCCGGGCTTGATCTACGCGTCGATCAAAGGATTCGGGCCGGGTAAGTACTTCGACTTTAAGGCTTACGAAATCATCGCTCAGGCGATGGGCGGTGCAATGGCGACAACGGGTTTCGAAGACGGCCCGCCCACTGCTACGGGCGCGCAGATTGGCGACTCCGGCACGGGGATTCACCTCGTCGCCGCCATTCTGGCCGCGCTGTTGCAGCGCACCAACACCGGCCGCGGACAACGTGTCGAGGTTGCGATGCAAGCCGCCGTGCTCAACCTCTGCCGGGTGAAACTTCGTGACCAACAGCGACTCTCGCACGGCCCGCTACACGAATACCCCAACGAGCACTTTGGCGACGAGGTACCGCGGGCGGGTAACGCGTCCGGCGGGGGACAGCCGGGCTGGGCGGTGCGCACCAAGGGCGATGGACCCAACGACTACCTTTACGTCATCATCCAGCCCGCGGTGTGGGCGCCGCTCGCACGTCTGATCGGACGGCCCGACCTCGCCGAACATCCGGATTGGGATTCCCCCGAGGACCGACTGCCCAAGCTGGACAAGGTCTTTGCTCTCATCGAGGACTGGAGTCAGCGGCACAGCAAGTTCGAGGCGATGGAGGCACTCAACTCGATCAACGTTCCTTGCGGTCCGGTGTTGGGCACCAAGGAGCTCATCGAGGACCAGAACCTGACCGAGCTCGGCACGATCGTCAGCGTCGAGCATCCCGAGCGTGGCAGCTTCAAGACCGTTGGCAGCCCGCTCCGGCTGTCCGACTCGCCCGTCGACATCGAGCGGCCGCCGCTGCTGGGGGAGCACACCCAGCAAATCTGCATGGAGCTCGGCTATTCGCCAGAGGAAGTAGAGCAGTTCAGAAGCGCGGGAGTGGTCTGAGCGCGCGAGCTGACGGGGACGCGAGACGCATCTAGAGATCCACTGGCTCGGCGAAAAAGGACCCGGTTGTGGGAGTTGACCGCGTGCAACTCGGTGAGGCACCGAGATGGCTCATCGCTGGCCGGCTGCGGTGGTGCGCGCCCCGCGGGGTGTACCGAGTGCGAAGTGCGCGCGAAACCACCGGGCGCGCACCGCCATAGGCGCTGGCGCGCATGACATCAGAATGCTATCGACTCGGCGGCCCTGTCGTTCGGCGCACGCGGCCGTCGAGTGCTCCCCTCCTGTCCATTCTCAGAAAGTGAGTCAATGATGTCTTCAACTCTCGCAACCTATCGCGAGGTCGTCGATGATAATGGTCGCGTCTATCGCATCGGCGAGACCGACCGTGAACTGCTCGGTAGATCGCGGGTGACCATGGTGTGGCTGCCATGGATCGCGATGATGGCCGTCAGCGTCTTCGAGTACGGTTACGGTGCCGCCGCCGATACGCTGCGTCATGCCCATCACTGGAGCCTGTCCGAAACCTTTTGGCTGCTGTCGGTCTGGGCCGTCTTCCAGGCAGCGGTCGCCTATCCCGCCGGCCGGCTGAGGGAAAAGGGCATCACCTCGGCCAGGTCCACGATGATCGCCGCTGCCGTCTTGTCGGCGCTGGGATTCATCACCGTGGCGCACAGCAGCAACTTGGTGGTCGCCTACCTCGGGTTCGCGTTGTGTGGCGGCTGCGGCGTCGGTTTGGTGTACTCGACGGGTATCACCATCGTCGGTAAGTGGTACCCGGAGAAGCGTGGCGCGAAGACCGGCTTCGTTTGCGGCGGGTTCGCTTACGGCGCAGTGCCTTTCATCTTCATCTTCAGCTACGCGCTGCACCCCAACACCTACGTATGGGTACTCGACTTGGTCGGGGCCTTCATGCTGGTGGTCGTAGGGGTATGTGGCTACTACTTCCAGGACCCGCCGAAGAACTGGTGGCCGGCGGATGTCGACCCGCTGCAGCACGCCGCTGCCGCCGCGACTTCGAGCCTCAAGAGCCTGCAGAAGAACCCGCCGGCCGCCCGGCAGTACGGTCCGGTGGAGGCCATCAAGACCGGCCAGCTGCCGTTGATGTGGTTGTCGCTGGGCATCACCACCGGCGTCTCGCTGTTCGGCATCAGCTACATGGTTCCGTTCGCCAAGCACCTCGGCTTCGGGGCGATGATCGTGGCCTCCTCGGCGGGCGCCCTCTCGATCATCAATGGGGTGGGCCGCGCGGCGACCGGGGCCATCTCGGACCGCATCGGCCGTAAGCAGACGCTGTTGGTGGTGCTGCTGGTGTCCGTCGTCGCGCTGATCGGGCTGCTCTACACCGGGCTTGCCAAGAACGAGATCTTGTTCATCTTCTTCGCCGTACTGGTCGGATTCGGTGGCGGTGCTTTCTACCCGCTGTTCGCCACCCTGACCACCGACTACTTCGGGGAGAACAACAACGCGAGTAACTACGGCATCGTCTACAGCGCCAAGCTCGTCGGCTCAATCCTGGGAATTGGCGTGGGTGCCAGCGTGATTGACGCGTGGGGTTACACCGGCGCCTACTGGGTGGCCGCGGCCAGCGCGCTGCTGTCGGCTCTCACCGCGGCGATGTTGCGGCAGCCGGGACGCCGGGCGAAGGATGTCTCGGTCTCCGACGTCGTCGGTCAGGCCACGCCCTCGGCGCCATCAGCGGCCTCCTGACGGCGCTGATGGTAGATCTCGCGGGTGCGTTCGGTGTGGCGTCGCATGAGGTCCGCGGCACGCTTGCCACTGCGTGCGGAGATGGCCTCGATCAGCTCGGCGTGTTCATCCCACGCGTCTTTGCCGCGGGATAGCGCGATCGGCTGGTAGTACCACCGGACCCGGCGGCCGACCTGGCCGATGAGGTTCGCCAGGACGCTATTGGCCGACATCGCAACAATATGGGAGTGAAAGGCATCGTTGGCGGTGACAAGGGCTTCCTTGTCACCGCCGGCGAGTGCCTTTTCGCCGGTTTGGTGCAGCTCCCACAACCGCTCCACCTCGGCCGGTTTGGCACCGCGCGCGGCTAACCGGGCCGACTCGGCTTCCAGCAAGGTGCGTACGCTCAACAGCTCGTCCGCCTCTGCGTCGGTGGGGACGTGCACGAACGCGCCCAGCGCCGGACGGAGGTCGACCCAGCCCTCGCTTTGCAAGCGCTGCAAGGCCTCTCGAATGGGTTGCCGGCTCACACCCAGTTGAGCGGCCAACTCGTTTTCGACCAGATGCTGTCCGGGGCGCAGCTCACGCGTGATGATCAGCTCCATCAGCGCCTCGTAGGCGGCCTCCCGCAACGGCGCCGGACGCTCCAGCCTCATTCGCGACCCCGCCCCATTTCGCGCGCCGGTGGTGACCATGAATTATTCACTCCCCATTCGATGTTTTTCGTAGACAGCATACAATCCGGTCCGTTCCATCGTCGGCCTTTGACACTGTGAAATGCGCAGCAGTTTCCCACCAAAAACGCTGGCGACGCCAAGTGTGCATACGAGATGCAATAAACCCGGCCGGGTCCATGGGGTTTGCTGACCGGCGCGGAATTCGGGCCGCTGTGCAGCCGCTGCGGCCGCCGGGCGCGCCCGTGGACGTGGGTCCCGGCAAAAAAACGGGGCTGGCGAGCGATCGATCTGCTCGCCAACCCCGTCAACTTCGGCACCGTCTCAACCGGCGCCGTCGGCATTAGCTGGATGCCAGAGGACAATTCGTCCTAGGCCGCGCCGGACTTGGCGGTCGCGGTGTAGGAGCGTGCCCCGACACCGGCCAGCGCGCCGCCGTCGACGATGAGGTACTCGTCGCGAATCGGGTTGCCGTTGAAGTAGCACTCCAGGATTTCCCGGGTGCCGGCCGCGTACCGAGTCTGCGCCGACAGCGTGGAACCCGAGATGTGCGGCGTCATGCCGTGGTGGGGCATGGTGCGCCACGGGTGGTCGGCCGGTGCCGGCTGGGGGAACCAGACATCCCCGGCGTAGCCGGCCAGTTGGCCGCTTTCCAGCGCCCGCTTGACGGCATCGCGGTCGCAGATCAGCGCGCGCGCCGTGTTGATGAGGTAGGCGCCCCGCTTCATGGTGCCGATCAGCTCTTCGTTGAACAGCCCGCGGGTCTCGGGGTGCAGCGGCGCGTTGATGGTCACCACGTCGAGGTGCGGGACCATGTCCTGGACGCTGGGGTGGAAGGTCAGGTTCAGTTCCTTTTCCACCTCGGCGGGCAGCCGGTGCTTGTCGGTGTAGTGCAGGTGCACGTCGAACGGCGCCAGCCGCCGCAGCACCGCCAGCCCGATCCGGCCGGCCGCGATGGTGCCGACGTGCATTCCCTCTAGGTCGTACGACCGCTGCACGCAGTCGGCGATGTTCCAGCCGCCGTCGATGACCCACTTGTAGGACGGCAGGTAGTTGCGGACCTGCGAGAGGATCATCATCACGACGTGCTCGGCGACGCTGATGCTGTTGCAGAAGGTGACCTCGGCGACCGTGATGCCCGCCTCGATGGCCGCGTCAAGGTCGTAGTGGTCCGAACCGATACCCGCGGTGACCGCCAGCTTCAGCTTGGGCGCGCGCGCGATCCGCTCGGCGGTCAGGTAGGCGGGCCAAAAGGGCTGCGAGATAACGATTTCGGCGTCCGCGAGGTGCTTGTCGAACTCCGAGTTCTCGCCGTCCTTGTCCGAGGTCACGATCAACTCGTGACCGAGGCTCTCCAGGTAGGGGCGCAGCCCCAACTCGCCGGAGACGCTGCCCAGCAACGTACCCGGGGTGAAGTCGATGGCCTCCGGGGTAGGCAACGTTTGCCCGTCCGGGTAACGCTCCAGAGCGGGCAGACCGTCGCGCGGATACTCGCTGGGATATCCGGTTACTGGGTCGTCGTAAAGGACGCACACCACTTTTGACATAGAAATTCGATTCCTTTCATCCGCCGATGCTCGGCTCTTTTCTTGCCGCCACGCTGACGTGGTGGTCAAGTATCTGCGGCTGCGCGCGCCGTTGATTCACAAAACCTTTAGCTCCTCGGTGATTTCGGCAACCGAGGATTTCGCGTCACCGAACAGCATCGAAGTTTTCTCGTTGAAATACAGTTCGTTCTCGATGCCGGCGAATCCGGGATTCATGGATCGCTTCAATACGATGACGGACTTGGCCTGGTCGACGTCCAAGATCGGCATGCCATAGATCGGGGAGGCCGGATTCGACCGTGCCGCTGGGTTTGTCACGTCGTTGGCCCCGATCACCAGAGCGACGTCGGCACGGCTGAACTCGCCGTTGATCTCGTCCATCTCCTTGAGGTGTTCGTAGGGCACGTCGGCCTCGGCGAGCAACACATTCATGTGCCCGGGCATGCGGCCGGCCACGGGATGGATGGCGTGGCGGACCTCCACGCCGCGTTCCTCGAGCAGCCCGGCCATCTCGCGCACCGCGTGCTGGGCTTGTGCCACCGCCATGCCGTAACCGGGCACGATGATCACCTGGCTGGCATAGCCCATCTGCAAGGCGGCGTCGGCGGCGCTGGTCTGGCGCACGGTCTGGTCGCCGGTGGCCTCCCCGCCCGCCGCGCCGGCGCCGGAGGCGCCGAATCCGCCGGCGACGATGGCCGGAATCGACCGGTTCATCGCCTTGGCCATCAGGTTGGTCAAGATGGTGCCCGAGGCCCCGACGATCATGCCCGCCACGATCAGCGCCGTGTTGTCCAGGGCTAGCCCGGTTGCCGCCGCCGAAAGTCCGGTGAGCGCGTTGAGCAACGAGATCACCACCGGCATGTCCGCGCCGCCGATCGGCAGCACCACCATGAAGCCGAGCACCGCCGCGAAGACCAGCACACCGATGAACAGCAGCTGCCCGCGCTGACCGAATCCGATCGCCCCCGCGCATCCCACGGCGGCGACCAGCAGCAGCAGGTTGAGCGGCTGCTGGGCCCGGCCCACGCCAATGGGCCTGCCGGGCAAGACTTCTTGCAGTTTGCCGAATGCGATCAACGATCCCCAGAACGACAGCGAACCGACAATCGCGGCAAACAGCGACGCGGTCGCGACGTAGGCCGGCACCGCGGCGTAGCAGTGACTGTCGCGGAACTCCACCCACGAGACCAGGGCCACCGCGCCGCCGCCGACGCCGTTGAACAGCGCCACCATCTGAGGCATCGCGGTCATCTTGACCCGCTGGGCCGCGGGCACGCCGACCAGCGTCCCGAGGATCAGGCCGAGTGCGATGAGTAACCAGTTGGTGGTGCCCGGGGTCAGCAAGGTCGCCACGATCGCGATCGTCATGCCCACGGCGGCGATGAGGTTGCCGCGCGCCGCCGTCCGCGGACCGGTCAGACCCGACAGGCCCAGAATGAACAGGGCGAACGCAACGATATAGAGAACGGCGATAACGTCATTCACGAAGACGCAACCTTTCCAGCCTGAGCGGTGGGCTTCTTCTTGAACATGCTGAGCATGCGATCGGTAACGAGGAATCCACCTACGACGTTGATCGCGCCGAAAGCGATCGCGATGACCAGCAACACTCGGTCGAACGCGTCGGTGGCCGACTGGCCCAGTAGTACCAGGCCGGCAAGCAGCACGATGCCGTGAATTGCGTTGGTACCAGACATTAATGGAGTGTGCAAGGTGTTGGGAACCTTCGATATCACGGCGAAGCCGACAAAGCCGGCCAGCGTCAGGATCGCGAGGTTGGCCACGAGTGTCATCGGGTCTCCGTGCGTTCGTTGTCGGACTTGGTGACGCAGCAAGCGTCCAGGATTTCGTCAGCGAGGTCGGGGGTGCCCGTGCCGCTGAGCATGTGCTCCAGCAGGGCCTGAATGTTGCGCGCATAGAGTTCGCTGGCGTGTTCGGGCATGGTCGCCGGAAGGTTCAGTGGCGCACAGATTGTCACGTCGTGTCGCCGTACCGTTTCGCCCGGCACGGTGAGTTCACAGTTGCCGCCTGCCTCGCCGGCCAGGTCGACCACGACGCTGCCGCTACGCATTTGGCGTACCGCTTCGGCGGTGACCAGTCGGGGTGCGGGACTGCCGGGGACCAGGGCCGTGGTGATGACCACGTCGAAGCCGGGGATCGCCTCGGTGAGCCGGCGTTGCTGGTCGGCCTGTTCCTCGGGCGTCAGCGCGCGGGCGTACCCGCCCTCGCCCGCCGCGGTGACACCGAGGTCCAGCCACTTGGCGCCCAGCGAGCGGACCTGGTCAGCAACCTCGGGACGCACATCGAAACCGGTGGTGCGGGCGCCGAGTCGCTTCGCCGTGGCCAGTGCCTGCAGCCCGGCCACCCCGACGCCGAGCACCAAGGCCGTTGCCGGCTTAACTGTTCCGGCGGCCGTGGTCATCATCGGGACGAAGCGGGTCAAACACTGCGCGGCACACAGCACCGCCTGGTATCCCGCGACGTTGGCTTGGGAAGATAGCGCGTCCATGGTCTGTGCGCGAGAGATCCGGGGGACCGCCTCCATGGCGAAGCCCGTGACCCCGGCGCGTCGCAGTTGCGCACCGACCTCGGGCCGGGTGCGGGGCGCGAGGAACCCAATCAGGTAGGCGCCCTGCTTCATCCGGCTGATCTCGGTCTCGGTCGGCGGATTCACCTTGACCACTACGTCGGCCGACCACGGGTCGCCGATGACGGCGCCGGCCTTTTTGTAGTCCTCGTCGTGGAACAACGCTCCCTCACCTGCGCCCGTCTCGACGATGAGTTCGTGGCCGGCACCCCGCAAGCGTTCGACGACGGCGGGTACCAGGGCGACTCGGCTTTCGCCATCGGTGATTTCGCGAGGCACTCCTATCGCAGGCATATTCCTCTTTCTTGATTGGCCGAAAGGCACGTACGACGCGCCCGGGCGCGGTGCCATCCCGGCCTCCCGCCGAGAGCGCGATGGCTACAACATACAAGGATCGCATACTGTATGCAATAATGTTTTAGCCTGGCCATAGTCGTAGAGCGACTCAATGTATGCCGGATGCAGAGGAGAATTCATGAGAATTGCAGTCGTAGGAGCCGGAGCGATCGGGGCATATTGGGGCGCCGCGTTGCACCGCGGTGGTGCTGACGTTCACCTGATCGCGCGAAACGACAACCTGCGAGCCATGCAGAAAAACGGAGTACGCGTACTGAGCCCGCGCGGCGACTTCGTAGCTCATCCTCACGTCACGGACTCCCCAGCGGAGGTGGGGCCGGTCGACTACATCTTCTTGGGGCTCAAAGCACACAGCTATCCCACCTGCGGTCCGTTGGTGGAGCCGTTGATGGGACCGAATACGGCGGTTGTCGCCGCGCAGAACGGAATTCCGTGGTGGTACTTCTACCGGTTGGCGGGCCCGTTCGAGGGACACCGCATCGAAGCGGTCGATCCGGGCGGCGCCACCAGTGCCGTCTTGGCGCCGGAGCGGGCAATCGGCTGCGTGGTCTACCCGGCGACGGTTCTCGACGAGCCCGGCGTGGTCCGCCACCTCGAGGGGACTCGATTTTCCATCGGCGAACCCTCCGGCGAACTGTCCGAGCGGTGCACAGCGCTGAGCGAGGCGATGATTGCCGGCGGCCTGAAATGCCCGGTGGAAACGAACTTGCGCGACGACATCTGGATCAAGTTGATGGGCAACGTGGCCTTCAATCCGCTCAGCGCGTTGACCAGAGCCACGATGGTCGAAATGTGCCAGGACCCCAACACGCGCCAGGTGGTGATCCAGCTGATGGAGGAGACGCTGGACATCGCGGCCAGATTGGGCTGCACGCCCGACATCTCGATCGAGAAGAGGCTGCGGGGTGCCGAAAACGTCGGCCATCACAAGACTTCCATGCTGCAAGACCTGGAAGCGGGCAAGCAGCTGGAGCTCGACGCGATCGTCTCCGCGGTGGTGGAACTCGCCGACCTGACCAAGGCGCCCGCCCCCACGCTGCGCACCGTCCACGCGGCCACCGGTCTCCTCGCGCGTACCTGCGGGGTGGCCCCCTCACCCGGTGACGGGATCGTGCAACAACAACCACAAGCGGCGTTGCGCTAAGGGACGCTAAGGGACGCTAAGGGAAAGGACACCTTTGATGCGCACCACCAAGATCGTTTGCACACTCGGACCCGCCACCGCGACCGCTCCCCGTCTGGCCGAACTCATCGACGCCGGAATGGACGTTGCGCGTTTGAATTTCAGCCACGCCACCCACGCCGAGCACTCGGCCTTGTACGATCTGGTCCGCGAGATCGCGGCCAGCCGCGGCCGCACCGTTCAAGTGCTGGCGGACCTGCAGGGACCCAAGATCCGGTTGGGCCGGTTCGCCAACGGGCCGGTGGTCTGGAGTGCCGGTGAGAAAGTTTCGATCACCACCGACACCTGCCCGGGCGATCACGACCGCGTCTCCACCACCTACGGGGGTCTTTGCGCGGACGTGAAAACCGGCGACCGGCTGCTCGTCGACGACGGCCGGATCGACCTGGCGGTGGTGGAAGTCAACGGGGCCGACATCGGGTGCGAGGTCATCCACGGCGGGCCGGTGAGTGACAACAAGGGCATCTCGCTGCCCGGCATCGCCGTGAGCGCTCCGACCTTGTCCGACAAGGACATTGCCGATCTGAAGTTCGCACTGCAGCTCGGCGTGGACATGGTCGCCATGTCATTCGTGCGCGCTCCCGAGGAGGTCGAACTGGCTCACGACGTGATGACCGAGGTCGGCCGGCGGGTGCCGGTGATCGCGAAACTGGAGAAGCCGGAGGCCGTTTCGTGCCTGCCGGCGATCGTCGCCGCGTTCGACGGCGTGATGGTGGCCCGCGGTGACCTGGGTGTGGAGATGCCGTTGGAACAGATTCCGCTGGTCCAAAAGCGAGTGATACGGCTGTGCCGCGACGCGGACAAGCCGGTCATCGTGGCCACGCACATGCTCGACTCGATGGTTTCCGACCGCCGGCCGACCCGGGCCGAGGTCTCCGACGTCGCCAACGCGGTGCTCGACGGCGCGGGCGCCGTAATGTTGTCCGCCGAAACCAGTGTCGGCGCCTATCCCGCCCACACCGTGGCCACGATGGCACGCATCGTCGAAGAGGCCGAAGCCGCGATCGACCGCGGCGAAGCCCCGTACTGGGCCGGCCGCAACGAGCAACGCCGGGATTTCCCCGGCGAGGTGATCCTGGCTGCGGCCCGGGTGGTACGGCGGCGACTCCGGGCGGTCGCCGAGCGCTACGCCCACCTCGGCGGCAACGCTGCCGCCAGCCGCGTCTACGGCTGACCGTTTCGACCCCAGGGAGAACAGCACATGTCATTCGTCAACGTCGATCCTGAGGCTTTGGCAGGGGCGGCTTCGCAGCTGGGCGCCGTCGGGGCGGCGATGGACGCCCAGAACGCCGCGGCGGCGGGACCCACGTCAGGTGTGGTTCCCGCGGCCGCGGACGAGGTGTCGCAACTGCTCGCGGCACAGTTGCGCATGCAGGCGCACATGTATCAGGCGGTTAGCGCGCAAGCCTCGGCCGTCCATGACAGCCTGGTCAAAACCATGGCGGCCAGCGCGAATTCGTATGCCGCGACCGAGGCCGCCAACGCCGCCGCTACCGAGTGAGCCGCGTTAGCAGGCGGCGCCGTTGTGGAACGTCGAGGAGATGTCGTGGGCGACGCGCTTCAACAACGGCGTGATCGTGGGCGCGGACGTCAGGGTGACCCGCACCGCGGGACCCGAGATCGATATCGCGGTCAGTGACGGGGCGTCGGGCACCGGCACGGCAAAACACCGCACACCGATTTCCTGCTCGCCCTCGTCGACCGCGTAGCCACGGGCCCGGCACAACGTGATGTCTTGCAGCAACCCGTCGGGGGTGGTGTGCGAGTTCTCGGTGGCCGCCGGCATCCCGGTGCGCGCCACCAGGGCACGCAATGCGTCGTCGGGCAGCTGCATCAGCAGCGCTTTACCCACCCCCGTGCAATGCAGGTAGACGCGCCGGCCGACCTCGGTGAACATCCGCATGGAATGGGGGGACGGGACCTGAGCGACGTAGACGGCCATGTCGTTGTCCATCACCGCCATGTTCGCCGTCTCGCCGGTGCGTTCCACCAGCTCGCCGAGGTGCGGCCGGGACCACATGCCGATCAGCTCGCCGGCACTCTCGCCCAGGCGGATCAGCTTCGGCCCCAACGAATAATGCCGGTTGGGCAGCTGCCGTAGATACCCCATGCTCAGCAGGGTCCGCACCAAACGGTGCATGGTGGGTTGCGGCAGATGAGCGCGTGCCGCAAGTTCACCTAGTGCCCCTGTCCCGCCCATGGCGGCCAGGATCTCCAGCACCCCGAAAGCCCGCTCTACTGACTGAACCCCGCTCCGGCGGTCGTCTTCGCTCATCGGGTCACGGTCTAGCGGGCGATGAACTAGTCGAACAACATTGCTGCAGTGGGCGAATCATCGAGGGTGGCCGCCAGTTCATTGTGCTCGGTGATCTTGTCGATGTCGGTGCCCATCGCGATGTTCGTGATGCGCTCCAGGAAGATCTCGACCACCACCGGAACCTTGTGCTCACGCGCGAGTTGCTGGGCGCGAGCCAGCGCCGGTGCGATCTGGTCGGGGTCAGAGACCTGAATCGCTTTGCAGCCCAACCCTTCCACCACGCGACGATGATCGACTCCATAGCCCTTTGGTAGGTCGGTGTCTTCCGACTCCTGGGCATTGATGTTATCGAACGCCAGCGAAACGAAGTAGTTCATGTCGAAGTTGAGCTGCGCCTGCCGGATCAACCCCAGGTAGGAGTTGTTCACCACGACGTGGACGTAGGGCAGATTGAACTGCGCGCCGACGGCGAGCTCTTCGATCAGGAACTGGAAATCGTAGTCACCCGACAGCCCCACCACCGTGGCCGACGGATCGGCGGCCACCACGCCGAGCGCGGCGGGCACCGTCCACCCCAGGGGTCCGGCCTGGCCGCAGTTGATCCAATGCCGCGGCTTGAACACCTGCAGGAATTGACCGCCTGCGATCTGGGACAGACCAATGGCCGTGACGTACCGCGCATCCCGGCCGAACGCCCGGTTCATCTCTTCGTAGACGCGTTGCGGCTTGATCGGGATGTCGTCGAAGTGGGTCTTGCGGTGCATCGTGCGCTTGCGTTCCTGGCAACCGCTCACCCAGTCCGTGAAGTCCGGCAGGCTACCGGCGCTGCGGCGCTCACGGGCCGCGGCGACGAGTAGTTCCAGCGCCGCCTTGGCATCGGAGACGATGCCGAAGTCTGGGGAGAACACTCGGCCGATCTGGGTCGGCTCGATGTCGATGTGGACGAACCGCCGACCCCGGCGGTAGGTCTCGAGCCCGCCGGTGTGCCGGTTGGCCCACCGGTTGCCGATACCCATGACGAAATCCGATTCGAGCAACGTGGCGTTGCCATACCGGTGCGCGGTCTGCAACCCGACCATGCCCGCGGCCAGCCGGTGATCGTCGGGAATGGTTCCCCAGCCCATCAGCGTCGGCACCACCGGGACGTTGAGCACTTCGGCCAGCTCGATCAGCAGTGCCGAGGCGTCGGCGTTGATGATGCCGCCGCCGGCGATGATCAGCGGGCGTTGGGCGCTGCACAGCATATCGAGGGCTTTGCTGATTTGCGCCGCGGTGGCCGAGGGCTTGTAGACCGGCAGGGGAGCGTAAGCCTCTGGGTCGAAGTCGATTTCGGCCAGCTGCACGTCGATCGGCAGGTCGATCAGCACCGGACCGGGACGGCCCGAGCGCATCAGATGAAACGCCTGGGCGAAGGCTCCGGGAACCTGCCCCGGTTCCAGAACCGTCATCGCCATCTTCGTCACGGGCGCCGCGATCGAGGCGATGTCGACCGCCTGAAAGTCCTCTTTGTGCAACTTGTTCACCGGGGCCTGGCCGGTGATGGCCAGGATCGGGATGGAATCCGCGCTGGCCGAATACAAACCGGTGATCATGTCGGTACCCGCGGGGCCCGAGGTGCCGATGCACACACCGATGTTGCCCGGTGCCGCGCGGGTGTATCCCTCGGCCATGTGGCTGGCGCCCTCGACGTGGCGCGCCAGCACGTGCTGGATTCCGCCGTGGGCCCGCATCGCCGAGTAGAACGGGTTGATCGCCGCGCCGGGCAGGCCGAATAGTTTGGTCGCACCCTCGATTTCGAGGATCTTCACCGCCGCGTCGACGGTACGCATCCGGGTCATTGGGTGCCACCTTCGGTGTGTCCGGACAGGCGCTCCACACCGCGCAACAGGCCGGAGTGGTCGAGCGACCCGTCACCGTTGGCCAGGGCCGACGCCATCAGCTGTGCGACGACGGCACCGAGTGGGATCGCCGCGCCGGCCTCCCGGGCCGCGCTGGTGACGATACCCATGTCCTTGTGGTGCAGTTCGATCCGGAAGCCGGGATCGAAGTTGCGCGCCAACATCTTTGACGCCTTCTGGTCAAGCACCGCCGAGCCGGCCAGGCCGCCACCGAGCACCTTGACGGCCGCCTCCAGGTCGACCCCGTAGGCGCGCAGGAAGTTGATCGCCTCGGCCAGCAGCTCGATGTTGCCCGCCACGATCAGCTGGTTGGCGGCCTTGACGGTCTGGCCCGCCCCGTTGGGGCCGACATGCACGACCGTCTTGCCGACGACCTCGAGGAAGGGTTTGGCGGCGGCGAAGTCCTCGTCGGTCGCCCCGACCATGATCGACAGCGTCGCGTTCTTGGCGCCGGCCTCACCACCGGACACCGGCGCGTCGATGAGGCGCAACCCGCGTTCGGTGGCTTCCTTAGCCAGTTGCGCGGTGATGTCGGGCCGGATCGAGGAGAAGTCGATCACCAGCGTCCCGGGCCGGGCGTTGGCGAAAACCCCTCCTTCGGAGAGTAATACGGCTTGGACGTCGGGCGAGTCGGGCACCATGACGGCCACCACGTCGGCGTTCTTGACCGCCTCGGCGATCGAGTCCGCCTCCGTACCGCCCGCCTCGATCAGCGCCGCGGCCCGGCCCGGCGAGCGGTTGTAGCCAATGACCGTGTGTCCCGCGCGGGCGAAGTGGCAGGCCATCGGGTTGCCCATGATGCCTAGCCCGATAAATGCGATCGTGCTCACCGATTCCTCGTTCCTGTTAGTGTGTTCAGTGATTCGACGTTGAAGCCGCCGCGCCCCCGTTCGGAGGTCGGCAACCAGTCGAAGGTGTCCTCCCGAGAGGGCTTGTATTCCAAGCCGATGTAGCCGCCGTACTCCGACCCCAGGACTTCGAAGTACTCGCCCAGCGGGATCTCGCCGGTGCCGGGCTCGCCGCGTCCGGGGGCGTCGGCGATTTGGATGTGCCCGATCAGGTCCCGGTGGCTTTGCACCGCCGCGACCACATCGTCGTTGTTGACATACAGGTGATAAAAGTCCGCCAGGAGGCGCAGATTGGTGGTGCCGGCCTCCGCGTTGACGCGGTCGATGACGCCAACGGCGTCGGCGGCGGTCTTGAGCGGGTAGAGCGGCGCACCGCTGACCGGCTCGATGAGCACCGTCGCGCCGATACGCTGCGCGGCCTGCGCGGCGTAGGCGATGTTCTTGGCCGCCACGTCGTCTTGAACGTCGGGGGCCACACCTTCAATCCGGTTGCCGTACAAGGCATTGAAGGCTTGGGTGCCCAGGGCTTCGGCGATGCTGACCGCCACCCGCACGTTGTCGCGGAATTCGGTGGTCAGGGCGGGATCGGACAGAACGCCCCGGTCGCCGCCGGCCATGTAACCGGCAAAGAAGTTCAGACCGGACAACTGCACGCCGGCCTCTTCGATGGCGCGGATGAAGGCCGTGACGTCGGCCTCAGGCGGTGTCGCTTCGATGAACGGCCACCAAAATTCCACTGCCTCAAAGCCTGCCGCCCGCGCGGCGGCCGGCCGTTCCAGTACGGGTAGGTCGGTGAAGAGGATCGAGCAGTTCACCGTATAGGTCGCAGTAGCCATGCTGTCCTTTCCTGCTTAGACCGCGAGGAGCCGGCGTGCCCCCTGAACGGGCCCGCCGCACGTCACGAAAGAGCGTGGTTCCGCGATGCGGAATCGCCGCATCGGAATACGGAATTAGTCAAGGCGATACCACTATTGCTGTCAACTCCGGCCGCGCTGCCGACAACGCCAATTGTCGTCTTTGATAAGCAGTTTGGATGGGAGGCCGGGTGTCGGCTAAGAAACTTTTGACACCAATTCTGCGGGTATGTCAGGTTTGTTCAGACGGAAGTCAGATTCCGTCTGACGGAATGTCTGCTTGCGGCTCAACCTTGATGGGATGGTCTCCTGATGCGGGGCAACATCGTGCTGGCGCCAGACAAGTTCAAGGGCTCGTTGACGGCCGAGCAGGCCGCGGGGGCAATGGCCCAGGGGGTGAATCGGGCCAACCCGGAACTGACGCCGATCGTCTGCCCCGTCGCGGATGGGGGAGAAGGCACGCTGAGCGCGGTCGTGGCGGCCGGATTCGAGCCGGTCGACGCGGAGGCGAGTGGTCCGACCGGTGCTCCCGTGCGTACCGGGTATGCCCGCAAGGATGGGCGAGCGGTCATCGAGATGGCCGATATCTGTGGCCTGCAGCGACTTCCGGGCGACACGATGGCGCCGATGACGGCGACGAGCTACGGGTTGGGGCAGGTGATCGCCCAGGCGCTCGACGACGGATGCCGTGATCTGGTGATCACGGTGGGCGGCAGCGCCAGTACTGACGGCGGTGTGGGGATGCTGATGGCGCTGGGCGCCGAGGTGCAGGATCGCCACGGCGTTCCGATCGCATCCGGCGGACAGGGGTTGGCCGATGCTGCCCGTCTCGATGTGAGCCGGCTGCATCCGGGTCTGAGCACGGCCACCGTCACGCTGGCCGCCGACGTGGACAGCCCGCTGTGCGGGCCGCTCGGCGCCGCCGCCGTCTACGGACCACAAAAAGGCGTCAGCGCCGATCAGATCGCCGAACTGGACCGCGGCCTGACGCACTGGGCGGACCTGGTGGCACGGGTGACCGGCGATGACCGCCGGAATGCGCCGGGCGCCGGTGCCGCGGGCGGGGTGGGATTCGGCGCGCTGGCCGTGCTGGGCGCCCAGATGAAACCCGGCATCGACATGATCCTCGACCTGGTCGAGCTCGATCGAAAGTTGTTGGGCGCCATCATGGTCATCACCGGGGAGGGGTCCCTCGACCACCAGTCGTTGCGCGGCAAGGCGCCGGTGGGCGTTTCCCGCCACGCGCACGCGCACGGTATCCCGACCTTCGCCGTCGCCGGGATCTCGAGCTTGACCGGCGCCCAGGCCCGCACCGCGGGTTTCGGCGCCGTGCGCACGCTCAACGAAGTGGAGCCGGATCTGACGCGTTGCACGGCCAACGCCGCCGAACTGCTGATCCGGGTGACCGAGCAACTGATCCGGGACAGCACCCGGTCCTGGCAGGCGCAGCCGCATTCGTTCGCCGAACGCGGACCGTCGGTTTGATATCTAAAATCAATCACGCTGGGGCGTCGGAACACCGCACACTAGCATCGGCTGCGTAGCCGATCCGGACCGCACACCGCTGCGCTGTCGGCAGTTCGTGACCGAAGGAGGTCCACCCAATGCCCACCCTGTTGCTGGACCATCCGAGCTTCGCCAAGCATCGAACGGCGGGGGGACATCCGGAACGTCCGGACCGTTACCGCGTGGTGGAAGCGGCGCTGCGCCAGCCGCAATTCGACACCCTGGTGCGCGAGCGTGCGGAGATTGCCGACCTGGCGACGACACGCTACGTGCATTCCAACCGCTACGTCGACGAGCTCGAAGCCGCTCGCCCGGCGGAGGGCGCCGAGGGTACGGGGGGCGCGGGGGGCGCGGGGGGCTATGTGTACCTCGATGGCGGCGACACCATGATGGAGCCGTCGACCTGGGAGGTGGTGCTGCGCGGAGTGGGCGGCACGCTGCAGGCGATCGATAGCGTGTTGACCGGCCGCGTGCAAAACGCGTTCGTGGCGTGCCGGCCACCGGGGCATCACGCGGAAACAGAACGGGCCATGGGTTTTTGTTTGTTCAACAACATCAGCATCGGCGCGCGGCACGCGCAGCGCGAGCATGGTGTGCAGCGGGTTGCGATCGTCGATTTCGACGTGCATCACGGCAACGGCACGCAGCAGATCTTCTACTCCGACGCCGACGTGCTGTACGCGTCTACCCACCAAATGCCGCTCTTCCCGGGCACGGGTGCCGTCGGCGAAACGGGGGTCGGCAATATCTTCAACTCACCGCTGCGCCCCGGCGACGGCGGTGCGCAATTGCGTGCGGCATTCCAGCAACGGATATTGCCCGCCCTCGAGGGCTTCGCTCCGGAGCTGATCCTGGTGTCGGCGGGATTCGACGCGCACGAACGTGACCCGCTCGGCTCACTGACGATGACCGCCGACGACTTCGGCTGGGTTACCCGTGAGTTGCTGAACGCCGCCGAAAAGCATTGCGACGGAAGACTGGTCGCGATCCTCGAGGGGGGTTACGACTTGCGAGGACTCGCGGATTCCGTCGTCGCGCACGTCGGCGAACTGATGAAGGGGTAAGACAGTTCGGCTGCCGTGCGGTCTTCGGCATTGGGCACCTGTAAGCGCGCCTGGCTCGGCGTGCGCAGCCGAGGTCTTTCCGTCGTCGCGGTGTTCGTAGTCCGGCGCGAAGAACGCATCCATCACATCCGCCACCGGGCGGTAAGAGCAGAACAGCAATTCGCGTAGCGCACCGAAGCCGCCCGCTATGACGAAAAGTGAAGCGGGCCGTCATAACAGCGAACAGGGTTTCACCTCAGCCGCCGATCGGGGAACGGGGCATGAGGGTGGTCGGCACGCCCACTCGGTGAGCCGCGCTGCCGGACGCGTGCGTCACCATGCCGCCGGGTGGGAGCTTGGCGTGGTGTTTGTGCGGGGCCCCGGGCGCCGAATGATGTCCATCCGGGCCGGCGGCGGGCGAGGCCGAAGGTCCCGAAGCCGCGTTGAGCCAACCAGGTGGGACCGACAGGGTTCCCAAGTGGGAGGCCTGCCCGAGACCCGCCGCGGGGTCACCGCCCAATCCCGCCGCCCAGGGATCGACAAGCTGATCCAGAGCACCCAGCGGCCCGACCGCGCCCAATTCGGGGAGGGCTTCCTCGACACCCAACAGCGAGTCGCTGCCCACCAACTCGAGACCGGAGCCGGCCAAATCCAGGGCGAACCCACTGATGTCGGTACTCAACCCGAAACCATCGGAGCCGAAACCCAATGCGCTGGTGCCGATTTCGGGAGCGCTACCGCTACTGACGTCGACGAGGCTGTGCATCGCCAGGGCGAGCTGCGACGCGCTCTGGATTCCGGCATTGGTGGTGGTAGGGACGGCTTTGCCGGAGGTCTTGGCCACTCGCGACAGCATGGCCAACGGCGAAAGGCCGGAGAGCCCGGACAGCCCGGACGAGGCCAGCGGCCCCGTCGTGCTCAGCGTGGTCGACGCGCCGGAACCGGGTCCGGACATGCCTTGCAAAGTGGTCGCCGCCGATTGCAACAGCTTGGCCGACACGCCCTGCGCGCTGCTTTCCGGCCCGCTCGCCTCGGCCGTGCATGGGGGAGCCGTGAAGGCCGAGAGTCCGGATGCCGCAACAGCATTGGCCGCATAACCGTACATCGCTGCCGCGTCGACGGCCCACATGTCGGCGTACTCGGCCTCGGTGGCCATAATGGCCGGCGTGTTCTGGCCGATCAGGTTGCTGGCCACCAGTGCGGCCAGGCGTGCCCGGTTGGCGGCGATGAGCGGCGGGGGCACTGTCATCGCAAAGGCCGTCTCGTAGGCATAGGCGGCAGCGGTGGCCTTCGTCGCGACTTCCTCGCACTGGGTGGCGGTGTCTCGCACCCATGCGGTGTAGGGCAGTATCGCGGCGGTCATCGCCATCGACGAGGGACCCGTCCAGGATTCACTGATCAATTCGGCGATCACGGCCTCGCATCGGCCGGCCGCCATGTGCATCTCGACGGCCAGCTCCTCCCACCCGGCGGACGCGGACAGCAGAGTCCCAGGACCGGGGCCCGAATACATCCGGCCGGAGTTCACTTCCGGTGGTAACGCCCCGAAGTCCATGCCTGCCTCGCTTGTGGTCTTGCGATATGTCGCCGATCTCATAGCGCCTCGGGCGCAACGTTGTATACAGTATTCATTCGGCCACTGGCGGCGGCGGTTCCGAAGCCCACTCATATAAAATTCATATGTTGCTGGGCCGGGCCGGGCCGATCCGACTGAACGGGAAAACCCGCCTATCGTGGAACCATGTGCCGGAACATCACCGAACTGCGCGGTTTGCAGCCAGCGGCCAGCGCGGAAGAGATCGCGGCGGCGGCGCGCCAATATGTGCGGAAGGTCAGCGGCATCGACCACCCGTCCGCGACCAACGCCGAGGCGTTCGAGGCCGCCGTCGCCGAGGTCACCCAGACCACGACGCGGTTGCTCGAGGCGCTGCCGCCGCGGCGGCAACCGCCCAAGACCGTCCCGCCGTTGCGTCGGCCCGAGGTCCGGGCCCGGCTGGCCGCATCGAAATGACGCTCACCGCAACGACTCCCGCCCTCAAGGAGTGGAGCGCGGCCGTGCACGCGCTTTTGGACGGTCGGCAATATGTGCTGTTGCGCAAGGGCGGGATCGCAGAGAAGCGGTTCGAGGTGGCCGCACCGGAGTTCTTGTTGTTCCCCACGGTGGCCCACAGCCACGAAGAGCGGGTGCGGCCCGAGCATCGCGATCTGCTGGCACCTGCGGCCGCCGACAGCACCGAAGACCGGCTGGTGATCCGAGCTGCTGCGAAAGTGGTTGCCGCAGTGGCGGTTAACCGACCGGAACGGCTCGGGGAGATCGAGGACCTGCACATCTGGACAGCGGAGTCGGTGCGGGCCGACCGGCTCGACTTCCGGCCCAAGCACAAGGTCGCCGCACTGGTGGTCTCGGTGTCCGCGCTGCTCGAACCGATACATTTGACCCGCAGCCCGGAGTACGGGGGTTGCACCAGCTGGGTGCGGCTGCCCGCCCGGCCGGCATTGGGGACGCCGATCCACGACGATGCGGTGTTAGCCGGGGTGGCCGCCCGGGTCCGCGCCGCCGTTGGCTGACAGCTCCGCCGGGCCGACCGGAAGCAGCAGCCGGGAGCGTCCGTAGGCGATGGCGTGGGTGGCCGGCTTTGCCTGGCGGGCGGTGAGCGGCGGCTCGTCGGTGCCGAGGTTCGGCGCGTACCGCGGCGACCAGCTGCCGGTGATCAGCACTCGGATGCGGGAGCCGGCGCGGAAACGGTGCGCGACCGGGTCGAGTTCGATGCGGACGAGCTCGGCCGGGGTGCCCAGCCGGCGGTAGGCGTCGCTCACATTGCGAGATCGGCCCTTGGCGTCGACCTCGCTGACTCGGACGAACACGTCGACATTGGGCTTGTCGGAACTATGCTGCAGTTCGATCGCCGGGTTGCCGTATACGCACAAGTCGTCCAAAAGTGTTGCGGTGTCAAATGTCAACACGTCGTCGCGCCGGGCCAGCCGGCTGTCGTCGCGGTACCCGCCGACCGGGGCCAACAGCGCACCACCGATGGTGGGCGTCGGGTTGGCGGGGTCATAGCGGAAGGTCACCGGTGCCAGCCCGGCACCGTCGGGTGGCGCGTCGTGCAGATGGCGGCCGGGCCACAGATACAACGCGCGCTGCGTGGTGACCGGTGGCCAGTCCGGCAGGTTTCGCCAGCCCTGGCCGGTTACGCACACCCGAACCCTGCTCGGTCGCCGCAGCGTTGAGATCCCGGCCAGGTGGGTGTCCAGCCAGTCCAGCGATTCGCGCACGCCGGTGGACAGTCCCTTGGTGAGCAGTTGGGTATGCGTCCACGGGCCGATGGTCATCGCCACGTCGACGCCGCGCCCGCGCAGGTGGCGGTACTGCCGAACGGTCTGGCGCAAAAAGATGTCCTGCCAGCCGCCCAGCAACAGCACCGGGACCTCGACGCGGTCCAACGACGCGCCGAACCGCAACCGCTCCCAGAACGGAAGTTCCGGGTCGGTGTTTTCCACCCACGACTCGAACCACGGAGCCCCGCTGCCGAGCATGCGACGGGCCGCCGCCCCGAAGGGCACCTCGGCCACCGTGCGCGCCACCCGGTGCGGCGCCCGCAGCTGGCGTAGGCCGGACTTGAGGCGCACCGGATCTTCCTGATGGGCCACCATGTCGCTCCAGCCCAAAAAGTCGCCCGCCGCAAAGGATCCGGTGTCCCACACCGAGGCGGCGAAATCGTGGGGACCGGCCGTGATGACGGCCGCGGCCAACTGCGGCGGCGGGTTCTGCAAGATCGCCCACTGCGTGAAGCCCAGATACGACGGTCCAAGGGTGGCGAATCGGCCGGTGAACCAGGGCTGATTGATCAGCCACGCCACGGTGTCCGCCCCGTCCTCGGCCTCGTGGACCATCGGCTCGAATTGCCCGGTGGACCCGAAAGTCCCACGCACGCTTTGCATTACGACGTGGTATCCACGCGAGGCATATAGCCGGGCGAACAGCAGCGAGAACGGAAACCCGCGGCCGTACGGACCGCGCACCAACACGGTCCCGGCGGGACTGGAGGTGGTGGGCGCGTAGTGGTCGGCGACCAGGCGCGCCCCGTCACGCATCGGCACTTCGACCCGGTTCACCGTGTAGCCGGTGGTGGCCGGGCGCAGACCCAGCACCCGGCCCAACGCGTTGCCGCCGAATTGGCCGAGGGTGCGCAGCGCCGGTTCACCGGGACGCGTCGAAGTCATGCTCACGCCCACCAGGTTAAGGCCGGAGCGTTTGCTGTTCCGGGAGGGTCAGAACTTGTAATACGGGATGAGATCGTTGGCCCGTTGCAGATTGGTGGACGGGCAGTCGACCTCGGGGTTGGAGTAGACCGTCGAGAAGTACAGGGCCTGCTGCAGCACGCCGTAACTGGTTTTGAACGCCACCATGCAGGAGAAGTACCAGTAGCTGTTGTGGTAGGTCGGCTTGAGCACCCAGTACGTCGCGGCCCGGTGTCCCTGGATCGTCGTCTCCAGCGCGTCGGGCGGCAGCGATTGTTCGTAGGTGCGCCAGATGATCGGCTCGACGGCCAGCTGGTAGTTGCCCGCGTCCAAGTGGCAGCGCAGACCGTCCTCGTGTTCGGGCGGGGTGAAGGCCAGGCCCAGCCGCTGCAGCACGTCGAAGGGGATGTCCTCGCACGCGTCGAACGGCCGCGGGTCGGTCGTGGCGATGATCGGACTCTTCATCGTGGTTTCCAGCGGCAGCGCGGTCGACCGCAGCTGAAAGGTGTTGCCGCCGCCGGTCGGTGCGGGCGGCGCAGCCTGCCAACCCAGCACGACCGCTGTCGTCACCGCGCCGAGCGCCCCGATCAGGCGCACCTTGGTGAACATGACACCCCCTACCCTCGGCGGTCCTTGCCGGGAGTGTACAAGTCACGTGCGCGGGGTCACAGCTAAACCCGAGCCGGGGTGCTTGGCCCCGCCCGGGGCGGTGTCCAACGGGCCGGCGGGACCGGGCGCGGGCCGCCGAGTCGTTAGGCTGGTTATTCGTGGTGACCCGGGACTCGACCGACGGAGGCCAGCAGGCCTCCCAACCAACCTCCCAACCAACGCTGTGGGCGGTCTCGGATCTGCACACGGGTCATCTGGGCAACAAGCCGGTCACCGAGTCGCTGTATCCGTCCTCTCCGGACGACTGGTTGATCGTCGCCGGTGATGTCGCCGAACGCACCGACGAGATCCGCTGGGCGCTTGACCTGCTGCGACGCCGGTTCGCCAAGGTTATCTGGGTGCCGGGCAACCACGAGCTGTGGACGACCAATCGCGATCCCAACCAGGTTTTCGGCAAGGCGCGCTATGACTATCTGGTCAACATGTGCGACGAGATGGGCATCGTCACCCCGGAACATCCGTTTCCGGTATGGACCGAGCGCGGCGGCCCGGCCACGATCGTGCCGATGTTTCTGCTCTACGACTACACCTTCTTGCCGGACGGGGCGCTCAGTAAGGCCCAGGGTCTGCAGATCGCGCGCGATCGCAACGTGGTCGCCACCGACGAGTTTCTGCTGTCGCCGGAGCCCTATCCGACCCGCGACGCGTGGTGCCGGGAACGTGTGGACATCACCCGCGCCCGCCTCGAGCAACTCGACTGGATGACGCCCACGGTTCTGGTGAACCACTTCCCGCTAGTGCGCCAACCCTGCGACGCGTTGTTCTACCCGGAGTTTTCGCTGTGGTGTGGCACCGCCAAGACGGCCGACTGGCACACGCGATACAACGCGATCTGCTCGGTCTACGGTCATCTGCACATCCCACGCACCACCTGGTATGACGACGTGCGCTTCGAGGAGGTTTCGGTGGGCTACCCCCGGGAGTGGCGCCGCCGCAAGCCGTTCAGTTGGCTGCGGCAGGTGCTGCCCGATCCGCGGTACGCCCCGGGTTACCTCAACGAGTTCGGGGGACACTTCACCATCACCCAGGAGATGCGCGAGCAGTCCGCGAAGTTCCGGGAGCGGTTGCAGCAACGGCAGTCCCGATGACCGCCGACATGCTGGTGTCGTCGGTGCTACCGGTTATGCAGGACATGGCGTATTCGGAGGCGTACTCCGATCCGCCCGGACTGACCCCGTTGCCCGAAGAAGAGCCGTTGATCGCCAAGTCGGTGGCCAAGCGGCGCAACGAGTTCGTCACCGTGCGGCACTGTGCCCGGGTCGCGCTCGGTGAGCTGGGCCTGCCGCCGGTCCCGATTCTCAAGGGCGACAAGGGCGAACCGTGCTGGCCAGACGGTGTGGTGGGCAGTCTGACCCATTGCACGGGGTATCGGGGTGCCGTGGTGGGGCGCAGCAGTTCGGTGCGTTCGGTCGGGATCGACGCCGAACCGCACGACGAGTTGCCGCACGGTGTGCTGGACGCGGTCAGCCTTCCCGCGGAGCGCGGCGAGATTCCGCGGGCCATGCCGGCCGGTGTGCATTGGGATCGAATCCTGTTCTGCGCCAAGGAAGCAACGTACAAGACATGGTTTCCGCTGACCAAGCGGTGGTTGGGTTTCGAGGATGCCCACATCAGCTTCGAGGCCGACGGCCCTGGCGCGAGGACCGGTACGTTCGTCTCCCGGATTTTGATCGACCCGGAGGCGTTGTCGGGGCCGCCGCTGACCGAGCTGAGCGGACGTTGGTCGGTCGAGCGTGGGCTTGTGCTCACCGCGATCGTGCTATGACCGAAAACTCCGGCGGGCCCTGCGGCCCGGGGTTAGTAGTCGTGGACAAGCCGGCCGGTATGACCAGCCATGACGTCGTGGGCCGTTGCCGCCGCATCTTTGCGACCCGGCGGGTGGGACACGCCGGGACGTTGGATCCGATGGCCACCGGTGTGCTGGTGATTGGGATCGACCGGGCCACCAAGATCCTCGGGTTGTTGACGGCCTCGGCGAAGTCGTATTCGGCCACCATCCGGCTGGGCCAGACCACCTCCACCGAGGATGCCGAAGGTGAACTCCGGCAAACCATTTCGGCCACGCATGTCACAGATGAGCAGATCGCCGCCGCCGTCGGCGGGCTCCGCGGCGACATCGAACAGGTGCCGTCAGCGGTCAGCGCGATCAAGGTCGGGGGTCGTCGCGCCTACCAATTGGTCCGCGACGGTCAGCAGGTCGAACTCAAGGCGCGTCCGGTGCGGGTCGACCGGTTCGAGATTTTGTCGATCCGCCGCGACGGGGGACTGATAGATCTGGAGGTCGAGGTTGACTGTTCGGCGGGCACCTACATCCGGGCGCTGGCCCGCGACCTCGGCAGCACGCTCGGCGTGGGTGGGCACCTGCGGGTGTTGCGGCGCACCCGGGTGGGGCGCTTCGAGCTGGACCGGGCCCGGTCGCTCGACGAGTTGGCCGAACGGCCGCAGCTGAGCTGGACGCTGGATGAGGCGTGCCTGCTGGTGTTCCCGCGGCGGGTCCTCACGCCCGAGGAAGTCGAGGCGACCCGGCACGGCCGGCCGCTTTCGTCGGCGGGAATCGACGGGGTCTATGCCGCCGTCGATCCCGAAGACCGGGTGATTGCACTGCTGCGCGACGAAGGGTCGCGGACAAAGCCAGCGGTGGTCCTCCGCCCCGCGACGATGCAGGACTGGAAGTGCTGAGGAGGAGTGGGGCAATGGGGTGGGGCCCCGCGACGATGCAGGACTGGAAGTGCTGAGGAGCGCTCAGAGTCGGCCCAGCAGTTCGGCTTTCTTGGTCGCGAACTCCTCGTCGGACAGGATGCCGCGCTGATGCAGCCCGGCCAGTGATTCGATTGCAGCGACGATCGCCGCGGGGTCTTCGGCACCGCCGGAAGCCGGCCTGGGTGCCGGCGGTTCGGGCGCGGCCTGCGGCGGCGGGCCGGACTGGTACTGCGACTGAAAATGCGGCTGGTGCGCGGCAGGCGGCGTTGCGGCCGCCGGCTGCCCGCCCACCTCACGCAAACTCGAAACGCCAAAGCTGCCCAACTGACTGGTGAAAATCACCGAGCCGCCCGCCCCCCCCTGTTGCTGTTGCACACCTGCGATTCGATGCTCGGCGGTGTCGAAAATCCGTGTGACACCGTTGGTTTCGATTACGAGACGTCTGGTGCCCGGGAAGAACGCGTAGCGCACGTCGTTTTGCCCGCCGACCGCGCTCGGCACCCCGAGCTCGGCCGGCCACCAGTTGTTCGAGCCGAGTCCGCCCAGCGGCGGGGCGGCCGCAGGGGGAAACACCTCGGTGCTGGACAGTAGCTGGACCAACTCGTTGCACAGCGCGTCGACGCGCGCCTTGAGCGCGTTGTCGAACATGTCGCCGACCATCGTCATTCCCCCGCGCATCCATTGCCCGTTCCCGCCGAGTTCCGGGATGCTGAACTGGGCCATGGTGCCGCCACCGGCGCGAAGGGCAACCAGCATGGCCAGCACCGACTCTTGTGCGAGCCCGTGGCGCGCGGCGATGTCGGCGATAGCGGTGGCGGCTTGGGGAGTCACCGTTGCCTTCATGTCGTGCATCCTTCGTCGTCGGTATTGGTTCGAGCCTACGCAAACGGCGAGCGATAAGCACCGGATCCCGACGTCGCTAGTGGGGGTTCCAGCAACCAACGCGGCACGGCTAAGCTGCCGACTAGACGGGTGTCAACAACCCCATGGCCCGGAGGTGCGCGCATGTCCAACAAGGTTTACGTCATCGGCGTCGGCATGACCAAGTTCGAGAAGCCGGGTCGTCGCGGGGGTTGGGACTACCCGGACATGGCACGGGAGTCGGGCACCAATGCGCTGACCGACGCCGGCATCGACTACAGCAAAATCGAGCAGGGCTACGTCGGCTACGTGTACGGCGAGTCGACCGCCGGGCAGCGCGCCCTCTACGAACTGGGGTTGACCGGCATCCCAATCGTCAACGTCAACAACAACTGTTCGACCGGATCCACTGCGCTGTTTCTGGCAGCACAGGCGATTCGGGGCGGGCTGGCCGACTGCACGCTCGCCCTGGGCTTCGAGAAGATGAAGCCCGGATCGCTGGCCACGACTTACGAAGACCGCACCAACCCGATGGACAAGCACGTCAAGGCGATGGCCGAGATCAGCGAGTTCGCCTTCCCGGCGGCGCCGTGGATGTTCGGCGCGGCGGGCCGCGAGCACATGAAGCAGTACGGAACCAGCGCGGAACACTTCGCCAAGATCGGCTACAAGAACCACAAGCATTCGGTGAACAACCCGTTCGCGCAATTCCAGGACGAGTACACCCTCGACGACATCCTGGCGGCGAAGATGATCTACGACCCGCTGACCAAGCTGCAGTGCTCGCCGACCTCGGACGGGTCCGGTGCCGCGATCCTGGCCTCGGAAAGATTCGTCGACCGCCACGGGCTGGCCGGCCAGGCGGTGGAGATCGTCGGGCAGGCCATGACCACCGACTTCAAGTCCACCTTTGACGGCAGCGCCAAGGGCCTCATCGGCTACGACATGAATGTGCAAGCAGCGCAACGGGTTTACGATCAGTCCGGGTTGGGCCCGGAGGACTTTCAGGTGATCGAGTTGCACGACTGCTTCTCGGCCAACGAACTGCTGCTCTACGAAGCCCTCGGGCTGTGCGGTGCGGGTGAGGCGCCCAAGCTGATCGACAACGGCGACACCACCTACGGCGGGCGCTGGGTGGTCAACCCGTCCGGCGGGTTGATCTCCAAGGGCCACCCGCTGGGCGCGACCGGGCTGGCGCAGTGCGCCGAGCTGAACTGGCAGCTGCGCGGACAGGCCGACAAGCGTCAGGTGGACAACGTCAACGCCGCGCTGCAACACAACATCGGGCTGGGCGGGGCCGCCGTCGTCACCGCCTACCAGCGGGCCGAGCGTTAGGACGCCATGATCGAATGGTCCGAAACCGACCTGATGATGCGGGATGCCGTTCGTCAGTTCGTGGATAAGGAGATCCGCCCGCATCTGGACGAGCTGGAAACCGGTGGGTTGTCGCCGTATCCGATCGCGCGCAAATTCTTCAGCCAGTTCGGCCTCGACGCGATGGCCGCCGAGTCGGTCAAGAAGATGCTGGACCGCGAGCGCGCCCGGCAAAACGGTGAAAAGCCGGACGCCACAGCCGATTCCGGCGGCATGGGGGTCCAGGGCTCGACGATAGCGGTGCTGGTCTCCGAGATCGCCCGGGTCAGCATCGGATTGCTGAGCACCGCGTCGGTCAGCCTCGGCTTGGGCGCGGCGACCATCGCCAGCCGCGGCACCCTTGCGCAGAAGGAACGCTGGCTGCCGGAGCTGATGACGCTGGAAAAGATTGCGGCGTGGGCGATTACCGAGCCGGACTCCGGATCGGACGCGTTCGGCGGCATGAAGACCTACGTCAAGCGTGACGGCGAAGACTACATCCTCAACGGGCAGAAGACCTTTATCACCAACGGCCCCTACGCCGACGTGCTGGTGGTCTACGCCAAGCTGGACGAGGGCGACGCCGGCCTGGACAAGGAAGGCAAGCGGAATCGGCCGGTGCTGGTTTTCGTGCTCGACGCGGGAATGGAAGGCCTGACTCAGGGCAAACCGT
This sequence comes from Mycobacterium sherrisii, assembly GCF_002102355.1. Taxonomy (GTDB): domain Bacteria; phylum Actinomycetota; class Actinomycetes; order Mycobacteriales; family Mycobacteriaceae; genus Mycobacterium; species Mycobacterium sherrisii. The sequence goes on along the minus strand of NZ_LQPT01000040.1, from coordinate 55,054 downwards.
TCAAGAAGATGGGCATGATGTCCTCGCCCACCGGCGAACTGTTCTTCGACAACGTTCGGCTAAGCCGGGACCGGTTGCTCGGCGAGAGCGAGCAGCCCGCCGGCGGCGACGGCCGCGATAGTGCCCGTGACAACTTCGCCGCCGAGCGGATCGGGATCGCGATGATGGCGCTCGGCATCATCGACGAGTGTCATCGGCTGTGCGTGGATTACGCCAAAACCCGCACGCTGTGGGGCCGCAACATCGGGCAATTTCAGCTGATCCAGCTCAAGCTGGCGAAGATGGAGATCGCCCGGATGAACGTACAGAACATGGTGTTCATGACGATCGAGCGTCAGCAGGCCGGTAAACCCCTGACGCTGGCCGAGGCGTCGGCGGTCAAGCTATACGCATCGGAGACCGCCACCGAGGTGGCAATGGAGGCCGTGCAGTTGTTCGGCGGCAACGGCTACATGGCCGAATACCGGGTGGAGCAGCTGGCGCGGGATGCGAAGTCCCTGATGATCTATGCCGGCAGCAACGAGGTGCAGGTGACCCACATCGCCAGGGGTCTACTGGGCGGCTAGGCTGTCGCGCCGAACGTGCTCTGAGGGTGGAAAATCGGGCGAAATGTCGCCACCAGAACACGTTGGGCGCGAGCGGAAAAGCTAGGCCACGACCCAGACCGCCCGGGCTGCCGGACTGCCCAGATCGACGGTGGTCTCGGCGCCATCGGACGATTCGATCGCGACCGAGATCATCCCGGCAAATTCCCGCCGGGTCAGCACCCGCAGCCGCGAGTCCAGGCTGATCCCGACGCTGGAGAAGTAGCGCAGCATTTCGGGGTCGGCGTCGGAAATGCGCGCCACCGTTGCGCTCTCGCCGTCATCACACGCCCACAGCTGCCGCGCCGGTGGGGTGGGTATCTGGCCGTCGGAGGCCGGGATGGGGTCGCCGTGCGGGTCGCGCTGAGGGAATCCCAGCTTGGCGTCGATGCGCGCGACCAGCCGCTCCGATACCGCGTGCTCGAGCACCTCGGCCTCGTCGTGCACCTCGTCCCAGCCGTAACCCAGCTCGTTGACCAGGAACGTTTCCAGCAACCGATGCCGGCGAACCACCGCCAGCGCCGCCCGCCGACCCGCTTCGGTCAGGCTGACCGCGCCATACTTCGCGTGGTCGACCAACCCCTGCTCGGCGAGTTTGCGGATCGACTCCGACGCGGTGCTGGCCGATACGCCGATCCGGTCGGCCAGCATCTTGGTGCTGACTTTCTGCGGAGTGCCGTCCGGAGACCACTCCTGGGCATTCCAGATGACCTTGAGGTAGTCCTGGCCCACCGCGGTGAGACCGCCAGCCTCGTCGTCAGCACTCACAACCGCAAAGTTTAGGCAAACTATCTCTGATCCGGTGGCCGGACGGGCCGCCGATGGGCGGAATCGGCATCCATCGGCGCATCGAGCGGCCGTGCACCGTAGGCTTGCGATCGTGCAGCGGTGGCGCGGCCAAGATGAGATCCCCACTGACTGGGGCAGATGTGTACTGACGATCGGGGTGTTCGACGGTGTGCACCGCGGTCATGCCGAATTGATCGCCCACGCGGTGAAGTCCGCCCGGGCGCGCAGCGTGCCGTCCGTGCTGATGACCTTCGATCCGCATCCGATGGAAGTGGTCTATCCGGGCAGCCATCCCGCCCAGCTGACGACCCTGACCCGGCGCGCCGAGCTGGTCGAGGAACTCGGTATCGACGTCTTCCTGGTGATGCCGTTCACGACCGATTTCATGAAGCTCACCCCGGAGCGGTACGTCCACGAGCTGCTGGTGGAGCACCTGCACGTCGTCGAGGTCGTGGTGGGGGAGAACTTCACCTTCGGCAAAAAGGCGACTGGCACCGTCGACACCCTGCGCAAGGCCGGTGACCGGTTCGGGTTCTCGGTGGAGTCGATGTCCCTGCTCTCCGAACATCACAGCAACGAGACCGTGACGTTCTCCTCCACCTACATCCGCTCCTGCGTCGACGCCGGCGACATGGCGGCGGCCGCCGAGGCGCTGGGACGCCCGCACCGCGTCGAAGGTGTCGTCGTGCGGGGGTACGGCCGGGGAGTCGAGCTGGGCTACCCGACCGCCAACGTGGCACCGCCGATGTACTCGGCCATCCCGGCCGACGGCGTGTACGCCGCATGGTTCACCGTCCTCGGTCACGGCCCGGCCACCGGCACCGTAATCCCAGGTGAGCGCTACCAGGCCGCCGTATCCGTCGGAACCAACCCGACATTTTCGGGCCGCACCCGCACCGTCGAGGCGTTCGTCCTGGACACCAGCGCCGACCTGTACGGCCAGCACGTCGCCCTCGACTTCGTCGCGCGCATCCGCGGCCAGCGCAGGTTCGACTCGGTGCAGGATCTCGTCGACGAGATCGGCGCCGACACCGAACGGACCCGCGCCCTGCTCTCGGACTAATCCGCCGCCCCGGCGGTTAGCTCCCGCGCCGAACCGCTGCTAAACTGCCGGACGACATCGGCGCGTGCTGCGGTTCGCGGTGGCCGGGCCTTGACAAGTAACGATCGCGGACCAATTGATGGAGATCTCTTCGTGGCGCTTACTGCCGAGCAGAAAAAAGAAATTCTGAGCCAATACGGCCTGCATGACACCGACACCGGTTCGCCGGAGGCGCAGATCGCGCTGCTGACCAAGCGCATCGCCGACCTGACCGAGCACCTCAAGGTGCACAAGCACGACCACCACTCGCGGCGCGGTCTGTTGCTGCTGGTGGGGCGCCGCCGCCGGTTGATCAAGTACATCTCACAGATCGACGTCGAGCGGTACCGCTCGTTGATCGACCGTTTGGGCCTGCGTCGCTGACGCACGGTTCCGTCGGGCGACGTTCGCCCGTGTAGAGTAAGAGCGTTCTGGGCCGTCTGGCCCGAGCAAACGGTGCGGTCCGCGCAGATCCGCGCGTTCCGTTCCAGCGTGTCACTACGCCTGTTCGTCAGAGCAGCCCAGTCTGCATCGGGCGGTCTTCGGTAGTGGCAGCCGGGCTCTCCGGATCTGGGGCAGGTCGGCTGCTTCGATCGACGGCCGTAGCCGCATTCAGACTCTCCTCTCGGGTAGCTCTCGGGGTACTCGCGCATGACGACGCGAAATAGCTGAATAACCCAGAGAGGCTGTACGGACACCCATGTCTGTAGCTGAAATTGATGAGGGCGTGTTCGAAGCGACCGCCACGATCGACAACGGGTCCTTTGGTACCCGAACCATTCGTTTCGAGACCGGTCGGCTGGCCCTGCAGGCCGCCGGTTCCGTCGTCGCTTACCTCGACGACGAAAACATGCTGCTGTCGGCGACGACCGCAAGCAAGTCACCCAAGGAGCACTTCGACTTCTTCCCGCTGACGGTCGACGTCGAGGAGCGGATGTACGCCGCGGGCCGCATTCCCGGCTCGTTCTTCCGCCGGGAGGGACGTCCCTCCACCGACGCGATCCTGACCTGCCGACTGATCGACCGGCCGCTGCGTCCGTCGTTCGTCGACGGCCTGCGCAACGAGATCCAGATCGTGGTGACGATCCTGAGCCTGGACCCCAACGACCTGTACGACGTGCTGGCGATCAACGCCGCGTCGGCGTCCACCCAGCTCAGCGGCCTGCCGTTTTCGGGCCCGATCGGGGGTGTGCGGGTCGCGCTGATCGACGGCCAGTGGGTCGCGTTCCCGACCGTCGAGCAGCTCGAGCGCGCGGTGTTCGACATGGTCGTGGCCGGTCGCATCGTCGGCGAAGGCGACCACCAGGACGTCGCGATCATGATGGTCGAGGCCGAGGCCACCGAGAACGTCATCGAGCTCGTCGAGGGCGGCGCTCAGGCCCCGACGGAAACCGTTGTGGCCGAAGGACTTGAGGCCGCCAAGCCGTTCATCGCCGCACTGTGCACCGCGCAGCAGGAGCTGGCCGGCGCCGCCGCCAAGCCCACCGGCGAGTACCCCACGTTCCCCGATTACGCCGAGGACGTCTACTACTCGGTCGCCTCGGTGGCCACCGACGAGCTGGCCAAGGCCCTGACCATCGGGAGCAAGGCTGAGCGCGATGCGCGCACCGACGAGCTCAAGGCGGAAGTGCTGGCGCGGCTCGCGGGAGACAACGGGGCCCACGAGGGCCGGGAGAAGGAGATCTCGGCGGCCTTCCGTTCGCTCACCAAAAAGCTGGTGCGCCAACGCATCCTGACCGACCACTTCCGCATCGACGGCCGCGGTGTCACCGACATCCGGGCGCTTGCGGCCGAGGTCGCCGTCGTCCCGCGGGCGCACGGCAGCGCGCTGTTCGAGCGCGGCGAGACCCAGATCCTGGGCATCACCACACTGGACATGATGAAGATGGCCCAGCAGATCGATTCGCTGGGACCCGAGACCACCAAGCGCTACATGCACCACTACAACTTCCCGCCGTACTCGACCGGTGAGACCGGCCGGGTGGGCTCACCCAAGCGCCGCGAGATCGGGCACGGGGCCCTCGCCGAGCGGGCGCTGATTCCGGTGCTGCCCAGCGTCGACGAATTCCCCTACGCCATCCGCCAGGTGTCGGAAGCGCTGGGCTCCAACGGTTCGACCTCGATGGGTTCGGTCTGCGCGTCCACGCTGGCGCTGCTCAACGCCGGTGTGCCGCTGAAGGCTCCGGTGGCCGGCATTGCGATGGGCCTGGTGTCCGATGACGTCGAGCTGGACGGCAAGTCCGAGCGCCGGTTCGTCACCCTCACCGACATCCTGGGCGCCGAGGATGCGTTCGGCGACATGGACTTCAAGTGCGCGGGCACCAAGGACTTCGTCACCGCCCTGCAGCTGGACACCAAGCTCGACGGCATCCCGTCGCAGGTGCTCGCCGGTGCTCTCGCCCAGGCCAAGGACGCGCGCCTGACCATCCTCGAGGTGATGGCCGAGGCCATCGACGCGCCCGACGAGATGAGCCCGTACGCCCCGCGTGTGACCACCATCAAGGTTCCGGTCGACAAGATCGGTGAGGTCATCGGACCCAAGGGCAAGGTGATCAACGCGATCACCGAGGAGACCGGCGCGCAGATCTCCATCGAGGACGACGGCACCGTCTTCGTCGGCGCGACCGACGGCCCCTCCGCCCAGGCCGCGATTGACAAGATCAACGCGATCGCCAACCCGCAGTTGCCGACGGTCGGCGAGCGATTCCTCGGAACCGTAGTCAAGACAACGGATTTCGGTGCTTTCGTGTCGCTGCTGCCTGGTCGCGACGGGCTGGTGCACATCTCCAAGCTCGGTAAGGGCAAGCGCATCGCCAAGGTCGAGGACGTGGTCAACGTCGGCGACAAACTGCGTGTGGAGATCGCCGACATCGACAAGCGGGGCAAGATCTCGCTGGTCCTGGTCGCCGAAGAGGACTCAGCAGACGGCGCAGCACCCGCGGCAGATTCCCCGGAGACCGCGCCATCCGATGCCGCGACAGCCAGCAGCTGACGACGCGGCCGGCGCGCGCTCGCCTCGCGTGGGGGCCTTGCGGCGGGGTAAGCAGGTCGTCAAGGCGTCGCCGGGGCCGCAGGACACGTTGCGGCGCACCACATTGCCGGGCGGTCTGCGGGTGGTCACCGAGTACCTGCCCGCCGTCCGGTCCGCGTCGGTCGGGGTATGGGTGGGCGTGGGCTCGCGGGATGAAGGCGCCACCGTGGCGGGCGCGGCGCACTTCCTCGAGCATCTGCTGTTCAAGTCGACGCCGACCCGCACCGCGGTGGACATCGCCCAGGCGATGGACGCCGTCGGTGGCGAGCTGAACGCGTTCACCGCCAAAGAGCACACCTGCTACTACGCGCACGTGCTCGACACCGATCTGGCGCTGGCCGTCGACCTGGTCGCCGACGTCGTCCTCAACGGCCGCTGCGCCGCCGACGACGTCGAGGTGGAACGCGACGTCGTGCTGGAAGAAATCGCGATGCGCGACGACGACCCGGAGGACGCGCTCGGGGACATGTTCCTTTCGGCACTGTTCGGGGACCATCCGGTCGGACGGCCGGTTATCGGGACCGCGCAATCGGTGTCGGCGATGTCCCGCGCCCAGCTGCACTCGTTTCACGTCCGGCGCTACACACCGGAACGGATGGTTGTGGCGGTCGCCGGTAACGTCGACCACGACGAGGTGGTGGCGTTGGTCCGCCAGCACTTCGGGTCGCACCTGGTGCGCGGGCGCCCACCCATCGCGCCGCGCAAAGGGAGCGGGCGGATCGCCGGCCGGCCGGCATTGACGGTAGCCAAGCGTGACGCCGAGCAGACCCACGTGTCGCTCGGTGTGCGTACGCCCGGCCGCGGCTGGGAGCACCGCTGGGCGCTGTCGGTGCTCAACACCGCGCTCGGCGGTGGGCTGAGCTCGCGGTTGTTTCAAGAGGTTCGCGAATTACGCGGGCTGGCCTACTCCGTGTTCTCGTCGGTCGACACGTTCTCCGACAGCGGCGCACTGTCGGTGTACGCCGCGTGCCTGCCCGAGCGGTTCGCCGACGTCATGCGGGTCACCAGCGCGGTGCTCGAATCGGTGGCGCGCGACGGCATCACCGAGGCGGAATGCCGCATCGCCAAAGGCTCGTTGCGTGGCGGGATCGTCCTGGGGCTGGAAGACTCCAGTTCTCGTATGAGCCGCATCGGTCGCAGCGAGTTGAACTATGGCAAGCATCGCAGTATCGAGGACACTCTCCGCAAGATCGACGCCGTCGCCGTCGACGAGGTCAATGCCGTGGCAAACCGGTTGCTGACCAAGCGTTACGGTGCGGCTGTCATGGGTCCGTATGCGTCCAAACGATCACTGCCGCAACAACTTCGGGCGATGGTACGGTAGTTCAAATGTCTGCCTCGTTGCTCGCGTCCTGCTGGCGCTGGTCGTCAATGGAGTAGCCGGATGGTACTGGGTTTTTGGGACATCCCGGTCCCGATCGTGGGTGCACCGATGGCGGGCGGGCCCGGCAGCCCGGCATTGGCGGCGGCGGTGTCCAACGCCGGCGGCCTCGGCTTCGTGCCCGCCGGTTACCTGAGCGCCGAACAGTTCGCCGCCGATGTCGCCGCGGCGCGTGCCGCGACCACCGGTCCGCTCGGGGTGAACTTGCTGGTGCCGCAACCCAGCGTCGCGGACTGGGTGGCACTGGACTTCTACGCCGACGAACTCGAAGGGGTCGCCGAGCACTACCAGGTGCACGTCGGGCGCCCCGAGTACGGTCACGACGACGATTGGGCACGCAAGCTCGAGGTGGTCGCCGATTTGCGTCCCGAACTGGTGTCCTTCACCTACGGCGTCCCCTCACCGGACGTGATCCGCCGGTTCGGCGCGCTGGGATTGCTGGTGATGGTCACCGTGACCTCGTTGTATGAGGCGGGCGTGGCGGTCGCCGCGGGTGCGGACAGCCTGGTGGTCCAGGGCCCCGACGCCGGCGGCAACCGTGCCACCTTCGCACCCGACATGGAACCCGGGAGCGAATCGCTGCATCAACTGATCGACCGCATCCATCGGGCGCATCGCGACGTTCCGATCATCGCGGCCGGCGGGCTGGGCACCGCCGAGGACGTCGCCGGGGTGTTGCGCAGGGGAGCGGTGGCCGCGCAAGTCGGCACCGCGCTGTTGCTCAGCGACGAGGCGGGCACCAGCCCGGCGCATCGCGGCGCGATGAAGAACCAGCTGTTCGCCAAGACCATCGTCACGCGCGCCTTCTCGGGCCGTTATGCGCGCAGCCTGGAGAACGAATTCATCCGCCACTTCGACAACATCGCGCCGCTGGGTTATCCCGAGGTCAACCAGATGACGCTGCCGATCCGGGAGGCCGCCGCCGAGCGGGAAGATCCCAACGGCATGAACCTGTGGGCGGGAACGTCTTTCCGCGAGGCGCAGCCCGGCCCCGTCGCGGATATCGTTGCGGATCTGACGCCCGACTGAGGCTCAGCCCAGCAAGCTCGCCGGGTCGGCGAACGGCAAACCCAGATCGGCGGCCACCCGTTCGGACAACAACGCGCCCCGGTGCGTCGAAAGCCCATTCGCCAGAGCGGGATCCGAGTGGCAGGCCTGTTGCCAGCCCTGCTCGGCGATCTTGAGCACGTAGGGCATGGTGGCGTTGGTCAGCGCGTAGGTCGAGGTCTTCGGAACGGCGCTGGGCATGTTCGCCACGCAGTAGAACACCGTGTCGTGCACCGGGAACGTCGGGTCGTCGTGAGTGGTGGGTCGCGAGTCTTCGAAGCAGCCACCCTGATCGATCGAGATGTCGACCAGGACGGCACCGGGTTTCATCTGCGCCACAAGAGAATTCGTGACCAGCTTGGGTGCTTTGGCGCCGGGCACCAGGACCGCGCCGATCACCAGGTCGGCCAGCTTGACGGCGCCCTCGAGCTCATAGGCCGATGAGTGACGGGTCTGGATGCGGCCGGCGAACTCGGCGTCGAGCAGCCGCAGCTTGTTGATGTCGAGGTCGAGCACCCGCACGCTGGCTCCCATGCCACTGGCCACCCGGGCCGCGTTATAGCCGGCCGTTCCGGCGCCGATGACCACCACATCGGCGGGTTTGACGCCCGGCACACCGCCCATCAGCACCCCGCGCCCGCCGCGGGTGCGCATCAGGTGGTACGCCCCGATCTGGGCGGACAACCGGCCGGCGACCTCGCTCATCGGCGCCAGCAGGGGCAGCGCACCGTCGCCGGTCTGGACGGTCTCATAGGCGATGGACGTTGCGCCGGAGGCGATTAGCGCGTCGGTGCAGGCGCGGGAGGCGGCCAGGTGCAGATAGGTGAACAGCACCTGACCGGCCCGTAGCAGGCCGTATTCGGATGGCATCGGCTCCTTGACCTTGAGCAGCAGGTCGGCGTCGGCCCAGACCTGATCGGCGGAGCTGAGCAGCTGGGCGCCCGCCGCCTTGAACTCCGTGTCGGCGATCGCCGAACCGTCTCCGGCGCCGGCCTGGACCAGCACCTCGTGGCCGCGCCGGGTCAGTTCGGCGACCCCCGGCGGCGTGATGGCCACCCGGAATTCGTTGTTCTTGGTCTCGGTAGGAATGCCGACTCGCATGCCACCAGTGTGAAGAAACTTCGATGAAGCGGCAAACATGCTGATGTTAATTCTATATGATTCCTGCGTGACCGATAAGTCCACGGATATCGTCGATACCGGAGGCGGGGCGCCGAAGAATGTTCGGCCCCCCGATCTCGACGCCGTCGACCACAAGATCCTGAGCCTGTTGCACGCCGACGCGCGCATCGCCAACAACGCGCTTGCCGAGGCCGTCGGGATCGCCCCGTCGACGTGTCACGGCCGGGTGCGCCGCTTGGTGGACCTCGGGGTCATTCGCGGTTTCTACACCGACATCGACCCGGTCGCGGTGGGCATGCCGCTGCAGGCGATGATCTCGGTCAACCTGCACTCCAATGCGCGCGGCAAGATCCGCGGCTTCATCCACCAGATCCGGACCAGGCGGCAGGTGATGGACGTGTATTTCCTCGCCGGTGCCGACGATTTCCTGCTCCACGTCGCGGCGCGCGACACCGAGGACCTGCGGTCGTTCGTGGTCGAGAACCTCAACGCCGACGCCGATGTGGCCGGCACCCAAACCTCGCTGATCTTCGAACATCTGCGCGGCGCCGCGCCTATTTAACCGGCGATTTGCTGTGGCTATGATCCACGAATGGGCGACCCGTGCGTAGTGGGCCCGCCGCCGACGAGACGCGATCCCGCCGTAGCCGTCGTCGGGGCCGGCATGTCGGGGCTGTGTGTCGCAATAGCCTTGCTGCGCAGCGGTATTGACGACATCACCATCTACGAAAAGGCCCACGAGGTGGGCGGCACCTGGCGGGAAAACACTTATCGGGGTCTGGTCTGCGACATCCCGTCGCGGGTTTACCAATACAGCTTCGCCAGGAATCCGAATTGGTCCCACCTATTTTCGCCCGGAGACGAGATCCAGGCCTACTTTTGCGCCGTGGCGGACCAATTCGGGTTGCGGGACCGGATCCGGTTCGGCACCGCGATCACCCATGCCCGTTTCGACGACGGCCGATGGCTGCTGCGCACCGACGCCGGATCCGAATCGCGCGTCGACTTTCTCATCTCGGCGACCGGCGTGCTGCACCACCCGCGGCTTCCGTCGATCCCGGGACTGGATGAGTTCCACGGACCCGTTTTCCACTCCGCGCGCTGGGATCACGACGTGCCGTTGCGCGGCCGCCGTATCGCGGTGATCGGCAACGGATCCACCGGTGTCCAACTCGTGTGCGGTCTCGCCGGGGTGGCAGGCACGGTGTTGACGTTCCAGCGCACGGCGCAATGGGTGTTGCGGCTGGCGAATCCCCGCTACAGCAAATTCACCGCGCTGACCCGGCGACGGCTGCCGTGGCTCGATCGGGCGGCGTACCGGATGTACAGCCTGGGCTACGACTTCTTCGCGGTGGGCCTGACCAAACCCGGATTGCGGCGGTGGATCATGGCGGCGCTATGCCGCGCCAGCCTCTGGGAGGTGCGCGACCGCCAGCTGCGCCGGGCCCCGACCCCCGACTACACACCGGCGTGCAAGCGGCTGGTGATGTCGGATGGCTTCTACCGGGCCATCCAACGCGACGACGTCGAGCTGGTCACCGCCGGCATCGATCATGTGCAGCGAAGTGGCATCGTGACCGACGACGGCGTGCTGCACGAGGTCGACATCATCGTGCTGGCAACGGGATTCGACACGCACGCGTTCTTCCGCCCGCTACAGCTGATCGGCCGCGATGGGATCGCGGCCGACGACGTCTGGCGCGACGGCCCACACGCCTACCAGGCCGTGGCGTTGACCGGCTTTCCCAACTTTTTCATGATGCTGGGCCCGCACAGCCCGGTGGGGAACCTCGCCCTGACCACCGTCGCGGAATCGCAGGCCGACCACATCGTAGGCTGGATCCAGCGCTGGCGCCGCGGCGAATTCGACACGATCGAACCCACCGCAGCGGCGACCGAGCGCTTCAACGACAAGCTGCGGGCGGCGATGCCGAACACGGTGTGGACGACCGGCTGCAACAGTTGGTACCTCAACAAGGACGGCGTGCCGGAGGTGTGGCCGCTGACGCCGGCCGAACACCGCAGCATGTTGTCGCGCCCCGATGCCGGCCAGTACGACCTGCGCCGCCGGGTGCCCACTCGCTGAAGAACCCGGTACCGGCGGTTTCGCATATTCGCCTGCCAACTTATACTTGCCATGCCCGATGTTCACCGACGACCTTGAGGTCGACGTAGACGCTGAGGTAGGGGGCCGAATGTTCACTGTCGACGACCGGGCGGTAGGCCCGCATTCAGGCAGGTCCGGGACGCCACCCAAGCATGAGCGTCTGGTGCTCGAGGCGCGCGATGTCGCATTCGACTGGGCCCGACTCCCGGTCCACTACGTGCCCGACGAACCCTTCACCACCCACATGCTCAACGTCCTGCATTTGCTGTTGCCCGCGGGCGAAGAGTTCTTCGTCGAGGTGTTCAAGAAGGCGTTGCCGTTGATCAGGGACGACCAGTTGCGTCTGGACGTGCAGGGATTCATCGGCCAGGAGTCGGTGCATTCGCGGGCGCATTCGGGTGTGCTGGACCGCTTCGAGGCCCAGGGCATCGACGTGACGCCCTACACCGACCAGGTCAGGTGGATGTTCGAGAAGGTGCTCGGCAATCGGCCCGGGTGGAGCGCGCGCCGACAGAGCAGCTGGCTGGTCGAACAGGTGTCGTTCATCTCGGCGATCGAGCACTACACCGCCATCCTGGGCGAGTGGATCCTCAACACCCCGGCGCACGATGCGATCGGCACCGACCCGGTGATGCTGGACATGCTGCGCTGGCACGGCGCCGAGGAAGTCGAACACAAGGCGGTTGCCTTCGACACCATGAAACACCTGCGGGCCGGCTACTGGCGGCGGGTCCGGGCGCAGCTGGTCGTCTCGCCGGCCATGTTGTTGTTGTGGATTCGCGGCGTGCGCTATCTGTATTCGGTGGACCCCCGGTTGGCTCCGGGCGCCAAGCCGCGCTGGCGCGACTACTTCCGGGCCGCCCGCCGGGGCCTGTTACCGGGGCCGCTGCGATTCGTGCGGGGTATCGCGAACTACTACCGGCCGGGGTTCCATCCCTCCCAACTGGGCGGGGTCGGGCTGGCGGTCGATTACCTGGCCGTCTCGCCGGCGGCGCGGGCGTCGCGCTGACCCATGGCCACCGATTCCGGATTCATGTCGTCCAACGGCGTTGTGCTGGCCGTCCATCGTTACACGGAGATCGACGCCGCCCGGCCGACCATCCTGGCCATCCACGGCTGGCCGGACAACCACCACGTGTGGGACCCGGTCGCCGAGGAATTCGCCCGCAATTACCCCGGCCGGTACAACGTGGTCGCCTACGATGTCCGTGGCTCAGGCGAATCGTCAACTCCCGCAAAGCGATCCGGGTACGAGTTTGCGCAGCTGATCGCGGACCTGGGCGCGGTGATCGAGCAACTGGGCGTGGAGCGCGTCCACCTGCTGGCGCACGACTGGGGCTCGCTTCAGGCCTGGGCGGCCATCACCGACGAATCGGTGATGGGCCGAGTCGCCTCGTTGACCTCGATCTCGGGACCGCATCTGCAATACGCCGGCGCCTTTTTGCGTTCGGCGCGTACTCCGCGAGCTCTGGCCCGGGTCGCCGGGCAGTTGCTCGGGTCGACCTACATCGGCCTGTTCTTGTGCCCCGGTCTGCCGGAGGTGGTGTTTCGCTCCCGGGTAGGGGTGAAAGTCGTTGAGGCGATTGAGCGTATCGGGCGATCGAGCACCCGCAGTCAACGGCGTACGACGCCACGGTCGATGGGCGACTACGTCAACGGGCTCAACCTATATCGGGCCAACATGCCTGCGCCGATGTTGCGGCCCGGGCGCGAGTTGCCGAAGACCGACGTGCCGGTCCAGGTGCTGGTGCCCCGCAAAGACCTGTTCGTGACCCCGGCACTGCAACGGTTCACCGGCGCGATCCCGCCCGACAGTCGGGTCGTTTCGATCGAAGGCGGGCACTGGGTGGTGACATCGCGGCCCGACGTCATCGCCCGGTTGACCAGTGAATGGATCGATCGCGACACCGGCGTGGTGACGGGGCTCGGTGCTCCCGGCGAGATAGCGGGCAAGCTCGCGCTGATCACCGGGGCGGGTGCCGGCATCGGCCGCGCAACGGCGGTGGAACTGGCCCGCCACGGTGCGCGCAAGGTGATCGTCGTCGACCGAGACGTGCTCGCGGCCAATGACACCGCGGACGCCGTCCGCGCCGCGTGCGCCGAGGCCGCGGTGTACCAGGCCGATGTCAGCGACGAAGAGAAGATGAATACGCTTGCCGCACAAGTACTCAACGATCACGGCGTGGTAGACATCCTGGTGAACAACGCCGGGATCGGCATGGCCGGTCGGTTCCTTCAGACCAGTCCGCAAAACTGGGAAGACATCATCGGGGTCAACCTGCGCGGGGTGATCGCCGGCAGCAGGGCGTTCGGTGCGCAGATGGTCGAGCGCGGGGCGGGCGGGACGATCATCAACGTGTCGTCCGCGTCGGCGTACCTGCCGTCGAAATCGATGATCGCCTACAGCACCACCAAGGCGGCAGTGCTCGCGTTCAGTGAATCGTTGCGCGCCGACTTCGCCGACGAGGGCATCACCGTCACCGCGGTCTGCCCCGGCTTCGTCAACACCGATATCGCCAAGAACACCATCTACGCTGGGACGTCGGACGATGAACAGGAGCGCGCCCGGACCAAGGCCGCAGCCGGCTACCGGCGACGAAACTACACACCCGAAGCCACCGCCGCCGCAATCGTCAAGGCCATCAAGACCGGTCCCGCCGTCGCGCCGATCGCCGCCGAAGCCAGGATCGGCTACGCGATGCGCCGGATCAGCCCGTCGCTGATCCGGCTACTCGCGCGGGTGGACATCCGCCCGAAGTAGATTCAGGGGATTGACTGTGCGAGAAAGCCTTTGGGATAGCAGGCCCGCCGACCTCTATGGGCGGCGAGACCGTGACCGGCTGGGCTCGCTGCTGTGGGGCATCCGGAAGGTGTTCGACGGCTTCAACTCCGTGTCGCGGTGGGAGCCATCCCGCATCACTGCCGTGCGACGGACCCTGTCCGTCCTCGTCACCGGACGCGAGCTCGTGGCGCCCGACGTGGTCGCCCTGACGCTGGCCGACCCGGACGGCGGGCTGTTGCCGTCGTGGACGCCCGGCGGGCATATCGACGTGGTGCTGCCCTCGGGGCGGCGCCGGCAGTATTCGTTGTGCGGCCCACCCGGGCGGCGCACCGACTACCGGATCGCGATCCGCCGCATCGCCGACGGCGGGGGCGGTTCGATCGAAATGCACGATGCATTCCGGGTGGGCGATCGACTGACGTTCGAAGGTCCGCGCAATGCGTTCTATCTCGGCACGGCCGAGCGCGACGTGATGTTCGTGATCGGCGGCATCGGCGTGACGCCGATCCTGCCCATGATGCGGGTGGCCCAAAAGCGCGGAATCAGCTGGCGCGCCGTCTATGCCGGGCGCAGCCGCGAGTACATGCCGCTGCTGGACGAGGTGGTGTCGGTGGCCCCGGAGCGGGTGCGAGTCTGGGCCGACGACGAACACGGCCGGTGCGCCGCGGTCGACGATCTGTTGAGCGGTGCCGGACCGACGACGGCCGTCTACGTGTGTGGGCCGTCGGGCATGCTCGAGGCGGTACGCAAGGCGCGTAGCGAACACGCCGACGCCCCGCTGCATTACGAGCGGTTCAGCCCGCCGCCCGTCGTCGACGGGACGCCGTTCGAACTCGAGCTGGCGCGGTCGCAACGCGTGCTCCAGGTGCCCGCCAACCGCTCGGCATTAGACGTGATGCGCGACCACGATCCGAGCACCCCGTACTCCTGCCAGCAAGGGTTCTGCGGGACGTGCACGGTCAAAGTGCTTGCCGGACAGGTCGATCACCGCGGCCGGAGGGCGGTCGGTGGCGACGAAATGCTGGTGTGCGTGTCGCGCGCCGAATGCGGCCGGCTCGTCATTGACGTCTGAGGTCGGCCTACGGCCGGGGTGACTGTTCGAGATAGGTGACCAGGGCGTTGATCAGTCCGCGGCGCGCCACGTCCAGATCGACGTAAGAACCCAGCTGGCGCTCCGAGACCAGACCGCGCATCGCACCCGGGATCAGCGCCGCCACCTCGGCCACCCGGTCCGGGTCCACATCGAGACCGGCGAAGGCGTGCTGGCAGGTTTCCAGCCAGCTTTTGCCCCAAGAGAACAATTCGGCGGCGGTCCGCGGGTACAACCGCTCGAGTTCGTCGGGGTTGCGCGGCAACGCCGCACGCAGATTCTCGATCGCGCGAGAATCCGCCGACGCCAGGCCGCGGTAGAGGGTCTCGATGATCACGCTGACCCGCTCACGCAGCGGCGTATCCGATGACACCGGAGTCGACAGTGCCGAGAACGTGGCCCGGCGCCGCTCGGCGGTGCGATGCAGCACCGCCGCCCAGAAACCGTCGGTGTCGCCGAACTGGTACTGCACGGCGCCCCATGTCGCGCCGATCTCCTTGGCAATGCGGTTGGCCGACACCGATCCCGGTTCACCCGAAGCCAGCGAGCGCAACGCGGCCTCGAGCATGTTCTCCCGCGTCGCGCTGCCGCGCCGGTTGGGACGGCGACCGACGATGCCCGCCTTCGAAATGTGCTGGGTAGCCCGCTGCGCCATCGGCCGATCGTAGTCGATTTCTTGCGTGCGGCGCGGGGACCAATTATCTTTTCATAGAAGGTACTCTTATTATTCGGCGGGGTCGCTATGATTCGTTCGCGAGGAGGACGGCTTAGATGGCTGAGCTTTATGGCTGAGTTCCGTGGTTAAGCCGCCGTTGTCGATGAAGCCGACCGGATGGTTCCAGGTCGCCTGGTCCGACGAGATCGGCGTCGGCGACGTCGTCAAGATGAAGTATTTCGACCAGGAAATGGTCGGGTGGCGGGCGGAGTCGGGCCAACTCACCGTGATGAACGCCTACTGCGAGCACCTGGGGGCGCACCTGGGATACGGCGGCAAGGTCGTCGGTGAGGTGTTGCAGTGCCCATTCCACGGCTGGCAGTGGAGCAGTGAGGGCCGCAATGTCTGCATCCCGTACCAGGACCGCCCCAACCGCGGCCGGCGAATACGCACCTATCCCGTGGCGGAGCGCAACGACTCGGTCTACATTTGGCACGACGTCGATCGGCGCGAACCGTTCTTCGATCCACCGGACGTGTTCGCCGCCTTTCGCGACGACAGCAGCGCAGACGGCTACCACCCGCAGCAGCGGTTGTACCGGGCGGGGCTGGAATTGCACCCGCAGTACGTGCTGGAGAACGGCGTCGACTTCGCGCACTTCAAGTTCGTGCACAACACGCCCATCGTTCCGGTCTTCACCCGCCACGACTTCGGCGGGCCGGTGTCCTTCGTCGACTTCACCATCACCTTCGAGGGCGACGACGGTCAGAAGATCGAGGACGTCAACAGCGGCGTGGAGGCGATCAACGGTGGGCTGGGCATCGCCGTGACCAAGAGCTGGGGCATGATCGACAACCGCACCATTTCGGCGGTCACGCCGGTCGACGAGTTCACCTCCGACGTCCGATTCATGGTCTACATCGGTCGGATGCCGGGCAAAGACCCGGACCGCGCCCAGCGCAAGGCGGCCGAGTTCGGCCGCGAGGTGATCAGGCAGTTCGAGCAGGACATCGAAATCTGGCAGCATCAGCGCTACTCCGATCCACCCGCCCTGGCAACCGATGAGTATGCGGGTTTCACCGCAATTCGCAAGTGGGCCAAGCAGTTTTATCCCGAGGCATTCGCAACGCAGGAGGGCTTGAGGCAATGAGTACAGCACCGATACGCGTCTTCCAGGTTGGCAGCGGCAACGTGGGCTCGGAGATGATCAGGCGGATCGCCACCCAGCCCGACCTCGAATTGATTGGCGTGCACTGCTATTCGCCGGAAAAAGTGGGCAAGGACACCGGCGAGTTCGCCGGCCTACCGGCCAGCGGGGTGAAATTCACCGGAACCATCGAGGAGATCATCGCCGCCAAGCCCGACGTGCTGACCTTTCACGGCGTCTTTCCCGACGAGGACCTCTACGTCAAAGTGCTCGAGGCGGGAATCGACATCGTCACCACCGCCGACTGGATAACCGGATGGCACCGCGACACCAATCATCCGCACCCGTCCGGCAAACTGGTGACTCAGCTGTTGGCCGAAGCGTGCGAAAAAGGCGGGGCCACCTTTTACGGAACCGGGATGAACCCGGGCCTCAACCAGATTCTCGGCGTCGTGTGCTCGGCCGACGTCGCCGAGATCGAGAACGTCACCACCATCGAATCCGTCGACGTGTCGTGTCACCACTCCAAGGACACCTGGATCGAGGTGGGTTACGGCCTGCCGGTGGATCATCCGGAGATCGGAGGGAAGCTGGAGAAGTACACGCGGGTGTTCGCCGACAGTGTGCTGATGATGGCCGACTGCTTCGATCTGGAACTCGACGAGGTCAAGTTCAGCTACGAGTTGGGCGCCTGCACAAAGGATGTCGACCTGGGCTGGTACACCCTGCCGAAGGGTTCGCTGGGTGGCAACTACATCAAGTACCAGGGCATGGTAGACGGGGTGCCGCGGGTCGAGACGCATCTGGAATGGCAGATGACGCCGCACACCGATCCGCATTGGGACATCAAGGGTTGCTACATCACTCAAATCAAGGGTGACCCGTGCATCTACAACAAGCACATGATCTTTCCCAAGCCCGGTGTGGACCTGTCCCGACCCGAGAACTTCGCCTCGATCGGCATGACCGTCACGGGTATGCCCGCCCTGGCGGCGATCAGGTCGGTCGTGGCGGCGCCGCCGGGCCTGATCACCAGCGGCGACCTTCCGCTGCGCGCGTTTGCGGGCCGGTTCAAGAAATAGCGACTACTCCCGAGTGAGCCGAAGCATGTTGACGGCGTCGTCGATCGCGGCTTCCAAAAAACTCGGATCGCCGGTGGCCAGCAATATTTCGGCTCCGCCCTGAACACCGGCCAACAACGCCGCCGCGGTTTGGACCGCGTCGATCGCGCGGTCGGTCTTGCCGTCACGTTGCAAGCGGTGAATAGCCGTGGCGATTTGATCGTGCCAACGCCGAACGCGCGCCGGCGTGACGGCGTGCTTCCCCAGCGACACCGTCGTGGCAGCCTCGAGCAGCGACGCCCAAATTCGCAGATCCGTCGGTTCGGGCGGCACACCCTCGTCGCTCATGGGGGATCCACGTCATTTCCCCGACGTCGCTGACTGCTGCGGATGGCCATTCATCAACGCTGAAGCTACAGGCAGCCGGGGTGGCGGCTTAGCTGTCGAGACAGACTCGGCAGCCGACTGTACTTATTGCGAACGATTCCGGCCCGAGACGGCCCCGAGACGGTTATGTACCGGCCGTTCGCAGTGCGTTGATGGCACCGTCGATGGCCGCTTCGAGGAAGGTCGCGTCGCCGATGGTCAACAGCATGCCGGCGCCACCTTGAATGCCGGCCAGCAGGGCGGCCGCGCTGCGTTCGGCGTCGACGCGACGATCGATCTTGCCCTGGTCCTGCATGTTTCGAATGCCCTTGGCCACCTCGCCGCGCCATTGCCGGACCGCTGCGGCGATGATCGCCTGCGCGTCCGGTGAGGTCCGGCCCAGATCGGACATGAGGACCGCGTTCGGACGACATCGAGCCCGGTAACGGTAGCGCTCGACGACCGCGTCGCGCCACCGCTGCCACCCGGCCCATGAGGTCAGCTCGCCGAGATAGGGCTGTTGCTCGGCCATCACCAAGTCTGCCTCGTACTGAACGACCGCCAGCAGCAAGTCTTCCCGTCCTCCCGGGAAGTAGTGAAACAGCTGGCTCTTCGATGTTTGGGTACGGGCAAGAATGTTGTCCAGTGTCGTGAGGACGACACCGTTGGTGCGGATCTCCTCGGCCGCGCCTTCGATGATCCGGCGGCGGGTGGCCGCGCCCTTTCTAGTGAATTTCTGGACTTGCGAGTCCATTTTTTTCGACTCAGACTCCGGAGTCATGCTTCCCCACCCTACGCCAGGGTTGGGATGCGCAGCCATCTTCGCCGGGACGGCGCCACCGGCCCGAACCGGCGACTGTCCAAGCGACGACGACAAAGACGAAGGGAGGGAAGTGATTACATGCCATCCCATGACCGAGTCACACTTTATGCGGTTGATCAGACGCGTAGCGTGTTCCCGTTTCAGGACGCATTGGGAGTGGTCGACGAGGACAGCCGGTTCTCGCTGACCCAGCGTGCCGGGCAGCTCGGACCGCTGACCGTCCTCGACTTGGCGTTTGGCACCGACACCTGGGTCCGGTGTCTCGACGAACGTCCTTACTACATGGTCAGCCTCCCGGTCGCCGGTCGAATAGAACTGATACACAGGAGAACAACGCTCGATGTCGCGCCCGGGCATGCCTCGTTGTGTCTGCCGGAAGGCGAGCTCTTCGTCTCGCGGTGGGCCGGTGGCGGGCGGACCATTACGCTTCGCATCGACCGCAGTGTCATCGAGGATGCACTCAGTGACGCGCTCGGTCGGCAGATGACGTCACAGATCGCGTTCCAGCCTTCATTGGCGACCACCCAAGGCTCGGCGCGCAGCTTGGTCCAGATGCTGTTGATGCTCAATCACGAAATCTTCAAGGTTGACAACGCGCTTTGCCGACCGCTCGTCGCCGGCCCGTTTGTCGAGAGCTTCGTGCACGCCTTGCTGGTGGCCGCCGATCATCCCTACCGGGAACTGCTGGGCGCCGAGGTGAAACACGTGGCGCCCCATACGATCCGGACTGCGGTCGAAATCATCGAGGCGGAACCGCATCTGCCCCTGCGGGTCTCCTCGTTGGCTGCGCGCACCCAGGTCAGCGCACGAGCGTTGCAGCAGGGCTTCCAGCGCCACGTCGGTATGTCCCCGATGAACTATCTGCGCCAGGTCCGGTTGCGGCGCGCGCATCAGGATTTGCTGGAATCCGACCCGTCGTCGAAGACGGTCGAATCGATCGCGCTGCGTTGGGGTTTCACCAATGCGGGGCGTTTTGCTGCCGTGCATGCCGCTCGTTACGGCGAGAACCCGGCACAAACCTTGCGGCGTTCTCGGTATCCGCGTGTTTTGACGTTGGAAGCCGACAAGACCGCCAAACCGACCGCCTGACCACGCTGCGGCGCCTGCGCCGGATGATCGCTTGGCGTGCCGATGAAGAGCTAGCATGGTTCGTCGTCCTCCACAAGCCGTTCCGGGTGGTGGTAATCGTTGGTCCGTGCACCGATGTCGAGTTCGGGCGGCGGGATCCATTCGGTTCGCCCGTTCGCGAGTTTTCGGGTCTGCCAACCCAGGCCGACGAGCTTGTGGTGCGGTCGGCAGGCAAATGTCAGCGCGTCGGCGTCGGTGCCGCCGCCCGCCGCCCAGTCGTCAACATGGTGGACCTGACACCAATAGCCCGGTACGTCGCAGCCGGGATGCGTGCAGCCGCGATCCTTGGCGTAGAGGACGACACGCTGGTCCGGTGAGGCGACGCGACGCGACCGCCCGAGATACAGTGGCCGGTTTTGATGTTCGTCGAACACAGCCAGGTAGTGGTAGGCATGGCGGGCCATCCGGATCAGAACCGGAATCGGCAACAGCGTGCCCCCGCCCGTCACCGCCCGTCCCGCACCCGTCGTCAGCTCGCGCAGCGTGGTCGAGACGATGACGGTCACCGGCAGCCCATTGTGCTGGCCGAGCTTGGGGTCGCCCAGCTGGCCCCGAACCAGGGCATTGAGAGCGTCGTGTTGACGCTGGGCCGGTGTTCGCGTGTCGTTCCCGACAGATTCCTCATTGGGTTCGCCTGTAATACAGGGAGATTCATCGTCCGGATTGCACATGCCCGGAGCGGCGAATCGCCCTAGCCACGCGTCGATATTGGCGCGCAGTTCCGCAGACGCGACAAGCTTTCCGATGCTCATTCCGTCACGGCGCTGACCGCACCAGGAGAACCCGCGCTGGCGCGCGCGGTCGGTGTCGGAGAACTTGCCGTCGGGAATTGATGTGCAGAGCGATTCGGTGCGCGGCCCGTTCCAGTTGGTCGGGCCGCAGCTTGGTGGCCTGCTCGGCGAGGAAGCGCTCGGCGTCGGCAACCGTGGCAGGCGGTGTCGCGTCGGGAAGGTCGCGGGCGAATGCCTGGATCACGCGCAGGTGCTGGGCATCGAGGAGACCTTTACGCCAGACATCGGCGGTCGCAGGCAGCTCCGGCGGCAACTCCTGGCCGGTGAGAGTCAGCCGCTTCGACAGCTGTTCGGCTTCTCTGGTGCGTCGGCGGGCGTCCGCATAGCTGATCCGCAACCGGTCGGCAATCACCTTCTGGACCGGTCCGCCGACTGCGGCGGGCTCCTCTCGAGCGAGGCTTGCGATCACGTCGTGACTCACCGCAATCTGCCTGCGGCGCGAGGCCTCCATACGAGCCAACACGTGCAGCCGGGCGGCGGGGCTCAGCCCGTCGAAGCTCAAGCCCCGGACGGTGGCATCGGCCGCGTCCAGTCCGTCCAGGGCATCGGTCACCTCCGTCGGCAGCTGAATCGAATGCATGTTCGAATGCTATGGAAATTCGGGCCTCGGGTCGCGGCACGAAGCGTCACCTGTGGAGCAATGCCGAACTGTGCATAAAGCCCGTCTGGTGACCCGTCTAGGGTGAAGGCCATGCGGGTAGGAGTGCTGGGAGCCAAGGGCAAGGTCGGGTCGGCGATGGTGGCGGGGGTGCGCGCCGCCGACGACCTGACCCTGTCGGCCGAGGTCGACGCCGGCGATCCGATGAGTCTGCTCACCGAGACCGGCACCGAGGTCGTCATCGACTTCACCCACCCCGACGTGGTGATGGCCAACCTAGAGTTCTTGATTACCAATGGTATTCATGCGGTGGTCGGCACCACCGGCTTCACCGCCGAGCGGCTGCAGCAGGTCGAACAGTGGCTGACGGGCAGCCCCGCCACGTCGGTGCTGATCGCGCCCAACTTCGCGATCGGGGCGGTGTTGTCCATGCATTTCGCCAAGCAGGCCGCGCCCTTCTTTGAGTCCGCGGAGGTCGTCGAGCTGCACCATCCGCACAAGGCCGACGCCCCGTCGGGAACCGCGACCCGCACCGCCAAGCTGATCGCCGAATCGCGAAAGGGCCTGCCGCCCAACCCCGATGCCACCAGCACCGGCCTGCCCGGGGCACGCGGCGCCGACGTCGAGGGCATACCGGTGCATTCGGTGCGGCTGGCCGGACTGGTCGCCCACCAGGAGGTGTTGTTCGGCACCGAGGGTGAGACCTTGACCATCCGTCACGACAGCCTGGACCGCACGTCGTTCGTGCCCGGTGTGCTGCTGGCCGTCCGCCGCGTCCGGGAACGCCCCGGGCTGACCGTGGGGCTGGAGCCCCTGCTGAACCTGCAATGAACAAGACGCTGCGCACGCAATTGCTCATCGCGTTCCTGTGCGCGGCAATGCTGGTGTATTTCGTGCTGCTCGGCCGGCTGGCCGTCGTGCTGATCGGGGCGGGGCGGGCACCCGCGGTGGGTCTAGGGCTGGCGATTCTGATCATGCCGGTGATCGGCCTGTGGGCAATGGTCGCCACCCTTCGGGCCGGCTTCGCCCAGCAGAGACTGGCCCGCCTGATCGCCGAGGACGGGATGGAACTCGACACCCGCGCGCTGCCGCGGCGGCCGTCGGGTCGCATTCCCCGCGCGGCCGCCGACGCGCTGTTCGCGACCGTGCGCGGCGAGGTCGAAGCCGACCCCGACGACTGGCGGCGGTGGTACCGACTCGCCCGGGCCTACGACTACGCGGGGGATCGTCGCCGTGCCCGGGAAGCCATGAAGACCGCCCTGCGGTTGCAGGGGCGCCCATGACCAAGACGCTGTTGATCATCCACCACACACCGTCACCGCACACGCAGGAGATGTTCGAGGCGGTGCTGGCTGGTGCCATCGACCCCGAAATCGAAGGCGTGCAAGTCATTCGGCGGCCGGCGTTGGTGGTCTCACCCGTGGAGATGTTGCAGGCGGACGGTTACCTGCTCGGCACGCCGGCCAACCTCGGCTACATCTCCGGCGCACTCAAGCACGCATTCGACTGCGCGTATTACCAATTGCTTGATACGACACGCGGCCGCCCGTTCGGCGTCTACCTGCACGGCAACGAAGGTACCGAGGGCGCCGAACGGGGACTCGATGCCATCACGACCGGGCTGGGGTGGGTGCAAGCCGCGCAGACGGTGGTGGTGTCGGGCAAGCCGAGCAAGGACGACGTCGAGGCGTGCTGGAACCTCGGTGCCACCGTCGCCGCTGCACTGATGGAGTGAGACCCGTTGGCCGTCCAGCGCCGGACGCGCCGGTTGCCGGCGGCTAGGCGTGGGTCGGCTGGAATGCGTCGGCGGGCTGGGCGACGGCCGTCGCGAAGCTGGTCCCGATCGGGCCGTGGCGGTCGAACAGGGTTGCGGTGCCGGTGGCCACACCGGCCGTGCCGTAATGGCTTTGCGCGGCCAACCCGACAAATTCGCCGTCGGGCAATCGGCTGGCGGTGACGGTGTAGTCGGCGTTGATGTAGCGCAATCCGCCTGTCCCCCAATGCGTGACCGAACTGGTGATGTCGCCGGCGAATGCGAGGCGGGTGAACGCTGTCAGCGGGTGGCCCTGCACCATCGGGCGAAACAGCCGGGCCCAGGCGAACTTCCGGGCATGGGACTGTTCCCACTCCCCGGCGGAGATGCCGGGACTACCTTCGCGCGAGGCGCCATACCCCCAAATGTGAAACGGCATGTCCGCCGGGAAGCGGCCAGAGCGGGTCGGCAGGGGTGGCATCTCGATCGGAGCGGACCAGACCTGGCCATCGGGATGTTCACCGCGGCGCAGCAACAATGCGCTGGCGCGGGCGACGACGGTGTCGCGCTGGATCAGGCTCGCGTCGACCAGCCTGATCCGCCGCCCTTCGCGCACCACCGAAACCCGAATCTGCACCGGCAGCAGCAGCACCGGCCGCAGCAGGTCGACCGTCAGACGGGCGGGCTGAAAATCGGGATCGAAACCCGATTGTTCTATGCCCCAACCCAACAAACCGCCGACGATCTGCCCGCCCATCGCCGCGCCCCAAGGGCCACGGGTCATCGGCCCGGGCAGGAAGGAGCCCCCATCGACAGTGAAGAATGCCTCGGGCATGATGGCGGAATCCGCGATCGTCACCGCTCTCACGATAGGACACCGGATAGTAAGGAGCGGGCATGCCGCCAGTGATTGAGATTCCGCGCCGCCAGAACCCGTTCTCGACGGCGGGCGTGTCCCGAGATCGCGACGGCATTCCCCGCTACGACGAGGTGCCGGCCACGTTGCTGGACATGCTTGCCGAACACGTGGCGAGCCATCCCGATCGGGAGGCGGTGGTGGAGGTCGGCGCCGGCCGATTGACCTACCGGCAGCTGTGGGACCGCGCCGCGCGAGTCGCCGGAGGCCTGCGCGCGGCCGGGGTGCGGCCCGGGGACCGGGTGGCGGTGCGCTACCCGGCCGGAATCGAGTGGGTGCTGGCGTTTTGGGGCGCGGTGATGGCCGGCGGCGTTGTGGTGGCGGTCAATACCCGGTCGGCGCGGCCGGAGGTCGAGTTCGTGCTTTCCGACGCGGGTGCCCGGGTAGATCTGGCCCCGGGTACATCGCTGCCCGACGATCGACCGTTCGTGACCGAGCGGCACGCACGCGCGGACACGGCCGCACTGTTCTACACATCGGGGACGACGGGGCATCCCAAGGGCGTACCGACGACGCACGAGGCGTTCGTCACCAACACCGAGAACACGATTCGGTGCGTGGGAGTCGCCACCGACCGCGGCGAGGACCTGCGCACCCTGATCTCGGTGCCACTGTTTCACGTGACCGGTTGCAACTCACAGCTTTTGGTCGCCGTCCGGCTCGGGGGAACGGCGGTGATCATGCCGACTCTCAACCTGGACCTGCTGGTCGCCACGCTGACGGCCGAGCGTGTTTCGCTGATGGTCACCGTTCCCGCCGTTTATGCCTTGCTCTCGCGGCACAAGGAGTTTGGCGATACCGACGTGTCCGGCGTGGGCTGGGTGGGATACGGCGGCGCGCCGATCGCGCCGTCGCTGGTGCGGGCGGTGAAGGACGCTTTTCCGCGGGCCGAGGTGTTCAACGGCTACGGCATGACCGAGTCCGCGTCCCTGATGACGGTGCTACCCGATCGGGACGCCATCGACCACGCCGACTCGGTGGGCTACGCGGTGCCCTCGGTCGACCTCGGCCTGATCCCGAACGGGGACGACCCCTGCGTGGGCGAGTTGGTGGCCCGCGGCGCCAATCTGACCACCGGGTATTGGAACCGGCCGCAGGCCACCGCGGACACCATCGTGGACGGCTGGCTGCATACCGGCGACGTGGTGCGGGTCGACGACGCGGGCCGCGTGTGCATCGTCGACCGGCTCAAGGACATCATCAATCGCGGCGGCGAGAACGTATCCAGCGTCGAAGTCGAAGCGGTGCTGATGGCCGCGCCGACGGTCGCCGACGCCTGTGTGCTGGCCGTGCCCGATGACGTGCTGGGCGAGAAGGTCGGAGCCGTGCTGTTCGGCGGCGAAACGCCCGTCGATGTGAGCGCCGTGCTCGAGCATTGCCGCGGGCAGCTCGCCGACTTCAAGGTCCCGCAGTATGTCTCGGTCGTATCGGAAGCGTTGCCGCGCAACGCCGGTGGGAAGCTGCTGAAGGCCAAGCTGCGTGGTGAAGTGCAATGGGGCGAGCCGCTTCGATGACCGTGCTGATCGCCAACCGCGGCGAAATCGCCCTGCGAATCATCCGCACCGCCGCCGAGGTGGGACTGCCGACGGTCGCGATTTATGCCGAGGACGACGCCGAAAGCCCGCATGTACACGCGGCGGACGAAGTGATCGGGCTGCCGGGAGTCGGGGCGCAGGCCTATCTGGATCAGTCGTCAATCCTCGCGGCGGCCGACAAGGCGGGGGCACAGCTGATCCATCCGGGCTACGGCTTCCTCTCCGAGAGCGGCGATTTCGCCCGCGCGTGCGTCGCGGCCGGGCATACGTTCGTGGGACCCGATGCCGACGTCCTGGACATGGTCGGCAACAAAGCCTCGGCGCGCGCCGCCGCCGGCGCCGCCGGTGTGCCG
Source organism: Mycobacterium sherrisii (assembly GCF_002102355.1). Taxonomy (GTDB): domain Bacteria; phylum Actinomycetota; class Actinomycetes; order Mycobacteriales; family Mycobacteriaceae; genus Mycobacterium; species Mycobacterium sherrisii. The sequence continues at coordinate 28,914 of NZ_LQPT01000040.1, read as the reverse complement.
GTGCTGCCCGCGACCGACGGGCCGAGTTCGGTCCAGGACGTGCACGCGTTCTTCGCCGCCCAGGCCGGACCGGTGCTGATCAAGGCGCTGGCCGGTGGCGGCGGGCGGGGCTTGCGCAGGGTGGACAGTGCCGAGCAGATCGACGACGCCTACCGCCAGTGCGCGTCGGAGGCGCAGTTGGGGTTCGGCACGTCCGCGGTGTTCGCCGAGGCGCTGCTTGCGGGCGCGCGGCACATCGAGGTCCAGCTCGTCGCGGCGCCGGCCGGGCCCCGCACACATGCGCTGGCCCTGGGCGACCGTGATTGCAGCATTCAGCGCCGCTATCAGAAGGTCGTCGAAATCGCACCCGCGCAAGGGCTTTCGGACGCGTTGCGGCGGGAGTTGCATGTGGCCGCGGCCCGGTTGTGCGGCCGAGTCGGCCTCCGCGGCCTGGCCACGGTCGAGTTTTTGGTCCGCGGCGATGAATTCGTCTTCCTCGAGATCAACCCGCGCATCCAGGTGGAGCACACGATCACCGAGGAGACCACCGGCGTCGACCTGGTAGCCGCGCAGCTCGCGATCGCTGGGGGCGCGTCCTACTATCAGCTGGGCCTGCCGTCGGGAATAGCGTCCGACGGTGACGAGGTCATCGGCGAGCCCGCCGCGCGCCGAGGTATTGCCGTACAGGTCCGGGTCAACACCGAAACGGTGTCGGCGCACGGCACTGTTTCGCCCGCGTCGGGAACTCTGACCCTGTTCTCCCCGCCGAGCGGCCCGGGGGTGCGGGTTGACACCTACGGACGGACCGGCCTGGATGTGACCGCTCGATACGACTCCTTGTTGGCCAAGGTGATCACCCACGTGCACGGGTCATCGTTCCCGGCGGCGCTGCGCAAATCGCGTACCGCATTGGCGGAGTTCGGCATCGAGGGTGTCCGCACAAATCTGAGTTTCCTACGGGAGTTGTTGTCTGACAGCGATATTCAGTCGGGCGCGGTGGCAACGGATTTCCTCGACCGCAAGCTTCCCGAGCTGGCCGCCGCGGCGCTGACCCCCGAGCTCGACGCCAGGGTGGCCGCCGTCGAGCTGCATCCGGGGGAGGAAGCGCTGCGCGCGCAGCTGGCCGGCACGGTGATCGAGATCGCGGCCGAGGGCAGCGAAACCGGCCCCGGCGAACAGTTGGTCGTACTCGAAGCGATGAAGATGCAGCACGTGCTCGTCGCGCCGGATGCGGTGCGCACCGTCCGCAATCTGGTGACACCGGGTCAGGTCGTCGGCACCGGCGATCCGCTGCTGGTGTTCGTCCGCACCGGCGCCGGTCCGGCCGGCGAGTCGGACAGCGCGGCGGTCGATCTGGATCGGCCCCGGCCGGATCTCGACGAGGTCCGGCAGCGCCATTTGCTGACGCTCGACGAGGGCAGAGAGGCGGCGGTGGCCAAACGGCACCAGCAGGGCCGGCGCACCGCTCGGGAGAACATCGCCGATTTGGTAGACGCCGGCAGCTTCGTCGAGTACGGCGCCTTGGCCGTCGCCGCGCAGCGCAGTCGCCGCTCCGAGGCGGACCTCATCGCCAACACTCCGGCCGACGGCCTGGTCGCCGGCCTGGCCACGATCGGCGCCGAACGGTTCGGACCGGCCGCCGAGGCGGCGGTGGTGTCCTACGACTACACCGTGCTCGCCGGGACCCAGGGCATGCGCAATCACGCCAAGACCGACCGCGTCTTCGAGCTGGCCGCCCGAAAGCGTTTGCCCGTAGTGCTTTTCGCCGAGGGCGGCGGAGGCCGCCCCGGCGACACCGATGTCGGCGGCGCGGCCGGACTGGACGTGCCGACCTTCCGCGTACTGGCGGCTCTGCGGGGCCGGGTGCCGTTGGTGTCGATCGTTTCGGGGCGGTGTTTCGCCGGCAACGCTGCCCTCGCGGGGGTATGCGACGTGATCATCGCAACGCCCGATGCCAACATCGGTATGGGTGGTCCGGCGATGATCGAGGGCGGCGGGCTGGGGGTCTACCCGCCGGAAGCGATCGGGCCGGTCGAGGTGCAGCGCCGCAACGGTGTGGTGGACCTTGTGGCACGCGACGAGGCCCACGCGGTGTCGCTGGCCAAGCAGTATCTGTCGTATTTCCAGGGTCGCGTCGCCGACTGGTCCGCACCCGATCCACGACTGGCCCGACACGTGGTGCCGGAGAACCGATTACGGGCCTACGACGTGCGGCGCGCCATCGAGTCGATCGTCGACGTCGGCTCTGTCCTCGAGCTGCGGTCCGACTACGCCGTGGGCATCGTCACCGCACTGGTCCGTGTCGAGGGGGTGGCATTCGGCCTGCTCGCCAACAGCAGCCACCATCTGGGCGGCGCGATCGACGCCGACGCGGCGGACAAGGCCGCCGACTTCCTGACGCTGTGCGAATCGTTTCGGCTGCCGGTGATTTCGTTGTGCGACACACCGGGATTCATGGTGGGGCCGGACGCTGAGAAACACGCGGCAGTGCGTCGGTTCGGCCGGCTGTTCGTGGTGGGCGCGCGCCTGACGGTGCCAATGGGGATGATCATCCTGCGCAAGGGTTACGGCCTGGGCGCGATGGCCATGGCGGGCGGATCGTTTCACGCCCCGCAGTTCACCGTCGCCTGGCCGACCGGTGAGATCGGCGGCATGGGATTGGAAGGGGCGGTACGGCTGGGCTTCAGCAAAGAACTGGCCGCCGCGGGCAGCCCAGCCGAGCAAGAGGATCTGTTCGGCCGTTTGGTCGCCGCGGCGTATCAGCACGGCAAGGCGCTACGTGCCGCAACGACCTTCGAACTCGACGATGTAATAGACCCCTCGGACTCCCGGGCGTGGATCGCCAGGCTGACGGAAGTCCGAGGGGTCTAAGCCGAGGATTTATCAGGCGTGGCCGGATCCGCAGCCGACGCCCGGCAGACAGCCGGTGCCACCGGGAACACCGCCCGGACCGGCGAACTGGCCGCCCGAACCGCAACCGACGCCGGGGACGCAACCCTGTCCGCCCGGACCGCCGCCGGGACCGTTGTTTTGGCCGCCGGAACCGCAGTTGCCGTTGGCGTCGCAGCCGCCGCCACCCGGGTCGTCCTTGAACACGATGTGGGTGGGGGTGGGTCCGGTCATCGCCGGGCCGGTCGCAAAACTATCCGCAGCGGCCATCGGTGCGGCGGCGATCGCGGCAGCAACAGCGCCACCGACCACCAGTGGTTTGAGGAGGGTGAATTTCGCTAACATGCGTCAACGCATACCACGCGCATGCGTCGACAAAACCTCTCGACGAAAGATTAATTGCGTTCGACACTCACCGTTGGCGACGTCGAACTCTCACACAACAAAAGGCGTTCAACGATGACCACATTGGATTTGACCGGCCGCACCGCGATCGTCACGGCAGCCTCCCGCGGCATCGGGTTGGCGATCTCGCAGCAGCTCGCCGCCGCCGGGGCCAACGTGGTGCTCACCGCCCGCAAGCAGGAGGCCGCCGACGCCGCCGCCGCGCAGGTGGGTGCGGGGGCCGTCGGCGTAGGGGCGCACGCCGTCGACGAGGACGCCGCGCGGCGGTGTGTGGACTTGACGCTGGACAAGTTCGGCAGCGTCGACATTCTGATCAACAACGCCGGCACCAACCCGGCCTTCGGCCCGCTGATCGAACAGGACCACGCGCGCTTCAGCAAGATCTTCGACGTCAACCTGTGGGCGCCGCTGCTGTGGACATCGTTGGTTGTCAAGGCGTGGATGGGCGAGCATGGCGGCTCGATCGTCAACACCGCCTCGATTGGCGGACTGCACCAATCGCCGGCGATGGGCATGTACAACGCCACCAAGGCCGCGCTGATCCACGTCACCAAGCAACTGGCCCTCGAACTTTCACCGCGCATCCGCGTCAACGCCATCGCGCCCGGCGTGGTTCGCACCAGGCTGGCCGAGGCGTTGTGGAAGGAAAACGAGGATCCACTCGGGGAGTCGATCGCGCTCGGGCGCATCGGCGAGCCCATCGACGTGGCAAACGCGGTGACCTTCTTGGTTTCCGACGCCGCGAGCTGGATCACCGGCGAGACGATGGTGATCGACGGCGGTCTGCTGCTCGGCGGCGCGCAGGGCTTCCAAATGCGGCCGCAGAGCTAACCGTGAGCACCCCCGATCTCGCGGTCGACTTGGATGCCCGGATCCAGGCGCTACTGGACTCTCACGACCCCGCAACCACCGATCCCCCCGAATTCCTTGGCGCGCAATATGATGCCGGACTCGCCCGGGTGGATCTATCGGAAGGCTTCGGCGGTCTGGGTCTGCCGCGCCAGGCGCAGCAAGCGGTGAACGCACGCCTGTCGTCCGCCGGCGCGCCGGTCGGCGGAACCCCGCAGAACCTCATCGGGATGGGCATGGCCGCCCCGACCATCGCCGCGTTCGGCACCGACGAACAAAAGCGAAAGTTCCTGCGCCCGTTGTTCACCGGTGAGCAAGTGTATCGCCAGCTGTTCAGTGAACCGGGTACCGGATCCGACTTGGCGGGGCTGACCTACGTTTTGTGCGACATGCCCCAGCCCGGGGTCGACGTCCGACCGCCGCGCCAAATCACCGGCGAGGCGGACTTCAACGAGGTGTTTCGCACCGACGTGCGGGTGCCGGACGCGAATCGGCTCGGTCCGGTGGGTGGGATCATCGGCGAGCTCGTCGACCGCCCGGCCTCCTAAGCCCCGGGAACGGAGTAAGCGCAATGCGCGTGTTGCTGTCTACCTACGATTCGCGCGGCGGTGTCGAGCCACTGCTGGCCGTCGCGGTGCAGCTGCACGCGCTCGGGGCGCAGGCTGTGGTGGCGGCCCCGCCGGACGAGGAATTCGCCCGGCGCGCAGCAGATTTCGGCATTCCCATGGTGGCCTTCGGCCCATCGGTGCGTGCGGTGACCACCGCGGCGACACACTCCTCGGAGGAGCAGCTGCGCAGTCATGTGCTCGGCCTGATCGATGCCCAGTTCGACACGGTCGCGGCGGCGGCACAGGGGTGTGACGCGCTGGTGTCGACCGCGCTGGTGTGGACCGCGGCCGGCGCGCGGTCCGTCGCCGACAAGCTGGGCATCCATTACGTCTACGCCAGCTACCACCCGACGCACCTGCCGTCGCCGTATCACCCGCCGCCGGAGTACGTCGGCCGGGCGACCGGTAGCAGCGAAATCGACAACCGGGTGATGTGGAATCACAACGCCCGCAACGCCAATGCGTTGTTCGGACCGACGCTGAACAGCCGTCGGGCATCGATCGGCCTGCCGCCGGTGAGCGATGTGCGCGGCTACGCTTACACCAACCGGCCGTGGCTGGCCGCCGACCCGACCTTGGGCCCGTGGCAACGGCTGGCCGGCCTCGACGTCGTGCAAACGGGCGCGTGGTTGCTAGCCGACGACCGTTCGCTCTCGCCCGACCTGCAGGAGTTCCTCGCCTCCGGTCCGCCGCCGGTGTACCTCGGGTTCGGCAGCATGCCGCTGTGGGGTGCCAAGGAGGTGGTGCCGATGGCGATCGCGGCCATCCGCGCCCAGGGCCGGCGGGTACTGCTGTCCCGTGGCTGGGCGGACCTGGCGGTCGACGGCGACGCCGACGACTGCTTCGCGATCGGGGAGGTCAACCAGCAGGCGCTGTTCGGGCGGGTGGCCGCCGTCGTACATCACGGCGGGGCGGGCACCACGACGACCGCCGCCCGAGCCGGCGTGCCGCAAGTGGTGGTGCCGCAGGGCGCCGACCAGGTGTACTGGGCGCTGCGGGTGATCGAGCTGGGGATTGGCAGCGCGTGCGACGGACCCACCCCGCCCGCGGGGGCACTGCCGGCCGCGCTGGAGGTCGCACTGGCCGACGAGACCCGCGCCTGCGCCGCCGCGGTGGGCCGCAACATCGCCGCGGACGGCGCGGCGGTGGCCGCAAGGCTGCTCCTCAAGGCGGTGAGCGGCGCAACGCCGTAACGCGCTTAACGCGGCAGTGCGGCGGCGAAGACCTCCGTCATCGCCGTCCAGTGCCGCTCGGCGGCCGCCTCGTCGTAGGGGGCGTTGTCCGGAACCGCGAAGCCGTGGCGGGCCGGATACCACTCGATGGTGTGCGGCACCTGGGCCGCCGTCAGCGCCTTGTCGAGCTGTTCGGCGTCGTCGGTGGTGAACGACGCGTCGTCCTGGGCGCCGCCGACGTAGATCGTGGCCGTCATGCGATGTGCGAGCAGATGGGGGCTGTCCGCGGCGTCGGTCACCAGTCCGCCGCCGTGGAACGAGGCGGCGGCGGCGACGCGGTCGGGAACCCGACCGGCCACCAACAGCGAGATTCGCCCGCCCATGCAGTAGCCGCACACGCCGAAGCGTTCGCCGGAGACCTCGGGGCGGTCCGATAGGTAGTTGAAGAACGCGCGCGCGTCGCTGGCCACCTTGTCCGGGGTCAGGGTCCCGATCATGCCGAACAGCCGCTTGCGTTCGCTCTCGTCGCCGAACACGGTGGCCATGTCGAACGGTGCCCAATCGCCGCTGCGGTAGTACACATCCGGCAGCAACACGGTGTAGCCGTACGAGGCCAGTTTGGCCGCCATGTGCTGGAAGGTGTCGCGCAGTCCGCCGGCGTCGGGATACATGACCACACCCGGCCACGGGACCCGGGCCTCGTGTCCGTTGGGGGTGAGCAGGTGGACGGTGCAGCTTCCGTCGGCGGTGGTGATGGTGTCGATGATGTTCGGCATGGCACCGTTGTACTCCGCGGCGTTGAACACCGGATTTTCGGTATCGACCCGCTAAGCTGGCCGCGTGCTCATCCCCACGCCCTACGAGGACTTGTTACGCCTGGTCCTGGAAACGGGATCGGCCAAGGCGGACCGCACCGGCACCGGAACTCGCAGCCTGTTCGGCCAACAGCTGCGCTACGACCTGTCGGCCGGCTTCCCACTGCTGACCACCAAGAAGGTACACCTGAAATCGGTGGTCTATGAGTTGCTGTGGTTCTTGCGCGGCGACTCCAACGTTGACTGGCTACATGAACACGGCGTCACCATCTGGGATGAGTGGGCCAGCGACACAGGCGATCTGGGGCCCATCTACGGCGTGCAGTGGCGGTCTTGGCCCACCCCGTCGGGGGAGCACATCGACCAGATCAGCGCCGCCCTGCAGTTGCTGCGCACCGACCCGAACTCGCGGCGCAACATCGTGTCGGCGTGGAACGTCGGCGACATCCCGCAGATGGCGCTGCCGCCGTGCCACGCCTTCTTCCAGTTCTACGTCGCCGAGGGGCGGCTGAGCTGCCAGCTCTATCAGCGCAGCGCGGACCTGTTCCTGGGCGTGCCGTTCAACATCGCCAGCTACGCACTGCTCACCCACATGATGGCGGCCCAGGCCGGCCTGGACGTCGGCGAGTTCATCTGGACGGGCGGCGACTGTCACATCTATGACAACCATGTCGACCAGGTCCAGACCCAGCTCAGCCGCGAGCCGCGCCCGTACCCGGAACTCCTTCTCGCCCAACGGGATTCGATCTTCGACTACACCTACGACGACATCGTCGTGAAGAACTACGATCCGCACCCGGCGATCAAGGCGCCCGTCGCTGTATGAGGCATGCCGTCGGTCTGGTGTGGGCTCAGTCCACCTCCGGCGTCATCGGCCGCAACGGCGACATCCCGTGGCACGTGCCCGAAGACCTGGCCCGGTTCAAACAGGTGACGGTGGGCCACACCGTGATCATGGGACGGCGGACCTGGGATTCGTTGCCGGCCCGGGTGCGGCCGCTGCCCGGCCGCCGCAACATCGTGCTGTCCCGGCAGGCCGATTTCACCGCCGACGGGGCCGAGGTGGCCCGCTCGCTGGAGACCGCCGTCGAATCCCTGACCGAGCCCGAAGCGTGGGTGATCGGCGGCGCCCAGATTTACGCACAGGCGTTGCCGCTGGCGACGCGCTGTGAGGTCACCGAGATCGAGGTCGACCTGGTGCGCGACGACGAGGACGCACTGGCTCCGGTGCTCGACGAGGCGTGGCTGGGCGAGACGGGGGACTGGCAGGTCAGCCGGTCCGGGGTGCGGTACCGCTTCCACAGCTATCGTCGGGGCTGACGCGCTCGTCTCGGCACCGACCGCCCGACCTGACATACTCGAGGAGTCGGTTGGGGTCGGCGCGACGGGGTTTATCACGTTTCCGGGGAGGGAAAGTGGAGTGATGACCGAACCCACCAAGACGTTCAACCGCAAGTTCATGGGCTACGAGCCGGCCGCGGTCGATGCTCACATCGAGATGCTGACCGCCAAGCAGAAATTGTTGCTGGACGACGTCGAAAGCCTGCGGGCGCGGCTGAAGGATTCCGCCGACGAGGTGGCCGCGCTGCGCAAGGAGGTCGCCTCGCTCACCGACACCTCGCCGACGCCCCACGCGATGCAGCAACGGATGGCCAAGATGCTGCGCCGCGCGGTCGACGAGATCTCGGAGATGCAGGCCGAGGCGCGGGCCGAGGCGGAGGCGACGATCGCGGCGGCCGAGGCGGAGATCGAGGCCGAGCGGCGCAAGCACGAAAAGACGTTGGCGGAGCTGGCGTCGCGGCAACAGGCCATGGAGAGCGAGTACCGCGAAGCCAAGGAGGCACTCGAGGCCGAACTGACCGGCATGCACGACGACGCCCGACGGGCGCGTGAACAGCTGCTGGCCGACGCGAAGGAGCAAATGGACCGCGAGCGCGCGGAGGCCCGACGCGCCGTCGCCGCCGCCCGGGAACAGCGGGTCAAGGTGTTGGAGCAACTGCTGGCCGTGCATCGCGACCTCGACTCGATTCCGGCCGCACTCGAGGCGGCCTACCGAGAACAAACGCAACCGCAAGAAGACGGCGCGGCGGCGCCGGCGGACGAGAAGGTCGGCGCGGGGTGAGCCTTCGCTGATCGTGGCGCGCCGACCGGTATTCTCGGCGGGTGTCGACTCCGACGCTGACCGTCGCTCAGGCCCGGCGGATAGCCGTTGCGGCCCAAGGATTTAACGAGCCGCACCCAGGCGGCCCGATCAACCGCGGGCACCTTCGTCGGTTGATCTCCAGAATTCAAGTGCTGCAACTGGATTCGGTCTCGGTAGCGGTGCGCGCTCACTACGCCCCGGTGTTCAGCCGGCTCGGCCCGTACGACCGCGACGTGCTGGACCGTGCCGCCTGGGGGCCCCGTTCGGCACGGTTGCTGGCCGAGTATTGGGCGCACGAGGCCGCGCTGATGGCGGTCGACGATTGGCCGCTGTTGCGCTGGCGGATGCGCCAGTACCGGCACGGCCGATGGGGCACGCACATCGTCAAGGCCAATCCGGAGCTCGCCGACAAGATCGTCGCCGCCGTCGGCGAGCTGGGCCCGAGTACCGCCGGACAGATCGAGGCTCACCTCGAGACACAGTCGCGCGGCCCCAGAGGCAGCTGGTGGGGCAGCCGCAGCGACACCAAGTGGGTCGCCGAGGCGCTGTTCGCCTCCGGCGTGCTCACCACGGCCACCCGGGTGGGCTTCGCCCGCCACTACGACCTCGTGGAACGGGTGCTACCGGCGAGCGTGCTGGCCCGCGAGGTCGACGACGCCGAGGCCGTCCGCGAGCTCGTGGCGCGGGCGGCCAGCGCGCTGGGGGTGGGCACCGAGCCCGACATCCGCGACTACTTTCGGCTGTCGCCGCAGCAGGTCAAGCCGGCGCTGGCGGACCTGGTGGCCGCCGGTGAGATCGAGCGGGTGCAGGTCGACGGGTGGTCGGCGCCCGCGTATCTGCGGGCGGGCCGGTCGGTGCCGCGGCAGGATCGCGGCACCGCGCTGCTGTGCCCCTTCGACCCGCTCATCTTCTTCCGGCCCCGGGTGGAACGGCTGTTCGGCTTCCACTACCGCATCGAAATCTACGTGCCCGAGAAGCAACGAAAGTACGGCTACTACGTCTGGCCACTGCTGGTCGACGGTGAGCTGATGGCGCGGGTCGATCTCAAGGCCGACCGCACCGCCGACACGCTGCGGGTCGTCGGCGCGTTCGCCGAGCCCGGGGCGCCGCGGCCGAAGGTGGCCGACACCCTGGCGGGCGAACTCGCGTCCATGGCGTCCTGGCTCGGGCTGGGTGGCGTCAGCGTGGCCGGCCGCGGCGACCTGGCTGCCGAACTGCGCGGGGCCGTCCAGAGAGTCGGCTGATGGCGCCGCCCAAAGAACTCAAGTCCACGCTGTGGAAGGCGGCCGAGAAATTGCGCGGGTCGCTGTCAGCCAGCCAGTACAAGGATGCGGTATTGGGTTTGGTGTTCCTCAAGCACATCCGCGAGTCGACCTGGAACATGTTGGCCGCGAATGCCGATAACGACAGCATCGGCCGAATGCTGGATGCTGCGATCATCGACGCGACGGTTGCCGACCACGCGTTGGGCGTGCCGCCCGGGTTGTACGCAAACCTCGATCAGCGCCGACTCGGGGAGCTCGTGCGACTGCTCGACGGCGTGCCGACCGGCCAGCATCCCCGGGATGCGTTGGGCGAGGTGTACGAATACTTCCTGAGCCGTTTCGCCCGCGCCGAGGGCAAACGAGGCGGCGAGTTCTTCACCCCGCCCAGCGTGGTGCGGCTGATGGTGGAGGTGTTGGAGCCGACCGGCGGACGGGTGTACGACCCGTGCTGTGGATCGGGCGGAATGTTCGTTCAGACAGGGACTTTCATCACCCGGCACGCCGGTGATCGCACCGGTGTCCGCATCTACGGCCAGGAAAGCATCGAACAGACCTGGCGAATGGCGAAGCTCAACCTCGCGATTCACGGCATCGACAACACCGGCCTGGCGCGTGGCGACACGCTCGCCGAAGACGCGCACGCCGGACTGCAGATGGACTACGTGATGGCCAATCCGCCCTTCAACATCAAGGATTGGGCCCGCGCCGAGAATGACGGGCGATGGCGCTTCGGTGTTCCCCCGGCGGGCAACGCCAACTACGGCTGGATTCAACACATCCTGGCGAAGCTGGCCCCGGGCGGCAAGGCCGGCGTGGTGATGGCCAACAGATCGATATCGTCGAACACGCTGGGGGAGGGCGCTATTCGATCCCGAATCGTCGATGCGGACCTGGTTTCCTGCATGGTCGCATTGCCCACCCAGCTGTTTCGCAGCACCAGCATCCCGGTGTGCCTGTGGTTCTTCGCCAAGGACAAGGGCCGACGGGCCGGGCAGGTACTGTTCGTCGACGCCCGCGGCTTCGGCCACCTCGTCGATCGCACCGAACGCGTGCTGACCGACGCCGAGGTGACCCGCATCGCCGATACCTATCATGCCTGGAGCGGCGCTGCCTCGGCCAAAGGCATTGATTACCAAAATGTTCCGGGGTTTTGCCGATCGGTTGCCACAGACGAGATCGCGGCCGCAAACTATCTGCTCACGCCCGGACGTTACGTCGGCACTGCGGTGGCCGAGAGCGACGCGCAGCCGGCCGCCGCGAAGATCACCCGGCTCACCAAGGATTTGTTGCACGCGCTCGACGAGTCCGCACGACTGGAGACGGCGGTGCGCGAACAGGTGCGGCGACTGTGCTGACCGCGACGCTTGGCGAACACCTCGACTTCCACGCCGGCAGCGGCGCACCGGTACGGGTGCCGGACGGGCCTTTTCCGGTGTACGGAGCCAACGGCGCCATTGGCTTTACGGCCCGGCCCAACGCGCGCGGCCCGCTGATCGTGCTCGGCCGCGTCGGATCCCATTGCGGCAGCCTGCACTACTGCGAGACCGACGTGTGGGTCACCGACAACGCGCTGGCGTGCCGCGCCAAGCAGCCCGCCGAGACGCGATATTGGTATTACGCGCTGCAGACCTGCCGCCTCAATGAGTACCGGGCCGGGTCGGGGCAACCGCTGCTGAACCAGGCGATTCTGCGTGACGTGTCGGTGCGGACGGTGCCGGAAGGTCAGCGCCAACGAATCGCCGAACTGCTCGGCGCTTTCGACGACAAGATTGCCGCCAACCGCCGGGTGATCGCGGCGGCCGAGCAGCTGATGGTCGCGCTCGTCGAGACGGTCACCGATCGGGTGCCGTTGTCGCGCCTGGCCGAACACCGCACGGCGCTGCGAGATCCGGGACAATTCGACGACGTGGTCGCCCACTTCAGCCTGCCCGCTTTCGACGACGGCGCCACGCCGCGACTCGTGCGGCGGTCAGCCGTGCGGAGCGGCAAGTTCGTGCTGTCCCGGCCGTGTGTGTTGTTCGCCAAGCTGAATCCACGAATCCCGCGGATCTGGAACGTGACGCGGTTGCCCACCGAAATGGCTGTGGCCAGCCCCGAATTCGTCGTACTGACGCCGATCGCTGTGGGCACCTCGGCGTTGTGGGCGGCGCTGCGGCAGCGCGACGTCGTCGATGGCCTGCAGCAGCAGGTCGGCGGGACCTCGGGCAGCCACCAGCGGATCCGGCGCGACGACCTGATGACCGTCGCGGTGCGTGACGTTCGGCAGCTGACCGGCCGCATGACGCGGACACTCGCCGGTCTGGGGGCGTTGTGCCACCTGCGGCGCAACGAATCCGTGCGGCTGTCGGCGCTGCGCGACGCCGTGCTGCCGTCGCTGATCTCGGGTGATGTCCGAGTCCGGCGGGGCCGATCGCCCGGCTAAGGTAAGCGCCGTGGCCGAAACCGCGCCGCTGCGCGTGCAACTGATCGCCAGGACCGAGTTCCTGGCGCCGCCGGACGTGCCGTGGAGCACCGACGGCCCCGACGTTCCGGGCGGGTCGGCGCTCGTCGAGTTCGCCGGGCGGGCCTGCTACCAGAGCTGGTCGAAGCCCAACCCCAAGACCGCGACCAACGCCGGCTACATCAAGCACATCATCGACGTCGGCCACTTCTCGGTGCTAGAGCACGCGAGCGTCTCGTTTTACATCACCGGCATCTCGCGGTCGTTGACCCATGAGCTGATACGGCACCGGCACTTCTCCTACTCTCAGCTCTCCCAGCGCTACGTGCCCGAGGTTGAGGCGCAGATCGTGGTGCCGCCCGGTATGGAGGACGATCCCGAGCTGCGGCAGATCCTGTCCGCCGCCGCCGACGCCAGCCGGGCGACCTACATCGAGCTGCTGGCCAAGTTGGAAGCCAAGTTCGCCGACCAGCCCAATGCGGTGCTGCGGCGTAAGCAGGCGCGGCAGGCCGCCCGCGCCGTGCTGCCGAATGCCACCGAGACCCGCATCGTCGTGACCGGGAACTACCGGGCCTGGCGGCACTTCATCGCGATGCGCGCCAGCGAACATGCCGACGTGGAGATCCGTCGGCTGGCCGTCGAATGTCTGCGTCAGTTGAGTCGGGTGGCGCCGGCGGTATTCGCCGATTTCGAGATTTCCACGCTGGCCGACGGCTCCGAGGTCGCGACCAGTCCGCTAGCGACCGAAGCCTGAACCGCGCGTGGCCGGGCGCGCGTAGCCGCGCGCGCGAAGCCCGGCCGCCGAAGCCCGGCCGCCGAAATCGAGTGTGCGTTTGTGGCGTCGCGCGTGCGTCCTGGGCGGGATTCGTCGGCGTGTCGGCGCCCGGTGTGGACACTCAAGACCCTGAATGCACACCCGAGGCTCGGGCGGTGCGGCGCCGCCTCGCGCGGCGCCGAAATCCCGTTGGCGTCGCCAGGTAATCTGAGACCCGTGAGTTCCGTCGGATTCGATGCCCCCGCGCGGCTGGGGACCTTGCTGACCGCAATGGCGACGCCGTTCGGTGCCGACGGTTCCCTCGACCTCGCCGGCGCCGAGAAGCTGGCAAACCACCTGGTTGACGCCGGGTGCGACGGCCTGGTCGTCTCCGGAACCACCGGTGAATCGCCGACCACCACCGACAACGAGAAGCTCGAGCTGCTGCGCGTCGTCCTGGAAGCCGTCGGCGACCGGGCCCGTGTCATCGCCGGGGCGGGCACCTACGACACCGCACACAGCATCAAGCTGGCCAAGGCCAGCGCCGCCGCGGGCGCACACGGTTTGCTGGTCGTCACACCCTACTACTCCCGCCCTCCGCAGAGCGGGCTCGTCGCGCACTTCACCGCGGTCGCCGACGCGACCGAGCTGCCGGTGTTGCTCTACGACATCCCCCCGCGGTCGGTGGTGCCGATCGAGCCCGACACCATCCGCACGCTGGCGTCGCACCCGAACATCGTCGGGATCAAAGACGCCAAGGCCGATCTGCACAGCGGCGGCCAGATCATCGCCGAAACCGGATTGGCCTACTACTCCGGAGATGACGCGCTCAACCTGCCCTGGCTGGCGATGGGGGCCACGGGCTTCATCAGCGTGATTTCTCATCTCGCGGCCAGCCAGCTGCGAGAGTTGTTGTCCGCCTTCGGTTCCGGCGACATTGCGACCGCCCGCAAGATCAATGTCTCGGTCGCTCCATTGTGCAACGCGATGAGCCGGTTGGGCGGGGTGACCCTGTCCAAGGCCGGTTTGCGCCTGCAGGGACTCGACGTCGGCGATCCGCGGCTGCCGCAGGTGCCGGCGACGCCGGAACAGGTTGAGGCCCTGGCGGCCGACATGCGTGCGGCGTCGGTGCTGCGGTGACCCAAAGGCTGGCCTAGAAGTGGACGAAGCTCTCAGCCCGCCCGGTCCGTTGACCGCCGGTGGGTTGCGGGTGACCGCGCTGGGCGGAATCAGCGAAATCGGCCGTAACATGACCGTTTTCGAACATCTCGGCCGACTGTTGATCATCGACTGCGGCGTGATGTTTCCCACCCACGACGAACCCGGCGTCGACTTGATCCTGCCCGATTTGCGGCACATCGAAGACCGGCTCGACGACATCGACGCGCTGGTGTTGACCCACGCCCACGAGGACCACATCGGGGCGATCCCATTCCTGCTCAAGCTGCGGCCCGACATCCCGGTCGTCGGCTCCAAATTCACCCTGGCGATGGTCGCCGCCAAATGCCGCGAGCACCGCCTCAAGCCGGTGTTCGTCGAGGTCAAGGAGGGTCAACAGACCCGGCACGGGGTGTTCGAGTGCGAGTACTTCGCGGTGAACCATTCCATCCCCGATGCGCTGGCCATCGCCGTGTCCACCGGAGCCGGGACGGTGCTGCACACCGGCGACATCAAGCTCGACCAACTACCACTGGACGGCCGGCCCACCGATCTGCCCGGCATGTCGCGGCTCGGCGGCACCGGCGTGGATCTGTTCCTGTGCGACTCGACCAACGCTGAAGTCCCCGGGGTAGGCCCCTCGGAAAGCGAGGTGGGCCCCACACTGCACCGGCTTATCCGGGGCGCCGACGGCCGGGTCATCGTGGCGTGCTTCGCCTCCAACGTCGACCGGGTGCAGCAAATCATTGATGCCGCGGTGGCTTTGGGGCGGCGGGTGTCGTTTGTCGGCCGGTCCATGGTGCGCAACATGGGCATCGCCCGGGAGTTGGGCTTCTTGCGTGTCGCCGATTCCGATCTGATCGACATCGGCGCGGCCGAGATGATGCCGCCCGAACGCGTGGTGCTGATCACCACCGGCACCCAGGGCGAGCCGATGTCGGCGTTGTCGCGGATGTCCCGCGGCGAGCACCGCAGCATCACGCTGACCGCCGGTGATCTCGTGGTGTTGTCGTCGTCGCTGATCCCCGGCAACGAGGAGGCGGTCTACGGCGTCATCGACGCGTTGTCCAAGATCGGTGCCCGCGTGGTCACCAATGCCCAAGCGCGCGTGCATGTTTCGGGACACGCCTACGCCGGGGAACTACTGTTCTTGTACAACGGGGTGCGGCCGCGCAACGTGATGCCGGTGCACGGCACCTGGCGCATGCTGCGTGCCAACGCCAAGCTGGCCGCCAGCACCGGAGTGCCCGAATCCTCGATCCTGTTGGCGGAGAACGGCGTCAGCGTCGACCTGGTGGGCGGCCGGGCATCGATCGCCGGAGCGGTACCGGTCGGCAAGATGTTCGTCGACGGTTTGGTCACCGGCGACGTCGGCGACATCACCCTGGGCGAGCGGCTGATTCTGTCCGAGGGCTTTGTCGCGGTGACCGTGGTGCTGCATCGCGGCACCGGCCGCTCGGCGACCACGCCGCACCTGCACTCGCGGGGTTTTTCCGAGGATCCCAAGGCGCTCGAACCGGTCGTCCGCAAAGTCGAGGAGGAGCTGGAAGCGCTGCTCGCCGCCAATGTGACCGACCCGATCCGGATCGCGCAGGGGGTGCGGCGCACCGTCGGCAAATGGGTGGGCGAGACCTATCGCCGGCAGCCCATGATCGTGCCGACCGTCATCGAGATCTAGATTTTCTGGGCATAAGCAGACCATTCCAGCTGCGACGCCTTGAGTTTGCGGCCGGTGGGCCGCACGTAGCGCGCCATCAGTTCGTCCGGGCCGGCCTGTTCGATCAGCCGCCAGCCGTACTCGCCGATGAAGTCGGCGACCTCGCCCGGCTGCAGACCGAAATGCCACAGTTGCTTGCGCTGACGAACATTGCGGTACAGCGTGCGGGTACCGTAGCGGTTGGTCCCGTCGATGAAATCGCGGCGGACGTAGGTGAACACCAGCCGGCTGCCCGGCGCCGCCGCGCGCAATCCGTCGAGCGTGCGTCGCACCCCGTCCTCGGTGAGGTACTGGGTCACCCCCTCGCAGATGAAGAACGCTCGATAGTCGGGCAGATAGCCGTGCTCGGCCAGCGCGGTGAGCAGATCGTCGCGCTCGAAATCCAACGCCACCAACCGAACCGACAGCGGCGGCCCACCCAGCACCCGTCGCACCGTCTTGGCCTTGCGAGCGATGTTCACCGGCAGGTCGACTTCGAAGACCGGGATGCGGATCTGCCGGTTCAGCAGATAGGCGCGGGTGTCCAACCCGGCGCCCAGGATGACCACCGCGTTGATGTCGTCGCTCGCCTCGGCGATCTTGTCGGCGATGAACCGCTTCCGGCACGCCAGGGTGGCCCACAAACCCGGCCCCGCCCACTCCGACCCGCGAATCAGCAACCGGCGCAACGCAGTAACCCGCGACGCGCCGACCAGCCAGCGCAGCGGAGCCGGCAGGAACAGGTCCGCGAGATCGTCGTCGACCAGCCGGCGCGCCGGCGGTTCGTTTTGCTCGACCGCGGCCAGCACCATCGGGCCGAAAGCAGTCTGTGCCGCAGGGTTTCGTGCCATGGCCGCTACCTGTTCAAGTAGCCCGCATCGACCGGCAGCGTGACGCCGGTGATGTAGCGGGCTTGATCGGATACCAGCCACGCCACCGCGTTGGCGACGTCTTCGGGGTCGAGTACCTCCACCGGCATGGCGTTGCCCATTGCGCCGGGTGCATCGGTCGCGGCGGCCATCTTGGCCAGCCACTCCCGGGTGAACTCGTTGTTGATCATCGGGGTGTCCACCCCGGACGGGTGAATCGAGTTGACCCGAATCATCTGCCCCGCAAGCAGGTTCGCGTACACACGCATCAACCCTACGACGCCGTGCTTGGCGGCGGCGTAGCCGACGGACCCGGCGTCGGCGCTGCCCACCCCCGCCAGTCCCGCACTCGAGCTGATCAGCACGATCGAGCCGCCGGTGCCCTGCTTGACCAGGATCGGGATCGCGGCCTTGATGGTGTTGTAGACACCGGTGAGGTTGACGTCGATGACGTCGCGCCAGCCGTCGTCACCGGACTGCATCGGTGCGATCCCGGCGTTGGCCACCACGATGTCCAGGCGGTCGAACTCGTCCAGACCCGCCTGGACGGCGGCCGCCAGCGAGGCGCGATCACGCACATCGCCCTGTCGGGCCACGATGCGGGCACCGGCGTCTTCGACGAGTTTGACCGTGGCCGCCAGGTCCTGCGGTGTGGCCAGTTGGTAGGGGACGCTGGCAATCTGCTCGCACAGGTCGACCGCGATGATGGCGGCGCCGTCGGCGGCCAGGCGAAGCGCGTGTGCGCGACCCTGCCCACGGGCCGCGCCGGTGATCAGCGCGACCTTTCCGGTCAGGGGCCCGGCCTTCATGATTGGCGGGTCATTTGCGCAATTGCCCCTTGTCGGGGTCGCCGGCGGGGATGGGCTGCAGGGTCTTGATGTCGGGCGGTCCGGCAAGGTGGTCGCCGGCCGCCGCGAACAGCTTGCCGATCGCGGGTGCGGTGCTGTGCACCTTGAGCGCGGCTTCGTCGGCCCACTGCTCGATGAAGACGAAGGTCTCGCCGCTCTGATGCACCGAGTAGAGCTGGCATCCGGGCTCCTCGTGCACTTCCTCGACGGCGGTCGTGAGGATGTCGCGGACGGTGTCGACCGACTCGGGTTTCACTGTCAGGGTGGCGACGACGACGACGGGCATCGGGGCTCCTTGCGGGTAGCGGGCGGGATGGCTGTCACCCTACTCACACCGCCGTCCCTGCTGGTGTCTTGGTTGCGGCCCTCGCAGCGGCCGGTCTCGGGGGGCGGGTGCCCGGATGACCGAACCGACACCGTTTTGTAACCAGTGTGGCAGATGGTGAATATGGGGCGATTGCGATTAGGCTGGACCCCATGGCTAGTAAGACCGCCGCCCGCTCCGGAACCCGAACGAGCAGGTCAAAGGGCCCTTCGCGGGCCAGCGGGTCACGAAGTGCGCGCCGGGCTCCCCGCAAAAGGCCAAGCAGGCCCGCGAAGCGGCGAAACCGTTCGCTGCTGGTTGCTACCGGAGTGACCTGCGGCCGCGCCCTGCGGGCCACCTGGTTGATGGCGGCGCGGGGCACCGGCGGGGCCGCCAGGTCGATCGGGCGCGCCCGCGACATCGAACCGGGGCACCGCCGCGACGGCATCGCGCTGGTACTGCTCGGCCTGGCCGTCGTGGTCGCCGCCAGCTCATGGTTCAACGCCGCCCGGCCGATCGGAGCCTGGGTCGACGCGGTGCTGCGCACCTTCATCGGCGCCGGTGTGCTGGCCCTGCCGGCGATCCTCGGTGCGGTGGCGGTGGTGCTGATGCGCACCGAGCCCAACCCCGAGGCGCGGCCCCGGCTGATCCTGGGCGCCAGCATGGTCAGCCTGTCGCTGCTGGGCCTGCGGCATCTGTGGTCCGGCTCGCCGGGCGACCCCGAATTGCGCCGTCGCGCCGCAGGATTCATCGGCTTCGCCATCGGTGGTCCGCTGTCGGAGGGGCTGACCTCCTGGATCGCCGCGCCGCTGCTGTTCATCGGCGCGCTGTTCGGGTTGCTGCTGCTGACCGGCACCACGATCCGTGAGCTGCCCGAGGCCATGCGCGCCATGTTCCACACCCGGTTCGTCGACGACGACTACGACGACTACTACGACGACGACTACGCCGACGACCAACCGCGCGAAGACTTTTCCGATGGTTACTACGACGACGACGTCTCCGACGACCAGCCGCGGGCGTGGCCGTCGACGCCGGCGCCCGTCTCGCTCGACGAACCACCCGCCGACGAAACGCCGACCGTTCCGGCCCTCAAAGACGAGGCGGCCAAAAGGCGCCGGGGCGGCGCCAAGAAACAGGACACCCAGGTGCTGGACCGGGTCGTCGAAGGGCCGTACCACCTGCCGCCGCTCGAGTTGCTCGTCGCCGGTGACCCGCCCAAGAAGCGCAGCGCGGCCAACACGCAGATGGCCGAGGCCATCGGGGAGGTGCTGACCCAATTCAAGGTTGACGCCGCCGTCACCGGCTGCACCCGCGGACCGACCGTCACCCGCTACGAGGTGGAATTGGGGCCCGGTGTCAAGGTCGAGAAAATCACTGCGCTGCAAAAGAACATCGCGTACGCGGTGGCCACCGAGAGCGTCCGGATGCTGGCCCCGATTCCGGGCAAGTCGGCAGTTGGTATCGAGGTGCCCAACACCGACCGGGAAATGGTGCGGCTGGCCGACGTGCTCACCGCCCCGTCGACCCGTCGCGACCACCACCCGCTCGTCATCGGGCTGGGCAAGGACATCGAAGGCGATTTCATCTCCGCGAATCTCGCGAAGATGCCGCACCTGTTGGTCGCCGGCTCCACCGGCTCCGGTAAGTCCAGCTTCGTCAACTCGATGCTGGTCTCGCTGTTGACGCGGGCCACGCCCGACGAGGTCAGGATGATCCTGATCGACCCGAAGATGGTGGAACTGACGCCGTACGAAGGCATTCCGCATCTGATCACCCCGATCATCACCCAGCCGAAGAAGGCGGCAGCCGCGCTGGCCTGGCTGGTCGAGGAGATGGAGCAGCGCTACCAGGACATGCAGGCGTCCCGGGTGCGCCACATCGACGATTTCAACGCGAAGGTGCGTTCCGGCGAGATCACCACACCGCTGGGCAGTCAGCGCGAATACCGGCCGTACCCCTACATCGTCGCGATCGTCGACGAGCTGGCAGACCTGATGATGACCGCCCCGCGCGACGTCGAGGACGCCATCGTGCGCATCACCCAAAAGGCCCGCGCCGCAGGCATTCACCTGGTGCTGGCCACCCAGCGTCCGTCCGTCGACGTCGTCACCGGGCTGATCAAGACCAACGTGCCGTCGCGGCTGGCGTTTGCGACGTCGTCGCTCACCGACAGCCGCGTCATCCTCGACCAGGCGGGCGCGGAGAAGCTGATCGGCATGGGCGACGGGCTTTTCCTGCCGATGGGCGCCAGCAAGCCGCTGCGGCTGCAGGGGGCGTTCATCACCGACGAGGAGATCCACGCCGTCGTCACCGCCTGTAAGGACCAGGCCGAACCCGAGTACACCGAGGGCGTCACCACGGCCAAGCCCGCCGGCGAGCGCACCGATGTCGACCCCGACATCGGCGACGACATGGAAGTCTTCCTGCAGGCCGTCGAGCTCGTCGTGTCGTCGCAATTCGGCTCGACCTCGATGCTGCAGCGCAAGCTGCGCGTCGGCTTCGCCAAGGCCGGCCGGCTGATGGACCTGATGGAGACGCGCGGCATCGTCGGCCCATCCGAAGGCTCCAAGGCTCGCGAGGTGCTGATCAAGCCCGACGAGCTGGCGGGGACGCTGGCGCTGATCCGCGGCTCTGGGACTGGATCGGCCGACGCGGATGACGGAACCGATTAACGGCGAACGTGCTCTGGTGGCGGGCTTTTCGCAGAATTCTCGCCACCAGAGCACGTTCGGCGCGACTAACGGCTAGAGCTTGAGTAGCATCCGGGTGTTGCCGAGGATGTTCGGCTTGACGTAGCTGAGGTCCAGGAACTCGGCGACACCGATGTCGTAGGAGCGGCACATCTCCTCGAACACCTCGGCGGTCACCGGGGTGCCCTCGATCTCGGTGAACCCGTGCTTGCCGAAGAACTCCGTCTCGAAGGTGAGCACGAAGATCCGCTGCAGCTGCAGTTCGCGGGCCACCTCGATCAGCTTGGTGACGATGGCGTGGCCGACCCCGTGGCCGGTGACCGAGGGATCGACCGCGACGGTGCGGATCTCGCCGAGATCCGACCAGAACACGTGCAACGCGCCGCAGCCGACCACCGCGCCGTCCAGGTCGGCAACCCAGAACTCCTGGACCGCCTCGTACAGCGTCACCAGGGCCTTCTCCAACAGGATCTTGCCCGAGTAGGTGTCGACGAGGTGCTTGATCGAGGGGACGTCGGAGGTCCGGGCACGCCGGACGACAACCTGCTGGCTTCCCCGTGGGCTTTGGGTCACGGGTAACAGTATTGACATCCGGGGCGGTTGCGCTGGTCAACCGTTATTCTGATGCGGTGTCGGGGCAGCCGCAGACTGGACCTGCGGCAGGACGTGTCAGCATCGCCAACCTGGCCAACGTCCTGACGCTGCTGCGGCTCGTACTGGTGCCGATCTTCCTGCTCGCGTTGTTTGCCGGGGGCGGCCACGAAACCGTCGCCCGCATCGTGGCTTTCGTGGTGTTCGCGGTGGCATGTGTCACCGATCGGTTGGACGGCCTGCTGGCCCGCAACTACGGCATGGCGACCGAATTCGGCGCGTTCGTCGATCCGATCGCCGACAAAATGCTGATCGGGTCCGCGCTGGTGGGCCTGTCGATGCTGGCCGAACTGCCCTGGTGGGTCACGGTGCTGATCCTGGTCCGCGAGATCGGGGTGACGTTGTTGCGGCTGGCCGTGATTCGCCGCGGCGTCATCCCGGCCAGCTGGGGCGGCAAACTCAAGACTTTCGTCCAGGCGGTGGCGATCGGGTTGTTCGTGCTGCCTTTGGATGCTCTGCCGGGCGCATTGCTGACGGCGGCCTCGGTGGTGATGGGCGCCGCGATCGTGCTAACGGTCGTCACCGGAATCGACTATGTCGCTTCGACCGTCAGGGAAATTCGCCGGACGGGAACCTAGACCCCGGCGGCCGGCGTTGAGCGGAGTGAAGGCGCTCGGCGCTGGAGATGAAGGAGAGCAGAATGCCGCCACTGGTGCGCGAAGTCATCGGCGAGGTGCTGCGCGTGGCCCGCACCTCGCAGGGCCGGACGCTGCGCGAGGTGTCGGACACGGCGCGGGTGAGCCTCGGCTACCTCTCGGAAGTGGAGCGCGGCCGCAAAGAAGCCTCCAGCGAGCTGCTCAATGCCATCTGCGACGCTCTGGACGTCCCGCTGTCGACCGTGCTCACCGACGCCGGTGAGCGGATGGCGATTGAGGAGCGCGCCGCCTCCGGCGCGGCGAACATCGACGCCAGCACCAAGGTGGTCATCCCGCCGGTGGCCTCGCTTGCGGTGGCCTGAGTGCCCGTTAAGGGTAGGGCGAAGGGCGCCGACCCGATAAATTGGGCGACAAGGTGATCGCTGGGGCCTATCGGGGGTCCTTGAGTACACAGAACCGAAGGTGGAGCTAACTCATGGCCAATCCGTTCGTCAAAGCGTGGAAATACGTCATGGCGCTGTTCAACGCGAAGATTGACGAGCACGCCGACCCGAAGGTCCAGATCCAGCAGGCCATCGAGGAAGCGCAGCGCACCCACCAGGCGCTGACCCAGCAGGCCGCGCAGGTGATCGGCAACCAGCGGCAACTGGAGATGCGGCTCAACCGGCAGCTCGCCGACATCGAGAAGCTTCAGGTCAACGTGCGTCAGGCACTGACACTGGCCGACCAGGCCACCGCGGCCGGCGACGCCGCCAAGGCCACCGAGTACACCAACGCTGCCGAGGCGTTCGCGGCCCAGCTGGTGACCGCCGAGCAGGGCGTTGAAGACCTCAAGGCCCTGCACGACCAGGCGCTGCAGGCCGCCGGGCAAGCGAAGAAGGCCGTCGAGCAGAACTCGATGGTGCTGCAGCAGAAGATCGCCGAGCGAACCAAGCTGCTCAGCCAGCTCGAGCAGGCCAAGATGCAGGAACAGGTCAGCGCGTCGCTGCGCTCGATGAGCGAGATCGCCGCGCCGGGCAACACGCCCAGCCTCGACGAGGTGCGCGACAAGATCGAACGCCGCTACGCCAACGCGGTCGGGGCGGCCGAACTAGCCCAGGGCTCGGTGCAGGGCCGCATGCTCGAGGTTCAGCAGGCCAGCGTGCAGATGGCCGGCCATTCCCGCCTCGAACAGATCCGGGCGTCGATGCGCGGCGAGGCCCTGCCGACCGGCGGGGCAGGCGCTCCCGGCGCGACGCCGGCCACTCCCGCTTCCGCCGAGGGCGCCGGCGGCCAGGTCGCCGAGAAGCCGTTCGGCCAGTAAACCGACGGCCGGTGTGACATGGCGGTGAAAGCCAGCCAGGGCGGACTTTGGCGCAACCTGCTGCAGCAGGGGCTGGACACCGCCGCCGACCTGCTCGGCTTCCTCGCCCACAAGATCAGCGCCGCCGCCGATCCGCGGGCCCGGCTGTTGCGCCGCCGCCGGCGCGCCCTGCGCTGGGCGTGGATCTTCACCCTGGGGGCGGTGTTTTGGGCCGTGCTGACCGCGGTGCTCGCCTGGTGGGGCTGGTTCGCGCTGCTGCTTCAGGTCACCGGCGGGATCGCCGTGCTCGAGGTGATCCCCGCGACGTTGCTGTTCTTCCGCTACCACTGGCTGAAGTCGGAGCCGCTACCGGCGAGCCGGCCCGCCGCGGCCCGCCGGTTGCCGCCGCCCGGTTCTGCGGCACGCCCGGCGATGTACGCCCTCGGCGCTTCCGAGCGGGGGTTCTCCTCGCTGCTGGGCGTCATCGAGCGGGGCGCCCTGCTGCCGCCGGACGAAATCGGCGACCTGACCGCGGCAGTCACCAGGACCTCGGCCGCCATGGCCGCCACCGCGGCGGAGGTGGTGTCGATGGAGCGGGCGGCGCAGAACTCCGAATCCTCCCGGTCCTACCTGGTGCCCACCATCAACGCGTTCACCGCGCAGTTGAGCTCCGGGGTTCGGCAGTACAACGAAATGGTCACCGCCGCCGCGCAATTGGTCTCTTCGGCCAACGGCGACGCCGGTCTGGCGGCGGCCCACCAGCGCTACCGGGCCGAGTTGACCGAGGCCACTGATCGGCTTACGGGTTGGGCCAAGGCGTTCGACGAACTCGGCGGCTTGCCGCGCTAAAACGACGCTTTGAGCGACGGAATAATCAGTCCGGCCAGGCCGCGCAGCAACGCCTTGGTCATGTCGAAGAAGTCAAAGTAATCCCGCCACAACGTGATTCGGCCGTCGTGCACCTCGAACACGCCGCACACCCAGAACTGCAGACGCAGCGGCCCAAAGATCAGCGCGTCGGAGCGCTCGGTGAGCACCGCGGCGCCGTCGGCGGCGATGCGGTGGATCTTGACCTCGAAACCCGCCCGGCCGTCCATCCGGCGGAACAACTGCATGGCCCGGCGCCGGCCGTGGATCGTGGGCAGTCCGACGTTCTGGTAGACGAGGTTTTCGTCCAGCGCGGCCTCCGCGGCGTCGAGGTCCACGTCCTGCAGCGCGTTGAGAAATCGTTCGACCGTGCGCGTGTTCGCGACGGCTGTCTGGGTCGGCTCGGTCATGGTGCCAGCGTAGGCGCGTGCCGGCGGGGTGTTGTGGCAGGGTAAGGCGGTGCGAGTCGCCGTCGTCGCCGGCCCGGATCCCGGGCACACGTTTCCCGCGATCGCGCTGTGCCTGCGGTTCCGCGATGCGGGTGACGAGCCCACCCTGCTCACCGGCGAGCAGTGGGTTGCGGCCTCGGGCGCCGTCGGCATCGTGGCGCTGCCGCTCGACGGCCTGGCGGCCACCGATGAAGACCTCGACGCCGGTGCCCGCATTCACCGGCGGGCGGCGCGGATGGCGGTGCTCAACGTGCCGGCATTGCGCGAGCTGCAACCCGACCTGGTGGTGTCCGACGTCATCACCGCCGGCGGTGGCATGGCCGCCGAGTTGCTGGGCGTCCCGTGGATCGAGCTCAACCCGCATCCGCTGTACCTGCCGTCGAAGGGACTGCCGCCGATCGGCAGCGGGCTGGCGCCGGGCACCGGCGTCCGGGGACGGCTACGCGATGCCACCATGCGCGCTCTGACGGCGCGGTCGTGGCGGGCCGGGCTACGGCAGCGAGCGCTGGCACGCGCGGAGATCGGCCTGCCGGCCCACGATCCCGGGCCGCTGCGCCGGCTGATCGCCACCCTGCCGGCGCTGGAGGTGCCCCGACCGGACTGGCCGGCGGAGGCCGTCGTGGTGGGTCCGCTGCACTTCGAGCCGACCGACCGCATCCTCGAGGTCCCGGA
Organism: Mycobacterium sherrisii; assembly: GCF_002102355.1. Lineage (GTDB taxonomy): Bacteria > Actinomycetota > Actinomycetes > Mycobacteriales > Mycobacteriaceae > Mycobacterium > Mycobacterium sherrisii. The sequence goes on along the minus strand of NZ_LQPT01000040.1, from coordinate 3,510 downwards.
CGGCTCGGGCCCGGTCGTGGTGGTCGCGCCGTCGACCGCGTTGATCGGGACCGAAGGTCTCGCCGAGGTCGCCCTGGCGTGCCTGACGCCGGGGGAGACGTTGCCGGCCGGGTCCCGGCTGCTGGTGTCGCGGCTCGGCGGGGCGGAGCTGACCGTGCCCGCCTGGGCAACGGTCGGGCTGGGCCGCCAGGACGAGCTGTTGGCGCACGCCGACCTGGTGATCTGCGGCGGCGGGCACGGCATGGTCGCCAAGACGCTGCTGGCCGGCGTGCCGCTGGTGGTGGTGCCCGGCGGGGGCGACCAATGGGAGATCGCCAACCGGGTGTCGCGGCAGGGCAGCGCCCGGCTGGTCCGGCCGTTGACCGCCGACGCGCTGGCGGAGGCGGTCAACGACGTCTTGTCGTCGCCGCGCTACCGCGAGGCCGCCCGCACCGCCGCGGCCGGCATCCATCGGGTCGCCGACCCGGTGCGGGTCTGCCATCAGGCGCTGGCCCTGACCGGCTGACCGGTCCCAGTATGTTGGCGGTGTGCGTCTGACGGAGTTCAACGAACGGGTGGTGTTGCGCTTCGGTGCCGCTTACGGCGCATCGGTGCTGGTCGATCACGTGCTGGCGGATTTCGGCGGCCGGACCGCCGCGCAGGCGATCGAGGATGGCGTCGACCCGCGTGAGGTCTGGCGGGCGTTGTGCGTCGACTTCGACGTGCCCCGCGACCAGTGGTGAGACGGCCGGCTCAGCGCGGGCTCACCAACGGGCCGACCCGTGCGCCCGAAACACGCAGTCGGCGCAGACGGATTGCCCCGGCAGCCGATAGAACAGGCAGCAGCTGCCGCGCCGGAAGCCCAGATGCGCGTCGGTGACGACACCGGTGCCCGACAGCACGCCGGTGTTCAGCAGCGAGTCGGTGATCTGCAGGATCGGCCCGCGCAGGTCCGGCCGTGCCGAGAGCAGCGCTCGCGCTGCGCCGGCGAGGGCGGACCCGAGGTTGCCGGCCAGCAGCCCCGGGGCCAGCTTGACCCGCAACCCGGCCGCCAACGGCTGCAGGTGTTGCCGCACCACGGCGTCGTACAGCGCCCTCGCCGCGGCGTCGGGGTCGGCGGAAACGGCCTGTCCGACGGGCTCGGGTAGGCGCAGCCGCGCCCCGTCGTCGGCGCGGTCGAGCTGTTCCAGGTTCGGGACGACGTGGTGGGCCACCGCGCAGGCCAGCGCCGGTGACCACAACCGGCTGGCATGGCCCAGCTGCACCAGCGAGGCGGCGATCCGTAGATCGCCGGTGCGGTAGCGGCGGGCGGTGGCATCGATCAAATCGGCGAAGCCGGCGTCGTAGTCCCGTCGGACCGGATGCCATCCGTTCGCGGTGCCGCCCACCGGTAAGGCGAAAAACCCTTTGTACGAAGCTATTTGGGCAAGCTCGCCCGAGATGTCCATGCCTGTGCGACCGCCCTCCCCGGGGAGATCCGCCCCGGTGTCTGGTGAGCAGGCGCCGACGGTGAGTATCTGGCTCTCGGGTGGGAAGTGCCCGATCACAGTGGCGGGACCGCACCGGATTCGCACCGGTTTCCTCAGCGTGAACGCGGGCCCGTCGCCGCCCTTTTTCGGTAGCCGATGTTGCCACACGAGCGGCGTGTCGAACTTGAATCGAACAGGTGTTCGGCTACTGTGGGGAGCGCTGAAGCGGAATTGTCGGACCCCGCGCCTAGTGTCACGGCCAACCGACCGAAACCGGTCATCGAACACACTGCTATAGGAGAGGCACCATGACGCAAGCCCCCGACCGCGAGAAGGCTCTCGAACTGGCGATGGCCCAGATCGAAAAGAGCTACGGCAAAGGCTCGGTGATGCGTCTCGGCGACGAGATGCGGCAGCCGATCTCGGTCATCCCGACCGGATCCATCGCGCTGGACGTGGCCCTGGGCATCGGCGGCCTGCCGCGCGGCCGGGTCGTGGAGATCTACGGCCCGGAGTCCTCGGGTAAGACGACCGTCGCGCTGCATGCGGTGGCCAACGCCCAGGCGGCCGGCGGCGTCGCTGCGTTCATCGACGCCGAGCATGCCCTGGACCCGGATTACGCCAAGAAGCTCGGCGTCGACACCGATTCGCTGCTGGTCAGCCAGCCGGACACCGGCGAGCAGGCCCTGGAGATCGCCGACATGCTGATCCGCTCCGGTGCGCTGGACATCCTGGTCATCGACTCGGTGGCCGCACTGGTGCCGCGCGCGGAACTCGAGGGCGAGATGGGTGACAGCCACGTCGGTCTGCAGGCCCGGCTGATGAGCCAGGCGCTGCGGAAAATGACTGGCGCGCTCAACAATTCGGGAACCACGGCGATCTTCATCAACCAGCTTCGCGAGAAGATCGGGGTGATGTTCGGCAGCCCGGAAACCACCACGGGTGGAAAGGCCTTGAAGTTCTACGCGTCGGTGCGCATGGACGTGCGCCGGATCGAGACGCTCAAGGACGGCACCAACGCGGTGGGTAACCGCACCCGGGTCAAGGTCGTCAAGAACAAGGTGTCGCCGCCGTTCAAGCAGGCCGAGTTCGACATTCTCTACGGCCGGGGCATCAGCCGGGAAGGCTCGCTGATCGACATGGGCGTGGACCAGGGCTTCATCCGCAAGTCCGGTTCCTGGTTCACCTACGAGGGCGAGCAGCTCGGGCAGGGCAAGGAGAACGTCCGCAACTTCCTGATGGAGAACGCCGACATCGCCAACGAGATCGAAAAGAAGATCAAGGAGAAGCTCGGCATTGGTGCGGTGGTGACCGATGATGACGTCTTGCCAGCCCCCGTCGACTTCTGAGCCCGCCCGCGAAGAGCAGGCACGGGCGTTGTGCCTGCGCCTGCTCACCGCGAGGTCGCGTACCCGGGCCGAGCTGTCCGATCAGCTGGCCAAGCGCGGATACCCCGGCGACGTCAGTGCGCGCGTGCTCGACCGGCTGACCGCCGTCGGGCTCGTGGACGACCGGGATTTCGCGGAACAGTGGGTGCGGTCGGGGCATTCCAGGGCGGGAAAAAGCAAGCGGGCGTTGGCTGCCGAGCTGCACACCAAAGGCGTCGGCAAAGAGGTCATCGCCGCGGCGCTGGCCGACATCGACGCGACCGCCGAGCGAGAGCGGGCCGAAGAACTGGTCCGGGCCAAGCTGCGCCGCGAGGCGCTCAGCGGCGACGGCAACGATGAGGCGCGGATCACCCGCCGGCTGGTGGGCCTGCTGACCCGCCGCGGTTACAGCCAGAACCTAGCCTGCGAGGTCGTTCTTGCCGAGCTCGCCGCCGAACGGGAACGCCGCCGAGTCTGACGGGGAGTTCTAGCTGCGGGTCATGAGGTTGTAGACGCCGACACGGGTTGAGGTGTTCGGGGGACGGGTTCTTCGGCGGCAGGATGAGAAATCGCCAAACCCCTCGTCCTGACTACCGAAGGAACCCGTCCGTGACCCACGGTAATGCCCCGTTGTCCGTTGAAGGCCGTCGTCGACTCGTGGCCCGTTGCGCTGATCGTCCGATCGCTCACGTGGC
>NZ_LQPT01000039.1 GCF_002102355.1 Mycobacterium sherrisii | reverse complement strand
CCCCGGTGGGGGGACCGATGGGAGCGGGGCCAGGCCGCCCGCCTCGATTACGGCTCGATTTGGCGTCGAAACGGACTCGACGGCTCGCAACGCCCACCGGTGTGCGGTAACCGGCACGCGCACAAGGCAATTCGGGGGCGGCGGGCGCAAAACTAAGGGGCAGCCGTACGGCTGCCCCTTAGGAAGTGGTTGCTAGTCGTCGAAACGACGCCGGAAGCGGTCTTCCATGCGGCTGGTGAAGGACCCGCCCTTGGGGCGGCGCTGCCGGGCGCCCTGGGCGGGACCGGACGGGGCGGGTCGGCCCGACAGCCGCGGCCCGGTGATGGCAAACACCACACCACCGAACATCACCACAAAGCCGACGACGCTGAGAATCGGGAAGGTTCCGATCATCGTGGCCTTGAAGGCCACACCGGATATCAGCATGGCCAGACCGATGACGAACAAGGCCGCGCCCTGCAGCCGGCGTCGGGCGGTGGGTGCGCGGAAGCCGCCGCCCCGCACGCTCGACGCGAACTTGGGGTCCTCGGCATAGAGTGCGCTCTCGATCTGGTCGAGCATCCGCTGCTCATGATCGGAGAGTGGCATTCGTCCCTCCTTGCCGACAGTCTGACACGTAACTATCGATAGCACGCGGATGCCCGTTGTCCGGGCAACTAAGTCAAATGATACGAGGTCAATCTGACCCGTACCACTAGTTCAGCCGCGATTCTATCTCCGTTGCTTCCGCACAATCATCGGACCGCAACGGTGATGCGTTACACCACTCTTGCGGACCCACACCGGTGCGAACCGCATCGTGGGTCCGCTGCCCCCAACCGCCCTCCGGCCGGTCCCCCGGCGGCCCGATAATGGCGGTACGGGTATGCGCCCGGCGCACCGCCGGCGAGCGACGCCCGATCATCGGGACGAGAGGACACCGCGAATTGGCGATATTCCTCATCGATTTGCCGCGCGAGGATATGGCGCGCCGGCTGACCGACGCCCTCAGGGTGTACGTCGACGCGATGCGGTATCCGGCAGGCACCGAGAACCAGCGCGCCGCGATGTGGCTGGAACACATCCGCAGGCCGGGCTGGCAGGCCGCCGCCGCCGTGGCAGCCGACCCGGCCGCCGACGGCGGGCCGCCGCCGCCGGCCGAGCTCGCCGAGGCGCCGTTGCTGGGCGTGGCCTACGGCTACCCCGGCGCTCCCGGGCAGTGGTGGCAGCAGCAGGTCGTCCTGGGGTTGCAGCGCGGTGGCCTGCCGCCCCAGGAGATCGAGCGACTGATGAACAGCTATTTCGAGCTGACCGAGCTGCACATTCATCCCCGCGCCCAGGGCCGCGGCATCGGCGAGGCCCTGGCACGCCGACTGCTGGCCGGCCGCTGCGAAAAGAACGTCCTGCTGTCCACGCCGGAAACCAATGGCGAGGCCAACCGCGCCTGGCGGTTGTACCGGCGGCTGGGCTTCACCGACATCATTCGCCGTTACCACTTTGCCGGTGACCCACGGGCATTCGCGATTCTGGGCCGCCCACTGCCGCTGCAGCGGCCCGGCGACGGCTGACCGACACACCCGATCTGGCACGATGACCTGGTGCGCGCCAGCTCTCCCCCACGCCGAGCCCGCGGGTTCACCGCCCGGCGGCGCCGCGTGCTCGCTCTCGCCATGCTGCTGCTGCTGGTTCCCCTGGCCACCGGCTGCCTGCGGGCCAGGGCGTCGCTGACCGTCTCCCCCGACGACCTGGTCTCCGGGGAGATCATCGCGGCGGCCAAGCCGAAGACACCGAAGGACACCGGCCCCCAGCTGGACACCAACAACCTGGCGTTCAACCAGAAGGTGGCGGTGTCGACCTACGACAGCGACGGTTACGTGGGATCGCAGGCGGTGTTCTCCGATCTGACGTTCGCCGAATTGCCGCAGCTGGCCAACATGAACTCCGACGCCGCGGGCATGAACCTATCGCTGCGCCGCAACGGCAACGTGGTGATCCTGGAGGGACGCGCGGATCTGACCTCGCTGACCGATCCGGACGCCGACGTCGAGGTGACCGTCGCCTTCCCCGGCCCGGTGACGTCGACCAACGGCGACCGCATCGACCCGGACGCGGTGTCCTGGAAACTTAAGCCGGGCGTGGTGACCACGATGACGGCCCAGGCCCGCTACACCGACCCGAACACCCGGTCGTTCACCGGCGCCGGCGTCTGGCTGGGCATCGCCTCATTCGCCGCGGCCGGGGTGGTGGCGCTGCTGGCCTGGATGAGCCGGGACCGCTCCGAGCGGTTCACCACCCCGCGCAATCCACCCTCGTCGAGCTAGACGCGCTGGGCCGGTGCCCAGTACTCGATCATCTCGGCGAACGTCTGGAACGCCGGGGCGGACAGGCCGTAAGTCGCCTCCAGATGGATGCTCAGCGGAAAGCCCAGCTCGGCGACGCCGTCGACCACCCGCCGGTACAGGTCGAGCATCATCTGCCGCTTGCGCGGCGGCTCGCTGCCGGCCAGCTTCCGGACGAACTCTTGCTCGGCGGCCACTTTCGGGTTGCCGGGATCCTGGATGAGCCAGTTGATCAGGCCGGTCTTGCTTTCGATCTGCGGCACGAACCCGAACGACAGCAGGATCTCCGGCCGGTGATCGGTGGTCTTGGCGAAGTCGGTCAGAAAGCCGACGATCGCCTCGGAGTACAGCAGCTGGGTCATGCCGTAGGTGGCGCCCTGGTCGCATTTGAAGTTGAAGCGACCGTGCTCGCCCTCGCGGGTGGGGATGAGGATGACGCCGCGGTTGGCGACCAGGTCGCGGTAGATCGACAGGGCATCGGTCGGCGCGACGCCGGAACCCTCGCCGTCGTTCATGGTGCGCGGGACGCCGACGAACACGACGCCCTCCATCCCGGCGTCGGTCAGCGCGGTGAGCCGTTGCCGCAGCGCCGCTTCGTCCATGAACGCGGTCACCTGGGTGCACAGACCGGTCATGCCCGGCAGTTCGGGCTTGATCACCGACCAGAAATCCAGCACGTCGAACTTGGCCTTCATCGGGACGGGCCGGTCGTCGTCCTCGGCGATGATCCCGGGGATCATCACGTGCCGAATGCGGCCGTGCAGACCGGACTCCGCGGAGTACTGCAAGACCTTGCGCGCCTCGTCAAGCGCCCGCTCCCGGCCCCCGTCCACGTTGGGCGGCACCAGCTCGAGCGCAACGGTGTTGAGAGTCACGCGGCTCCTCTTCCTTGGGCGAATCGCACCCCGCCAGCATAGGGGCGCAGCGCAACGCCAACCCGGTGGGGGAATTGTGAGCCACACGAAGTACCCGGATTGTGGCGCCGAATACACTGATCGGGCTTGGATCACAGCGGGCATGCCGAGGCCAGAAAGGGGGCGGCGCGCTGAGCGTGAAATCCCCAGCCGCAGCGGCAACCGTCGAGTTCACCGGGGCCATTGCCGACCAACTGCGCCGGTACCTGCAGCACCGGCGCACCGAGACCGCCTACATCGGCGACGACTATGCGGCGTTGATCGCCGCCCTGGAAGACTTCGTGCTCAGCGGCGGCAAGCGGCTGCGTCCGGCCTTCGCCTATTGGGGCTGGCGCGCGGTCGCCGATGCCGAGCCCGATCCCGAAGTGCTGCTGCTGTTTTCCGCGCTGGAGCTGCTGCAGGCCTGCGCGCTGGTGCATGACGACGTCATCGACGACTCCTTGACCCGCCGCGGCCGGCCGACGGTGCATGTCCGCTTCGCGACGCTGCATCGCGACCGACACTGGCAAGGGTCGGCCGACCGATTCGGCATCTCGGCCGCGATCCTGCTCGGCGACCTGGCGCTGGCGTGGGCCGACGACATCGTGTTCGGCGCCGACCTGACGCCCGAAGCGCAGCGTCGGGTGCTGCGGGTCTGGTCCGATATCCGCACCGAGGTGCTCGGCGGGCAGTACCTCGACATCGTCGCCGAGGCCAGCGCGGCCGAGTCGATCGCGTCGGCGATGAACGTCGACCGGTTCAAGACGGCGTGCTACACGGTGGCACGGCCGCTGCAGCTCGGCGCCGCCGCGGCGGACGACCGGCCCGACGTGCAGGCCGTGTTCGCCCAGGCCGGAATCGACCTGGGCGTCGCGTTCCAGCTTCGCGACGACGTGCTGGGAGTGTTCGGGGATCCGGCCGTGACGGGCAAACCGTCCGGTGACGATCTGCGCTCCGGTAAGCGCACGGTGCTGCTGGCCGAGGCGGTCGAGTTGGCGGACAAGTCAGACCCGTTGGCGGCCAACCTGTTACGGACCTCGATCGGCGCACCGCTGACCGATGAGCAGGTGGACGAGCTGCGCGAGGTCATCGAGTCCGTCGGCGCCCTGGCCGCCGCCGAACACCGCATCGCCACCCTGACCGAGGGTGCGCTGCAGGCGCTGGCCGCCGCTCCCATCAGCGCACCGGCCAAGGCCGGGCTGTCCGAGCTGGCCAAAGCGGCCACCGACCGATCCGCCTAAGCGATGACCACCGACTCGTCCGCAGCCGGTTCGACAACGGCCAAAGGCGCTGTCGCCGAACATCTCTCACGCCTGAAGGCGTTCGTCGCCACCCCGCAGGCCCGGCCCGCGAAGTTGGGCTTTGTGGGGTCGGTGCTGATCACCGTCGGCGGGCTGGGCGCCGGGAGCACCAAACCACACGACCCCGTGCTCGAGGCGATCCACATGTCCTGGCTGCGTTTTGGGCACGGACTGGTGCTGTCGTCGATCCTGTTGTGGACGGGCGTGGCGCTGATGCTGCTCGCCTGGCTGTCGCTGGGCCGCCGGGTCGTCGCCGGCGAGATCACCGAGTTTATGATGCGGGCCACCACCGGCTTCTGGCTGGCGCCGCTGCTGCTGTCGGTGCCGGTGTTCAGCCGCGACACCTACTCCTATCTGGCGCAGGGTGCGCTGTTGCGCGACGGCCTAGACCCCTACGCGGTGGGCCCGGTGGCTAACCCGAATGTGTTGCTGGACAACGTAAGTCCTATTTGGACCATCACCACCGCGCCGTACGGCCCGGTGTTCATCCTGATCGCCAAACTCGTCACGATGCTGGTCGGCAACCACGTGATCCTCGGAACGATGCTGCTGCGGTTGTGCATGCTGCCCGGCCTGGCGTTGTTGATCTGGGCCGCTCCCCGCCTGGCCCACCACCTCGGCACCAGCGGCACCATCGCGTTGTGGATCTGCGTGCTCAATCCACTGGTGCTGATCCACCTGATGGGTGGGGTGCACAACGAGATGCTGATGGTCGGGCTGATGACCGCCGGGATCGCGCTGACCTTCGCCCGCCGCCACGCGCTGGGCGTCACCCTGGTCACCGTCGCGGTGGCGGTGAAGGCTACCGCGGGTCTGGCGCTGCCGTTTCTGGTCTGGGTGTGGATGCGGCACCTGTGCGAGCGGCGGGGCTATCGTCCGCCCCGGGCGTTCGCGACGGCCACCGTGCTGGGCGTGCTGATCTTCGTCGCGGTGTTCGCCGTTTTGTCGGCGGTGGCCGGCGTCGGCCTGGGCTGGCTGACTGCGCTGGCCGGATCGGTGAAGATCATCAACTGGCTGACCGTGCCGACCGCCGCGGCCAACGTGATCCACTTCGTCTTCAACGGGCTTTTCCAGGTCAACTTCTATGCGACGCTGCGGATCACCCGCTACATCGGCATCGCAATCATCGCGGTGTCGCTGCCGGTGTTGTGGTGGCGGTTTCGGCGCGACGACCGGGCCGCGCTGACGGGCATGGCGTGGTCGATGCTGATCGTGGTGCTGTTCGTGCCGGCCGCCCTGCCCTGGTACTACTCGTGGCCGCTGGCGGTGGCTTCGCCGCTGGCCCAGTCGCAGCGGGCGGTCGCGCTGATCGCCGGCGTGTCGACCTGGGCCATGGTGATCTTCAAACCCGATGGGTCGCACGGCATGTACTCGTGGCTGCACATCTGCGCGGCCACCGCGGCCGCACTGATCGCCTGGTATGCGCTGTATCGCGCGCCCGAGCCGAGGGCAATACGGGCCGACCAGCCGGTGGCCGCCTAGTAGGCCATGGCTTGGGCCCGGCGCACTACCTCGCGCGCCTGATGGGCGTGCAAGGCATCCACGGGGCGGGCGTTGCTGATCGCGTCCCTGCTGCCGTCGCGGGTGATTGTCAGCGACGGGTCCGGGGTGAACAACCAGCGCACGATCTCGGTCTCGTGGTAGCCGCCGTCGTGCAGGATCGTCAGCAACCCCGGCAGGCTTTTGACCACCTCGCCGTCGTGGGTGAAGAAGACCTGCGGGATCACCACGCCCCCGTCGCGTCGCACCGCGAGCAGATGACCTTCGCGCAGCTGTTGCTGCACCTTGCTCACCGGCACGCCGAGCAGTTCGGCGACCCGGGGCAGGTCGTAGGTTGGCTCATCGGGATCTAACACGTCATCGCCGGCCGGAATACTGCCCACGGCGCAAGTGTAGGCCCTGGTTCCCCGGCGGGTGGGCGCGTTGCGCGGATGTTCGCCGCGCGCCGGCGCAGACCCCACCTACGATTGCCCCGTGGCCGGAGCCGGGACGGGTGACCCGTTGGACAACGCGTTGCTGGATGGCCGTTATCTGGTCCAGGACAGGATCGCCAGCGGCGGAACCTCGACGGTGTACCGCGGCCTGGACACTCGACTGGACCGGCCGGTCGCGCTGAAGGTGATGGACGCGCGGTACTCCGGCGACAGTCAGTTCCTGACCCGCTTCCAGCTGGAGGCGCGCACGGTCGCGCGACTGAAGAATCCGGGGCTGGTCGCCGTGTACGACCAGGGCCTGGATGCGCGGCACCCGTTTCTGGTGATGGAGCTGATCGAGGGCGGTACCCTGCGCGAGCTGCTGGTCGAGCGCGGACCGATGCCGCCGCACGCGGTCGCGGCGGTGTTGCGCCCGGTATTGGGCGGATTGGCCGCCGCGCACCGTGCCGGGCTGGTGCATCGCGACGTCAAACCGGAGAACGTCCTGATCTCCGACGAGGGCGAGGTCAAGATCGCCGACTTCGGCCTGGTGCGCGCGGTTGCCGCGGCCGGAATCACTTCCACCAGCGTGATTTTGGGCACCGCGGCCTACCTGTCACCCGAACAGGTCCGCGACGGCAATGCCGGTCCGCGCAGCGACGTCTACTCGGCCGGCATCCTGACCTACGAATTGCTGACCGGCAGCACCCCGTTCACCGGGGACTCCCCGCTGTCGATCGCCTACCAGCGGCTGGACCGCGAGGTCGGGCGCCCTGGCGACGTGATCGACGGTGTGCCAACCCAATTCGACGACTTCGTGGCCTGCGCGACCGCCCGCGATCCCGCCGAACGGTACGCCGACGCGATCGAGATGGCCGCCGATCTGGAGGCGATCGTCGACGAGTTGGGACTGCCGGATTTCCGGGTGCCGGCGCCGCGGAATTCCGCCCAGCATCGGTCGGCGGCGTTGCACCACAGCCGGATGCGTGAGCAGCGGCCGGCCGCAGCGCACTCCCCCCGCGGCGAACCGGTGCGTCAGCCCACCCGCCGGTTGACCCGGCCCGAGGACTGGCCCGGGGACGGGGCGGAGCCCACAGTGCGCTGCGAGCCCGACCCGCAGTTCGAATATGATTCCGGCTCAGGGGAATTCGCGGGTATCGCGCTGGGTGAATTCGTCCTCGCCCGCCAGCACGCCCGGCGCATGGTGCTGGTCTGGGTCGCGTTGGTGCTGGCGTTGGCCGGTTTGGCCGCGACGATCGGCTGGACGATCGGCAGCAATCTGGCCGGCCTGCTGTGATGCGGTGAAGTGATATCGTTCGCACATGCCGTCACCTGGGGAAACGGTCAAGCGCCGGGGCAGACGGCAAGGTGGCCCGGTATCGCGTGAAGCGGTCCTTCGTGCGGCCAAGCGGCAGTTCGCCCGGCACGGCTACGACAAGACGACGCTGCGGGTGATTGCCGACGATGCGCGGGTAGATCCCTCGATGATCCTCTACCTGTTCGGGTCGAAGGCGGGGCTGTTCCGCGAGTCGATGACGCTGGTGCTGCCGGCGGATCTGCTGACCACCGAACTCGCCGCCAGGGACGACCGATTGGGTTACCGCGTGGTGCGGGCCTACCTCGGGCTGTGGGAGGAGCCGGAAACGGCCGCGAGCATGGCCTCGATGGTGCAGTCGGCGACGTCCAATCCTGATGCCAACGAGGCGTTTCGCGGCTTTTTGCACGATTATCTGCTCACCGCGGTGTCCGGAGCGCTGGGCGGCGGCGACGAGGCGCGACTGCGCGCGATGCTGGCCGCAACCAATCTGGTCGGCACCGCGATGCTGCGCTACATCATGCGGGTGCCGCCGCTGTCGTCCCTCAGAGTCGACGAGGTGGTCGCGTTGGTGGGCCCCGCGGTGCACCGGTTCTTGACCGTCCCGGCCGACGAGCTCGGTCTGGACGGTGCCGGTTGACCGCCCGCTAGACCGCGATCGCCTCGATGAGGCTCAGCGGCGACACAGACTCGACGACGCGGCTGAACCGGAAGCCGGCTTGGTCGAACAACCGGGCGTACTCGTCGGCGGTGCGTTCGCGTGCGGCGGCGGCGAGCAGCATCTCGAGGTCGACCCAGTTGCCCGGGAAGTCCCGGTCGTGGTTCGGGATGACGAACTCGCACAACAACAGTCGCGTGCCGGGCCGGGCGGCGGTGCGGATGTTCGTCAAGATGCGGACGGCATCCTCGTCGGCCCAGTCGTGAATGATGTTCTTGAGTACGTACGCGTCGCCGCCGGTCGGCACGAAATCGAAGAACGAGCCTGCCTCGGTCCGGGTGCGGTCGGCGACACCGTACTTGCGCAACAACTCCGGGGCGCCCGCCACGACCGCCGGAAGATCGAACAGGATGCCGCGTGAATTCGGGGCCGTCGTTAGGATCGCGGACAACAGCCGGCCGTGGCCGCCGCCGACGTCGACGATCGTGCCGAACGCGCTGAAGTCGTAGGCCGCGGTCAGTGGCGCGGTCGACATCTCGGAGAGATTGGTCATCGCGGCATTGAAGATCCGGGCCAGCTCCGGTTCCTCGGCCAGATACTCGAAGGCCGATTTGCCGCGTAGCTCGGGGATGACCGCATGTCCGGTTCGTATCGCGTCGGTCAGGTTGCTCCAGTGCTCGCGATGCTGCGGGGACCCGACCCACCGCGTCATCCCGGCCATCGACACCGGCGCGTCGGTGCGCAGTGTGTCCCCGAGGGAGGTGAGTTGGTAGCGCCCGTCGCGGCGGCGGCCGAAGATTCCGATGCCGACCAGGGTTGCGATGTGCGGCGCCCGATCCATCCGCATCGGACTCTTCCCGCAGCGGACAAATATTTCAATAGTCATTGAAATATTTGCTTGCTCCCCCTACAGTTCCCTCAGGGGGCCCGACGAACGGAGTGCTCATGTCACGTTTCCTGACCAAATTCCTTGTCGCGGCAGTCCTTGGACTCACCGCCGCAGCGGCGTCCGGATGCCTTCCCCCGGCCAGCGTGGAACCACCGCTCGGGGTCGCCGCTGGATGACCCCGCCCCGAAAAGCAACCCGACACGAATCTTAATGTAACCTCAAGAATCTCTTATTTTTCTTAGATTTCGTGTACCGTACTGCTGCATGGGTTCGACAACGAACAGCGCGGACTTGCGGGACCGGCTCGGTCAGCACGCCGTGGTATTGGGTGCCGGGATGGCGGGTTTGCTTGCCGCGCGGGTGCTTTCGGAGTTCTACGAATCGGTCAGCGTGGTGGAGCGGGACTGGTTGCCCGACTATCCCATCGACCGCAAGGGCATCCCCCAGGGCCGGCACGTGCACAACTTCCTCGGTCGTGGCGTGCAGGCGTTGGTCGAGCTGTTCCCCGGCCTGCTGGGGGAACTGGCCACCGCCGGGGCGGTGGTCATGGACGACGGCGACCTGTCGCGAGTGTATGGCCGGATCGGGCGCTATGAGTTCAAGCGTTCGGGCACGCTGGCCGACCCGTCGCCGCTGACGCTGTGTCTGGCCAGCCGGCCGTTTGTGGAATTCCACGTGCGCCGTCGGGTCAAGGCGCTGCGCAACGTGACGTTTTTGGACGGTCATGACGTCCTCGAACCGGTCGCCACCGCCGACGGGATCACCGGCGTGCGAATTCGCAAGCGCGACAGCGGGTTCGAGCGGACGTTGACCGCGGCCCTGGTGGTCGACGCCATGGGCCGGGCCACGCGCACCCCCGCATTTCTGGCCGGTCTGGGCTACGGCCGCCCCACCGAAGACCGGGCGCCGGCCAAACTGGGCTATTCGACCCAGCGGCTGAGCATCACCAAGGGCCGCATCGCCGAACGGCTGGTGATGTTCAACCCCGGCGGTGGCCGGCCCCGCGGACTGCTGCTGGCCGGCGAGCACGACACCTGGATGCTGACCATCGGCCAGCCCACCGCGCACGGCGGGCCGCCCGCAGACTTCGCCGCGATGTTCGCCGCGGCCGAACGCGTTCTGCCGCCGGCGATCTGCCACGGACTGCGCGCAGCACAGCCCATCGGTGAGGTCGTCACCTATCACCACACCGCGGCCCTCTGGCGGCGCTACGACCTGATGCCCCGCTTCCCGTCCGGTCTGCTGGTGATCGGGGATGCCGTGTGCAGCCTCGACCCCAGCTACGGCCAGGGCATGACGATCGCGGCGCTGCAGGCGCAGACCCTGCGCGACTGCTTGAGGTCTGGTGAAACCCAACTGGCACAACGCTTTTTCGGCGCGGCAGCGCGGTACGTCGGGTCGACGTGGGCTGGCAACCAGATTCGGGACCGGATCGACGCGCCGGCCCGCGGGGCACACGGGCGCGCGGGTGGCTGGGTCGTGCGGGCGGCGTTGAACGCCGCCGCCAACGACGTCGTGCTCACCGAACGGATCCTGCGGGTGGTCAACCTCCTCGACCCGCCCGGCCGGCTACACGATCCAGCCCTGCTGCCGCGCATCGTGCTGGGCAACGCCCGGGCCGTGTTCGCCCGCCGGCGCCGCGGAGCTAGTCGCGCAGCATCTCCGCAACCAGGAACGCCAATTCCAGCGATTGCTGGGTGTTGAGCCGCGGGTCACACGCCGTTTCGTAGCGGCCACCCAGGTCGTGATCCGAAATGTCTTGCGCGCCACCCAAACACTCAGTGACGTTCTCGCCGGTGATCTCGACGTGAATGCCGCCCGGGTGGGTGCCCAGCGCGCGGTGCACCTCGAAGAAGCCCTGCACCTCGTCGACGATGCGGTCGAAGTGGCGGGTCTTGTATCCGGTGGACGACTCGTGGGTGTTGCCGTGCATCGGGTCGCACTGCCAGATCACCTGATGACCGGTCGCCTGCACCTTCTCGATGATCGGCGGCAGCAGATCGCGCACCTTGTTGTTGCCCATCCGGCTGACCAGTGTCAGGCGGCCCGGCCTGTTGTGCGGATCGAGGCGCTCGACGTATTCCATCGCCAGCTCGGGCGTCATCGTCGGGCCGAGCTTGACGCCGATCGGGTTGGCGATCACCTCGGCGAACGCGATGTGCGCGCCGTCGAGTTGCCGGGTCCGCTCGCCGATCCACACGGTGTGCGCCGACAGGTCGTACAGCTGCGGATCCCCGTCCTCGCCGTCCGAGAGCCGCAGCATGGCCCGCTCGTAGTCGAGCACCAGGGCCTCGTGGCTGGCGTAGATCTCCGCGGTTTGCAGGTTGCGGTCGGACACCCCGCACGCGCTCATGAACCGCAGCCCGCGGTCGATCTCGGTGGCCAGCGCCTCGTAGCGGGCGCCCGCCGGCGAGGTCCGGACGAACTCGCGGTTCCAGTCGTGCACCAGGTGCAGCGACGCCAGACCGGACGAGGTCAACGCCCGCATCAGGTTCATCGCCGCGCTGGCGTTGGCGTAGGCGCGCACCAGCCGCGACGCGTCGTGTTCCCGGGCGCCGGCGTCCGGCGCGAAGCCGTTGATCATGTCGCCGCGGTAGGACTTCAGGCCCAACGCGTCGATGTCTGCCGACCGCGGCTTGGCGTACTGACCGGCGATGCGGGCCACCTTGACCACCGGCAGGCTGGCGCCGTAGGTCAGCACGACGGCCATCTGCAACAGCGTGCGCACGTTGCCCCGGATGTGCGGTTCGGTGTTGTCGACGAACGTCTCGGCGCAGTCACCGCCCTGCAGCAAAAACGCCTCTCCCCTGGCGACCTGGGCGAGTTGCTCTTGCAGCCGGACGATTTCGGAAGGCACCGTCACGGGCGGCACGCTTTCCAGCACGGTGCGCATCGCCGCGGCCTGATCGTCGGGCCAGCCCGGCTGCTGTGCGGCCGGCTTGGCCAGCGCAGCGTCCAGCCGCGTCCGCAGGTCGGCGGGCAACGGCGGCAACGGCGGCAGCTGGTCGATCGGTATGTCGACGGTCCAGTTCATCGGTCCATGATATCTATGCCCAGCCAGGGCTTACGCCAGTTCGCCCGCGCCCCGGCCAGAACCCCCAGTGCTGTCGGGGTGTGCTCATCGGGCCGCTTCCCGGCCCGCATCGTCGCCGGACATTATCAGCTGGAATCGGCGTAACTGATCCCGGGCGTCCACCAACGCGTCGTGCACATCGCGGTGCCGCGGTGGCAGCCGTGGCGATCCGCGCTCTTCCCATAGTTGCCGCAGCTCGCGGGTGAAGCGGGGTATCGCTTTCGGCAGGCCCGGCATCGGCCCCCACAACTGGCACAGGGCGACGTGGTCGTAGGCCCCGACCCAGGCCCACAGCTCGATCGGCTCATGACGCCAGACCCCGAAGAACTCCTCCAGGTCCTCACGAATCCGGCTGCGCGACCGCCACAGTTGCGACGAAGGCGGTGGCAGCTTGGGCAACACATGGGCGCGCACCCAGGCCCCGGCGCGCTCGGGATCGAATTCGGTCGAGACGGCGTAGTACTCGCGCCCGTCCTCGGCGACCACCCCGATGGAGACCAGCTCGATGGTGCGGCCGTCCTCGATGAACTCGGTGTCGTAGAAGTACCGCACGCAGCGAAGCCTAGGCCGTCGACGGCGAGTGCCGACACGGCACGAGCAAGAAGACGGCCCATCAAGGCCCACCGTCGACGGCGAGTGCCGACACGGCACGAGCAAGAAGACGGCCCATCAAGCCCCACCGTCGACGGCGAGTGCCGACACGGCTAGCTGTTGCGGGTCATGAGGTTGTAGACGCCGACACGGGTTGAGGTGTTCGGGGGGCGGGTTCTTCGGCGGCAGGATGAGAAATCGCCAAACCCCTCGTCCTGACTACCGAAGGGACCCGTCCGTGACCCATGGTAATGCCCCGTTGTCCGTTGAAGGCCGTCGTCGACTCGTGGCCCGTTGCGCTGATCGTCCGATCGCTCACGTGGC
>NZ_LQPT01000038.1 GCF_002102355.1 Mycobacterium sherrisii | reverse complement strand
CGCGTCTTCCTGATGCCGGTCTGCGACCCCGGCAGGACCGAGGGCGGCAGTGTCATGCAGGCCCTCCAAGAGCGACCACCAATGGCCGTCACCTCGGCCCCCGCCGAGTCCCTTCAACGAACACCCATCAGGTATCCGCAGAAAGCATGGTGCCCTAGTGACCGAGGATGCCGAGCTCGCCGCCGAACCGGACACAGCGGGCCAGACGGCGGGCGTCAGCCGCCGCCGGTTGTTGACGACGAGCGCGGCCGCCGCGGTCGCCGGGCTGGGCGTCGGCGCCGGCATCGGGGTGGGCGGTGCCGCGCTGCTGTGGTCACACCACTCGGGGCCGGGTCTGTGGCCCCGTCCCGACCGCACCGGCGCGCCGCCGGTGTTCGGCCTGCACCTGCAATTCGGCAAGAACGCCGGCACCGAGGTGGTGGTGTCGTGGCACACCACCGAAGCCGTCGGCAATCCGCGCGTCCTGCTGGGCACGCCGGACTCCGACCTCGGTCGCACCGTCGCCGCCGAGACCCGCACCTATCGAGATGCCAAGTCCAACAACGAGGTTCGTGTCCACCATGCCCGCCTGACCAACCTCACCCCGGACACCGACTACGTCTACGCGGCGGTGCACGACGGCGCCGAGCCGGAGCAGGGCGTGGTGCGGACCGCGCCGGCGGGGCGAAAACCGCTGCGCTTCACCAGCTTCGGTGACCAATCCACACCCGCGCTGGGCCTGCTACCGAACGGAAAGTACGGCACCGACAACATCGGCTCCCCCGCGGCCGCCGACATGACGCTGGCGATCGAGCGGATGGCCCCGCTGTTCAACTTGGTCAACGGAGACCTGTGCTACGCCAACCTCGCCAACGACCGCATTCGCACCTGGTCGAACTGGTTCGCCAACAACAGCCGCTCGGCGCGCTACCGGCCCTGGATGCCGGCGGCGGGCAATCACGAGAACGAGCTGGGCAACGGACCGGTGGGTTACGGCGCTTACCAAACCTACTTCGCGCTGCCCGAATCCGGGTCGAGCCCCGAACTGCGCGGCCTGTGGTATTCGTTCACCGCCGGCTCGGTGCGAGTGATCAGCCTCAACAACGACGACGTGGCCTTGCAGGACGGCGGCAACTCCTACGTGCACGGTTACTCCGGCGGTGAGCAAAAGCGCTGGCTCGCCGCCGAACTCGCGGCCGCGCGGCACGACCCCGACATCGACTGGCTGGTCGTCTGCATGCACCAGACGGCGGTCTCGACCGCCGCCGGCGCCAACGGCGCCGACCTCGGGATCCGGACGGAATGGCTACCGCTGTTCGACCAATATCGGGTCGACCTGGTGGTGTGCGGCCACGAGCATCACTACGAGCGGTCCCATCCGCTGCGCGGCACCGAGAGCAACGACACCCGAACGCCGATCCCGGTCGACACCCACGGCGACGTCATCGACACCACGCGCGGGACCGTGCACCTGGTCATCGGCGGCGGGGGCACCTCGGCGCCGACCAACGCGACGCTGTATCCCCTGCCCCGCTGCCGGGTGATCACCGGGGTCGGCGCGTTCGACCCCGCCGTCAACCGCAAACCACCCATCTACGTTCTCGAAGACGCCCCCTGGTCGGCGTTTCGCGATCGCGAACACCCTTACGGTTTCCTGGCTTTCGACGTCGACCCGGGCCGGCCCGGCGGCAACACCTCGATCCAGGCGACCTATTACACGCTGGCGGGACCGCTCGGCGCGGTCGCCGCTGGGGAGCGGTTCACCCTGACCAAGCCCCGCGGCGGCTAGCTCAGAACAACGTCGGTTGCACGGGTTGCGGCTCGACGGCGCGAGCCTGCTGGGCGAAGGTCCGCCGATCACCGGCCAATCGATACTTGGCGATCAGCGGCGCGGCCCGCGTTCGCAGCATCTCGCGATAGTCCGGTGGCAAATACGCTCCGCGCCGGTACAACTCGCGATAGCGGCCGACGAGTTCGGGATGCGAGCGCTCCAGCCACGACATGAACCAGGCACGGGTCGAGCGGCGCAGATGCAGCCCGAAAACGGTGACGCTGGTGGCACCCGCGGCGGCGATCTGACCCAGCAGCGCGTCGAGATGCTCGGCGGAATCGGTGAGGTGCGGCAGCACCGGCGCGACCATCACGTGGCAGTCCAGCCCGGCGTCGCGGATCGCGGCGATCAGGCCGAGCCGCGCCTGCGGCGTCGGGGTGCCCGGTTCGACGTCGCGGTGCAGCTGCGCGTCGCCGACCGCCAGCGACACCGCGACCGAGAGCGGAACCTGTTGCGCCGCTCCGGATATCAGCGGCAGATCGCGTCGCAGCAGGACGCCCTTGGTCAGGATCGACAACGGGGTGCCGGAACCGGCGAGCGCGCCGATGATTCCCGGCATCAGCGCGTAGCGACCCTCGGCGCGCTGATAGGGATCGGTATTGGTGCCCAGCGCAACGGTCTCGCGCCGCCACGATGCCCGGCGCAGTTCGCGGGCCAGCACTTCCGCCACGTTGGTCTTGACCACGACCTGGGTGTCAAAGTCGGTGCCGCAGTCGAAATCCAGATACTCGTGGGTGGGACGGGCGAAACAGTAGCGGCAGGCATGCGAGCAACCGCGATAGCCGTTGACGGTGTAGCGAAACGGCAGTGCGGCCGCGTCCGGGATCTTGTTCAGCGCGGATTTGCACAGCACCTCGTGGAAGGTGATGCCCTCGAACTGCGGGGCGCGCACGCTTCGGACCAGGCCGATCCTTTGCAGGCCTGGCAGCGCTCCGTCGTCGACCGGTTGTCCGCCGACCGCGACGGCCTGGTTCGCCCACCGCATCCGAATATTCGAACAATTGTTCGATGTGCTGTCAAGCGTGCCCCCTAGACTGACCCGAGACCAGAACGGGCGGAGGAACGCTTGTCGAATCCCGAGTACGAAGACGAACTGCGGTCCGAGCAGCGCTACGTGACCGAACTCTATGCGCGGCTGGACGGCGATCGGGCGCGGGCCAAGGATCGGTACCGGACGGCCATGCGCGGCGACGGCGGCAGCCTAGCCGACCGCGATGCCGAGGTGCGAGCGCTGGCCCGCGAGGTCAAGCGGCTCGACGTGGCGGATTACGGCCTGTGTTTTGGGCGGTTGGACGCGGTATCCGGCGAGCGGACCTACATCGGCCGGATCGGGTTGTTCGACGCCGACGACGAGTACCGGCCGCTGCTGCTGGACTGGCGGACGCCGGCCGCACGCGCCTTCTACGTCGCCACCGCCGCCAGTCCGGAGGGCATGCGCCGGCGCCGCCAATTCCACACCCGCGAGCGGCGCATCGTCGAGTTCACCGACGAGTTCTTCGGCCGGCCGGGCGAGGTGCCGCGGGGCGGCTCGGAGGACTGGGCGCTGCTCGCGGCGGTCAACGCGCCGCGCGGCGAAGGCATGCGCGACATCGTGGCCACGATTCAGGCCGAGCAGGACGAGATCATCCGCCTCGATCATCCGGGTGTGCTGGTGATCGAGGGCGGGCCCGGGACCGGCAAGACGGTGGTGGCTTTGCACCGCGTCGCTTATCTGCTCTACACGCAGCGCGAACGCATCGAACGCCACGGCGTGTTGGTGGTGGGGCCCAATTCGGCGTTTCTGCGCCACGTCGACCGCGTGCTGCCGTCACTCGGCGAGTCCAGTGTGGTGTTCATGACGCCGGGCGATCTGGTGCCCGGGCTGCACATCACCGCCGAGGACACCCCGGAGTGCGCGGCGTTCAAGGGCTCGCTGAAGATCCTCGACGTGCTGGCCGCGGCGATCGCCGATCGGCAGCGAGTCCCGGTGCGGCCGTTGGAGATCGAGCTGGCCGACGTTACGGTGCGCATCGACGCCGAGATCGCCGGCTGGGCGCGGGAAGAGGCGCGCGGCAGCGGACAGCCGCACAACCAGGCCCGGGCCGTGTTCACCGACATCCTCACCTTTGCGCTGACCGAGCGCGCGATCGCGCGGATCGGGCGCGGCTGGCTGACCCGCGACGACCGCACGGCGTGGGAGCAGCTGCGATCGGATCTGCTCGCCGAGCTGGCGGACAACGAGCAGTTCGCCGCCGCGTTGGACCGGTTGTGGCCGATCCTGACGCCGCAGGAGTTGCTGACGTCGCTGTACCTGTCCCCCGAGCGGCTGCAGGCCGTGGGCGCGCCGCAGACGTTACTGCGCGTTGCCGGCGATCCGTGGACGGTGTCCGACGTGCCGCTGCTCGACGAGCTGGTGGATCTGTTGGGTTACGACAAGACGGCCGCCGAGTCGGCCGAGGCCAGCGCCGAGCGGGAACGCAACTATGAGGCCGAGTACGCCGCCGGGGTGTTGGATTTGATGGTCGCCCGCGAGGATCTGATGGACGACGAGGACCATCTGATCGCCCGCGACGTGATCCATGCCGAGGCGCTGGCCGACCGGTTCGTCGAGCGCGACACACGTGAACTCGCCGATCGCGCTGCCGCCGACCGGGATTGGACGTACCGGCACATCGTCGTCGACGAGGCTCAGGAGCTGTCCGAAATGGACTGGCGAGTGCTGATGCGCCGCTGCCCGGGCCGCTCGTTCACGGTGGTCGGCGACCTGGCCCAACGCCGCTCGGCGGCGGGTGCGACCTCCTGGGGCGCCATACTGGCGCCGTACGTGGCCGATCGCTGGGAGTACCGGGCCCTGACGGTCAACTACCGGACCCCGGAGGAGATCATGACCGTCGCCGCCGCGCTGCTCGAGGAGTTCGCACCCGGGGTCCGTCCGCCGGAGTCGGTGCGGTCCTGCGGTGTGCGGCCGTGGGCCCGGAAGGTGACCGACGACGAATTGGCCGGTGCGATCGAGGAATTCGTGCGCGACGAGGCGGACCGCGAAGGCACCAGTGTGGTGATCGGCCCGGCGAGCGTGCCGGGCACGGTGCTGGCGTCGGAGACCAAGGGGCTCGAATTCGACGCGGTACTGGTGGTCGACCCGCAGCGGATTCTCGCCGAGGGGCCACGCGGTGCTGCCGAGCTCTATGTCGCGCTCACCCGTGCCACCCAGCGCCTCGGTGTCCTGCATCGAGATCCGTTGCCGCTGGCGCTGTCCGGCCTGGGTGAGTTCGAGGCGCCCGACTAGGCCGGGACTCTCAAAATGGCGGCGGTTCTTCGTCGGTGATCGAGGGCGCCGGGCCGACGTAGCTCGACGCGCGCAGTTCCCGTTGCGCCGTGCGCGCGTCGCGATTGCGTCGGCGTTCGGTGGCGATGCGCGCGGCGCGGTCTTGGGCGCGGGTGCGCGTGCGTCGCGGCATCATCGCGGTCCGGCTACCGCAGTAGTCGCGCGGCGGCTCGACCTCGGGGGCCGGCATACCGCCCGTAGCCCGGCACAGACTCGGAAACAGCAACGCGCTGCCCGGCGTGGTGACGTGGGTCCGTCCCGCGGGCGAGGTCAGGATCAGGGTGCCGTCTGGCAATTGCTGCTCCCGCCACCCCCAGAACGTCTTGACGAGGTGATGAGTTCGGCAGTAGCACTTGAGGTTTGACGCGTGCGTCGGCCCGCCTTCGGCGTATGGGATCGTATGGTCGATATCGCACTCGATCGCCGGCCGATCGCAGCCGGGCCAGCGGCAGGTCAAGTCCCGGCAGCGCACAAAGTCCTGCAGCGCGGTGGACGGGACGTAGCCCGGTTCGGGTGCGGCGTCGGCCGGATGGACGAGCGGCACCAACTTGGCCGATTTGGCCAGTTCCGCAACGACTTCGGGGGTGATGAGGCCGTCGGCACCCAGCTGCGACGCGGACACCGAGCCGGTGCCGTCGAGGGTGGCCTGCTCGGCGATCACATGAATGACTACCGGCGAGGCGGGGCGACGCTCGCCGGCCGCACAGTCCGGCCGCTCGCATCGGCAGGCCAACCGGTCGGCCGCAGCTGCCAGTGCCCCCAGCGCGTCCGCACGGCGCTCCTCGAGGCCGCGAGGGTCGTGCTCGCACACCGTGTTGGCCAACGCATTCAACCGCTTTTCCAGAGCTCGCGCATCGGGGGTCAACACCGAGCCGTGAATCTCGGAGATGCCGTCACCGATGTCGCCGATCCATATTTCCCGGCCGGTCTGGCGTTCCTTGCGGCGCCGCACGGCGTCCCCGTCGGCTCGCACGACGACCTTGTCGACCTGAGCGGCGAGGCGGCCATGGGTCATCGACGGCCACCGCGGCACGTTCACCGCCAGCTCGGCATCGACGCGGGCCAGCAGGTCGTCATCGGTCAGCAAATCGGTGCGATAGACGATGGTTTGAAACATTCGATAGTCGATGTCGCCGGCCTTGAAAACCTCTGCGACCCTAGGCAATCGCTCCCGCATGGCGCGGGCGTAGCGAAGGCGGCTGGCCGCCAGCCCTTGACTGATCCGCAAGGCCGCCGCGACCTCGGCCGTCACGGCCTCCATGGTGTCGACCGCCCAGTCTTCGGTTTCCGAGCAACGGGCCAACCGGTAGGCGAACAAGTCCCCCATGGCAGCCAGTTGCGTTGCCGCTGCCTGGTTTTCAAGACGTGCGGACGCGCAGACCTGGTCGACCAACGCCGCGGAGGCCGGCGTGGTCGAAGGACGGCGCCGCTGGAGGGATTCGCCCAATTCATCGAACATGTGTTCGAGTTTACCACCGGCCGACGACAAAAGTTGTTTTGGAATCGCCCGCGACTGCTTGGACGTCTCGACACCGGCGAGGGCGCCGGGCCGCGGTCCCACTCTGGCCGCGCCGGGCCGCCGGGGGCGCGCCCCCGGGCCTAGAAGCGCGAAAGCACCTCGGCGACAACGGCATCGATCGGCACCGACAACTGGTCCCCGGTCGCGAGATCCTTGACGCCCACGGTGCCGGACTCGAGGTCGCGATCGCCGGCCACCAACGCCAGGCGGGCACCGGAGCGGTCGGCGGCGCGCATCGCACCCTTGAGTCCCCGGTCCCCGTAAGCCAGGTCGACCCGAACCCCGGCGGCCCGTAACTGCCCGGCCAGCACCGCCAGTCGCAGCTTGGCCTGCTCGCTCAGCGGCACCCCGAACACCTCGCAGCGTGTCGACGACCCCACGCTCTTGCCCTCGGCGCGCAACGCCAACAGGGTGCGGTCCACGCCAAGCCCGAACCCGATGCCGGACAGATCCTGGCCGCCGAGTTGACGCATCAGCCCGTCGTAGCGGCCGCCGCCCCCGATGCCCGACTGCGCCCCCAGCCCGTCATGCACGAACTCAAAGGTGGTCTTCGTGTAGTAATCGAGGCCGCGCACCATCCGCGGATTGATCACGTAGGGCACGCCGAGGGCATCCAGATGCGCCAGCACGGTGTCGAAATGCTGCTTGGCCGCATGGGAGAGATGGTCGAGCAGCACCGGCGCGTCGGCCGTCATGGCACGCACCTCGGGCCGTTTGTCGTCGAGCACCCGCAGCGGGTTGATCTCGGCGCGCCGTCGGGTCTCCTCGTCAAGGGGGACCCCAAAAAGGAACTCCTGCAACAGTTCCCGATATTGCGGGCGGCAGCTCTCGTCGCCTAGCGAGGTGATTTCCAGCCGGAACCCGGCCAGACCCAGCGACCGGAAGCCGGCGTCGGCGACGGCGATCACCTCGGCGTCCAGCGCCGGGTCGTCGACACCGATCGCCTCCACACCGACCTGCTGCAGCTGACGGTAGCGGCCGGCCTGTGGCCGCTCGTAGCGGAAAAACGGTCCGGCGTAACACAATTTCACCGGCAGCGCGCCGCGGTCCAGGCCGTGTTCGATCACCGCGCGCACCACCCCGGCCGTCCCCTCCGGCCGCAGCGTCACCGACCGGTCGCCGCGGTCGGCGAACGTGTACATCTCCTTGGACACCACGTCGGTGGACTCGCCGACGCCGCGGGCGAACAGCCCGGTGTCCTCGAAGATCGGCAACTCGATGTCGCCGTAGCCGGCCCGGCGGGCGGCGTCCAGCAGGGCGGAACGCACCGCGACGAACTGCGCGGACTCCGGCGGGAAGTAGTCCGGCACCCCCTTGGGTGCGCTGAATTCCGTCATCCGGTCAGGCCTTCGAGGAACGGGTTGAAGCGCCGCTCGGCGCCGATGGTGGTGGCGTTGCCGTGCCCGGGCAGCACCACCGTGTTGTCGTCGAGTACCAACAGCTTGTCGACGATCGAGGTCAGCAAGTCCCGGCCGCTGCCGCCGAACAGGTCGGTGCGGCCCACCGAGCGCTCGAACAGCGTGTCGCCGGTGAACACCACATCTTTATCTGCCGGGCTTGCTTGAGCAACCCGGAACACCACCGATCCGCGGGTGTGCCCGGGGGTGTGGTCGACGTTGACGCTCACGTTGCCCAGGTCGATCTTGTCACCGTCGCGGTCTAGTTCGACGACCTGCTTGGGCTCGCGGAAGAACGCGCCTGCCGCGAGCTGGGCCACCCGTGGGCCCAGGCCGTGAATCGGGTCTTTGAGCATGAAGCGGTCTTCGGGATGGATGTAGGTCGGGCAGCCGAACGTATCGGAAACCTTCTGCGCCGACCACATGTGATCGATGTGCCCGTGCGTGAGCAGCACCGCGGCCGGGGTCAGCCGGTTTTCGTCCAGGATGCGCCGCAACGGACCCATCGCACGCTGGCCCGGATCGACGATGACGGCGTCGGCTCCGGGTCGCTCGGCCAGCACATAGCAGTTGCACGCCAACATGCCGGCGGGAAATCCGGTGATCAACACGTGTCCCAGTTTCCCACGGGGCCACTTGACACAGAACGGCGCGCTCACATTAGCCTGGGCTGGCTACAGCCCCCGCTCACAACCATGGAGGCAGACCGGCCGTGCCGACCAACGAACAGCGACGTGCGAACGCCAAGCGCAAACTCGAACGGCAGCTGGAGCGCCGCGCCAAGCAAGCCCGACGCCGGCGCCTGCTGCTCATCGCCGGGGGCACGGTCGCGGTCGTCGCCGTGGCGGCCGTCGTGACGATCGCCGTGATCAACTCCAACAACCGGCACAAGACCGACTCGGCCGCCGCGACGCCGGGCAACCCCCCGCCGGCGAGCACGACGTCACCAGCGGCCCCCATCGGTCAGGTTCCGCCGGCTCCGCCGCTGCCGGCGTTCAAGCCTTCGGCCACCCTCGGCGCCAACTGCCAGTACCCCGCGACGCCGCAGGAGCCGGCCGCCAAGCCGGTCAAGCCGCCGCGCACCGGCAAGGTGCCCACCGAACCGGCTACCGTGAGCGTGAGCATGTCGAGCAGCCAGGGCAACCTGGGCCTGATGCTGGCCAACAACGAATCTCCTTGCACGGTCAACAGTTTCGCCAGCCTGGTCGGGCAGAAGTACTTCGACGACACCAAATGTCACCGGCTGACCACCTCGGAGACGTTGGGCGTCCTGCAGTGCGGAGATCCTAAGGGCGACGGCACGGGCGGTCCCGGCTACAAGTTCGACAACGAGTACCCGACCGACCAGTACCCGCCGAACGATCCCAAGGCGCAGGAACCGGTTGTGTATCCGCGCGGCACGCTGGCGATGGCCAACGCCGGCCCCGGCACCAACGGCAGCCAATTCTTCATGGTCTACAAGGATTCTCAGTTGCCGCCGCAATACACCGTCTTCGGCAAGATTCAAGACGACGGGCTGGCGGTGCTGGACAAGATCGCCAAGGCCGGTGTGGTCGGCGGCGGCGATGACGGCGCACCGGTCAGCGAAGTCACGATCAAGTCGATACGTCTGGACTAGACAACACGAGCACCGCGGATTGACGAGAACGCGGCGGCGCGGGGGCCGACACCTTAAGGTCAGGGCGTGGTGGAGGAGTCATTCGGGCAGTACCAGCTGCGTGAGGTGTTGGGCCGCGGCGGCATGGGACAGGTCTATCGCGCCTACGACACCAGCACCGACCGGATCGTCGCGCTGAAGGTGCTGCCCGCACATCTGGCCGAGGACAGCGAATTTCAGCACCGGTTCCGCCGCGAGGCACGCATCGCGGCAAGCCTGAACGACCCGCACATGGTGCCGATTCACAGCTACGGCGAGATCGACGGCCGGCTGTATGTCGACATGCGCCTGATCGAGGGCCGCGACCTGCTGCAGTACACCCGCGATCATGGCGGACGGCTGGACCCGCGGCGGGCCGTCGCGGTGATCGAACAGGTTGCGGCAGCGCTGGATACGGCCCACGAGGTCGGGCTGATCCACCGCGACATCAAGCCGTCCAACATCCTGGTGACCAACCGCGAGTTCGTCTACCTGATCGACTTCGGCCTCGCCCGCACCGCCGCCGACACCGCGCTGACCCAGAGCGGCCACACCATGGGCACGATGGCCTATATGGCCCCGGAGCGATTCCGGGGCATGACCGACCACCGCGCGGACATCTACGCGCTGGCCTGCGTGCTATACGAATGCCTGACCGGACACCTGCCGTACCCCGGCGACACCTTCGAAGAACAACTCAACGCGCATCTGAACACCCCGCCGCCGCGCGCCTCGCTGACCGCGCCCGGCGTGCCGCCGGCCCTCGACGACGTGATCGCCCGGGGCATGGCCAAGGATGTCGACTCCCGCTACCAGTCGGCGATCGCGTTCGCCGAGGCCGCCAAGGCCGCGCTCACCGAGTTGCCCACCACCGCGACGCCCGGCCTGCCGCATTTCGCGCCGCACCCGCAGGCCCCGCCGCGCTCGTCGAACCGGCGGCTGATCGTCGGCATCGTGGCCGCGTCGATCTTCACCCTCACGACGGTGACGATCTTGGTGATTGCGCTGGTGACCCACAACGACTCGGCGACCGACAACGCCGCCACCACCACCGCGCCGCATCCCCGGACGCCCAAACTGGGCCCCGCGATGGGCGGCCCGTTCGGGCCGACGACGGCCGCCACCCCGAACGGCGCGAGCGCACCACCGTTGCCGGCGTTCTCCCCGCCACCGGACCTGGGCGCCAACTGCCAATATCCGGCGGTGGCCGCCGACTCCCCGGATGCCTCCCCGAAGCCGGTCACCCCGCCGCCGCCCGGTCGGGTGTCCACCTACCCGCCCGTGGTCAGCACGACCATCTCGACCAACAGCGGCGACATCGGCCTTCAGCTGGACAACGCCAAGTCGCCCTGCACGGTGAACAGCTTCACCAGCCTGGCGCGACAACAGTTCTTCGACGACACCTCGTGCGCCCGGCTGACCAAGACGGCCGACGTCGCGGCGCTACTGTGCGGTGGCCCCGACAAGGACGGCGGCGGCGGCCCGGGCTACGAATTCGCCGACGAATACCCCACCAATCAGTACCCGCCGGGCGATCCCGCGCTGCGCGCGACCGTCGTCTACCCGCGCGGCACTGTGGCGATGGCGACGTCGGACCCCAACACCAACGGCAGCCAGTTCGTGCTGTTCTTCCAGGACACCGAGACCCAACCGGTCAACACGGTGCTCGGGACCATCGACGAGGCGGGCCTGGCGGTCCTCGACAAGATCGGCACGGCCGGTGTGGCCGGCAACCGCGAGAGCGGCCTACCGGCCTCGCCGGTGACGATCAACTCGATACGGCTGGACTGATCAGGCGGCCGACGTCACCCGGTAGACGTCGTACACGCCTTCCACATTGCGCACGACGTTGAGCAGGTGCCCGAGGTGCTTGGGGTCGCCCATCTCAAAGGTGAAGCGGCTGATGGCAACTCGGTCCCCCGAGGTGGTAACCGACGCGGACAGGATGTTCACCTTCTCGTCGGCCAGTACCCGGGTGACGTCCGAGAGCAGCCGGTGCCGGTCGAGCGCCTCGACCTGAATGGCGACCAGGAACACCGACGACGGCGACGGCGCCCAGAGCACCTCGATGATCCGCTCGGCCTGCTGCTGCAGCGAGGCGGCGTTGGTGCAGTCGGTGCGGTGCACGCTGACCCCGCCACCGCGCGTGACGAAACCCATGATCGCGTCGCCGGGCACCGGCGTGCAGCACTTGGCCAACTTGGTCAGCACGCCGGGCGCACCGGGGACGGAGACGCCGACGTCGTCGGTGCTGCGCGGGCGGCGCAGCATGGTCGTCGGCGTGGACCGTTCGGCCAGATCCTCCTCGGCCTGGTCGATCCCGCCGAGTTCGGCCAGCAGCCGCTGCACGACGTGGCGGGCCGACACGTGCCCCTCGCCGATCGCGGTGTACATGGTGGACACGTCGGTGTAGTGCAGCTCGCGCGCCACCGCCGCCATCGACTCACCATTGACCAAGCGCTGCAAGGGAAGTCCGCCGCGACGCACCTCGCGGGCCATCGCCTCTTTGCCCGCCTCCAACGCCTCTTCGCGACGCTCCTTGGCGAACCACTGCCGGATCTTCGCCTTGGCCCGCGGCGACACCACAAATTGCTGCCAGTCCCGCGACGGCCCGGCGTTGGGCGCCTTGGAGGTGAAAACCTCGACCACTTCCCCGTTTTCGAGCTTGCGCTCCAGCGCGACCAGCCGCCCGTTGACCCGGGCGCCGATGCAGCGGTGGCCCACCTCGGTGTGCACCGCGTAGGCGAAGTCCACCGGTGTCGATCCGTTCGGCAGGGTGATCACGTCGCCCTTGGGGGTGAACACGAAAATCTCTTGCACCGCAAGGTCGTAACGCAGCGACTCCAGGAACTCCCCCGGGTCGGCGGCCTCCCGCTGCCAGTCGAGCAGCTGACGCATCCAGGCCATGTCGTCGATCTCGGCGGCCGCGTGCGGGTGCGGAACACCGTTGCGGCCCTTGGCTTCCTTGTAGCGCCAGTGCGCGGCGATGCCGTATTCCGCGGTGCGGTGCATGTCGCGGGTGCGGATCTGCACCTCCAGCGGCTTGCCCTCCGGGCCCACGACGGTGGTGTGCAGCGATTGGTACACACCGTATCTGGGTTGGGCGATGTAGTCCTTGAATCGGCCCGCCATCGGCTGCCACAGCGAGTGCACCACGCCGACCGCGGCGTAGCAGTCCCGGATCTCGTCGCACAGGATGCGGATGCCGACCAGGTCGTGGATGTCGTCGAAGTCGCGGCCCTTGACGATCATCTTCTGGTAGATGGACCAGTAGTGCTTGGGCCGGCCCTCGACCGTCGCCTTGATTTTCGACGCGCCCAGCGTGGCGACGATCTCGGCGCGGACCTTGGCCAGATAGGTGTCCCGGGACGGAGCGCGCCCGGCGACCAGGCGGACGATCTCCTCGTACTTCTTCGGGTGCAGGATCGCGAACGACAGATCTTCCAGCTCCCATTTGACGCTGGCCATCCCCAGCCGATGCGCAAGGGGCGCAATGACTTCCAGCGTCTCGCGGGCCTTGCGGGCCTGCTTCTCCGGCGGCAGGAAGCGCATGGTGCGCATGTTGTGCAGCCGGTCGGCCACCTTGATCACCAACACCCGGGGGTCGCGGGCCATCGCGGTGATCATCTTGCGGATGGTCTCGCCCTCGGCCGCGTTGCCCAGCTCGACGCGATCCAGTTTGGTGACGCCGTCGACGAGGTGGCCGACCTCCTCGCCGAACTCCTCGCTCAGCGCGGCCAGCGTGTAGCCGGTGTCCTCGACGGTGTCGTGCAGCAGCGCAGCCACCAAAGTGGTGGTGTCCATGCCCAATTCGGCGAGAATGTTGGCCACGGCCAGCGGATGGGTGATGTACGGATCGCCGGAATGCCGCCGTTGGCTGGCGTGCCGCTGGTCGGCGACCTCGAACGCGCGCTGCAGCAGCGACACGTTGGCCTTGGGATAGACCTCCCGGTGCACCGCCACCAGCGGTTCGAGCACCGGGTTGAGCGTGCTGCGCTGGGCCGTCATCCGACGCGCCAGCCGGGCCCGCACCCGCCGGGACGCGCTGCTGGACGTCTTCAGCGTTTCGGTGGGGGGCTCCGGCGGGTCCGCGGGCCGAGGCGGCGCCGGCGACTCGACGGGCGGCGCAACAGCTTGCGCCGTACCTTGCTCATCCGCCACGTTGGTCACCTCCGAATCCGAGGATATCCCCTACATCCGGCACAAGCTGTGGACTTGCAGCGGCGCGACCGTCTCGCGGCCGCCCAGCCCGGTGAGCTCCAGCACCACCGCGGCGACCGTCACCCGGGCGCCGACCTGCGTCAGCAGCCCGGCCGCGGCGGCCAGCGTCCCGCCGGTGGCCAGCACGTCGTCGATGATCACCACCCGGCGATCGCGGAAGTCGATGCCGTCGGCCGGGATCTCCAACACGGCGTTGCCGTACTCCAGGTTGTACTCGACGGCGTGCACCGGCGGCGGCAGCTTGCCACCCTTGCGGATGGCGAGCACGCCGGTGCCCAGCCGGTCGGCCACCGCGGCCGCGGCCAAAAACCCGCGGGAATCGATGCCGGCCACCAGATCGACGCCGGCGGCGAAACCGGCGAGCGCGTCGGTGACCGCGGCCATGGCCGCCGCGTCGGCGAACACCGGGGTCAGATCCTTGAACTGGACGCCGGGCTGCGGGAAATCGGCCACCTCCCGGGTCAGCGACGCGATCAGGCCGGCCAGCGGCGCATCCTCTCGAACACCCGTCACTGCAGCAAGGCCCACCGATCCATGTTCCAGCCGGCGCCCCAGCGGGTCGGATTCGCGCTGACCGCGTACATCTTCTTCGACATCAGCAGGGTGCGTTGTTGCCGGTAGAGCGGCAACGTCGGCATGTCGCCCCACAGTACCGGCGCCCCCTCGGCGAGCAACCGAACGCGCTCGGCCGGGTCGGCGGAGACCGCCAGCGCGCCGATGATGCCGTCGATCTGCGGGTTCGCGTAGTCCGACAGGTTGTTGCCGTTGCCGCTGTGCAGGGCGTAGGCATCCATCGCCGACGAGCCGGTGGAGCCGCTGCCGGTGGCACCACCGGTGCTGGCCAGCAGCACGTCGATCTTGCCGTCGCGCAGCGCTTGCGGGCCGGACGTGTCCAGGGTGACGTTCGCGACGCTGACGCCGGCCGGGGCGCAGGACTTGGCGATGGTCCCGACGGTGACGGCGAGCCGGGCGTTCGGGCCCGGGTAGCCGATCCGCACGGTCAGCGGCGCACCACCGAGCGCGTCACGGGCGGCGGCGGCATCGGCCTTGGCGAACGGCGCGGCCTCGGTGGCCCCCTCGGCCAGCGCGATCGCATCCTCGGTCGCCGGCGCCAGGCGCGAGTTGGCGACCGCCACCCCGGCGTCGCGGGCGATCACGTCACGCGGCGTGCACAGCGCGACCGCGCGGCGCGCCTTGGCCTGCGCCAGCGGACCCCGCGGGGCGAAGATCAACTGCTCGATGCCCGCCGAGCCGAAGTCGGTGCGGTCGTAGTTGTCCGGGGTGGTCAGCGTCCCCGACGACCCGGCCGCGACATCGACGACGTCGACGCTGCGGTTGTTGACCCGGTCCTGGATGTCGGGTGCCTGCGGCGACACGGTGATCCGCTTGGTGATCGCCTTCGGCCCCCACCAGCGGTCGTTGGCGACGAGCACCACCGCGCCGTTGCCCAGCACAGACTCCATCTTGTACGGCCCCGACGACGGGAAGCGTTTGGCGATCTCCTCGGGTTTGAGCCCGGGCTTGATGTCCCATCCGGTGTTCCACAGCTGCGCGATCTGGGCGATCGACGCGGTGTTGTTGCTGAGCAGCGTTGCGGTCACGTCGATGTTGAGCTGATCGGCGATGACGTGCGACGGCATCATCGTGGTCGCCACGAACAGCTGCTGATAGTCGACGATGCCGCGGTCCGGGATGAACGACACCCGCGCCTTTTTCTGGCCCGGGATGCACTCGATGTTGGCGATGTCGGCGTAGCCGGCCTGGGTGGCGGCGTCGAAGCCGGCAAACCGCCCGGACTGTGCCGCCCAGGCCAGCACCAGGTCGTCGCAGGTGACCGGCTTGCCGTCGGAGTAGACCGCGTTGTCGGCGATCTGGTAGTCGAGCACCAGCGGCGAACCGCCGACCACCGAGACGCTGCCGAAGTCGTGGTCGGCGACGACCTGACCGTCGGGCCCGTGATACCCGAACCCGGTCAGCGTGCGGGCGAACGCCTGCGCGCCGGCCGACGCCGCACCGCTGGTCGTATTGACGTTGTAGCTGGTCAGCGGGCCGTCGACGACGTAGGCGATCTGCGCGGCAGCGCTGCCCGAGCAGCCGGTCAGCATGGCGGCCGCGGCGAGCGGGGCGAGTACGGCGAGGGTCGCCGCACGGGGGCGGCCGACCAGCAACCGGCGCCCGGCCCGCCGGCTAGCGGCGCCCCCAGTCCGCGGACACCAGGAGCCCATCTCGCTTACCGCCGGCCGGCGTTTCGCTTGCCGGTCGGGCGCCGGGTGCCGGTGGGCCGCACGGGTCGGGCACCGGGCGCCGGTTTGCTCGGTGCCGCCGCGCCCGCCGGTTCGGCCTTCCCGGTCTCGGGCATGGTTTCCGGCGCAGTTTCCGGCCCGGTCTCGGCCGGGTCCGTACCGGTGGCGGGGGCGTCGTCGGTCGCGGCGGTCTGTTTGTGCGGGACGGGCTTGCGTCGTTTCAGCACCCGGCGGGTGTGCGACCGCACCAGCTCCGTGCGCTCGCGCAGCGTGACCAGCAGCGGGGTGGCGAAGAAGATGGACGAGTAGGTGCCCACCAGAATGCCGACCAGCTGCACCAGCGCCAGGTCCTTCAGCGTGCCGACGCCGAGCAGCCACACCGCCACCACCATCAGCGCCAGCACCGGCAGCACCGAGATGAGGCTGGTGTTGATCGAGCGCATGAAGGTCTGGTTGACCGCCAGGTTGGCTTCCTCGGCGAAGGTGCGGCGGGTGGTGTGCTGGAAGTCCTTGGTGTTTTCCTCGACCTTGTCGAACACGATGACGGTGTCGTACAGCGAGAACCCGAGGATGGTCAGCAAGCCGATCACGGTGGCCGGGCTCACCTCGAAACCGACCAGCGAATAGACCCCGGCCGTGACCGTCAGGTCGAAAACCATGGTCGTCAGCGCCGAGATGGCCATGTAGCGCTCGTAGCGAATCATGATGTACAGGCCGACCAGCACCAGGAACACCACCAGAGCGAACAGCGCCTTCTTGGTGATCTGGCCGCCCCAGGTCTCCGACACCGCCGAGTCGCTGATCGCCGCCTTGTTGGGCTTGCCGTCGGTGCCCTTGGGTCCGAAGGCGTCGAACAACGCGTTGCGCAGCTTCTCCGTCTGGCTGTTGGTCAGCGTCTCCGAGCTGATCTGCACGGTCGCCGACGGGCCGTTGCCGACGATGACCACCGCCTCGGCATCGCGGCCCAGGGTCTTGCGGAACACGTCCTGCACCTGCGAGGTCTGGGCCTGGCCGGTCGCGCCCGCGACGGGCATGGACACCGTGGTGCCGCCCTTGAAGTCGATCCCGAACGTGAAGCCACGCAGGATGATGCTGACGACCGCGATCGCGACGATGGCACCGCTGATGCCGTACCAGAGCCGCCGCCGCCCGACGACCTCGAACGCGCCGGTTCCGGTGTAGAGCCGGGTGAGCAAGCTGTGCTGCGGCAGCTGGGTCTGGGTCTTGCTGGCGGTGTCGCTGTCGGTGGTCTTGGCTTTCTCGGTCATCGCGCGCTCACCGTCCCGTCTTCACGCTCGGCGCAGCCCGGCGTTCGCGGGCGATCTGCTGGACGGCGCCCAGGCCGTTGTACGCGGGCTTCGCCAGTGTCGGAGATTTCGAAGCCAGGTACACCAGCGGCCACGTCACCAGGAACACCACCACCACGTCAAGGACCGTGGTCAGGCCCAGGGTGAACGCGAACCCGCGCACCTGGCCGATCGCCAGGGCGTAGAGCACCGCGGCGGCCAGGAAGGTGACGGCGTTACCCGACACGATGGTCTTGCGGGCGCGTGTCCAGCCTCGGGGCACCGCCGACCGGAACGAACGGCCTTCGCGGATCTCGTCCTTGATGCGTTCGAAGAACACCACGAACGAGTCGGCGGTGGTGCCGATGCCGATGATCAGACCCGCGATACCCGCCAGGTCCAGGGTGTAGTTGATCTGTCGGCCCAGGATTACCAGAATCGCGAAAACCATTGCGCCCGAAGCGATCAGCGACAACGCCGTCAGCAATCCCAGCACCCGGTAGTACAGCAGGGCGTACAGCAGCACCAGGGCCAAACCGATCGCACCCGCGATGATGCCGGCCCGCAGCGAGGTCAATCCCAGTGTGGCCGAAACGGTTTGCGCCTCCGAGGATTCGAATGACAACGGCAGCGAACCGTACTTCAGCACGTTGGCCAACTGGCCGGCGGTGGTGGCGTTGAACGGCGGGTCGCCACCGGAGATCTGGGTCCGCCCGCCCGGGATGGCCTCCTGAATCATCGGGGCGCTGACGACCTGCGAGTCCAGGGTGAACGCGGTCTGGGTGCCGACGTGGGCGGCGGTGAAGTCGGCCCAGGTGTTGGCCGCGGCGGGTTTGAATTGAAGATCGACGACGAAGCCGATGCCGTGCTGGTTCATGGTGGAGCTGGCGTCCTGGATCTGATCGCCACTGATGATCGACGGGCCGAGCAGATACGCGACCTTGTGGTCGGTCGAACAAGTCACCAGCGGCAGTTTCGGGTCGTCGTTGCCAGCCAGGATGTCCTCTTTGTCGCAGTGCGACGCCACCCACCGCATCGCGACCATCTGGATGTAGGGGTTGTCGCTCTGCCGCAGCTCTTTCATGGCCTGGATGCGCTCGGCCAGATCCTTGCGCGGGTCCGGCGGCGTGGGCACCTGAGGGGACGGCGCCTGTCCGGCCGGGCCGGCGGGCGCGGGGCTTGGGCTCGGTGCGGGACTGGGCGGTGGGTCCTGCGGATAGGGCCGCGGCTGCGGCGCCGGACGACCCGCGGGTGGCGGGGCGGGTTGACCAGAAGCCGGCGGGGCGGGTTGACCCGCGGGTGGCGGGGCGCCCGGGGGCGTGGCTTCGGCGGGCTGCGCCGGCTCGGAGTTGAGCACCGGCCGGATGTACAGCCGAGCCGTCTGTCCCAGGTTGCGCGCCTCGTTACCGTCGTTGCCCGGGACGGTGATGACCAGGTTGTCCCCGTCGACCACGACCTCCGAACCCGACACGCCCAGGCCGTTCACCCGCGCGCTGATGATCTGCTGCGCCTGGGCCAGCGCCTCGCGGGTGGGGCGCGAGCCGTCCGGGGTACGGGCGGTCAGCGTGACCCGGGTCCCGCCCTGCAGGTCGATGCCAAGCTTCGGTGCCGCGCGTTTGTCCCCCGTCAAAAACACCGCAAGGTAGGCCCCGACCAGCAGCAATAGGAACACCGACAGGTAGCGGGCAGGGTGCACCGGCGTCGAAGACGATGCCACGTCCTTATATCTCCTAGTGAATCGGTCGTATACCCCGGACGAAGCTTCCGAGACAGCCTCCGACGAAGCCTACGTGTCCGCGTCCCGCAAACCGTTCACCGGACCGGGGCGATCGTCGGAATCTTCCAGGTCGTCCTCCGGCAGGATCCGGTCGCGAATGGCCAGCTTCATCCAGGTGGTGACGACGCCGGGTGCGATCTCGAGGTCGACGGTGTCGTCGGTGAGGGCGACGACGGTGGCCTGCAGGCCCGACGTGGTGTGGACGCGATCCCCCGGCTGCAGCGACTCGTGCAGGTCGATGGTGGCCTGCATCGCGCGCTTCTGACGCCGCGACGCCAGGTACATGAAGCCGCCCATGATGAGCAGGAACGGCAGGAACAAAACCAAACTCTCCATCGAGCGCGCCTGTCTTTCGTATCGGTTGTTGCTGGGTATCCCGACAGTCGGTGCCAGGCCGACCGGGAGGTCACGCACCCGCGTGACGCGTCCAGTGTGCCCGTCCAGTCTGGCAGGCCACCGGCCGCGACCAACCGTTGGGCGGGCGCCGAGACGCGTCGGACGGATAGGCTTTCAGCGCGACGCGACACGCGCGTTGCCGGGAGGAGGACGTCGTGGCCGGCCTCGAGCAGACCCGCCAGCTGGTTACCGAAATTCCCGGTCCCCGCTCGCTCGAACTGACCAAACGCCGCACCGCCGCGGTCTCCCACGGTGTCGGGATCACCATGCCGGTGTTCGCCGTGCGCGCCGGCGGCGGCATCGTTGAGGACGTCGACGGCAACCGCCTGATCGATCTGGGCTCGGGCATCGCAGTCACCACGATCGGCAATTCCGCGCCCCGGGTCGTCGACGCGGTCCGTGCCCAGGTGGCCAAGTTCACCCACACCTGCTTCATGGTGACCCCCTACGAGCAGTACGTCGCCGTCGCCGAGGAGCTCAACCGAATCACCCCCGGCTCCGGGGAGAAACGCTCGGTGCTGTTCAACTCCGGCGCCGAGGCGGTCGAGAATTCGATCAAGATCGCGCGCTCCTATACCCGCAAGCCCGCCGTCGTCGCGTTCGACCACGCCTATCACGGTCGGACCAACATGACGATGGCGTTGACGGCCAAGTCCATGCCCTACAAGAGCGGTTTCGGGCCGTTCGCGCCGGAGATTTACCGGGCGCCGCTGTCCTACCCGTATCGGGATGGCCTGCTGGACAAGGAGTTGGCCACCGACGGCGAGCTGGCCGCCGCGCGCACCCTCACCTTCATCGAGAAGCAGGTCGGCGCGAAGAACCTGGCCGCCGTCATCATCGAGCCCATCCAGGGCGAGGGTGGTTTCATCGTCCCGGCCGAGGGCTTTCTGCCCGCGCTGCTGGATTGGTGCCGCCGCAACGACGTGGTGTTCATTGCCGACGAGGTGCAGACCGGGTTCGCGCGCACCGGGACCATGTTCGCGTGCGAACACGAGGGGATCGAGCCCGACCTGATCTGCACGGCCAAGGGCATTGCCGGGGGCCTCCCGTTGTCGGCG
Organism: Mycobacterium sherrisii; assembly: GCF_002102355.1. Lineage (GTDB taxonomy): Bacteria > Actinomycetota > Actinomycetes > Mycobacteriales > Mycobacteriaceae > Mycobacterium > Mycobacterium sherrisii. The sequence continues at coordinate 29,692 of NZ_LQPT01000038.1, read as the reverse complement.
GTGACCGGGCGGGCCGAGATCATGGACGCCCCGCACGTCAGCGGCCTCGGCGGCACGTTCGGCGGCAACCCGGTGGTCTGTGCGGCGGCACTCGCGGCGATCGAGACGATCGAGCAGGACGGCCTGATCGAGCGGGCACGGCAGATCGAACGGCTGATGACCGAGCCCCTGCAGCGGCTGCAGGCCGCCGACGACCGGATCGGCGACGTCCGCGGCCGGGGCGCGATGATCGCCGTCGAGCTGGTGAAGTCGGGTAGCGCCGAACCCGACGGCGCGCTGGCTGACCGGCTGGCCACCGCCGCGCACGCCGCCGGCGTCATCCTGTTGACGTGCGGCATGTTCGGCAACATCGTCCGGTTGCTGCCCCCGCTGTCGATCAGCGACGAGCTGCTGGCCGAGGGTTTGGACGTCGTTGCCGGGATTTTGGCCGAGCTCTGACCCGGTAACCGGTCAGTACGCTCGGTTTGATGAAGCGCGCCACTATTCCCCGGCCCCGTGGGGGATGTCACAACCTTGGCCTGACGCGCCTCGTTGAGAAATACCTTTAGTTTAACTAACGTTCTATCCATCAGCGCAGCGTGGCGCGGACAAACTTCTCATCAGCAAGGAACGGTCATGTCTACTATTTCCGAAGAACGGCTGGAGCGCCGCATCGAGGAACTATCCGCCAGCGACCCCCAGTTCGCGGCCGCCCGACCGGACCCGGCGATCGTCGAGGCCCTCGAGCAGCCCGGACTGCGGCTGCCGCAGATCATTCAGATCGTGCTCGAGGGCTACGCCGACCGCCCGGCCCTGGGGCAGCGGGTGCTGGAATTCGTCAAGGACCCGAAAACCGGGCGCACCGTGGCCGAGGTGGTCTCCCGCTTCGAGACCATCACCTACCGCGAGCTCGGTGAGCGCGTCGAGGCGCTGACTCGCGCCCTGGCCAACGACCCGGTGCGGGCCGGCGATCGGGTGGCCGTGCTTGGCTTCAACAGCGTCGACTTCACCACCCTCGATCTGGCGCTGGCCAAGCTCGCCGCCGTGGGTGTCCCGCTGCAGACGAGCTCGTCGCCCGCACAGCTGCAGCCGATCGTCGCCGAGACCGAGCCCGCGCTGGTCGCCGCGAGCGTCAACCAGCTGCCGGTCGCCGTCGAGCTGGCGCTGACCGGTCACGTCCCGGCCAAGCTGGTGGTCTTTGACTACCACGCCGAGGTCGACGACGACCGCGACGCCCTGGCGGCCGCCCGCACCCGGTTGGCCGACGCCGGCGTGGTGGTGGAGGCGTTGAGCGACCTCGTCGAGCGCGGCAAGACCCTGCCCCCGGTGCCGCCCGTCGAGCCCGAATCCGACGACCCGCTGGGTCTGTTGATCTACACCTCCGGCAGCACCGGCGCCCCCAAGGGCGCGATGTACCCGCAAAGCAACATGGGCAAGATGTGGTGCCGGTCGAACAAGAACTGGTTCGGCGAAAGCGCCGCGTCGATCACGCTCAACTTCATGCCGATGAGCCACGTCATGGGCCGCGGCATCCTCTACGGCACGCTCGGCAACGGCGGCACCGCGTACTTCGCCGCCAAGAGCGACCTGTCCACGCTGCTGGAGGACCTCGAACTGGTCCGGCCCACCGAGCTGAATTTCGTGCCGCGCATCTGGGAGACGCTTTACGCCGAGTACCAGCGGCGCGTCGACACCGGCGGCAGCGAGGCGCAGGTTCTCGACGAGATCCGGCAGTACCTGCTGGGCGGGCGGTTCATCTTCGCGATGACGGGCTCCGCGCCCACCTCCCCGGAGTTGACGGCCTGGGTCGAATCGGTGCTTCAGATGCACCTGCTGGACGGCTACGGGTCGACCGAGGCCGGCATGGTGATGCTGGACGGCGAGGTACGCCGCCCGCCGGTCATCGACTACAAGTTGATCGACGTTCCCGACCTGGGCTACTTCGCCACCGACCGGCCGCATCCGCGTGGTGAGCTGCTGCTCAAGACCGCGAACATGTTCCCCGGTTACTACAAGCGGCCCGAGGTCACCGCGAGCGTGCTGGACGCCGACGGCTGGTACCACACCGGCGACGTGGTCGCCGAGGTCGAGCCGGACAAGCTGGTCTACGTCGACCGCCGCAACAACGTGCTCAAGCTGGCGCAGGGTGAGTTCGTCACGCTCGCCAAGCTGGAGGCGGTGTTCGGCAACAGCCCCCTGGTGCGGCAGATCTACGTCTACGGCAACAGCGCCCACCCCTACCTGCTGGCCGTCGTCGTGCCCACCGAAGAAGCGTTGGCCGACAACGACGTTGACGCTTTGAAGCCGCTGATCGCCGACTCGCTGCAGACCGTCGCGAAAGAGGCCGGCCTGCAGTCCTACGAGGTGCCGCGCGACTTCCTCATCGAGACAACGCCTTTCACGGTGGAGAACGGTCTGCTGACCGGCATTCGCAAGCTGGCCTGGCCGAAGCTCAAGCAGCAATACGGCGAGCGGTTGGAACAGCTCTACGTCGAGCTGGCCGAAGGCCAGGCCAACGAGTTGTCCGAGCTGCGTCGCAGCGGCGCCGACGCACCGGTGGTCCAGACGGTAACCCGGGCCGCCGCGGCCCTGTTGGGCAGCGGCGCCACCGACCTGTCGCCCGATTCGCACTTCACCGACCTGGGCGGGGACTCGTTGTCGGCGTTGACCTTCGGCAATCTGCTGAACGAGATCTTCGACGTCGAGGTGTCGGTCGGCGTGATCGTCAGCCCGGCCAACGACCTGGCGGCCGTCGCCAGCTACATCGAGGCTCAGCGCCAGGGCAGCAAGCGGCCCAGCTTCGCCTCGGTGCACGGACGTGACGCGGTCGAGGTGCACGCCAGTGACCTGACCCTGGACAAGTTCATCGATGCCTCGACCCTGGCGGCCGCGCCGGCGCTGCCCGCCGCGAGCAGCGAGGTGCGCACCGTCCTGCTGACCGGCACGACCGGCTTCTTGGGCCGGTATCTGGCCCTGGAGTGGCTTGAGCGGATGGACCTGGTCGACGGCAAGGTGATCGCCCTGGTTCGCGCGAAGGACGACACCGCGGCCCGGGCCCGCCTGGACGCCACCTTCGACAGCGGTGACGCCGAGCTGCTCCAGCACTACCGCACGCTGGCCGCCGACCACCTCGAGGTGCTGGCCGGCGACAAGGGCGAGGCCGATCTCGGCCTGGACCGGCAGACCTGGCAGCGACTGGCCGACACCGTCGACCTGATCGTCGACCCGGCCGCCCTGGTCAACCACGTGTTGCCCTACAGCGAGCTGTTCGGCCCCAACGCCTTGGGCACCGCCGAGCTGATCCGGCTGGCGCTGACGACGAAGGTGAAGCCATACACCTACGTCTCCACGATCGGGGTCGGCGACCAGGTCGCACCGGGTCAGTTCACCGAGGACGCCGACGTCCGGCAGATGAGCGCCACCCGGCGCGTCGACGACAGCTACGCCAACGGCTACGGCAACAGCAAGTGGGCTGGCGAGGTGCTGCTCCGCGAGGCCAACGACCTGTGCGGGCTGCCGGTGGCGGTTTTCCGCTGCGACATGATCCTCGCCGACACCAGCTATTCCGGTCAGCTCAACGTGTCGGATATGTTCACCCGCATGATGCTGAGCCTGGCGGCGACCGGCATCGCGCCCGGCTCGTTCTACGAGCTCGACTCCGACGGTCGACGCCCACGCGCCCACTACGACGGGCTGCCGGTCGAGTTCATCGCCGAGGCGATCTCGACACTGGGGGCGCAGACGGCGGAAGGGTTCCGCACCTTCCACGTGATGAACCCCTACGACGACGGGATCGGCATGGACGAGTTCGTCGACTGGCTCATCGACCCTCAGGTGGCCGGCTGTGCGATCCAGCGCGTCGACGACTACGCCGACTGGCTACAGCGGTTCGAGACCAGCCTGCGCGGCCTGCCCGAGAAGCAGCGCAACGCGTCGCTGCTGCCGCTGCTGCACAACTACCAGAAGCCGGAGCGTTCGGTTCGGGGTTCGATCGCCCCAACCGATCGATTCCGCGCGGCCGTCCAGGAGGCCAAAGTCGGCCCCGACAAGGACATTCCGCACATCACGCCGCAGATCATCGGCAAGTACATCAGCGATCTGAAACTGCTCGGACTGCTCTGAGGCCGCACCAGACCGATCGCCAGCCCTGCTCAGGGGCTGGCGATCGGTCCTTGTGCCATGCTCAGCGCTGGGGATGCGGCCAGCGCAGGTACGACGCGCCCTGTCCGGGTGCGGCGTCGGCCCGGTGCCGGCGCCAGCGGCCGGTCTTGTGCTCTTCGGCCGCGTCCACGCGCGGGGTGGTCAGCGCGTCGGGCTCCACCTCGCGGTGCGGCTCCTCCAGTCCCGACATGTAGGCGGGCTCGTCGCCGGGCGGCGGGGTGGCCGAGCGCACCCGCGCCAGCGCCTCGACATCGCTGGCCAGACGCACCGCCAGGCGGGCCAGCGCGATGCCGCCCACGAAGACGATCAAGGCGCCCAGCCCGGAGAAGTACGCGATCTCCAGTGCGGCCCGCTTGCGGTCGGTCGCGGCGATCGGATCCCCGGCCGATCCGATCCCCAGCACCGGCGCCAGGTCTCGTCCAACGACGAACCAGGCGCCGGACAGCACCGCCAGCCAGCCGCCCACGATCGCGGTGATCCGATTTCCAGAAAAGATCAGCAGCAAGCCGCCCAGTACGGTCAGGGCACCCGGCAGCACCTCCAACCAGCCGCGGGCCGTGCTCCACGCCCAGTCTCGGTCGGGGGTGTACGCGAAATTCAGATGCGGACCGATGAACGGGACCAACGCACCCCAGGCACCCAGGGCGATCAGTACCAAGCCGCACACCGCACCGCGGGAGCGTGGCATCCACAGCCTGCCTGGATGGCCGTCTCGTGCGTTCTTCATGGTTTCTCCTCTTTTGCCGGGCTACTTCAGCAGGGCGTGGATACCCTGCGGCGAACGGAAGTAACCCGCAGCGCCGCGGCGTTACGCGTCCAGGCCCACGATCAGCAGCACGATCGCGATGGCCGGGAAAAGTCCCTGCGTCACCGCGGCCCGGGCCTTGTCCCGCGCCGACGCCACCAGCACCAGCGCCGCCGCCGCCATGGGTCCGACGCCGGCGAAGACGAGTGCGGCACCCGCCCCGCGGTGTCCCAGCGCCAGCGCGGCGATGCCCACCCCGGTGACGATCGCCAAGAAGAGGTTGTAGAAGCCCTGGTTGAACGCGAGTAGCCGGGTGGTCTCGGCCTCCTCGGCGGTCGTCCCGAAGGTGGCCCGGGTGCGGTCCGACGTCCAGGTCAGCGACTCCATCGTGAAGATGTAGACGTGCAGCAGCGCCGCCAACGCGGCGAATACCAATCCGGCGGTGATCATGGTGTCCCCCCTAGTCGAACAACCCGGGCTGCGAAACCCCGGACGGCGGCGTCATGCCGAGATGCGTCCAGGCCTGTGCGGTGGCGACCCGGCCGCGCGGTGTCCGCGCGATCATGCCCGCGCGCACCAGAAACGGCTCGCACACCTCCTCGACGGTGGTCGCTTCCTCCCCGACCGCGACCGCGAGCGTCGAAACCCCCACCGGGCCGCCACCGAAGCTGCGGGTCAGCGCCGAGAGCACGGCCCGGTCCAGCCGGTCGAGCCCGAGTTCGTCCACGTCGTAGACCTCCAGCGCGGACTTGGCGACGTCGCGGGTGATCACCCCGTCGGCGCGCACCTCGGCGAAGTCGCGGACCCGGCGCAGCAGCCGGTTGGCGATCCGCGGCGTCCCCCGCGAGCGCCGCGCGATTTCGGCACCGGCCTCCGCGCCCAGCTCGATACCCAGGATCCCGGCGGACCGGGCCAGCACCCGCTCCAGATCGGCGGGCTCGTAGAAGTCCATGTGCGCGGTGAAGCCGAACCGGTCCCGCAGCGGCCCGGTCAGCGCGCCCGACCGGGTGGTGGCGCCGACCAGGGTGAAGGGCGACACCTCCAGCGGAATCGAGGTGGCGCCGGGGCCCTTGCCCACCACGACGTCGACCCGAAAGTCCTCCATCGCGAGGTAAAGCATCTCTTCGGCGGGCCGGGCGATGCGATGGATCTCGTCGATGAACAGCACGTCGTGCTCGACCAGGTTGGACAGCATCGCCGCCAGGTCCCCCGCGCGCTCCAGCGCCGGCCCGGACGTCACCCGCAGCGACGACCCCAGCTCGGCGGCGATGATCATCGCCAGCGAGGTCTTGCCCAGCCCGGGCGGCCCGGACAGCAGGATGTGATCCGGCGTGCCGCCCCGATTCTTGGCTCCCTCGATGACCAGCTGCAGCTGTTCGCGGACCCGCGGTTGCCCGATGAACTCCCGCAGCGACCGGGGCCGCAGGCTGACATCGATGTCGCCCTCGCCGACGGTGAGCGCCGGCGAAAGGTCGCGGTCGGCATAGTCGTCGGCGAAGTTGGCGGCGACGTCCTCGTTCATTTTGACTTGCCCAACAGCGACAGCGCGGCCCGCAACGCACCGGAAGTCGTTGGCTCCTCGCCGTTTTCGCGGGCGGCGGCCAGCACGCTGTCGGTGGTCTCCTCGGCCTGCTTGGCCGCGAAGCCCAGTCCGACGAGCGCTTCGACGACGGGGCCGCGCACCGCGTGGCCGTTGCGGCCGGCACCCGCCGGTGCGGACGCGGGCGCCCCCATCGGCGCAATCTTGTCGCGCAATTCCAGCACCATGCGCTCGGCGCCGCGCTTGCCGATGCCGGGCACCCGGGTCAGCGCCGCGACGTCGCCGTCGGCCAGCGCCTGGCACAGCGCCGCGGCGTCGTGCACGGCCAGTGTCGCCATCGCCAGCCGCGGCCCCACCCCGGACACCGACAGCAAGGTGTGGAACAGGTCGCGGGTCTGGCTGTCGGGGAACCCGTACAGCGTCATCGAATCCTCGCGCACGATCATCGCAGTGATCAGCCGGGCCTCACTCCCCTGCCGCAGCGTCGCCAGCGTCGACGGTGTCGCGTTCACCCGGTAGCCGACACCGGCGGCCTCGATCACCGCGTGATCGAGCGCCACCTCGAGCACCTCCCCGCGCACCGAGGAGATCATCGTCGCGCTCCGGCTTGGGCGGCCTTGGCCTGGGCCGTCTTGGCGGCCAGCTTGGCCCGGTAGGCCCGGCGCTGCTGGGCGGCCAGCGCTTCGGCGGCCGCCATCCGGGCCAGCGTCGGCGCCCGCCAGCAATGGCAGATGGCCAGCGCCAGCGCGTCGGCCGCGTCGGCCGGGGTCGGTTTGGCCTGCAGGGTGAGGATTCTGGTGACCATCTCGGTGACCTGCGCCTTGTCGGCGGCACCGTTGCCGGTGACCGCCGCCTTGACCTCGCTGGGGGTATGGAAGTGCACGTCGATGCCCCGCCGTGCGGCCGCCAGCGCGATCACGCCGCCGGCCTGCGCGGTGCCCATCACCGTCGACACGTTGTGCTGCGAGAACACCCGCTCGATCGCGATGACGTCGGGCCGGTGGGTGTCCATCCAGTAGTCGACGACGTCGCTGATCGCCAGTAGCCGCTGCGGCAGCGCGGTGTCCGACGGGGTGCGGACCACGTCGACGTCCAGCGCCACCACGCTGCGCCCGCGGCCGCTTTCGACCACGGACAACCCGCATCGGGTCAGTCCGGGATCGACGCCCATCACGCGCATGCTCCCACTCCCACTTCGTGCAAACCGGCGTCCCGAACAGCTGTTCGATAGCGTAACGGTCGGGTCCGACCGTCACCCGGCAGGACACGCCTCGGTCGCCGACAAAAGCTGTTAATTTGGGCCCACGTTTGCTCCGCCGTCGCGGCACCGGAGGTCTGTCGTGAGAACGCTACTCGTGGTCCTGATGACCCCGTGGCGGCGCGTTTTCCAAGCCCGGCAGCCGCAGGGGCGCTCGATCCGCACGCCGGCCGTGCCGTAGGACCGCGCGGTGCCGCTTTACCGACTCGCCGTAGCCCCGGCCGACGTGTCCGGCAGCACGCTCGGGCTCGCGCTCAACGCACCCGCACCGCCGCTGCTGGCCAGCCATGTGCTGCACCACCCCGGCGGCGGGGTGCTGCGCCTCGGCGTGCTGGGCGCCTCGCACCTGGTCACCGTCGAGCATGCCGCCGGCAGCTTCTCCGAACAGGTGTCCTGCGCGGCGGGCAGTGGCACCGCCACGCTGCCCGAGCACGCGGAGGCGTCGGGTTACTGCCTGCACTCGCACACCGGCGGCCACGACGAGACCTCGTTTCGCCGGCTGGCACGCCGGCTGCGCCGGCGCTGCCGAACCGAAGCCGGTTGGCTGGGTGGCACATTTCCCGGTGATGACGCCGCGCTGACCGTGCTGGCCGCCCAACCCGACGGCGCTGGCTGGCGCTGGCAGACCTGGCATCTGTACCCACTCAACCCGGGCGGTGCGGGTGGTGACGTGGTGCACACGGCCAGCCGGTGGCGGCCGTGACCGCCCAGCAGCCGCACGAAATTGCCTAGTCCTCGTCTAACGCGGCCAGGACTTCGTCGGACAGCTCGACATTGGTCCAGACGTTCTGCACGTCGTCGCTGTCCTCCAGCGCGTCGACGAGCTTGAACACCTTGCGGGCACCGTCTACGTCGACCGGCACGCTGACCGACGGCTGAAAGCTCGCCTCCGCGGATTCGTAGTCGATGCCGGCATTCTGCAGTGCGGTGCGCACCGCGACCAGGTCGGTGGGCTCGGAGATGATCTCGAAGCTCTCGCCCAGGTCGTTGACGTCCTCGGCACCGGCGTCCAGCACGGCGGCCAGCACGTCGTCTTCGCTGAGCCCGTTCTTCTCCAGCGTGACCACGCCCTTGCGGCTGAACAGGTAGGACACCGAGCCCGGGTCTGCCATGGTGCCGCCGTTACGTGTCACCGCCACCCGGACCTCGCCGGCCGCCCGGTTGCGGTTGTCGGTGAGGCACTCGATCAGCACGGCGACGCCGTTGGGTCCGTAGCCCTCGTACATGATCGTCTGGTAGTCGGCCCCGCCGGCTTCCTCGCCGGCGCCGCGCTTGCGGGCGCGTTCGATGTTGTCGTTGGGTACCGACGTCTTCTTGGCCTTCTGGATGGCGTCGTACAGCGTGGGGTTGCCGGCCGGGTCACCGCCGCCGGTGCGGGCCGCGACCTCGATGTTCTTGATCAGCCGGGCGAACTCCTTGCCGCGGCGTGCGTCCTTGACGGCCTTCTGGTGCTTGGTGGTGGCCCACTTGGAATGGCCGCTCATCTGTGTGTTCTACCTCTTCTGTGACGTAAAGTTCGCCGCCGAGTCTACGTGGACGGTCCGGTCGATCGCCGACCGTGGGGCCCCACCCCTCGAGCCGTCCCGGTTTCGCGGCGGGCGATTCCGGAGAACCTGAAGGACGTGAATCAACCGAAAGAACCCGAGGACGCGACGCAGTCGACCGAGGAGCAGCGGGAGTTGCAGGACAAACTGGAACACCAGCACGAGGACCCGCAGGGGCCGGGCTTGGGCCAGTCCGACCGCAACGTCGCCGACGAGAGCACGCGCTAGCCCCGGCCGGCGACGATGTCGACGAACAGCTGGTGGATGCGGCGGTCACCGGTCACCTCCGGGTGAAAGGCCGTCGCCAGCATCGGGCCCTGCCGCACCGCGACGGCGTGTCCGGCCGCGGTCGCCAACACCTGCACGCCCGCGCCGACGCGCTCGACCCAAGGCGCACGAATGAACACCGCGCGCACCGGGCCGTCCAGGCCGGCGAAGTCGACATCGCCCTCGAACGAATCGACCTGACGCCCAAAGGCATTGCGCCGCACGGTTATGTCGATGGCGCGCAGCGGCAGCGCCTGCCGTCCGTTGGCGCCGGCGTCGAGGATTTCGCTGGACAGCATGATCATGCCCGCGCAGGCCCCGTAGGCCGGCAGCCCGTCGGCCAGCCGTGCCCGCAATGGCTCGAGCAGATCGAGGTCGAGCAGCAGATGGCTCATCGTGGTGGATTCCCCGCCCGGGATCACCAGCCCGTCGATGGCGTCGATCTCGCCGCGCCGGCGCACCGGCATCGACTCGGCTCCCGCCTCGCGCAGCGCCGTCAGATGCTCCCGGGTGTCGCCCTGCAACGCCAACACGCCGATGCGCGGGCGGCTCACTTGCCGTATCCCCGCGGGAAGCGGGTCAGCCCCTCCTGCATGACCGCCGCCACCATCTCGCCGGACTGGCTGAAGATCTTGCCCTGACACAACGCCCGGCCGCCGCTGGCCGACGGCGAGGACTGGTCGTACAGCAGCCACTCGTCGGCGCGGAAGGCACGCATGAACCACATCGCGTGGTCCAGCGACGCCACCTGCAGGTGGGCACGGACGTCGAGATGGTTGACCTGTGCGGAGCCCAGCAACGTGAGGTCGCTCATGTAGGCCAGCGCGCAGATGTGCAGCACCGGGTCATCCGGCAGCGGGTCGCGGTGGCGGAACCACACCTGCTGCTGAGAAGCCTTGCCGGGCAACAACTCCAGCCGCTCGCGCGGCACGATGCACACGTCCCACTCCTCGAACTGCTTGAAGCCCGCATCGTCGAAGACCTTGATCGAGTCCAGCCCCGGGAGGCCGTCGGGCGGTGGGGCGGACGGCATCCGGTCCTGGTGGTGAATGCCCTCCTGGTCGGTCTGAAACGACGCGCCCATGCTGAAGATGATCTCGCCGTGCTGAATGGCGTTGACCCGGCGGGTCGCGAACGAACCGCCGTCGCGCGTGCGCTCGACGATGAAGACGGTGGGCTCGTTGGCGTCCCCGGGCCGCAGGAAGTAGCCGTGCAGCGAGTGCACCTGGTAGCGCGGGTCTACCGTGCGCACGGCCGAGACGAGCGACTGCCCGGCGACGTGACCGCCGAAGGTGCGCTGGAAGTATCCCGACTCCGGACTGAACACCCGACCGCGGTAGATGTTGACCTCGAGCTGCTCGAGATCAAGGATCTCTTCGATAGCCACCAACAGCCCTTGGCTTACCAGCCGCGCTCGGCCAGGCGATGCGGTTGCGCGATCTGCTCGACGTTGATGCCGACCATCGCCTCACCCAGGCCGCGGGAAACCTTGGCCAGCACGTCGGGGTCGTCGTAGAAGGTGGTGGCCTTGACGATCGCGGCCGCGCGTGCGGCGGGGTCGCCCGACTTGAAGATGCCGGAGCCGACGAACACACCCTCGGCCCCGAGTTGCATCATCATCGCCGCGTCGGCCGGGGTCGCGATGCCGCCGGCGGTGAACAGTGTCACCGGCAGCTTGCCGGCCCGGGCCACCTCGACCACCAGGTCGTAGGGTGCCTGCAATTCCTTTGCGGCGACGAACAATTCGTCGTCCGACAGGGATGTCAGCCGACGGATTTCGCCGCCGATGGCCCGCATGTGGGTGGTCGCGTTGGACACGTCGCCGGTGCCGGCTTCGCCCTTGGACCGGATCATCGCGGCACCCTCGTTGATCCGCCGCAGCGCCTCACCCAGGTTGGTCGCGCCGCACACGAACGGCACGGTGAACTTCCACTTGTCGATGTGGTGGGTGTAGTCGGCGGGTGTGAGCACCTCGGATTCGTCGATGTAATCTACGCCCAGGCTTTGCAGGATCTGCGCCTCGACGAAATGCCCGATCCGCGCCTTGGCCATCACCGGGATGGTCACCGCCGAGATGATGCCCTCGATCATGTCGGGGTCACTCATCCGCGACACCCCGCCCTGGGCCCGGATGTCGGCGGGTACCCGCTCCAGTGCCATCACCGCGACGGCGCCGGCGCCCTCGGCGATCCGAGCCTGCTCCGGGGTGACGACGTCCATGATGACGCCGCCTTTGAGCATCTCGGCCATGCCGCGCTTGACGCGGGCCGTCCCCGTCTGGTTGGCCTGGCTCGACTGTGCGCCGATGTTCACTAGCTCTTCTCTCCTCGAACTGTCGAGCTTCCACTCTAGTGGGGCCCACAAATCGATTTCCGCACCGTTTCTGGGAGACCTTCAACGTCTGCCGAACAAATGGGTGCGACGTAGGTCACATTGTGCTAAGAATTGCACCAGTTGTTTGCGAAAACCGTTGCTGCTGGTGCAAGTCCACGGGTCCAGCCCTGGTCACACCCGCCGTTAATGGGGAGCCGAAAGAGGTTTCCTATGTTGCCCGACTTCGCGCTACTGCCGCCGGAAATCAATTCCGCACGCATGTACGCGGGTCCACGGGCACAGACGATGTGGGTGGCGGCGGCGGCCTGGGACGGATTGGCCGCGCAATTGGGGTCGGCGGCGAGTTCATTTCAAACGACCGTCTCGACGTTGACCGACGGGGTGTGGCAGGGACCGGCCTCGCTGACGATGGCGACCGCGGCGGCGCCGTACGTGCAGTGGCTGACCGCGACGTCGGCGAAGGCGGAGGTGGTGGCCAACCAGGCCCGGTTGTCGGCGGGTGCGTTCGAGGTGGCGTTCAGCGCGACGGTGCCGCCGGAGGTGGTCGCGGCCAACCGTGCGCTGCTGTTGTTCCTGACCGCCACCAACTTCCTGGGGCAGAACTGCGCGGCCATCGCCGCGACGGAGTCCGACTACGCCGAGATGTGGGCGCAGGACGTGGCGGCGATGACCGGCTACGACGCCGCGATCACCGCGGCCCAGGCCGGCTGGACCGCGTTCAGTCCCCCGCCGCTGACGCTGACCAAGCTGCCCACCCCGATCTATACCTCCTTCCTGCAGGAACTGCTCGACGGCTTCATCAATTCGCTGGCCCAGCAGCTGATGAACCCGATGTCGCAGCTGCAGATGGCGTCGACGCCGGCCCAGTTCGCCATGCAACCGCTGAGCGGCCTCACCGGCCAGCTGATGTCCGGCGCGAACCCGTTGCTCAGCAGCGCCGGCAGCATCCCCGCGATCGATCCGGTGCTGACCTCCGCGGTCGGTCCGAGCACCGGCGCCACCCCGGTCACCGCGCAGCTCGTCGGCAGCGTGACCAGCGCCAGCATGGGGCGGGCCGATTCCATCGGCGCGCTGTCGGTGCCCGCGAGCTGGGTGTCCGACGCGGCGCCGGCGGCTACCCCGGCACCGGCGACGGCCGCGGTGCGCCCGGTCGCGGCGAGCCTGCCCGCCACCGGCCAGCTGCCGTCGCCCGGTGTGCCCGGCCGGCTGCTGAGCGCCGCCGCTGCGGCGAGAGCCGCACAGCACGGGGTCCCACCCCGCCCGGCCGCCGGCTAGCCAGGCGGTACGCCGATGACCTTCGTGATCACCGATGTCGATGCGATGGCGACGGCTGCCGACGAGTTGCAGGGCATCGGCGCGAGCCTGGAGGCGACGAACGCGGCCGCGGCGGCCCCCATGTCGTCGGTGCTGCCGCCGGCCACGGATTCGGTGTCGGCGCGCGCGGCGGCTCTGCTCGGCGCGCAGGCTCAGCAGTATCAAACGCTGAGCGCGCAAGCCGAACTGTTCCACAACCAGTTCGTGCAAACCCTGATCACCGCGAAAAACGCCTACGCCGAAGCCGAGGCGTCCAATGCCGCCGCCCTGCAATCGTCTGCCGGGTCCAACAAGATCGCGCTGATCATGGGCGGCACCGGGAACCCGTCGCCGAATCTGAACTACATGACGTCGATCGAGCAGGCGTATCTGGCCCAGAACTATCCCGGCTACACGTTGGTGAGTTTGCATACGCCGGAAGAGTTCTGGCCGGTGACCGGCCTGGGCAGCCAAACCTTCGGCAGGTCGGTGTACACGGGCTTCGCCACACTCAACAACGCGATCATGACGGAGACCGCGGCCGGGAATCGTGTTGTGGTGGTGGGTTATTCGCAGAGTGCGACCATCGCCAGCCTGGAGATGCGCTATCTGCAGGCCCTGCCGGCGGCGTTGCGGCCGGATGCCGACCTATTGAACTTCGTGTTGCTGGCCAACCCGAACAACCCGATGGGCGGCATCCTGACGCACTTCATTCCCGGCTTCGGCAGCTTCCGCTTCCCGACACCGCTCACGACGCCCTACCTGACGTCGATCTTCACGTTGCAGTACGACGCCATCGCCGATTTCCCGTTGCATCCGCTGTGGCTGCCGTCGAGCGTCAACGCGCTGTTCGGCTATCTGAATCTGCACTCCACGATGCCGTACCTGTCCGCCGCGCAGGTCGCGACCGCGATTGAGCACCAGATCGGCAACCTGACGTTTTATTTCATGCCCACCGCGCAACTCCCGCTGCTGGATCCGCTGCGGATGCTGCCGATCCTCGGAAACCCGTTGGCGGACTTGCTGCAACCGTTCCTCAAGCCGATCGTGGACCTGGGCTATGCGCCCGGCCTGCTGCCCGGCCTCAACCCGCTCAGCGTTGCCGGTTACGTCGGCCAGGGCGCCACGGCCGGCGTCGCGAATCCGCTGGTTGCGGGGTTGCCCCCGCTGGTCGTCAACGGGACGGTGAGCGGGTTCTAGCTCAGCGGATGGACTGCAGCTGTGGCTGGCGGCCCGTCGCGGCGTTGTCGGCCAATCCGATGGCATCGGCCAGCAACTCGGCCAGCTGGCGCGGGTACACGGTCTGGCCGGCGGCCGCCAATTCGGCGACGTCGGTCGCGTCGCACCAGCGGTGGCCGTGAATGTAGCGGCGTTCCAGATCGCTGCGCCCGCCGGCGGAGGGTTCGAACCGCTGCGTGCGGCACACGAAGAAGAACTCCTCGCTGTCGATCAGCGCACCGTTGAACTCGAAGACCTCGTCGCGGCGCCAGATCGGCCCGACCATGTCGGCCGGCGCGACCCGTAACCCGGTCTCCTCGGCCAACTCTCGCACCGCGGCCTCGACGAGCCGTTCACCCGGCCCCACCTCGCCGCCGACCGTGATCCACCACCGCGGGGCGTTCTCGATCGCCGGATCCGAGCCGCACAGCAGCAGCACGGCACCGCTGTGGTCGAGCAACACGATCCGCGCCGAGGTGCGGTGTTTGGGCACGCCGTGGCCCGAGTCGGCGAGCGCGTGCGGACGCTCGACGATCTCGAAATAGCTTGGTAGCTTTGCCGTTCCGCCGAGCCGCAGGGCGCGCACCGGGCGCCGCTCGGCCAGGGCCAGGGTGTCGCGGACGGCGTCGTTGTGGAAGCGGCGGGCCAGCAGCAGCCGGGCCTCGGCGTCGGCCAACTCGGCGATCAGCCCGGCCGGCACCGACGCGGGGTCGACCATCCCCAGCGCCGCCGACAGTTCGTTTTCGGCGTTCTCCCGCGCGTGCCTCGGCGCCCGCTCGGCGGCGTCGGCCAGCGCCGAAAGCCGATGACCCGCCGCGGAGCCGTGGTAGGCGTCGATCGCGACCGCGCGGGCCACCACCGCGCGGCGCGCCAGCGCGCCGTCGAGGGCTTGCCAGGACAGGTCGTAGCGGACGTTGAGCCGGTTCAACCGGTTGGCCGTCCGCACGGCCCAGACGCCGATCAGCGCGAGCATGGTGAGCAGCACGACGACGGCGGCGATCAGCCAGACCATCAGCTGGCCACCTTGACCTTGGTGCCGGACCCAGCGACGGTTTCGTAGACCCGCATGATCTGGCTGGCCACCACCGACCAGTCGTAGCGGGCGACCGCCGCGGTTCCGGCCGCCACGTAGCGTTCGCGCAGCGCATCGTTGCCGAGCATCTCGATCAGCCCGGCGGCCAGCTCGGCGGCGTCGCCGACCGGCACCAACCGGCCGGCCTCGCCGTCGCGCAGCACGCGGCGGAACGCATCCAGGTCGCTGGCGACCACCGGCGTGCCGGCGGCCATCGCCTCCACCAGCACGATGCCGAAACTCTCACCGCCGACGTTGGGCGCGCAGTAGACGTCGGCGCTGCGCATCGCGGACGCCTTAGCGGCGTCGTCGACCAGCCCGAGCAACCGCATGCGCGGCGCCAATTCGCCCGCCTGGGCCCGTAATTCGTCCTGGTCGCCGTGACCGACGATCAGCACCTGCAGGTCGGGGAACTGCTCCACCACCCGCGGCAGCGCCTCGAGCAGCACCGCCATCCCCTTGCGCGGCTCGTCGTAGCGGCCCAGAAACAGCACCGTCTTACCGGGCCGCGGGTAGCCGTCCAGCAGCGGCGCGGCGGCCAGCGCGGGGACGTCGACGCCGTTGGGGATCTCCACCGCGTCGGAACCAAGCGCCTCCATCTGCCAGCGCCGGGCCAGATCCGAGACCGCGATGCGGCCGATGATCTTTTCGTGCCAGGGCCGTAGCACGCCCTGAAACACCGACAGCGTCAGCGATTTGGTGGTCGAGGTGTGAAACGTCGCCACGATCGGCCCCTCGGCCGCCCGCAGCGCCCACATGGACAGGCTGGGGGCGTTCGGCTCGTGCAGGTGCAGGACGTCGAAGTCGCCCTGCAGCAGCCACTTTCGCACCCGGCCGTGCACAGCCGGGCTGAATTGCAGCCGCGCCACCGAGCCGTTGTAGGGAATCGGGATGGCCTTGCCGGCCGAGACGACGTAGTCGGGCAGGCTGACGTGCGGCGAGGCCGGCGCCAGCACGCTGACGTCGTGGCCGCGGGCGCGCATCACCGCCGCCAATTGCAGGACATGCGATTGCACCCCGCCCGGAACGTCGAACGAGTACGGGCAGACCATGCCGATCCGCATCAGGATTGCTCCAGCCGGGCGCGCCGCTCGTCGGACAGGTCGGCCAGCCATTGTGGCTGCAGCATGTGCCAGTCTTCGGGATGGGCGGCGATGTTGGCCGCGAACTGGTCGGCCAGCATCTGGGTGATGCCGGCGACGTCGCCACTCGAGCAGTCCAGCGGCGGATGGATCCGCACCCGCCAGCCGTCGGGCTCGTTCCAGCAGTGCGCCGGCAGCAGCGCGGCCCCGGTCTCGATCGCCAGCTTGGCCGGGCCGGCCGGCATCCGGGTGGGCTCGCCGAAGAAGTCGACTTGCACCCCGGTGCGGGTCAGATCGCGCTCGGCCATCAGGCAGACCGACCGGTTGGCGCGCAGCCGTTCGCACAACACCTCGAAGGGCGGCCGGTCACCACCGGACAACGGCAGCACTTCGAAGCCGAGGCTTTCCCGGTAGGCGATGAAACGCCGGTACAGCGACTCGGGTTTGAGGCGCTCGGCGACGGTGGTGAAGGTGCCGCGGGTCTGGGCCAGCCACACCCCGGCCATGTCCCAGTTGCCGCTGTGCGGCAGCGCCAGCACGGCGCCGCGCCCCTCGGCCAGGGCCGCGTCGAGATTGTCGGCGCCCTGGAAGGTCTCGTCGATCCGGCGGGCCAGTACCCGGTGGTCCATCGAGGGCAACCGGAACGCCTCTCGCCAGTAGCGGGCGTAGGAGGCCAGCGAGTCGCGCATCAGGCGATCGGGCAGCTGCGCCGGCGCGACACCGAGCACCCGGGCCAGGTTCTTGCGGAGTTGATCGGGGCCGCCGCCGCGGGCCGCGTAGCGCGCCCCGGCGTCGAACACGTTGCGCGCGGCGAACTCCGGGACCGCCCGCACCGCCATCCAGCCGGCGGCGTAGGCCCAGTCGGTCGCGGTGGTGGTCACCAGGCGGCCGGGCGCCGCAAGCGCTTTCAGTCCCGTCGGTGTGGCGATCACGGCTGTTCCGTTCCGTCGCCGCCCGGGGTGGGTGGCAGGGTGTCCCGCGCCCCGGTCGAGGTGCGCACCGTGTGTAGCCGCTGCAGGCAGGTGAGGACGCTGGCGGCCGCCAGCACCCACATCGCGATGGGCAGCGCAGGTGGCCAGGCGATGCCGGGCAGGTCCGAGATGCCGGCGCCGACCAGCACGATGATCAGCCGTTCGGGCCGTTCGATCAGGCCGCCGTCGCCGCCTAGTCCGCTGGCCTCCGCCCGGGCCTTGATGTAGGAGATCACCTGGGAGGTCACCAGGCAGATCAGCGTCGCGACGGCCAGCGGTTTGTCGTGCAGACCGAAGACGGTCCACCACAGCAGCCCGCCGAATACCGCGCCGTCGCTGATGCGGTCGCAGGTGGCGTCGAGGACCGCGCCGAACCGGGTGCCGCCGCCGCGTTCCCGGGCCATCGCCCCGTCGGCCATGTCGAACAGCACGAAGAACCAGACCACGCACGCGCCGGCGAACAGCTCGCCCAGTGGGAACAGCGTCACCGCCCCCGCCACCGTCGCGACGGTGCCCAGGATGGTGACCGCGTCGGGTGTCAGACCCAGCCGCAGCAGCACCCTGGCCGTCGGGCTGGTCAGGCGGGCGAACGCGGCCCGGGACAAAAACGGCGCCTTACTCATCGTCACTCATGGTCACTCATGGTCGGTGCCGCAACTCACGGTTGTTTTGCCCACTCGGTGGCCAGCAGCTCCCGGGTGTCGCGCAGCAACTGCGGGATCACCTTCGAACCGCCGACGATGGTGATGAAGTTCGCGTCACCACCCCAGCGCGGCACCACGTGCACGTGCAGGTGTTCGGCCAGCGACCCGCCCGCGGAGGCTCCCAGGTTCAGGCCGACGTTGAAGCCGTGCGGACGGGACACGTTCTTGATGACCCTAATCGCCTTCTGGATGAAGGACATCAGCTCCGCGCTTTCGGCCTCGGTCAGGTCCTCGAGTTCCGATACCCGCCGGTACGGCACCACCATCAGGTGCCCAGGGTTGTACGGGTAGAGGTTGAGCACGGCGTAGACGAGCTCGCCGCGGGCCACCACCAGGCCGTCCTCGTCGGGCAGCTGCGGAATGTCGGTGAACGGCTGCTCGGTCTTGCCCGACGAATTGGGGTCGCGCTTCATCGGCGCTTCGGCCAGATACGTCATCCGGTACGGCGTCCACAACCGTTGCAGGTGGTCACGCTCGCCGACCCCCGTGTCGAGGATGGTGTCCTCGCTGTGGTCGACGCTGCCCTGCTCACTCACCGCCGGTCACCTTCACCAATTCCGCTGTCGGAGCAGCGTTTTCACGATCGGCGATCCACCCCACGATGGCGTCGACGGCCGCGTCGACGGGCACGCCGTTGATCTGGGTGCGGTCGCCGAACCGGAAGCTGACCGCCCCGGCCTCGACGTCGCGGTCCCCGGCCAGCAGCATGAACGGGACGCGCAGGTTGGTGTGGTTGACGATCTTCTTGGCCATCCGGTCGTCGCTGGTGTCGACCTCCACCCGGACTCCCCGCGATTTCAGTTGCGCCGCAACCTGTTCCAGGTAGCTGGCGTGATCGTCGGCGACCGGGATGCCGACCACCTGAACCGGCGCCAGCCAGGCCGGGAAGGCGCCGGCGTAATGCTCGGTGAGGATGCCGAAGAACCGCTCGATCGACCCGAACAGCGCGCGGTGGATCAGCACCGGCCGCTGCCGCGACCCGTCGGGCGCGGTGTATTCCAGCTCGAATCGGTCCGGCATGTTGAAGTCGAGCTGGATCGTCGACATCTGCCAGCTGCGCCCCAGCGCGTCCTTGACCTGAACCGAGATCTTCGGGCCGTAGAACGCCGCGCCGCCAGGATCGGGAACGAAGTGCAAACCGGACGCCTCGGCCACCTCCCGCAGCACTTCTGTTGCCTCGTCCCACATTTCGTCGGAACCGGAGTACTTATCCGGGTCCTTGGTGGACAGCTCCAGGTAGAAGTCGTTGAGGCCGTAGTCGGCCAGCAGGTCGAGCACGAACCGCAACAGCGAGGCCAGCTCGTCACGCATCTGCTCGCGGGTGCAGTAGATGTGCGCGTCATCTTGGGTCATGCCCCGCACCCGGGTCAGTCCGTGCACCACACCCGACTTCTCGTAGCGGTAGACGCTGCCGAATTCGAAGAGCCGCAACGGAAGTTCGCGATACGACCGGCCACGGGAGCGGTAGATCAGGTGGTGCATCGGGCAGTTCATCGGCTTGAGGTAGTAGTCCTGCCCGGGTTTGCGCACCGTCCCGTCCGCGTTGAACTCCGCGTCCAGATGCATGGGCGGGTACATGCCGTCGGCGTACCACTCGAGGTGGCCCGAGGTGATGTACAGCTGCTCCTTGGTGATGTGCGGAGTGTTGACGAACTCGTATCCGGCCTCGATGTGCTTGCGGCGCGAGTACTCCTCCAGCTCGCGGCGGATGATGCCGCCCTTGGGGTGGAAAACCGCGAGACCGGAACCGATTTCGTCGGGGAAGCTGAACAGGTCCAGCTCGACGCCCAGCTTGCGGTGATCGCGGCGCTGGGCCTCCTCGATGAGCTCGAGATGCTTGTCGAGCGCCTCCTGCGACTCCCAGGCGGTGCCGTAGATGCGCTGCAGGCTGGCGTTGCTCTGGTCACCTCGCCAGTACGCGGCCGAGCTGCGGGTCAGCTTGAACGCCGGGATGTGCTTGGTGGTGGGGATGTGCGGGCCGCGGCACAGGTCGCCCCAAACCCGTTCGCGGGTGCGGGGATTGAGGTTGTCGTAGGCGGTGAGCTCATCACCCCCGACCTCCATCACGTCGGGGTCGCCGGACTTGTCGTCGACCAGTTCGAGCTTGTAGGGCTCGTCGGCCAGCTCGGCGCGCGCGGCGTCCTTGGACGCGTAGACCCGCCGGTCGAACAGCTGCCCGTCCTTGACGATCTGGCGCATCCGCTTTTCCAGCTTCGTCAGGTCCTCCGGGGTGAACGGCTCGGCCACGTCGAAGTCGTAGTAGAACCCGTCGGCGATCGGCGGCCCGATCCCCAATTTGGCGTGCGGGAACAGATCCTGGACGGCCTGGGCCAGCACGTGCGCGGTGGAGTGCCGGATGACGCTGCGGCCCTCTTCGGTGTTGGCCGCGACCGGCACGACCTCGGTGTCCACGTCGGGCGTCCAGCTTAGGTCGCGCAGCTTGCCGTCGGCGTCGCGTACCACCACGATGGCGTCGGGCGTCCCCCGCCGCGGCAGCCCGGCCTCCCCGACCGCGGCGGCCGCGGTAGTCCCGGCGGGAACCCGGATCGGGGCGGGTTGGGCGGCGGCGCTCATCGGGGTTGGTCTCCAAAGGTAGAGGTGAGGGGCGGTCGGCGAGCGGTCCGGATCGATCCCGGACGATCTAAGCCATGCTATCGGGGCGCGCCCGCACCGGACCAAGCCGCCGGGGTGATCACGGCTGGCCGGGTTTGAGCTTCACGAACAGCGCGTCGGCCTCGGTCAGCAACGTGTCGCCGTCGGTCAACTTGCCGGACACGAAGATCTTGCGGCCCTCGACCCGGTCCACCCCGGCGTCGAACTGCAGCTCCGTTTCGATCGGCACGATGTTGCGATAGTTGATCTTCAGGTATGCGGTGCGCTGGCGCGGGCTGCCGGTCAGCACCGAGGCGGTGAGACCCAGGACGGTGTCGAACAGCATCCCCAGCGAACCACCGTGCACCGCGCCGTTGCGGCCCAGGTGGAAGCGGCCGAACCGGGCGCTGCCCTCGATGCGCCCGTCCTCGGTCTTGCGGGACTCGATCGGGACAGTGAGGATGTTGCCCCGCACCGGTAGGTCCATCCGGCGACCCGACGGCGACGCCCACTCGTCGGCGTCATACGGACTCAGCAGCGCCGACAGCTTTTCCAGCGTGTCGGCGGCCTCGGTGATGACGTCGTCGGGCGCGTCGACGGCCCGCGCATGGTCTTGCAGTTTGCGTACCGCGTCGATGAAGCGGCCGTAGTCCGGGCCGCCCTTGGTCGTCGGTTCGGGCGGGTTGAATCCCCCGCCGGGGTGCTGCTGCTGGTCGCCGGCCACCAGGACACCGTATTGGGTGCCCGGTTACTGGGCTGCGGCGGCCGCCAGGGTCTCGAACTCGTCGTCGGACAGCGTGATCTCCGCGGCGGCGACGTTCTCCTCCAGGTGCTTGACCTTTGACGTGCCGGGAATCGGCAGCATCACCGGAGAACGCTTGAGCAGCCAGGCCAACGCCAGCTGTGACGGCGACGCGTGGTGGTCGTCGGCGATGCGCTGCAGCGGACCGTCGGGCGCGGCCAGCGGGCCGGCAGCCAGCGGGAACCACGGGATAAAGCCGATCCCCTGCTCGGTCACGAAGTCGACCAGCGGCTCGGCCTGGCGGACCGACAGGTTGTACATGTTCTGCACCGACACGATCTCGGTGATCTGCAGCGCCTGCTGCAGTTCGTCGACGTTGACCTCGGAGAGCCCGATGTGGCGGATCTTGCCCTCCTGCTTCAGCTTGACGAGCTCGCCCAGCTGGTCGGCCAGTGGCCATTTGGGGTCGATGCGGTGCAGCTGGAACAGGTCGATGGTGTCCACGCCGAGGCGGCGCAGGCTCATCTCGCATTCCTGGCGCAGGTAGGCGGGGTAGCCCATCTCGACCCAGACGTCCGGACCGGTCCGCAGAAAGCCGGCCTTCGTCGCGATCACCAGTCCGTCGTAGGGGTACAGCGCTTCGCGGATGATCTCCTCGGAGAGGTAGGGGCCGTAGGAATCCGCGGTGTCGATGAAGTTCACCCCGAGTTCGACGGCGCGCCGCAACACCCGGACGCATTCGTCGCGATCGGCCGGCGGGCCCCAGACGCCCTTGCCGACGATGCGCATCGCCCCGAAGCCGAGACGGTTGACGGTCAGATCGCCGCCGAAGGTGAACGTTCCGGATGCTTCGGCAACAGTTTTCGAGTTTTGTGCAGTCACGCCTAAAACCGTACGCCGCCCGCACGGTTACGCATCTCGGCGTGGCAAGCTGGGCGGGTGGACCTGGCAGCACTGCAGGAGCTTCCGCTGAGCTATTCCGAGGTCGGCGCCACCGCGTCGGGCGAGGTGCCGCCCGGATACGGCCGGTTGCGGGTGGAGAAGCAGATCGGAACGGGCCGGCAGCGTTTCGAGCGCGCCGCCGACGCGGTCATGCGCTGGGGCATGCAACGCGGCGCCGGGCTGCGGGTGCAGGCCAGCTCGGAGGTGGCGGCGGTCGACACGGTGGTGTTGGTGCGGCTGGGTTTGCTGCCCGCGCCGTGCCGGGTGGTCTACGTGATCGACGAACCCGACCTCCGCGGGTTCGGCTACGGCACCTTGCCGGGCCATCCCGAATCCGGTGAGGAGCGCTTCGCGGTGCGCATCGACGCGGACACCTGCGCGGTCTTCGCGGAGGTGTCGGCGTTCTCCCGGCCCGCGACCTGGTGGAGCAGGGCCGCTCGCCCGGCGGTGTCGGTGGCGCAGCGCGTCATCGCCAGGCGCTACCTGCGCGGGGTCTGACCGGAACACGGCTCGGGGCTAGGTGTTCCAGCCGGCCAGTAAACGCGCTGCGCCCGAACACATTTCATCGATGACCTGGGCCACGGAGGCGTCGTCGCGGATCATGCCCACGCCCTGCCCGGCGTCGACCGGGGCAATGCTGCGGTCGTCGTTGGCGACGGCCTCGGCCAGCTCGTCGCAGGCCCTGGCGTCCAGCGCCTCCTCGTGGCCCGCCCAGCGCGCGACGAAGTCGTTGGCCAGCACCCGCGACGGGAATCGGGCCGGCCACGGCAGTCCGCTGGCGACGTCGAAGGCCCGGGTGACCGCGGTGTCGGTGGACCGGGCCGTGATCAGCGCCCGGCGGCTGGCGTCGCCGGTCAGCGCCTCCGGGCAGGCGGACAGCCGGGTGCCCACCCAGGCGCCGCTGGCGCCGGCGGCCAACACCGCGGCGAGGCTGCGTGCCGAGGCGATGCCGCCGCCGGCCAGGACCGGCACCGACACGGCATCCAAGACCGCGTCGAGCAGCGGCAGGGTCCCGAGCCGGGTTTCGCCGTGCCCGCCGCCCTCGGCGCCGCGGGCGACCACGATGTCTACCCCCGCGTCGACCGCCCGGCGTGCGCCCTGGGCATCGTAAACCTGTGTGGCGGTTGTGATTCCGGCATCATGCGCCTGGGCGACCCAGGACCAGCCGGTGCCGAAACTGACCGACAGCAGTGCCGGTCGCGCCGCCAGGGCGTCCTGCAGCAGGCCCTTCTCGTTGCGCATCACCCAGTCCACCAACCCGATGCCGAAGCGGCCCGCGGCGTGGCCCCCGATGTGGCGCAGCTGGGTCGCCAGCAGTTCCCTGTTCGCGGCGCTGCCCAGGCCGACCATGCCCAGCCCGCCGGCCGCGCTGACCGCCGTGGCCAGCCGGCCGCCGGCGACGCCGCCCATCGGGGCGTTGACGATCGGCACCCGCAGACCGAACTGTGCCGACCAGGGCGTGGACAGCACGGCGCTCAATGCGATTGCGAGGGAATGCTTTTCAGTACGGTCAGGATGACCACCGAGTCCGCTACGGCGCGCAGCGCGTGCCGCTGCGGCGGGATCGCCACGTAGTCGCCGGGCCTGCCGTCCCAGGAGTCGTCACCGGTCGTCAGGCGGACGTGCCCCTGCAACACCTGCAACGTGGCCTCACCCGGGCTGTCGTGCTCGGACAGGTCGTGGTCGGCGAGCAGCGCCAGCACGGTTTGCCGGAGTTCGTGGCTGTGCCCGCCGTGGATGGTGTGTGCGGCGCGTCCGCTGTGCGACTGCCGGGCTTCGGCCAGCTTTTCGGCGGCCAGGCTGGTCAGTGAGATCGATTCCATGGGTACGTCCTCTCCGGCTCAGGCGGTCAATAGCAGTATCCCCGCCACGATCAGGGCCGCCGTCTTGACCACCTCCAAACCGACGTAGGCGTAGTGAGCCCGGGACCGGGGCGCGTCGGATCCGGCCAGCACCGCGTCGGAACGGCGGGTCAGCCGTGGTCGCACCGCGATCAGCTGGACGGCCAGCATGACGAACGCGATGCCCAACGCGACGAGGATGCGGGTGGGCATCGGGCCGTCGAGCGCCAGCGCCAGCAGGACGATGGCGAACGCGACCTCGATGGTGTTGAGCGCCCGGAACACCAGGCGCCCGATGCCGAGCCCGATCTGCAGCGTGACGTTGGGCGCCCGGAATTTCAGCGGCGCTTCCACAAACGAGATCGCCAACACCATCCCCAGCCAGACGAAGGTGATCGCGATCGCGGCGGCGGTTTCGGTGCTCATCGTGGGGCCTCCTGTAATTCGAGGTGCGCCAGGCATAGGTCCGGCTCGACGAAGGCCTCGAGGCGCTCGGCGGTGACCGGGGCCGCCCAGCTCTCCAGGGCCCCCTGCATGAGGCCCAGGTGAACGGAACAGACGACGTTGCTTCGGTTTTCGGCGATCTCCAGGAACGGGCAGTGCCGCAGGCCGACCTGCTGTGCACCGGTCTCGCGACGGCGCTCCGGGGCGAAACCGAGCCGGTCGAGCAGGTCCATCAGGCGGTCGATGGCCTGCTCGGGGGTCTCGGCGGGCCGCGGTGCCGTCCCCGGGTCGAGCCGGCGCCCCCAGGCCCGGCCGGCGGCCAGCGCCTTGGCCCCGGGGTCCTTGTCGCCGGCCAGCGCGGCCGTCAGGATCTCGGCGAGCACTTCGTAGTGCCGCGTCCCGCCCCGGTCCATCTGCCGGACCGCCCGGAACATCAGGGGCGGGCGGCCCGGCCCCTTGCGGCCGGGCCCGACCTGCTCCACCTGGCCGGCAGCAACCAGGCTGTCGAGATGGAAGCGGACGGTGTTGGGGTGCACGCCCAGCGCGTCGGCGATCGCGAGAATGGTCAACGGCTCCCGGGCGGCGCGCAGGGTCCGCAGCACCTGCCGGCGCCGGTTCGCGGACTCCCCCGGCTCGGAACCGGCCCCTGGCCGGCTCGGGCGCCGAGACCTTCCGCTAACGTTCGACATGCGATAAAGTTTACACAATCGCGGTTGTAAAAAACAGGAAGGGACGGCTATTTCCATGGCTGCCATGTCCAGTCGCGCCGACGACAGCGTCCAGGGCCACTGGCTGCTGGCGCGGCTCGGCAAACGCGTCCTGCGTCCCGGTGGTGTCGGTCTCACCCGCACCCTGTTGGCCGGCGCCGACGTCACCGACGCCGACGTGCTCGAGCTGGCACCGGGACTGGGCCGCACCGCCGCCGAGATCCTCACCCGCAGACCGCGCTCCTATGTCGGCGCCGAACAGGACCCGGAGGCCGCAGACACGGTCCGCGCGGTCATCGCCGGCCTGCCGGCCGAGTGCGGCACCGTGCGGGTCGCCGACGCGGCCGACACGGGACTGCCCGACGCCAGCCGCGACGTCGTCATCGGCGAGGCGATGCTGACCATGCAGGGCGACAGCACCAAGCACGCCATCGTCGCCGAGGCCGCACGGGTGCTGCGGCCGAACGGCCGTTACGCCATCCACGAACTCGCGCTGACCCCCGACTCCGTCCCCGACGAGGTCAGCACCGAGATCCGGCAGTCGCTGGCCCGCGCGATCAAGGTGAACGCGCGGCCATTGACGATCGCGGAATGGTCGCGGCTGCTGGCCGATCACGGCCTGGTGGTCGACCAGGTGGCCACCGCGCCGATGGCGCTGCTGGCGCCGCGGCGCGTGATCGCCGACGAGGGATTGCTCGGCGCGCTGCGCTTCGCCAAGAACCTTGCGCTCAATCCCGACGCGCGCAAACGGGTGCTGACCATGCGCGCGACGTTCCGCAAGCACCGCGAGCGGCTCACCGCGGTCGCGATCGTCGCCCGCAAGCCGGCGGCCGCGGCGACTTAATCGACATTATTGCTGGGCTTCATCGCCAATTTGCCTGGCATCTATCGCTGTGCTCAAGGGTATGTGCCGTGTCCGACCCCTCGACGAACACCGGGTACGCGCATGCCTCCCGCCGCCGCCGGCCGTCGCAGCACACGGGTGACGACCGCACGCAGGCCATCCTGTCCGCCGCCGAACGACTCTTGGCGCAACGCCCGCTGGCCGACTTCTCCGTCGACGATCTGGCCCGGGGTGCCGGGATTTCCCGGCCGACCTTCTACTTCTACTTCCCGTCCAAGAACGCCGTCGTGCTGTCCCTGCTGGACCAGCTGCACAGCACGGCGCACGCGGCGATGAACACGTTGCGCACCAATCTGACCGGTGATCCGGAGACGCTGTGGCGCGACCGCATCGAGGCGTTCTTCGAGGTGTCCGGCTCCCACCGCGCGGTGGCCGTGGCCGGTGCGGCGGCCAAGGCCACCAACCCGGAGGTACGGCAGGCGTGGGCAACGCTGATGCAGCAATGGATTTCGTTCACCGCCGTCGCCATCAGCGCCGAGCGTTCGCGGGGCGCCGCCCCGCACACGGTCCCGGCCGCGGACCTGTCGATCGCCCTGAACATGTTGAGCGAGCGGGTGATGGCCGCGACATTCACCGCCGAGGAGCCGGCGATCCACGAGGACCGCGTGATCGACACGCTGGTGCACATCTGGCTGGCCAGCATCTACCCCTCGTCAAGGAGCCGTTCCGCGCGGGCCACCGTCTCGTCGATCAGCCGATCGGAGGGGCCGAGGTAGGTCGGCGACGGCGGCTTGCCGGCCAGCTCCGCGATGGCGTGTTGTTCGCCGAGAACATTTGCGGCACTGAGGTTTTCGAACATCCTATCCGCGTGCACCCGCAGCCCGGCCAGCAGCTCGCCGCACTGCGAACCCGCCACAGCGTCCGCCTGGCCAGTGTCCGCACCGTGTCCCATTCGGCATGCCAGACGTCGTCCGGGCGTTCGTCGTTGGCCAGCGCCGCGGCGATGTGCAGGGTCGCCGCCAGCTGCGGCGCGGCCATCGCGGCCCGCCGTATCAGCACGGACAGCACCGGGTTGCGCTTGTGCGGCATCGACGACGAGGCGCCGCGACCGGCGGCCGCTGGTTCGCTCAGCTCGCCGATCTCCGGGCGGGCCAAAGTGACCACGTCGGAAGCGATCCGTCCCCAGCCGTCGGTGCAGCCCACCAGCCGACTCCACCGCGACCATCGACCGCAGCAGCGCCCGATCGGACAGGTGCTCGCCGGCCCGCTGGTCTCCCGGCCGCAACAGGTTGCTCACCGCGCCGTGTCCCGGTACGCCAGGAACACCGTCTCCGTTGGCCCCTGTAGGTGAATGTCGGCTGTTTCGGGTGGCGCAGCGCGCTGCTGCGATACGGCGGATAGTCCAGCAGCGGCGCGGTGGCCGCGTTGCCGGTGTGCCGGGCCGCGATGGCCGCCATCTCGGCGGTGATGTCATCCTGCGACGCGACGCGCCCCGCTGACTCGCCCTGCCGGCGTGAACTACAGGGCGCGCACCAGCGCGGCGCGGCCCTTGGTCCGCAGCCGGTGCACCGCCGAACCGCGATAGTGCTCGATCCGCGCGGCCATCTTCTCGCCCAGTTCCTCGACCTCGGCGTCGCTGAGCTCCACCCCCGGCGGAGCGGGGATCATGTCACGTTCTTCTTCGTCGGCGTGCGCCTCGAGCACGAGCTTGAAGGAGTTCCATTCGTCCTCGTAGCCGGGCGCGGTCTGCGGCGTGTTGAGCAGCACCGAGAGCTGGTCGATCACCTGGCGGTGCTCGGCGTGTGCCACCGCGATCAACTTGCTCGCGGCGGCCAGGGCCGGGTAGTACAGGTCGTCCTCGATGCGGAAGTGGATGTCGAGTTCGATCAGCAGATCGTCGAAAAGGGCATGGCGCTCTTCGCTGTTCACCGGGGCCTCGCTGATCTTGCGGCCGAGGCCCTTGATCACCACGTGATGGTCTTTGAGTACTTCGTATGCGTTCATTGCGCGCCGCCTTCCGCCCTAGGCCTCGCCGAGGCTGGGCTGCGCCTCGCCGCGGACTTCGACCACTCCATTGACCAACCTGGCCTGATAGCACGGCAGCGGGGCCGCCGCCGGCCCGCGCACCACCTCGCCGGACTCGGTCGAAAACCAAGAGCCGTGCCACGGGCAGACGAGCCGGCCACGATCCACCCAGCCGTCGGCCATGGGTGCCGCCAGATGCGGGCAGAACTCGCCGTAGGCGGACACTTCCCCCGGTTTGGTCTGGCACACCACCAGCCCGACCCCGTCGACCTCGACCCGGACCGGCTTGCCGTTCAACGAGCCGGCGTCCAGCACGGGCGTCCATTCCTGTGTGCGCAGCCGGCGGCCCGACTGGTCGATGCCGATGCCGGATTCGAACACCAGGGCGCCGCCCAGGTAACTGCCGCCGACGGTGATGAGGTAGCCGAGCGCCGACAGGGCGATGCCGCGGCGATGCAGGCCGCGGCGGCGATCCCACCATGACTGCGCATACAGTCCGGTCGCGACCAGGTTCACGACGCCGTGCACCAAACCCACCCGGCGATCTTCTTGGTGGGTGTGCTGCCAGTCGCTCACGCCGGTGACGGCCGACCCGATGCTGGCCAGAATCCCGACACCCAGCGCGCGGCCGGCGAATCGGGAGGCGTCCACCAGTTCGTGGGCGGGCCGGCCGGGCAGCACGCTGAGCGCGTCGAGCGCGACGGTGGTGCCCAGCGCCCCGCTGGTCAGGGAGGCCAGCGGCGGATGCACGGGGTGGCCCAGCCACACTCCGTTCAGCGCGTTCATCACGGTGTTGCGGGATCGGCCCAGCCCATTGAACGCGAAGCTCAGCAGGTGTTCGAGCCGATAACTGGGGCGGTCCAACCACTGTTGGCGGCCGATGGCGGCCAGTGCCCGGGGGCCGAGCTTGCGGAATCGAGCGGCGGGCCGATCAGCCATGACAGCTGCCCACACTACGCAGCAAAGACATATGCCCACGGTAACTGTGACCGTGGGCAACATTGTTGTGCGGTAGCTGTGAGTTCCCGCACAGAACGCAGTGGGGCTGGTGGGAGCCGTCGCCGCTTGGCCGCCTTGGTCAGCGCACCGGCCACCGACGAGTATTGCGCGTCGTCGAGGCGGAGCTGCGGGGCAGCGGCATTGAGGGCCAGCCGCAGGCCGGGGGCGCGGGTCGGGATCGTCACCGCGACCGAGGCGACCCCATCCTCGCTCTCCTCCCGGTTGATCGTCTAGGAGTCTGCTGAATTATGCACGTTGGGGGCGGGGTGCCTCGCGGCGCTTGTTGGCGCTGATTTGAAGTCATACCCTGAGGTCGACAGAAGAGGTCCCCCCGCCGTTGTTCAGCGTGGCATCGCGGTAACGTGCTTGGCAATGACCAAGGGCGGCT
>NZ_LQPT01000037.1 GCF_002102355.1 Mycobacterium sherrisii | reverse complement strand
ACGGGCAGAAGGTGCAGACCGCGGGCAGCAACATGGCCAGCACCGACAGCGCCGTCGGGTCCAGCTGGGCCTGACACTCTTAACTTCAGGCGCGGCAGCACACCCATTTTTCGGTGTGCTGCCGCGTCCTGCGGTTTCCGTGCGCAACGATATTTTGCATAACGATATTCGAGGTACTGATGGACCAGCAGAGCACTCGCACCGACATCACCGTTAACGTCGACGGCTTTTGGATGCTCCAGGCACTCCTGGACATTCGGCATGTCGCGCCGGAATTGCGGTGCCGTCCATACGTATCCACCGACAGCAATGACTGGCTGAACAATCACCCCGGCATGGCAGTGATGCGCGAGCAGGGCATTGTCGTCGGCGACGAAGTACACGAGGAAGTGGCGGCGCGGATGCGCGTGCTGGCCGCCCCAGACCTCGAAGTCATCGCACTGCTGTCCCGGGGCAAGCTGCTTTACGGCGTTGTCGATGACGAAAATCAGCCCCCGGGCTCCCGCGATATCCCAGACAACGAATTCCGGGTGGTCCTGGCGCGCCGCGGCCAGCATTGGGTTTCCGCGGTGCGGGTTGGCGCCGACATCACCGTCGACGACGTCGCCGTCGCGGACAGTGCCTCGATCGCCGCGCTCGTGCTCGACGGTTTGGAGTCGATCCACCACGCCGAGCCGGCGGCCATCAACGCCGTCAACGTCCCCCTGGACGACATGCTGGAAGCCACCAAGTCCTGGCAGGAGTCCGGCTTCAACGTGTTCTCCGGCGGAGACCTGCGCCGGATGGGAATCAGCGCCGCAACCGTCGCCGCACTGGGACAAGCCCTGTCCGACCCGGCCGCCGAGGTTGCTGTCTATGCGCGGCAATACCGCGACGACGCAAAAGGCCCCAGCGCCTCGGTGCTGTCATTAAAGGATGGTTCGGGCGGTCGTATCGCGCTTTATCAACAAGCGCGGACCGCCGGCTCGGGGGAGGCCTGGCTGGCCATCTGCCCGGCCACCCCGCAACTTGTGCAAGTAGGTGTCAAAACCGTGCTCGACACCCTGCCTTACGGCGAGTGGAAGACCCACAGCAGGGTCTGATCGATGTCAATTGTTAAGCGCTGTAACGCTTTTGAATTCAACGTGCGGGGGCGCCGCAAAGGCGTCATACTGCTCTAAGAATCTGCGGCAAACACAAAAGTCAATGTCACCGGAATCATCAATCGCGAGGCGGACTAAATGGAATTGGAAAAGGTCGAACTACTACTTTCCGGCGACTCGGTGAGTATGTCGACACCCCCCTCCACGCGACTGGCGACCCGGGTCCATACATTCATCACGACAGGGGGTGCAGCCCGATGACTGCGGTAGCTGACGCACCACAGACTGACCTCGAGGGAATCTCCCAACCGCGGGCAGTCGTAGTCGGTGTCATGGCCGGCGAGGGCATCCAGATCGGCGTTTTGCTCGACGCCAACGCCCCGGTCTCGGTGATGACCGACCCGCTGCTCAAGGTCGTCAACGGCCGGCTGCGCGAGCTCGGCGAGACGCCGTTGGAGGCCACCGGCCGCGGCAAATGGGCGCTGTGCCTGGTCGACGGATCACCGCTGCGGGCCACCCAGTCGCTGACCGAGCAGGAAGTGTACGACGGCGACCGGCTGTGGATTCGCTTCATCCCGGACACCGAGAAGCGCTCGCAGGTCATCGAGCACATCTCCACCGCGGTCTCGCAGAACCTCAGCAAGCGGTTCGCCGCGATCGACCCGGTGGTCGCGGTGCAGGTCGGCGCCTCGATGGTGGCCGCCGGTGTGGTCGTCGCCTCGGCCCTGCTGGGCTGGTGGCGCTGGCACCACAACTCGTGGCTGACCACGATCTACGCCGCCGTCATCGCCGCGGTCGTGCTCGGCGTTTCGATGATGCTGCTGATGCGCGCCCAAACGCAAAGCGATCGCCGCGTCGCCGACATCATGCTGGTCAGCAGCCTCGCCCCGTTGGCCGTCGCCGCGGCCGGCGCCCCGCCCGGCGGTGTCGGCTCGCCGCACGCGGTATTGGGATTCGGCGTGCTCACCATCTCCTCGCTGCTGGCCCTGCGGTTCACCGGGCGGCGGCTGGCGTTGTACACCGCTCTTGTCACAATCGGTGTGATCACCACGGTCGCCGCCCTGGCCCGGATGGTCGCGCTGACCAGCGCGGTGACCATGCTGACCACGATCGTGTTGGTGAGCGTGATCGGTTACCAGTGCGCACCCGCGATGTCTCGCCGGCTGTCCGGCATCCGGCTCCCGGTGTTCCCGTCGGCCACCAGCCGCTGGGTATTCGAAGCCCGTCCCGACCTGCCCACCACCGTGGTGCGCAACGACGGCGGCCCGCCCGTCCTGGAGGGACCCGCCTCGGTGCGCGACGTGTTGTTGCAGGCCGAACGTGCCCGCTCGTTCCTGTCCGGACTGCTGATCGGGTTCGGCGTCCTGATGGTGGTCTCGTTGGCCGGTCTGTCGGACCCGCACACCGGACAGCGCTGGCTGCCGCTGCTGCTGGCCGGCTTCTGCGCTGGCTTCCTCATGCTGCGCGGGCGCTCCTACGTGGACCGCTTGCAAGCGATCTCGCTGGCCGGGACGTCGGTGCTGATCGTCGGCGCGGTGGTCGTGCGCTACGCCCTGGAGCTGCAGTCGCCGCTGTCGGTGTCTGTCTGCGTGGCCGTCCTGGTGCTGCTGCCCGCTGCGGGTCTGGTGTCCGCGGCGGTCGTGCCGAACAGCATTTACAGCCCGCTGTTCCGCAAGTTCGTGGAGTGGATCGAGTACGTCTGCCTGATGCCGATCTTCCCGCTTGCGTTGTGGTTGATGAATGTTTATGCGGCAATCCGATACCGGTAACGGCAAGGTGCGGCGTGGTCGCGCGTCTCGTGCGGCCGTCGCCGCGCTGTTGCTCACCTCGGGTGCGCTAGCCGGCCTACCGCCGGCCTACGCAATCTCACCGCCGCAGATCGATCCGGGCGCCGTGCCACCCGACGGCCCGCCCGGACCGCCTGCCCCGATGAAGCAGAATTCGTATTGCACCGAGGTTGGGGTGCTGCCCGGCACCGATTTCAAGCTGCAGCCGAAGTACATGGACATGCTGGATCTGCAGGAGGCCTGGCAATTCGGCCGCGGCGCGGGGATCAAGGTCGCCGTCATCGACACCGGTGTGACCCCGCACCCGAGGTTTCCGCACCTGGTCCCGGGCGGGGACTACATCATGGGCGGTGACGGACTTTCGGATTGCGACGCACACGGCACCATCGTGGCGTCGATGATCGGTGCCGCGCCGGCCAACGGTGCACCGGCGCCGCCGGCGGCTCCTCGCAAACCCGTGACGATCCCGACCACCGAGGCACCGCCGAAGGCGCCGCCGCCGCAGACCGTGACGCTCTCGCCGCTACCCCAAACCGTGACGATGGTGCCCGCGCCGCCTCCCGAACAAAATCAGCTGGGGCTACCGCCGTGGGTGCCCGCCCCGCCGCCGCAACAACCCCCGGCGGCGGCCCCCGGGGCCCCGGGCGCGCCCGCCGAGCCGGCACCTGGCGCACCGGCCGCACCACCCGCTCCCGCTGGCCCGCCCGCGCCGGGCCCGGGTAATGCCGGGGCGGCCAGCTTCGGCGGCGGCACGGTGACCATCCCGAACTACTCAGGTCGCGGCCAGGTGGTCCACGTCGGCAATCCGCAACCGTTAGCACCCGCACCCGCCGCGCCGCCCCCTCCCGGGCCGGTGCCGGACGCCTACAGCGGTATCGCCCCGGACGTCGACATCATTTCGATCCGGCAATCCAGTCAGGCGTTCGGTTTGAAGGATGCCTACACCGGCGACGAGGACCCGCAGACCGCCGCGAAGATCTCGGGCGTCCAGACGATGGCCCGCGCGATCGTGCACGCCGCCAACATGGGGGCGTCGGTGATCAACATTTCCGACGTGACCTGCATGAGCGCCCGCAACATCATCGACCAGCGGGCGCTGGGGGCGGCGGTGCGCTACGCGGCGGTCGACAAGAACGCCGTGATCGTCGCCGCCGCGGGGGACACCAGCAAACGCGACTGCAAGCAGAACCCGGCGTTCGACCCGCTGAAGCCGAAGGACCCGCGCGACTGGAACGCCGTCACCACGGTGGTGACACCGTCCTGGTTCAGCGACTACGTGCTGACCGTCGGCGCCGTCGACGCCGAGGGCCGTCCGCAGACCCAGGGCGGTCAGGGCCAGGCGCCGTCGAGCGTCGCGGGCCCCTGGGTGGGGATCGCCGCACCCGGCAGCGACGTGGTCGGCCTCTCGCCCCGCGACGACGGCCTGATCAACGCCATTGACGGGCCGGACAACTCACTGCTCGTCCCCAGCGGCACCAGCTTCTCGGCCGCGATCGTGTCCGGGGTGGCGGCGCTGGTGCGTGCCAGGTATCCGCAGTTGTCGGCCTACCAGGTGATCAACCGGCTGGAGCGCACCGCCCGGGCGCCGGCGCGCGGTGTCGACAACCAGATCGGCTACGGCATCGTGGACCCGGTGGCGGCACTGACCTGGGACGTGCCCGATGGGCCGCTGAAACCGCCACAGCAACTGTCGATACCGTTGAACGTGCCGAAGCCGCCGCCGAACCGTGACATGGTCCCGGTGTGGGTGGCCGCCGGGGGACTGACCGGAGCACTACTGATAGGCGGCGCAGTATTTGGTATCGCGACGTTGATGAAGCGCCGCAGGCAGCAGCAATAAGGGCGGAGCAGCAACAGCAATGAAGGCGCAGCGCAGGTTTGGGTTGTCCTTGTCGTGGGCGCGGGTCACGACGGTGTTCTTGATCGTCGTGGCGATCTTGTTGATCGCCAGCCACTGCCCGGAGTCGTGGCAGGGCCAGTACCGCATCGCGTGGTGGGTGGGCGTCGCGATCTCGGCGATCGTCGTGCTGCTGTCGGTGGTCACCCATCACGGCCTCACCGTGACGTCCGGCCTGGCAGGCTGGCTGTGGGACTGGTCCGCCGATCCGGGCAGCACCCTGGCGGCGGGCTGCACCCCCGCGCTGGACCACCAGCGCCGGTTCGGGCGGGACAAGGTCGGCGTCCGCGAGTACGACGGTCGTTTGGTCACCGTGATCGCGCTCGACGACGACGACGCGACGACCCGCCACCGCCCGCGCAGCGCCCCGGGCGCCTCCGTGCTGGTGCGCTCGGTTGCCGCCGGGCTGCGCCAGTTCGATGTTCAACTGGACGGCATCGACATCGTCTCGGTGCAAATGCGTCGCGGCGGCAACGCGGCCGAGTTGTCCAAGCTGGACAAGTTGGGTCCCGAAGAGTGGGGGCTGGTCAGTGAGCAGCCCGCCTCGTACCTGCGCCGGACGTGGCTGGTGCTGCGGATGAACCCGCAAGCCAACGTCGCGGCGGTGGCGGCCCGGGACTCGCTGGCCGCCACGCTGGCCGCCGCCACCGAGCGGCTGGTGCACGACATCGACGCACCGGGCTGCCTGGCCCGGCCGTTGACCGCCGAGGAGATCGCCGAGGTCGACAGCGCGGTGTTGGCCGATCTGGAGCCGACGTGGAGCCGGCCCGGCTGGCGCTACCTCAAGCACTTCAACGGCTTCGCCACCAGCTTCTGGCTGACCCCGTCGGACATCACCTCCGAGACGCTGGACGAGCTGTGGCTGCCCGATGCGGAGGCGACGGTGCTGACGTTGCAGCTCACGTCGGACAACGGCCAGCCGCAGGTCTCGGGCTGGGTCCGCTATCACAGCGACAGCAGGTTGCCCCGCGGGGTGTCGTCCGGACTCAACCGGCTGACCGGCCGTCAGCTGGCCGCCGTGCGCGCCAGCCTGCCCGCCCCGACGAGCCGCCCACTGTTGGTCGTGCCGACCCGAGATCTGCTCGACGACGATGACCTAGTGCTGCAAGTGGGCCAGGCGCGAGAGGGCGCCGAGCGCTCGCTTGCAAGTCCGCTTGCAAATCGATGAGCCGGCCGCAATCAGCGGCGGAGGACGCCCGTAACGCGTTGATCGCCGGGCTGCTGGCGTCGGGAATCTCCGTCAACGGACTGCAACCCAGCCACAACCCGCAGGTGGCCCTGCGCATGTTCACCACGGCCACCACGCTGGATCCGGCGATGTGTGACGCCTGGCTGGCCCGCCTGCTGGCGGACGACCCCAACGTCCTGGACGTGGTTTCGAGGGCGTGGGCGTCGGTCAGCACCTTCGGCTGGGAGACCCGCCGGCTCGGGGTCACCGAAATACAGTTTCACCCCGACGTATCCGACGGGCTGTTCCTGAAGCTGGCGATCCTCAGCGTCGAGTCGCTGGCGTGTGCCTATGCGACGGTGCTCGCCGAAGCGAAGCGGTACCAGGAGGCCGCCGACCTGCTTGACGGCATCGAACCCCGCCAGCCCATCGAGGAAGAGCTCATCGCGTATGTGCGCGGCATCCTGTACTTCCGCACCGGGCGCTGGCCCGACGTGCTCAACCAGTTCCCCGAGGGAAAGATCTGGCGCAATCCCGAGCTGAAGGCCGCGGGAGCGGCGATGGCGACGACGGCGCTGGCGTCGCTCGGGGTTTTCGAGGAGGCGGTGCGCCGCAGCCAGGACGCCATCGAGGCGGATCGGGTGCCGGGCGCGGCGAACGTTGCGCTCTACACCCAGGGCATGTGCCTGCGACATCTCGGACGGGAGGACGAGGCCGTCGAGGTGCTGCGGCGGGTCTATTCGCGGGATCCCAAATTCGCACCGGCTCGCGAAGCTCTCGACAACGCCAATTACCAGCTGATCCTGACCGATCCGGAGACCATCGAGGCCCGAACGGATCCGTGGGACCCGGCCAGCGCGCCGACCCGGGCCCAGACCGAGGCCGCCAAGCACGCCGAAGAGGCAGCGAGGTACCTAGCCGAGGGCGACGCCGAGCTCAACGCCATGCTTGGCATGGAACGCGCGAAGCGGGAAATCAAGCTCATCAAGTCGACGACCAAGGTGAATCTGGCCCGGCAAAAGATGGGCCTGCCGGTACCGGTGACATCGCGCCACACCCTGTTGCTCGGCCCGCCCGGAACCGGAAAGACCTCGGTGGCACGGGCTTTCAGCAAGCAGTTGTGTGGGTTGACGGTGCTGCGCAAGCCGGTGGTGGTGGAGACCAGCCGCACCAAGCTGCTGGGTCGCTACATGGCGGACGCGGAAAAGAACACCGAGGAGATGCTCGAGGGCGCGCTGGGCGGGGCGGTCTTCTTCGACGAGATGCACACCCTGCACGAGAAGGGGTACCAACAGGGCGACCCCTACGGCAACGCCATCATCAACACCTTGCTGCTGTATATGGAGAATCATCGCGACGACCTGGTGGTGTTCGGCGCCGGCTACGCCAAGGCGATGGAAAAGATGCTCGACGTGAACCAGGGGCTGCGGCGCCGGT
Organism: Mycobacterium sherrisii; assembly: GCF_002102355.1. GTDB lineage: Bacteria > Actinomycetota > Actinomycetes > Mycobacteriales > Mycobacteriaceae > Mycobacterium > Mycobacterium sherrisii. The sequence continues at coordinate 5,817 of NZ_LQPT01000037.1, read as the reverse complement.
TTTCGACGGTGATCGAGTTTTTCAGTTACACCCCCGACGAGCTGGTGGCGCTGACCCGCCTGATGGGTCAGGAAAACGACGATGTCATCACCGAGGAAGCAGCCGAGGCGTTGTTGCCCTCGTACACCAAGTTCTATCTTGACGAAAGTTACTCCGAGGATGGCGATTTGATTCGCGGCATCGACACGCTCGGCAACGCCGGCTTCGTGCGAAACGTGGTGGAGAAGGCCCGTGACCACCGTAGTTTTCGTCTCGACGACGAGGATCTCGACGCGGTATTGGCCAGTGAGACCATGGAATTCAGCGAACGCCAGCTGCTGCGCTTCCGCGAGCTGACCCGCGAAGATTTGCTCGACGGGCTCAGCGCGGCGGTGGCGGAGAAGAAGCCCGACTAGGGATTCCAGCAGTTTTCGCGGGTTTTCCGGGGCAACACGACGCCCGCTAGATGAATTCTTGCAAACGCGTCGCAACTAGCTTGACTGGCCGTGTGCGGGGTGCCACGATGTCCGTGCAAGCACCTCGTTAGGTGAGGCTACCATACGGATACAGGCCACTGACCCCAAACGTCGAAAGACGCCCAGGGTCAGGACAGCTCTTCCCGGCTTAAGGGTTGAGCCCAAGTGGCTTCTAGCTTGGGTTAGCTGGATACGCAGTGTGGTGCCAAAGCTCTGACGAGAGGGGTGCGGGAAACGGGCGATTCGGCCCGCCATCCTCACTCCTTCGTGCAAAATTGGCATCACGGTGTGCTCAGGCGTGGAGGGGGTGAGAGCAAAATTAGTCCCTGTCATAGTCCCGACGTTCGATCAATGACGTTTCGTTCGAGCCGACCACGACGCTGCTCACCGTCCGCACCGCGCTATTCACCCGTGTTGCACAAGCGGTACAAGCCCTAGCTGACGTCGCGGCCCGGCTCACCCGCTTCGAGGAGAACTTCGATGAGCTCTGTCGTACAGGCCAATGCCGGGTTGCATGCAACCACCGAGGCAGCGAACACACCGACCATCTGTTAAGCGCCGAGGGAGAACCATGCTGGACTTTGCGGCGTTACCGCCCGAAGTGAATTCGGCCAGACTCTATTCTGGCCCAGGATCAGGACCGCTGCTGGCAGCGGCGGCCGCGTGGAACACACTTGCTGCCGAAATACGTTCGGCAGCAACAGATTACGATTCCGTGATCAGAGAGCTGGTGACTGCCGGCTGGTACGGCCCGTCATCGGCGTCGATGCTCGCCGCCGCGGTGCCCTACCTGACTTGGCTGAACACCACCGCGGCCCAGGCCGAGCAGACCGGCACGCAGGCCAACGCGGCCGCTACCGCTTTCGAGGCGGCGTACTCGATGACCGTGCCGCCGCCGGTGATCGCGGCCAACCGCGCCCTGCTGCTGAACCTGGTGGCCACCAACATCTTCGGCCAGAACACGCCGGCGATTGCGGCCACCGAGGCTCAATACATGGAGATGTGGGCTCAAGACGCCGCCGCGATGAACGGCTACGCCTTGGCCTCGAGTTCGGCGACGCAGATGACCCCGTTCACCTCGCCGCAGACCAACACCTCGCCCGAAGGGGTGACCGACCAGAACCAAGCCGTCAATCAGGCCGTCAACTCGGGCACCGGCAACGCCCGACAGCTGCTGTCTACGTTCTCGACGGAGGACGACCCCCCCAACGCTACGACGGCGCCGGCGCCGGGTGATCTGTATTGGTACCTGACGCAATTCCTGGACGGGAACAACAACACGGCGCTCGGCCAGTTCTTGCAGAGCAACTTCTTTGCCAACTCGGTCCTCAACGGTTCGCTCGCGGGCGGTCCGTTCAATCCGCAAAGCATCGTCGGCACCGTCGAAGGTTTCAACTTCCTGCAGACGGCGGCCACGTCGCTGGGCGGTCTGGACACCTTCGCCACCGGTGCCGAAAGTGCCACCGCCGGCCTGGCCTCGGAAACGGTGGGCTCGGCGGGGCTGGCCTCCGCCTCCGCCGGAGTGGGCAACGCGCACCTGGTCGGTTCGCTGTCGGTGCCGCAGAGCTGGGCCAATGCGGCCGCGATCAGTGCGGGTAACGGGCCTGCTCCGGTCACCGGGCTCAGCGACATCGGGTCATCCGGGACGCCGGCCGCGGGCGGGCCGGGCGGGGTCGCCGCACCGTTGGGCGGTACCGGCCGAAGACTGCGCCGCGCCATCCCCAGGTACGGGTTTCGGCCCGTCGTCATGCCGCGACCGCCGGCCGCCGGATAAGGGACTTCAGGAGAAGATGTCATGCTGAACTTTGGGGCTTTGCCGCCGGAAGTCAATTCGGCGAATATGTATGCCGGACCGGGATCGGGATCATTGCTGGCCGCCGCGGCCGCGTGGAACGCAATCTCGGCTGAAATGCGTTCCGCGGCAGCAAGTTATGAAGCGGTCATCAAATCGCTCGTCAGCGAGGGCTGGCTCGGCCCGGCGTCGGCGAAGATGGCGGCCGCGGTCGAACCGTACGTCGAGTGGATGAGCACCACCGCCGTGAAGGCCGAGCAGGCGGGCACGCAAGCGAACGCGGCCGCGGCCGCCTACGAGGCCGCGTTTGCCGCGACGGTGCCCCCACCTCTCGTCGCCGCGAACCGCACCCTGCTGTCGAACCTGGTGGCCACCAACATCATTGGCCAAAACAGCGCGATGATTGCGGCCACCGAGGCGCAGTACGGCGAGATGTGGGCACAGGACGCTTCCGCGATGACCAGCTACGCCGCCTCGGCGCGGATCGCGACCGAGATGACCCCGTTCAGCCAGCCGCAGTCCGACACCACGACGGACGGAACGCAGCAGCAGTCCAACGCGGTTGTGCGAGCGCTCGACGACTCCGGGTCGACGCTGGCGGCCGGTACGGGCGACAACCCTCTGGCGCCGGGCTCGGGTGATTCCACGACCGGGCTGTCCGGGCTCCTCAACATGCTGAGTAACCAACCCAGCAGTGAGAATCTGTTGGGGGCTTTCCTCAACAACAACAGCGTCTCTGGCCTGTCGAATGCGTTCACCACCAATGGCATTCTCAATCCGACGACCATCGTCGACCCGGCCGCCACCGCCGCCGCGAATGCGGCCGTGGCCGGCGCGAGCACGTCTGGACTGGAGGATCTGTCCGCTGGGCTGAGCAGCGCGGGGCTGGCGTCGGCGACCAGGAGCGTGGCCGGAACCGCAGCCACGGCCGGCCTGGGTCAGGCGAGTCTGGTTGGCAGCCTTTCGGTCCCGCCGTCCTGGGCGGGGACCGGCGCGACGGTCAGCACGGTCGCGGCGACGACTCAGGTCGGCGCTGGGGCCTACCACGGGTTCGGCGCCGCCACCCCGATGGTGATGGAAGAAGCGGGGGCGGTCGGCATGCCGGGGGTGCCGCTAGCGGGCATTCCGGGTTCGCACGAGGACGAATTCGCCGACCCGATCTACGGGTTCCGCCCACGCGTCATCGGGCGCCCGCCGGCGGCTGGGTGATCGAGATGAAGCTGCTCCCGCTGCTGGCAACCGGTGCTGTGCTGATCGGCGTGGCAGCCCCGGCTTACGCCGACTCGGACGACGACGCGTTCCTCGGCTCACTCAAGGACGCGGGCATCACATATCACGACCCGGAACACGCCATCAAAGCCGGCCAGAAGGTGTGCGACCTGGCGAACTCGGGGACGTCAGAGCTCGACATCATCAGGGATATCCGAGATCTCAACCCAGCATTCACCCTGGCCAAAGCCGCCAAGTTCGCCAAGGCCGCCGCCAGCGCGTACTGCCCCGAACGACTGTCCGGCGACAATTAGCCGTCGAGCAGAGTCACCCTAGGTTCGGCAGACCGGCGCGATTGCCGCATTGGCGGTCGCGCCGCTGGCTCCCACTCGCCGTGGGCACTCACAGCAAACCCGCAGATGTCAATAAGTCGGGTGGCAGGTGTGGTGCATACGCTGGGTGAAACTTAGGGGAGCAGATAATGATCGCTGGCTTACAACTGGGCAACGCGAATATCGCCTTTACACCGGTCCCTGCCCGGGCCGCACCACGTGCGGCGCCGAGCGCGTCCCACTGATAGCTGAGCGCTTGCTGGTAGGTGTCGAGCGGCACCGGCCATAGCGGTTCTCGGCGATCGATTCGTCCGGCGACGAATCGAATGCTTATTCGCGATGCAATTACTCATGGCGTCGGCACTACCGTCGTCAAAATAGCGTCAAAATAGCTGCGCGTGCCAATATTTGGATTACGAGCCTGGCCACGCGAGAAGTTTGCGCCTGCGCACATTCTCAGTTCGCTATTAGTTGACATGATCGCGTCAAACCAAGCCATTAGGAGGCGCCCTTCGGAATCTCTGTGCGGTGCGCCTTTGGTAATGGCTGGTGAAGCATTTAAATCCACCGCGACAATTAGCACGAAATTGATCGCGGCCGAGTGCGAAGGACGGCCCGCGGCAGATCGTGACGGTCGCTGCGTCGTGCTTAAGCGCTGTACATGCTGCAGACATATGCGGCGATTCATTAGCTGTCCGAGCATGGCGTCCTCACACCAAGCGGAAGTGTAATGCTATTTATTTTTACAGCTCGATTACTTTGCGGGAACGCGCTGCGAATAATTTCTGGCCATAATCAGCACAACAGTGAGTCGCGAAATTACACAGGGGCACCGCTGATTCTGAGCACTGCGGGATTTGTGGTTAGACACGTGTAATGCGAGGCGCATTCAATGGGTTTTCAATGGGTTTGATTAGAGCCACGGCGCGTTTGCGGCAACGGTCGCAATGCCGCACTTACCATGGCAGCCACCGAGCGGCCACTGAGAGGCATTGAGGGAGTGGAGGTAACAAGATGCTGGACTTTGGGGCTTTGCCGCCGGAGGTTAACTCCGGGCGGATGTATGTGGGGGCGGGGGCGGGGCCGTTGCTGGCGGCGGCGGCGGCCTGGGATGAGTTGGCGGCGGAGTTGCATGCCACCGCGGCCTCGTACGGCTCTGCCATCGAGACTCTGGTGGTCGGGTCATGGAACGGGCCGTCGTCGATCGCGATGGCGGCCGCGGCGGCCCCGTATGTGGAGTGGATGAGTGCGACCGGGGTGCAGGCCGAGCAAGCCGCGGTGCAGGCCAAGCTGGCCGCCGGGGCGTATGAGGCCGCGTTTGCCGCGACCGTGCCCCCGCCGATCATCGCGGCCAACCGCTCCTTGCTGGCCACGCTGATCGCCACCAACATCTTGGGCCAAAACACTCCGGCGATCGCGGCCACCGAGGCCGATTACGCGGAGATGTGGGCCCAAGATGCGGGGGCCATGTATGGCTATGCCGCCTCCTCGGCCACCGCCTCCCAGCTGGTGGCATTCACCGAACCACCGCAGACCACCAACGGTGCCGCCACCCAAACCCAAGCCGCCGCGGTCGCCCAGTCCACGGGCACCTCCAGCGGCAACACCGCGGCAACCCTGTCCCACCTCGCCCTGACCAGCGGAGCCCAGACACTGGCCAGTGGCCAAAACGCGGGCGCGTCCACGGCCGCGTCGTCGACGGGGTTGACGGTGCCCTCGGCCATCACCAACTGGAACACCTTCTGGTCGGCCATCACCGGGGTGTATTCGCCGCAGTCCTGGTCGACCATTCCGGGCGGGCCGTTCCTGTCGTTCGGCCAGGCCTACGCCTGGGGCCAGAACGGACAGGGCGCGGCGGCGTATCTGGCCGGGCCGAAGGCGATTTCGGGTGCTTTGGCCCCGCTGACGCAGGGAGCGGCCATCACGCCGATGCTCAGCTCTGCCGTTGAGGGGGTTCCGGTGTCGGGGTCGATGGGCAAGGCCGCCTTGGTGGGCAGCATGTCGGTGCCCCAGGGCTGGACCGAGGCCG
>NZ_LQPT01000036.1 GCF_002102355.1 Mycobacterium sherrisii | reverse complement strand
TTGTCGAGCCTTCCTGCCCACAACCTGGGCCGCAAGACTCTCATAAGCCATGGATCAACGGATCGGGGTCAGGTCAACCTGGCTGTCGCGGATCTTGACGTGAATGGCGTCGATGGAACACCACCGGGTACACCGGCTTCAATGGCCGGTTGCACCACTCGGCCATCTCAGCGACCACCTTGTCGGTGATGCGGCTGATGGTGTCTTTGGACACCGTGGCGACACAGATATCGGCGAAATGCGCGGCAATCTCTCCGGTCGTCAATCCCTTTGCCGTCAGCGACAACACGATCTCATCGATGCCGGTCAAACGGCGCTGCAGTTTCCTGACGATCTGCCGATCAAAGCTGCTGTTGGTTGTCGCGGGGCACCTTGATTTCCACCGGCCCGATTTCAGTGAGCACCGTTTTAGCTCGGGTGCCATTGCGCGAGTTGCCGCTGCCGCGCCCGGCCGGGTCGTGCTTGTCATAGCCGAGGTGTTCGGCCATCTCCGCATCCAACGCAGTCTCCAGCACATGCTTGGTCAGCTGGTTGAGCAACCCATCGGGGCCGACCAGCTCGACACCTTGCTCCTTGGCCTGCGCCAACAGTTGTTCGGCCAGCTGCTTTTGATCCAGTTCGTTCGCCACGGGCACGAGTGTTTCTGACATCGTCAGTCCTTCCCGCCAAGCTCAGCTCGGCGTGTCAGACCAAGATCAGATCCACCGTCGTTCAGACAGTCCCCGGTCAGGTGGTGCGTCGCTTGTTGGGCAAGTTGAACGCGGGATGTGAAGCCGAGTTTGCGGTAGGTGTGATTGAGATGGGCTTGGACTGTGCGCGGCGAGGTGAACAGCTTTGCAGCGATGTCTTTGTTGGTAAGGCCGTCACTAAGCAGTTTTACTACCTCGCGCTCACTAGGTGTTAAGGAAGCCCAGCCGCTGGAAGGCCGTTTGCGTTTGCCGCGGCCCCGCTGTGCGTAGGCGACCGCCTCAGCGGCAGACAACTTGGTCCCCTCAGCCCACGCGGTTTCAAGATCGCTCTCACTCATCGCCTGACGTAATGCGGCAACCGACGCGTAGTAGCTCGAATCGTAGATTTGGTAGCGGGCATGACCGGTCTGATCTCTGATCGCCTGGGCGGACCCGAACAGCCTTGCAGCTTCCCGGTGTCGGGTTGTTTCGCCCGCGGCGGCGGCCAGAAACTCGAGCGTGTCGGCAATGCCTAGGTAGGCGTCGTTTGTGGCCGCACAAGACAATGCTTGGTGTGCGTCCTGCTCAGCCTGCATGCAGTCCCCTTGGGCCGCCGCTACGCGAGCACGCGAGGTCAGCGACATGGATGCGTTCCATCCAGATGTCACGCGAACAGCGTCGTCGGCGTACCGTCGAGCTACTTCCAGATCGCCACGAGCAAGTGCAATCTCTGCCGTGGGGTTTGCATAGAGCACCGCAAATTCGCATCGTTGGCTGAGTTGCTGGCGGGCAGTCTCGCTGGCAGCTGCAGCGGCCTCGATATCGCCGGCCGCCAAAGAGGCCACTGCTAGCGCCGCGTTGCTGAACCCTTCCATGAAGCCGCCGAGTTGAGCCGCTTGTTCAACGGCAGCCATAGCAGTAGCGCGGGCGGCGGCAGTGTCACCGCGAAACGCAAGCGCCATGGTGCGGCCGTATCGCCCAGCTGAGCTCAACAGCGTGTCATGGCTTGTGTCGGCGTCGGCGATCACCCGATCGAATTGCCGAACCGCGCCGTCGAGATCGCCGGAATGCATCTGCGCCATCCCGAGCTTCCAGCGACAGTGGCGCGCTGCAAACTCATCGCCGATCGCCACGGCGATATCGCGTCCCTCTTCAGCGGCCAAGCGTTCTCGCCTGGCATCACCCGCGAAGAGGGCCGCAAATGCTTGGTATGGCAGGATCTGACTTAACGAAGGCAAATCGCCTAGCGACCGGGCAAGATTGACGGCCTCGACAAAAGGCTCTTCGGATCCTTCGGGAGTGAATGACGAGACGCAGCACGACGCGCTCAGGGCCTTGAGCAGAAGGGCCGGTTCGCCAATCTGGCGGGCGAGTGCGAGTGCCTCTGCGGCAGCGTCTTTGCTGCCAGGGTCCACTACCGTGGCAGTCAGCATGATGCGATCGGCCACCGCGCGTACCTGCCAAGCGGGCGCTATATTGGCGCCTCGCGTAGCGGCGCTGGCTGAGGCGGCATCAAACCAGCTGAGCCCCTCTCGAATCCTGCCCCGCCGCCGCCACAGCGGCTGCAGGTATGAGGTAAAGGCAAGCGCTGCTTCCGGATCGGCTTGCTGAAGCGTCCAGGAAAACGCCGCACGCAGATTGTCAATTTCGATGTCGGCTTGCTGGGCGTGCTGCGCGATGTCTGTCGGCGCCATGGTCTCGAATGCCGCGGCAAGAGAGCGATAATGATCGTGGTGGCGGATTCGTATAGCCTCGGACTCGCCGGAGTCAGCAAGTTTTTCTTGGGCGTATTGGCGCACTGTCTCCAGAAACCGATATCGAGTTCGGCCACGATAGTCCTCGGCAATGACTAGCGATTTGTCGACCAGCAAACTGAGCTGATCTAACACCTGATGACGTTTGAGTTCGCCAATACCGGCGACCGCTTGAGCTCCATCGAGGTAAAACCCGCCCACGAAAACCGCCAGCCGTCGGAAGAGAACCCGTTCAGGCTCCGTCAACAGCGCGTACGACCAGTCCACAGAGGCACGTAGGGTCTGTTGACGTCGCACCGCGGTGCGTGCGCCGCCGGCTAAGAGACAGAAACGGTCGTGCAGTCCGTCGAGGATCTCAGCCAAGGACAGAGCGCGCATTCGAGCTGCCGCTAACTCGATGGCCAACGGCACACCGTCGAGGCGTCGGCAAATCTCTGCCACGGTCGCAATATTGTCCGCGTTGATGCTGAAATCGGGCCGGGCGAGGGCAGCACGGTCTGCGAACAAGTCGACCGCTTGGTCGGCTATGGACAGCGACGGCAACCGCCAGATGACCTCGCCGGCCAAGCCAAGCGGCTCACGACTGGTGGCAAGCAGGGTCAAATGTGGGCAGGCAACAAGCATGGCGTCGCTGATTGCGGCGCAGGCATCAAGCAGGTGTTCGCAGTTGTCCAGGACGACCAACATCTGACGGGTGCCCACCGAACGAACAAGATTGTCGACCGCGATGCGGCCCGGTTGGTCCGGCAGGCCAAGTATCCGGGCGATGGTGGCGATCGCGATGTCCGCATCGCTGATAGGCGCAAGGTCGACATACCACACGCCGTCAATGAACTCCGTGGCAGCCTGAGCTGAAAGCTCTTGAGCCAGACGTGTTTTTCCTATGCCCCCCGCGCCAGTTAACGTCACAATCCGATTTTCTGTCAGCAGTTGACGCACATCACTGAGTTCCTTGGCCCGTCGCACGAACTTGGTGCGCTGCAGGGGAACGTTATGGGCGGCAACAGCAGTCACCGTGCGCAGGGGCGGGAAGTCATTGTGTAGGTCGACGTGGCACAGTTGGACCACTCGTTCGGGTCGCGGCAGATCCCGCAGGTAATGCCTGCCGAGGTCGGTTAGCCAGGCGCCAGTGGGCAGATGGTCGGTGACGAGATCGGCCGTGGTGCCCGACAGTACGATTTGGCCCCCGTGGGCTAGATCTCGTATGCGCGCCGTCCGGTTGATGGTGGATCCGATGTAGTTGGCTTCGTCACGCAATTGCACCTCTCCGGTATGGACGCCGATGCGCAACCGGATTGGCGCCAGGGGTTCGCTCTGCAACCTGAGGGCGCACGCGACCGCGTCACTGGCTCGAGTGAATGCCACCACGAAGCTGTCGCCCTCGCCTTGCTCGATTGGCCGCACGCCGCGATGCTTTCTGGCCGCATCCAATAGTGTGCGGTCAAGCACGGCGATAGCACCTGTCATCGCAACATGGTCGGAATCCCACAGCCGGGTTGACGCCTCAATGTCAGCGAGCAGCAGTGTCACGGTTCCGGTCGGTATCACCTCGCCCACCCTAAGAACACTCCACTCCAATCGCGATGCAGCCGTACGCCTCTCAACTTCATTCATGCTGCCCAGCATGGGGCGAGCATCACCGGGGAACGTTGGCCCGAACGCCTACTTTTCCTGAGCACCGGCCACATACTGCTTCGATCCTATAGGAGCTGGACGGCGACTTGAGTGCTCAACAGCCGGGGTTGCTTAGGCCTGCAAGCGCGGCAGCTGTCTCGTTCTACGCCTGCTACTGCCGCTATCGCGTCACTCTTGGTCGACGTAGGCGATCATGCCGACGATCTGTTAGGCGTTTCGGCCGATGATCTTGAATCTTGCACGTCGCATAGTCGATTCGACATGACTGCAACTCGAAGGAAGCCATTCAATGCGCGAGCCAAGGGCCCACCTCGGAAGGTATCGACGCCAGTGGGCGCGCAGATTATCTGCGCTGGAAGGTTCGCCGCGCTGCGAACTCTGACATTTCAAAGCGTCCGGTAACGAACATGGCAAGGAAGGTGCATTGTGCCCAAAGCTGGCCAGCAGGCCATCGTTATTGGCGGCAGTATCAGCGGACTGCTCGCCGCCAGGGTGCTGGCCGACTACTACGAGAGCGTCGTGGTGCTCGAGCGTGATGTGCTACCCGACGGCCCGCAGACTCGGCGCGGTGTCCCCCAAGGTGCGCACGTCCACGTTGCCCTGGCGCGTTGTTCGCAAATCTTGGGTGAGCTGTTCCCCGGGCTTCTCGACCAACTGATAGCGCACGGTGTGCCCGTGTGGGCCGATGGGGATCTTTCCAAGTTGTACTTGTCGATAGGCGGACATCGTCTTGCCCGGATAGGCCGCCTGCGACACCCAGCAGCTAACACAGCATACTATCCGAGCCGAGCGATTTTAGAGTTTCTGATCCGTCAGCGAGTGCGCGGCCTTTCCAACGTCACCATTCGGGACCAGCGCGAGGCAATCGACGTGGAGTCAAGTAGCAACCGCATCACCGGGGTCCGGATGGCGAATCGTGATGGCAGCGGGGAGGCCACCTTGCTTGCTGACCTCGTGGTCGATGCGACTGGCCGCGGTTCGCGCACACCGGTATTTCTGGAAAAGTTAGGTTATGGGCGCCCGCTCGAAGAGGAATTGGTGGTGCGGCTGTCGTATACCAGTCTGAATTTGCGTCTGCCTGCCGGGGCATTGACGACCAAGTTCTTCGCACTATATCCCGAACCTGGCCGGTTGCGGGGTTTCGCCTTAGCGGGCTACGAGAACAACAATTGGACACTGACCCTAAATTCGATAATGGGGCAACAACTTCCGGGCACGCACACCGAAATCCTCACCTTTTTAGAAGACTTGGCACCAGCTGATGTGCTTGAGGCGGTTCGTTCGGCTGAAACTGTCGGGGAGTTAAGCCGGTATCACGTTCCATCCAACCGATGGCGACGTTATGACAAAATGCGGCGAATGCCAAACGGCCTGCTCGTAGTCGGCGATGCGATCTGCAGCTTTAACCCGATTTATGGACAAGGCATGACAGTGGCTGCACTGGAGTCATTGGTGCTTCATCATTGTCTACGGGGCGGAGATCAAGATCTGGCCCGACGGTTCTTTCATGATTCGGCCAAAAACATCGGCGTGGCCTGGCGGACAGCTGTAGGGGCTGACCTGGCGATTCCCGAAGTACCTGGATTTCGTCCTGTGTCGACGCGGATAGTGAACGCATACTTGGACCGAGTCCTGACAGCTGCGCAGACAGACGCCGTGGTGGCAGAAAGATTCCTCAGCGTCATCGGTCTAACCGAACCGCCAACCAACCTGCTACGGCCCGAGGTGATATTCCGGATCATTAAGCCCGTTCGTCAAGGCTGCGGTTAAAGATGCCGGCGCCTACTGGGTCGTCGGAGTTGTCCGGCCCTGGCGTCTGCGGCGCCATAGGGGATGACGCAAGCGGCATCAGGTGGCGCAGCGGGGCCTCGTGGCATTGGATGGCGCCCGCATTGGCCGATTACTTGTTTCCACCATCATCACCAGTGCCAGTGATTGACCGCTGGTCGTCGATCGCCGAACAGCTTGTGGACAACCTTCTCCAATCAGGTAGCCGATTAAGGACCCGTACCCGGTTCATTGGGGTGCTGGGTAGTTGGTGCTGACAGTGTGAAGGGATGTGGTGTGATTGGTTCGGGCAGTGGACTACTTCCTGGTTGCGCTGTCGCGCAGGGGATCTGAGGAGGGGCCTGTGACGAGAGTGGCACTGTCCAGCACTGAGGCATACTTGGCTTCGAGATCCAAAAGGCTGGCGCGGTGGGCGTCTAGGGAGCGGTCACCGATGCAGTCACTGACTAGCACTGGGCGAAAGCCGTACGACAATGCGTCGATTGTGCTGGCGCGTACGCATCCGCTGGTGGTGCATCCGGCGATTACTAGCGTTTTGATACCTCGGTGCACCAACCACGATGCCAGCGACGAACCGAAGAAGGCCGATGGGACAGTCTTGCGGATAACGAGTTCGCCGGGCACGGGTGACAATTCCTCGACGAACTCAGCCGCCGGGTTGCCCACGGTTAGTGTCTGCAAGGCGGGTATTTTGTGCAGCCATACATTGGCGTCCGTGCCGTCTTCTCGATATACGATCTGCGAGTGCGCGATCGCCCATCCGGCCGTCCGCGCCCATCTGAGAAGCTCGGCGGCATGCGAAGCGGCCGTCGCAATGTTCCCACCTCCCAACAGTGCTGGGTCGACGAAAGCCACGCAGAAATCAACTAGCAGCAGTGCGTAGGGTGCGACAGCACCGATACCACCACCGAAGCCTTGGCGTCGGTACACCTCGGCTGTATCGTCTTCGGGCGGCATGGCCTGGTGCCTCACTTTCTCTACTGTGACGACTGCGCTGGGCGGCGATGCGGGCGCCGCGACACGATGCGGTCCCCTACGCCGGGCAATCATGCCCATCAGCGTTGCCGTGCATCATCCTCTTGAGCTCGGATCGTTGGTGCAGTGCATCAATCTTGACGTCTGGTGAATGAGTTCTGGGCCGGCGACGAGTTCATGGGAACACGCTGACCGGTAGACGACGGCTGTTGGCGGGCGTTAATCGCGCCGCCGGCCATGAGGATCTCGATCTGGCGGTGAGATAGGGCGTGCCGCAGCGGAATACGATCGCTCGCCGAGCCCACGATGGCGACGATCTGCAGGCTTGCCGTCAAGGCCGCCTGGATGTCAGGGATACGGATGGTGTCGCCGAGTTGAAGGCGGTGGTAGTGCGCTGGGTTAGCGAAATTGAGCGGCAGGACCCCGAAATTGATCAGATTTTGCCAGTGGATGCGCGCGAAGCTTTGGGCGATGACGACGCGGGCGCCCAGGTAGCGCAATGCGACCGCAGCGTTTTCACGGCTCGACCCTTGGCCGTAGTTGGCGCCCGCGACGATGGCGTGACCGCAGCCGCGGTCGCGACTTTGCGCTGCGCGTGACGCGTAGTGGCAGTCGATGCCTTCGAAGGTGAACTCGGAAACCTTCGCGATGTTGGACCAGTAGGGCATGACCCTGCTGCCTGCGGGGATGATGTCATCGGTCGAGATGTCAGAGCCTATCTTGAGAAGCACGGGTGCAACCACATCCGGTGCAAAAGCATCAAAGCTTGGAAGGGTGGAGATGTTGGGGGTCTTCTCTAGCCGGACCGACCGTGCTTCTAGGGTCTCGGTCGGCGCCACGAACGCCATGTCCTTGATGGGCAGGTGCATCGGTTCAGCGACCGGATGATAGGGCAGACCGAGGTCTCGTGGATCGGTGATCACGCCGGTTAGAGCCGACGCGGTAGCGGTTTCAGGGCTGCAGAGATAGACACTGTCTTCGCGGGTTCCCGAGCGCCCAGGAAAATTTCGCGGCACGGTGCGCAGCGAGATGCGACCGGCGGCGGGTGCCTGCCCCATCCCGATGCAACCGTTGCACCCAGGCTGATGCGTACGGGCACCGGCACGGATCAGATCACTGAAATGCCCCGCGTCAATGAGCGCCTGCAGCGTCTGTCGCGAACTCGGATTGATGTCGAAGGAGATTCGGTTGTGTACCTGGCGGTTTCGCACCATGGTGGCGGCGATTGCTAGATCCCGAAATCCCGGATTCGCCGAGGACCCGATGTAGGACTGATAGATCTCGGCGCCAGCGACCTCGCGCACCGTGACGACGTTACCGGGGCTGGACGGTTTGGCGATCAAAGGTTCCAGGGAAGACAAATCGATCTCGTCATACATGTCGTAGTCCGCGCCGGGGTCAGCGGCCACGGCGCGCCACTCGCTTTCGCGCCCGACGCTGCGCAGGAATTCGCGGGTACGTTCGTCGGAGGGAAAGACGGTGGTGGTTGCGCCGAGTTCTGCGCCCATGTTGGCGATGACATGGCGATCCATTGCCGACAGTTGGGCTAGGGCCGGTCCGTAGTATTCGATGACGCGGCCCTGTCCGCCTTCGAGGCCGTGCCGGCGCAGCATTTCCAGGATGATGTCTTTGGCGCTTACCCATTGGGGCAGCTCACCGGTCAGTCGGACACCGAACACCGCCGGCATGCGTAGGTAGGCCGGCTCGCCGGCGAGTGCTAGGGCGACGTCAATGCCCCCGGCGCCGAGGGCAAGCATGCCTATGCTGCCGGCGGCGGCGGTGTGGCTGTCCGAGCCGATGAGGGTGTCACCGGGTTTGCCGAAGTGCTGCATGTGCACTGGGTGGCTGATGCCGTTGCCCGGGCGGCTGTACCAGATGCCGAATCGCTGGCAGGCCGAGCGCAAGAAGAGGTGTTCGTCACCATTGAGGTTGTCGGTCTCTAGCAGGTTGTGGTCGATATATTGTGCGGCACGGTCGATTTGGACTCGCTCAATTCCCATGGCCTCGAGTTCCAGCATGACAAGCGTTCCGAGCACGTCCTGCAATAGTGCCTGGTCCACACGTAGCGCGATTTCATTCCCCGGTTGCGGGTTTCCGCTCACGAGATGTGAATCGATCAATGATTGCGTCACGTTAGAAGCCATCGTGGTGTTCTCCTGCTAGATCTGGGCTTGGTTCAGCAGAGCGGCGTACCTTTTCTCGAAGTCCCAGACCTTCGGGAAACCGATCAAGTCGACGAACTCGGCGAAGGAACACAGCGGATCGGTGACGGGCTCCCCTTGCGCCACAGAGTGATACACGCTGGCCAAGGCGTGGCTGGCGGCGAACAGCCCGGCGGTGGGGTAGATTGCGGCGGCAAATCCCAGGTCCTGCAACTCGCGCCTGGGCAAGATGGGTGTGACGCCGCCGTGCAATTGGTTCGATAACACGGGAGTGTCGAACGCGTTCCCGATCTTGCGCATTTGCTCTGTGGATTCGGGTGCCTCGATGAACAGGATATCTGCGCCTGCCTTGGCGTATGCTTCGCCGCGACGGAGGGCCTCGTCGATGCCCAGCGAGGTTAGTGCGTCGGTGCGCGCCAGAATGAGGAAGTCCTCCGACGAGCGGGCGCCGCAGGCAACCTTGATCTTATTGACCATCTCCTGGGTGGGGATCACGTGGCGGTTGGCGGTGTGGCCACACTTCTTGGGGAACTGTTGGTCTTCTAGCTGGATGATTGCGACGCCGGCTTTCTCGTAGCCGCGCACGGTGTGAGCAACGTTGAGCAGGCCGCCGTAGCCGGTGTCGCCGTCGGCGATCAAGGGCTTATGCACTGCGTTGGCTATTGCTTCGGCGCGGTTGAGCATGTCGGTGTAGGTCGCCAGGCCCGCGTCCGGCTGCCCCAGATAGGACGCCACGACGCCGTATCCGGTCATGTAGATCGCCTGGGCGGTGGTGCGGTCGGCGAGCTTGGCCGAGACCAGGTCGAATACGCCTGGGGCGGTAACGAATAGGCCATCTTGCAGCATCGCCTTTATCGAGGCGCTCGCGTCGGTGGGCATGGCGGTTTCCTTTCGGTGGGTGTGATCAATCCAGGATTCGGCGGGCGACGTTAGTGGTGACCAAGTCGAGCAGTTCATCGCCGTGTCCAGCCAAAATGGTCCGGATCGCGTACAGCGTGAAGCCCTTGGCCTGTTCGGCGGTAATCGCGGGCGGGATCGTCAGTTCCTGGCGGGTCGTGATGACGTCTACGATCGCCGGTCCTTCATGGGAAAGCGCCCTTTTCAGTGCTGGTTCCAGTTCGCAGGGCGTTTCCACCCTGACACCGAACAATCCGAGTGCGCGTGCCACCGCCGCGAAGTCGGGGTTGTGCAAGTCGGTTCCGAAGGTGACGAAACCGGCTGCCTTCATTTCCAATTCGACGAAGTTCAGTGATGCATTGTTGAAGACGACGACTTTGACGGGCAGCTTGTTCTGTCTCAAGGTGAGTAACTCACCGAAGAGCATCGCCAGCCCGCCGTCGCCGGCAAGGGCGATGACCTGGCGGCTGCGGTCGGCGGTTTGTGCGCCGACGGCGTGCGGTAAGGCACCTGCCATGGAGCCGTGTGTCGATGACCCGATCAGTCGGCGTCGTCCGTTCATGGTCAGATACCGCGCTGCCCAGATGACCGGTGATCCGACGTCATAGGTGAACACCGCGTCGTCGGCGGCCAGGCGATCGACTATGGCGGTGACATACTCAGGCCGGATCGGGGTGCGGTTGCGGTCGTTGACCGCGAGGGCATCCATCGACGCGCGGGTCTTACGGTAGTGTCGCAGCGCCCGATCCAAATGCGCACCGTCCAGCTTTCTGCGCAGCAATGGTAGCAATGCGGCAAGCGTGTCTTTGACGGTTCCGACCAAGCCGATGTCGACAGGTGTGCGCCGGCCGAGGCGGCTGCCACAGATGTCAACTTGGATCACAGTGGCGTTCTGAGGGTAGAACTGGCGATACGGAAAATCGGTGCCCAGCATCAGCAGCACCTCGGCCTCACGGATGGCCTTGTAACCAGAGGCAAATCCCAACAGCCCTGTCATGCCAACGTCGAATGGATTGTCATACTCGAGATGCTCTTTGCTTCGCAGGGTGTGCACGACCGGTGAACGCACGACCGAGGCCAGCTCGACGACCTGATCGTGCGCGCCGGCAGCTCCCGCCCCGGCCAAAATCGTCACACGGTCGCTGCCGTTGAGCACCTGCGCGGTCTTCGCCAGCGACTCATTGTCCGGCCGCTGCAGCGAGCGGGCGGGGACCACCGGGCGAACAGGCCGGTCGTCCTTGGCGCGGCGCACAAAGAGTTCGCCAGGTATCACCACCACGGAGACTCCGCACTCCTCCACGGCGGCACGCATCGCCATCTCAACGATCCGCGGCGCCGCCTCCGGTGTGCTCGCCAGTTCGCAATAGACACTGCATTCCTTGAACAGTTGCTGCGGGTGGGTTTCCTGGAAGTAGCCGGAGCCGATCTCAGACAGCGGAATATGCGCCGCTATCGCTAGAACCGGCACACCACTGCGCTGTGCGTCGTACAGCCCGTTGATCAGGTGCAGGTTGCCCGGACCGCAACTACCCACACACACTGCCAGGCGCCCGCTCAGTGCGGCGTCTGCTGCAGCTGCGAACGCCGCAGCTTCCTCATGGCGCACCTGCTCCCACGAGATGCCTTCCGCGCGCCGAATCGCATCGGTGAACCCGTTCAAGCTGTCGCCTGGCAAACCATAAATGCGTTGTACTCCAGTAGCTTTCAGAGCTTCGATGATGCGATCGGCGACGGTGCTCATCCGTGTTGCCCTCCTACATCTGCTTCCCGGCCCGTTCTCTTGATCCGACGATGCCCCACACGGACTGATCCGTCCAATTAGGATTCATGACATGTTTGATCGAGATCTTGATTGGTTGCGGGCGATCGCGCCTGAGTTGCTCATTGCCGTGACCGTCGTGGAACATCAGCACGTGCGGCGCGCAGCCGAACAACTCGGCATTCCCCAGCCGACCGTCAGCGCCGTCATGCATCGCCTCGCCGATCTAATCGGGTCGCCGCTGGTCCAGCCGTACGGGCGGGGCATCGTTGCGACAGACGCCGGTCGGGCTTTCTTGCCGGCCGCCCGAGAAGCTTTGGTCCACCTGCGCACCGCCGGACGAGACCTGCAGGAGGTCGTCGAGCCCGATCGCGGCCACGTCGCATTAGGATTCGTCCACAGCCGCGGCCCGCGCGACGTGCCGCTGCTCTTGGATGCCTTCCTGGCTGCCCACCCAGATATCTCGTTCACCCTGAAGCAGGGCGGGGCACCCGCGGTGCTTGACCAGCTGCTAGCGGGGGCGCTAGACGTCGCGATCGTCGCGCCGATGCCACCGGCCGACGACCGATTGGACACGCTGGTCTTAGCCGAAGAGCGGCTATGCCTCACCGTGGCTTCCGATCACCACATGGCCAACCGAAAGTCGGTCGCAATGCGCCACGTGCAGGACGAGGTCTTTGTCGGGCTGACCGCGGAGCATGGTCTGCGTCAAGTATTTGACTCGCTCTGCGAGGCAGCGGGTTTCATACCAAGATTCGCGTTCGAAGGCGAAGAACACCAGACCCTACGGGGGCTGGTTCGTGCTGGGTTGGGCATCGCGGTACTGCCCTACGCGACGCTCCCGGATCCAGCCTTGGCCGAGATCGCCCTCCGCGACCGTGGAGCACGGCGCGAGGTGGGAGCGGCGTGGCTCACGCACCGTCGACTGGTGCCCGCCGCCGGGCGCTTCATTGCTTTTCTGCGTATCTCTGGCGGCAAGGTACTCCGCGACGGTTGACGCGTTTACGCACGCTTCGCTCGTGCGAACCTCCCCAAACCACCCGCGGCTTCGATGCCCCTGCCAGGTCAAGTCCAGGGACGTGGTGTACGAGGCCGTCGGGTGATTCTTCGACTTGATGGTTTAGGCGGTCAGTGCCGCTG
>NZ_LQPT01000035.1 GCF_002102355.1 Mycobacterium sherrisii | reverse complement strand
AGTTCGCTCTACAGTGGACCACGACCCACCAACCCCAAGCCGCATAGCGACTGGACCACCAAACGGGTCCCTCTCACGGTGACGTCCGCGTCCTCTTAACGCGCCGCGGTCGAGTTGGCTGCCTCCGCCGCGTAGGTATCAGTACTGGTAATCAGGGCGTTGACGAACATCTCGTGTATCACCGTGGCCTGCGCGCTCATCGCTTGATACGTGTTCGCGTGCGCAACAAACTCAGCCGCAATCAGCGCGGATACTTCGTCGGTCGCCGCGCGAAGGATTCCCGTAGTTAGGGCAGCCGTGGCTGCGTTCTGAAAAACAACTGCAGAACTGAGTCCACTGCAATCACCGACCGCTGCCAGTAAAGATTCGGGCTGGGTAGTTGCAAGCATTCTATAACTTCCGTTCTCCAGGGTTTGGCCGATCCTTACGGCCGCATACGGAGCAGCCGAAGAATACCTAGACCCGTGTTGTGATATAAGTCTCAAAATGAGAAAAGGTGAGATTTAAGTGTCACGCGGGATGCGGCGGGCGGCTCGATTCAAACGGTGTTCCGCTCGCTGGTAGAAGCTTGGGGTGTTTGCCGACTAGGCGCCGGTTGAATCAGAATCGCGAGCCGGCTCAAGCATTTGTGCCGTCGTTCAGGCGATCGCGGCTTGTGTGTCAGGGTTGCCGTTGAGTTGGCTACCTGCCCACGCCACCGCGGCCGCTTTCGAAGGTGCCAAGGCCCTGCTTGGCGGCTCGTCTCGCAGGATGGCGTCAATGATCTCCTGGGACGCCATGATCGGCAGCGCGTGGCTGTCAATGGTCAGTTTGAATTCCCCACGGGCGGCCAGTTAACTGGCTCTTCACAATCGGGGGTGTAGTTGGGGTCTGAATCCGCCGGTTTCCAGTAGGGATCTGGCGATGTAGTTGGTGAGGTTGCGGAATCCCAGGGCGGAGCCGCGTAGGTGTTCAAGGCGGCCGTTGGTGGCTTCGGTCGGCCCGTTGGACGTTCCGGGCCGGTCGAAGTAGGCCAGGACATCAGCGGCGCGTTTTTTCAGTGTCCGGCCAAGGGTGATCAACTCCTGCAGCGGCGTGGGAACGCCTGTGCTGAGCGCGGTGATCAGATTCGTCATCATCGCGCGGCCCTTCTTGCGGTCGGGCTCTCGATAGGCGGCCACGGTGCGTTGATATATCGTCCAAGTGGCTTCGACCTCGGCGTGAGCGTCGACGGCGAACAAGGCCGCCAGCCGGGTCTTCTGTTTGTCGGTGAGCAGATCTGTCCCAGTCTGCAGGGTACGCCGCGCGGCGTAGAGGGGATCGGTCTTGCGGCCGCGGTGCCCGCAGGTGGCCGACTGAACACGGCGCCGGCATTCATCGAGGGCGTTGCCGGCCAGCCGGACCACATGGAAGGGATCCATCACCGCCGCCGCCTCGGGAAGCTCTTCAGCGGTGGCGGTCTTGAACCCCGTGAAGCCGTCCATAGCAACGACTTCCACATCATCACGCCATTGTTGTGGCCGGTCGGCCAGCCATTGTTGGAACGCCTTCTTGGAGCGTCCTTCGACCATGTCGAGCAGCCGCGCCGGACCAGTCTTGTCGCGGACCGGGGTGAGGTCGATGATGACGGTGACGTACTTGTCGCCGCGGCGGGTATGACGCCACACGTGTTCATCGACCCCGATCACCGCCACCCCGCCGAACCGGGCCGGATCGGCGATGAGTACTCCGCGGCCTTCGGCCAGCACCGCATCATTGGCAGTGTTCCACGACACCGCCAAGGCTTCGGCGACCCGGGTCATGCTCAGGTGTTGGCACACAACAGCTTCCAGCGCCCACCGCAACCCGCGCCGCGACAACCTGGCCCGCGGTTCGGCCATCCTGCTGCTGTCCTGGCGCCACACATGGGCACAGCCGGCGCACCGGTAGCGGCGGATAGTGACCAGCAGCGTGGTGGGCCGCCACCCGAACGGCTCGTGGGCAAGTTGCCGGGTGACGCTGTCACGTACGGTGCCCTGTTCGCCGCAGCGCCGACACCATCGATCCTCCTCGGTGACCCGGCACGCGAGCACAGCCCGGTCGGGTCGCAGACGCTGCCCGATCACCTCCAGCCCGAGTTCATCGAGGCGGCAGAACGTGGTCAGATCAGCACAAGCGAAGGTAGCGTCAGGCACGTCGAGGTCTTCCGGATGAGGTGCGTAGGAACCTTCATCTTCGGAAGACCTCAACCCCTACCCCGGCAATGACGCGCCAACTACCTCCACACCCTCAACTGCGAAGAGCCAGTTAACTTCCCCGCTGGCGGCCAGTCGGATTCCCCAACGGCGGTCAAATGTTCCCGGGTACCAGGTTGTCGTCGTGCGGTCGAGCGCCGTGGCTGGCCGCTGTTCAGTCACACCGGGTGGTGGTCTCGGTGAGACTGCTTAAGGCAGGGTCGAGCTCGATGATTCGATCTACTTAGATGGTTCGGCGCTTTGTTGCTTGGGCGGTTGCTGGTGTGTGATTACTGCCGCGGCCGTTATGCACGGCCAGTAACGCCTTCGGTGAATTGGGCGATACAGATGCGCTGCAGCCGACGGCGTGTGTCGTCGCCGTAGTCGCGGATCCCGGTGTGCTGCATACCCCGGTTGTCCCACAACACGACCGCCCCGGCGCTCCACCGGAATCGAAGTTGGTAGTCCGATCGCAGGTGGTGCGCCCGCAGCTGCTCGACGAGGGCGCTGCTATGGCTGGTGCTCATCCCTAGGATCCGGGTGTCCACCCACGGCGCCAGGTTGATGTTCAGGTAGCGCCGGCCGATGTCGGGGTGGTGGGACACCAGCGGGTGCGCGACCAGCGGATGCTGGTTCGGTGCGGTGTGGGTCGCTGACAAACCTTCCAGCCGGGACTTGAGATCATCGGGCATCCCGTCGTAGGCGGCCATGCCGTCAGCCCAGACTGTGTCACCGCCGCGGTCGGGGATCTCGACCGCCCGCAGCACGCTGGCCACCGGGGGTTCGATGAGACCGCTGGCGTCCAGGTGCCAGCCCACGGTGCTGCCGTCCACGTTGTGCACTCCGGGATGCTGGGGGTCGGCGGGGACGACGCTGCGGAAGATCAGGATCGGGCCGAAAGCTTCAGCGAACTCGATCTGGTGCGCGGTGGAAAGCTGCTGCCCGCGAAAGAACAACACCCGGTAGCGTTGTAGCAGTCGCTGGAGTTCATCGCGCTGCTCGCGGGTCAGGGGCGCCCGCAGATCGATCCCGCCGATCTCGGCGCCGAATAACGCCGCGGCAGGGCGCAGGCTCAACGGCATTAGCCCGCCCCGTCCAGGATCGCGGTCACTTGCGGCCCGGTGAGGCTGTAGCCGTAGAACTGGATGTAGAAGTTGGCCACCTTGTTGGCGAGGTTTAGATCCGAGAAGCGTTCGGGGTGCAGCTTTTTGGCGAGGAACAGCGGCGCAAGCGCGGCCTCGCTGCTCGAGGCGCACCACGGGAAGATCCCCACCGGGCAGGTGTAGATGTGGTGATCGCGGACGGCGTTCAGGGTGGCGAACGTGGGGTCGGTCGCAAGCTGGTCGGCGACTCGGGCGTTGCTCGCAACGATTACGTCGGGGTTCCAGGCCAGCAAGGTTTCGGCCGTGATGGTCGGGAACGCGAATGCGCCCGGCTGATGCCCGCCGATGCCGTGTTCGACGGCGATATTGCGGCCGCCGGCGGCCTCGATGGATGCGGTGATGATGTTGTCGGCACCCACGGTGGTGGTGGGGTCCGGTCCGGGGGCGTAATACACGGTGGGCCGGTCGGTTTGGGCGCCGGCGTGCACCTGCTGGATCACAGCGTCGAAATAGGTGTCATATTGCCGGGCCCGCGCGGGTGCCGCCCCGCCGAGCACCTGGGCCACCAGGTTCACCGCCTTCTGCAGATCCTGCGGGCTGGTGAAGGCGGTGATCTGCACGACCGGGATCTGCAGCCGCTGCAGCATCGGCAGCAGGCCTGGGGTCAGGTCGGTCATGAAAAAGACCTGCGGGTGCAGGTCGAGCAGCTGCTCGGCGTTGAGGCTGTTAGGCGGGGACCGCGGAATCTGTTGGGTTGCCGGCGCGATGGTGGTGAACAGAGCGTTGAACGAGCCGCGGGCCGCCGCAACGACGGTGTCGATCCCGCCCAGCAGTTCGATGGTGGCCGGGATCAGCGGGATGTTGGTGGCCACCCGGGTTACGGTGGCCGGGATCTGCACGTGTTGTCCGGTCATATCCACCACGGTGCGCGTCGGCTCCGCCGGGGAATGGTGTGCGGCGCCGCAGCCGGCCGCCGAGGTGGCGACGCAGACGGCGGCCAGCACCGCCCGGATCATCGGTCATCCCCCGCGGCCACCGGCGCGCAGGCGTAGACCGGGCGCCCGGTGGCGTCGTCGGTAGCGGTCAGCACCCGCACCGGCACCCCATACAGCTCGCTGAGGGCGGCCGCGGTGACGACTTGCTCGACGGGGCCGTCGGCGATGAGGCGGCCGTCGGCGATCAGCACTGCCTGATCGCCGCTGTGTAGCGCATGCCAGGGCTGATGAGTGGTCATCAGCACGGCGCGGCCGGCGGCGGCCAGCTCGGCCACCACCTGCAGGATGCGGCACTCGTTGCCGAAATCCAGTGCTGCCATGGGTTCGTCGAGGATCAGCACCGGCGCGTCCTGCACCATCGCGCGCGCGAGCAACGCCAGCCGCCGTTCCCCGCCGGAAAGCACCGCATACGGTCGATCGGCCAGCGCGCCGATCCCCAGCCGGTCGAGCACCGCGGCGGCCGCCCGGCGGTCCGTCGCCGACGGGGACGTCATCGCGCGCAGATACGGGGTGCGGCCGGTGACCGCGATGTCCAGGGTGGAAAACGGGAACGGGGTGTTGCTGCGTTGCGGGACGTAGGCGACCCGCCGGGCCAGCTGCCGCCGTGACAGACGGTCGATCGGGTCGCCGGCCACCCGGACCGTGCCGGACTGCGGCGTCAGCAGCCCCAGCAGGCAGCGCAGCAGTGTGGTTTTGCCCGCACCGTTGGGCCCGAGTAGACAGCACACCTGGCCCGGCTGCACCGCCAGCGACACCGCGATCAGCCGCTGTCCGTCGCCGGGGTAGCCGAATGACAGCTGTTCGGCGGCGATCGCCGCGCTGCTCACGTCCATTGCCGGCGCATCTTGGCCAACACCACCAGGAAGAACGGGGCCCCGATGAGAGCGCTGAGGATGCCTAGCGGGATCTCGGCGCTGGCCGCCGCGCGTGCCACGTCGTCCACGCCGACCACGAAAACCCCGCCCAGCGCCGCCGACACCAGCAGCAGCCGACCGAATCCCGGGCCGACCAACGCTCGAGCGATATGTGGAATCAACAGGCCTGCCCAGCCCACGATGCCGGCCAGGCTCACTGTGGTTGCGGTGATCAACGTACAGACGCCTACCACCGCAGCCCAGGTGCGTCGGGTGTCGACGCCGAGGGTGTGTGCGTCTTCATCCCCGGATGCCACCACCGTCACCGGCCATCGCAACGCGTAGAGCACCAGGACCGCGGCGGCGATGATCAGCGCCGGGGCCAACAACCCGTCGAGGTGTTGGCGTCCCAGCCCACCCATCAGCCAGAACACGATCGCCGGCAGGGTGTCATCGGGGTTGGCCAGGTATTCGGTCACCGAGATCAACGCGCCGAACACGCTGGCGATCACCATCCCGGCCAGTACCAGCAGTATCGCCGAATCGCGGCCGATGCCGCGGCCGATGATCAGTGCCAACGCCGCGGCCAGCAGTCCGCCGGCGAACGCCATCGCTTCTAGCTGCCAGTACGGCGCGTGCAGTAACAGTGCCAGCGCTCCGCCGAAGCCTGCGCCCGCCGACACTCCCAGAATGTCCGGGGACACCAGCGGATTGCGGAACATCGTCTGATAGCCCGCACCCGAGGCCGCCAGCCCCGCACCGACTAGGACCCCGCAGCCGATGCGCGGTAACCGGATCTGGGTCAGCACCGTCTGATCCACCGGAGTAAAGCTGGTGTCCAGCAGAGGAAGACGACCAAACAGCATCCCGGCCATCGCGCCCACCCCCACCGGGTAGCGCCCCACCATCAGCGATGCGGCCACCGCGGTCAGCAGCAACAGCATCAGCAGCGTTGTGCGCCAACCGTTCCCGCGGACACACCGCTTGATCAGCGTCAACCGCTAGGCCTCGCCTGATTCGTTGGTGACCCAGCTGGTCGGCAGCATTGGTATCTTTGGGCCGCCACCGAACGAGCCGCCGCCCAGCGCGGTCAAACCCGCCGGGGTCGCAGCACCGGGTTTTCGCATCGTTCCAGTAAACCCCAGCGGCCCCGCACCATGCTCCGACGCGGCGCTCGAGCTCAGGTGGTCGTCCTCGAGATCCATATATTCATAACCGCGACCGAGCATTTTCGCCTTCACCCTCAGGCGGCGGCGGGCATGGTGTGTTTCAGCCGCGGCGGCAGCGGCGGCCGGAGCCGCGGCGGCGGCAGCGGATTTCGGTTTGCGGCTTTGGGCTGATGCGCTGGCCGCCGAACTCACCCTCATGCCGCCCACCAGGTAGGGAAAGCCGCCCGGGCCCGCCGGCGGCGGCGCAGCCGAGCCGGCGGCCGCGACGGCGGGTGCCGGCGCTGGCGCGGTGGGGGCAGCAGCGGCCGAGCTGACGGGAATCGTGGCCGGCGCCGAGGCCGGACCGCCAATCAGCGGCGCGGTTGGCGCCAGCGTAGCGCCGGGTGGTGGTGCGGTCACCGGGACCATCTCGGCCCCGGTGGGCAGCGGGCCCGGGCTCGCCAGGCCGGCGAGCCCGGCCAACCCGCCCGCCGCGCCCGCGGGCGGGCCCAAGGTGGTGATCGCCATGCCGAGCCCCACCACGTACAGCAACGGCTGCTCGAGGAGAAATTTGAGGGTGACTAGGATGTCGAAGATGCGGCCGGCGATGAAGTCCAACACCCACAGCAGCGTGGGCCAGCTGAACAACACCGACGGATTCGAAAAGATCTGAGCCAGCTTGGCGGGGGTCCCGGCTAGGTTGGCGAACGTTACATTCCAGAACTGGAAGAATTGCGTCCAGTTGGCGGGATCGACTGGGCCCTGGAAGGTCTCGATCGAATACGGGATGTCGTACCACAGATCTGCCCAGACCTGGCTGAAGTTGGTGGGGTTGGGGTAGGGCCGCTGGAAAGGAATGGTGGCGGCGGTGGATTTTGCGATCTGCGGCGCAGGCGTGGTCTGAGGGATGGCGGCCACAGCCGCGGTCGACACCGCCTGGTAGGTGCTCATGGTGGTGGCGGCCTGCACCCACATCCGCGCATAGTCGGCTTCGTTGACCGCGATCGGGATGGTGTTGAGGCCGAAGAAGTTCGTCGCCACCAACGCCGCGTGCGTGGTGTGGTTAGCGGCCAATTCGCCCAGAGTCGGCATCGCCGCCAACGCGGCGGTATACGCGGCGGCCGCGGCCTCATGCCGCGCCGCGGCCCCGGCACTGTCGGCGCTGGCCTGTGTCAGCCACACTAGGTAGGGCGCGTGGGCGGCCACATACGATTCTGCGCTGGGGCCCTGCCACGCCCCAGCCTGCACGGCCCCCAGCAAACCGGTGAGATCGCCTGCTGCCGAGGCGTACTCCTCGCTCAGTGAGTTCCAGGCCGCCGCGGCCGCCAACAACGGGCCCGGGCCCGGGCCGCTGCTCAGCAACGCCGAATGCACCTCGGGAGGAAGGGTCATCCAGATCGGCCCGGTCATAACCGTTCCCACGCCACCGCATGCACAGCGCTAACCGTAGAACTCGTTCCGTAAATTCGGATCAAGACGAGCCGATCCACCGGAAATTCGGAGGCTTCCCCCAGGAACTTAGGAGCCAGCCTTCCACAACCTTGCCCGGTCGGGTTCGTCGATCATCAGAGTTCAGAAGTCGGAAACGGGGTTCGTCTTCAGGAGTTACCGACACTCCTCGCCATCAGATGCGCGGATGACGTTTTCACCAGCGTGCTAGGTGTTGCGGGTCATGAGGTTGTAGACGCCGACACGGGTTGAGGTGTTCGGGGGACGGGTTCTTCAGCGGCAGGATGAGAAATCGCCAAACCCCTCGTCCTGACTACCGAAGGAACCCGTCCGTGACCCACGGTAATGCCCCGTTGTCCGTTGAAGGCCGTCGTCGACTCGTGGCCCGTTGCGCTGATCGTCCGATCGCTCACGTGGC
>NZ_LQPT01000034.1 GCF_002102355.1 Mycobacterium sherrisii | reverse complement strand
ATCGATTACGGTCAAGAACCGCACGAAAACGGCGTGTCGCAGTTGATCCAATATCACTATTAGCCGGTTAAGAGGGGGCAGCCCGCAGGGATGTAGACCAAGCCGGTCTTGTTCTCGCAGAACCGTTGCAGCGCTTCAGAAACCAACTCCGGACCATTGTCCATCCGCAGCACCTTCGGCGGCCCGCCGGCGACCATGAACGCCGTCTCGAGTTCAGTCACGAGCCGTTCGGCGGTAATCGAGCGCTCCACGATGTTCATCAGCGACTCACGGGTGTGCTCATCGATCATCGAGGCGATCTTGATCGCCTTGCCATCGGTGGTGGAATCGAACTGGAAATCGATCGCCCACACCACGTTCGGTGCGTCGGCCTCGATCGTCGGGACCGAGGACACCCCGGCCCGCTTGCGCGGCGATCGGGCTTTGACCTGAAGGCCCTCCTCGCGCCAGAGCCGGTGGATCTTCTTCTTGTTGACCTCACGGCATTCGTCGTAGCGCAACGCCGCCCAGGCGCGCCGGAACCCATGACACGGGTGTTTGGTGGCATACGCACGCAGCCAGGCCCTCATTGCGGCGTCCGGATCGGCCGGCGTCTGCGCCATCGGTAGCCGGCGGTAGGTGGAACGAGCCAGCCCAACGGCCTTGCGCGCCAACCGCTCCGACATGCTCAACGTGTCCTTGAGCATGTCCACGGCGCGGCGCTTGGCAGCTGGGCTCAGAATTTTCCCTTCGCGACCTCCCGCAAAGCGTCCTTTTCCAGTTCGGACTCGGCCAACAGCCTCTTGAGGCGAGCGTTCTGCTCACGCAGCTCCTTGAGCTCTTTGGCGGCGTCGGTGTCCATCCCGCCGCAGGCGCGACGCCAGTTGTACAGCGTGGCCGGCGACACGCCCAGCTCAGCAGCGATCTCCTCCCCAGTCTTGCCCTCAGCAGCCAACTCGTCCGCGCGGCGCAACTTGCGCGCCATGTCCTCCGCGGAATGCCGCTTACGACCAGCCATGTGTTTCATCGTCCCTTCCAGCCCGACATCGGGCCACAGGACTCTAAAACTTCGCTGATCTGTCCCCGCCGTTTCGAGCCGTGGTTATGCGAGCTGAGGGATCGAATAGGTGGACGTCCAGAGCGTTTCGAACTCTGTCGGGCTGATGTTACCGAGGTAGCTGTGGCGGCGTTCGACGTTGTAGAAGTTGTCGATGTAATCGGCCATCGCGGCGGCCAACTCGATGGTGGTGGCCCATCTGCGGGTGTTGAGAAGCTCGACCTGCAGTCTGGCCCAGAAGGACTCCATGGCCGCGTTGTCGAAGCAGTCGCCCACGGTGCCAAACGAGCCGAGCAGGCCCCATCGTCGCATATTCTCCCCGAAGCTCCAGGACGTAAACTGGGTGCCGTGATCAGCGTGCAGAATCGTTGAACCACTTAGTGTTCGGTTGTCCACGGCCATGTTGACCGCGTTGTTGACCAGCGCGGTGTCAGCGGTCGTAGAGAAGGTACGGGCTACGATCATGCGCGAGAAGCAGTCCAAGATCGCGCAGCAGTACACCTTGCCATCGCGGGCCGGGTGCTCGGTGATGTCGGTGCACCACAATTCGTTGGGCCGGGTGGCGGTGAATCGCCTGTTGATCAGGTCAACCGGGGTGTCGACACCGATTAGATTGGGCTTACGCCGTCCCGGCCGCGGTAGCCCACACAGACCGTGCTCGGACATGATCGAGTTGACCAGCTTAAGGTTGACGTTCATCTCGTAGTCGGCAAGGAGCGCGGCGCGGACTCTCCGGCGCCCGTAGGTGCCGCGAGATCGCTGGTGGATCTCGGTGATCGTGTCGGCCACGATGAGCCGGCGCACCTCGCGGTCTGGGACAGGGCGACGCCGGTGGTATTGCAGTAAGGACCGCGCTAATCCCGTTATCCGGCAGGCGGATCGGGCTGAATGTCCTCGCGCGATCAGCCCTTCAGCGATCGCGCGTCGGCGTTTTGGGGGCACCACCGCCTGCTCACCGAACAGCTCGCAGGCATCGCGGGTCAACGCCAGTTCGGCTTCCAGCGCAGCGATACGTTTGTGAGCGGCCGCCAGCTCGTCGGCCTCCACGCTCGGGGTGCCCTCGATGACTCCGGCATCGATGAGTGCCTGACGTTTCCACCGGAACAGTGTGGCCTGACAGATCCCCGTATCGACCGCCACGGCGGCCACCGGCTCACCCGATCGCAGCCGAGCAACGATTTGCCGGCGCACCGAAGACGAATACATACGGGGCATGTGACCTCCTGATGATCACTCTGCCCTCGACTCTCACAACCGTGGACCTACAACACGGGTACAGATCACGCGGTCTCAATCACGGGGAACACGCCACCGGGGCCGAATCGGTTGAACCCGCACTGAGTCGCACTGGGCGACCAATGGCGTCGCGCGGTCGGCGCGACATCGCAGGACCGGTGAATGGACTGCACCGAGGCGGAGTAATAGTCGAGACTTATTAAAAGTAATCGTCGCGAGTTATCAAGGGCCGTAGTGAATGTCGGCACTCCCAAATAGGCGATTACCCGCGTCAGCAGCGGCTGAATGCGACGCTCTCGATAGTAGGTGTGGTCCATGACCGCAACGTCTCGATGGGGCCGAGCGAGGCCAACCGGCACACTCCATCCGCGGGTGCGATCAGCCGTTAGTTCCTGAGCGAGGGTGTGGATCCGCGCGAAGGTGCGCGGCTCGCAGCCTAATTCGAGACTGGACTTGCGCCTCCTCCTGACGAAACGCATGCCTTACAGCAATATCATGCCGCCGATGGCGAGCAAATCAATGCAGCGGTGCCTACTCGTCCAATTACCAAGCCTACAAACGACTTTCATCTATTTCACAGCTGACAAGTGCTAGCGGACAGCGTTTGGCTGCTGTAAGGTTGCTCACACTATGGAAGTTCGGAGCGGAATTCCGACTCGACGATGGCAGCGTGCCGTCGCGGTAGTCGCTGCGCTCAGCCTGTTCGTCAATCTCCTCACCAGTTCTGCTTTACGACACCAATTTTCGGCAGCAACGCTGCCCGAACCCGCGGCCTGGACACACAGCGCCCCGGATGCCAGTAGGACGCCTGAGCATTCGCTGGCTCATAGCGAGTCCATAACTAAGCCTGATACTCAAGATGCCCATTCATGGCGCGCGTCGCCGCTGAAGAAAAAACCGTTTCACAGTATGTGGATGACTCAGCACCGCCCGGAGTCGGGCACGCGCTTAGACCCTGAATCCCAGCCGCCTGACCTACGGGCCTTATTCGCAGACCTGGTCTTTCGATCTGCCGGCGCGCATACCAGCATGCCCGCGGCTCAATATAGCGATCGACAACGTTTGACCTTCTTCTGCGTGTTGCGTTGCTGATGGAGCAGCGCTAGCTGCCAGATCTCCTCGCGATTGCAGGTGAGGCACCGCAAGGCGGGCTTGCGGGTGTCTCGTGCACCGCCACGCGCTAGCGCCGGGGATCGAACATTGACCAGCTTTCGCTAGCAGAAGTTAACAGTTGCAGTCTATTTCGTGCGTCCCATCTCAGATGGTGAGCCGTGTAGAACTTGTCGTTGCCCTAAAGGGGATAAGAATGGATTTTGGACATTTAGTGCCGGAGATCAGACGCACCCAGAACACGACCGTGCATGCCAGGTCGTCGATGGCGAGTATCTATGGGTGGGCTGCAGCAGCCTCGGTAGACAACTCGCGACGCTTCAATACCCTTGGCCCACATTGCAAATATGGTTGACCTCAATACGCCTGATTGAGCCAGCCGTTACTCGACATGTTCGTTAACCCCTGACGGTTAGCGAATCACCGAGTGACGCAGAGCAGCTCACGTCGCCGACTAATTGCTGTTAGCCGGCGTGAATCGTCAATCCATTAATCCGGAGCGACGTTGTAAATCGTCTGTACTGCAACAGATTCGAATCAATTGTCTAGGCCGTCGCGCTCGCAGCCGGCCAATGAAGCTGTGGAGGTAATAAAATGCTGGACTTTGGGGCCTTGCCTCCGGAGGTCAACTCCGGCCGAATGTATGTGGGGGCGGGGGCGGGGCCGTTGCTGGCGGCGGCGGCGGCCTGGGATGAGTTGGCGGCGGAGTTGCATGCCACCGCGGCCTCGTACGGCTCTGCCATCGAGACTCTGGTGGTCGGGTCATGGAACGGGCCGTCGTCGATCGCGATGGCGGCCGCGGCGGCCCCGTATGTGGAGTGGATGAGTGCGACCGGGGTGCAGGCCGAGCAAGCCGCGGTGCAGGCCAAGCTGGCCGCCGGGGCGTATGAGGCCGCGTTTGCCGCGACCGTGCCCCCGCCGATCATCGCGGCTAACCGCTCCTTGCTGGCCACGCTGATCGCCACCAACATCTTGGGCCAAAACACTCCGGCGATCGCGGCCACCGAGGCCCATTACATGGAGATGTGGGCCCAAGATGCGGGGGCCATGTATGCCTATGCCGCCTCCTCGGCGACGGCCTCCCAACTCACCGCGTTTACCGAACCACCCCAAACCACCAACGGTGCCGGCGCACAGACCCAAGCCGCCGCGGTGGCCCAATCAACCGGCACCTCCACCAGCCACGTCGCCGCTAAGTTGTCTCAACTCGCCACCAGTAGCGGGATCCAGACGGTCGCAACTGGCCAGCAGGCCGCCACGTCGTCGGCCGCCGCGTCGTCGACGGGGTTGACGGTGCCCTCGGCCATCACCAACTGGAACACCATCTGGTCGGCCATCACCGGCGTATTCTCGCCCCAGTCGTCCAGCACCATCCCGGGTGGACCGTTCCTGACGTTCGGTCAGGGCTATGCCTTTGGTCTCAATGGACAGGGCGCCGGGGCGTATCTGTCCGGGCCGAAGGCGATTTCGGGCGCGCTCGCGCCGCTGACGCGGGGTGTTGCGGTCGGTCCAATATTCAGTTCTGCCGTCGACGCGGTTCCGGTGTCGGGGTCGATGGGCAAGGCCGCCTTGGTGGGCAGCATGTCGGTGCCCCAGGGCTGGACCGAGGCCG
>NZ_LQPT01000033.1 GCF_002102355.1 Mycobacterium sherrisii | reverse complement strand
TCTTCGGCCACCTCCACACCGACCACCACACCCGAACACAGCCTTGCCAAACGGCAGCGACTTGACATAGGAGAAACGTATGGATTCCTTTCACGCGCTGGTGGCCCGTCAAGATGGCGATCGGATAACCGCGTCGGTCGAGACGCTCGGCGCCTCCGATCTGCCCCCCGGGGATGTGACGATCCGGGTCCTGTATTCGAGTGCGAACTTCAAGGACGCACTGGCGCTCACGCCGGGCGGCGGCGTGGTGCGCAGCTATCCGGTCGTGCCGGGCATCGACCTCACCGGCGAGGTCGTCGAATCGCAGTCGCCGGATTTCGGCGTCGGCGACTTGGTGCTGGCCCACGGGTACCAGATCGGCACCGGCCACCACGGCGGCTACGCCGAGTACGCGCGGTTGCCGGCCGACCAGGTGGTCGCGCTGGGCTCGCTCAGTCCGCGTGACGGCGCCGCGATCGGAACCGCGGGCTTCACCGCCGCGATGAGCGTGCAAGCACTGATGGACTGGGGCATCACGCCCGAGAGCGGTTCGATCGTGGTCACCGGCGCGTCCGGCGGCGTCGGCACCGTCAGCGTCGATTTGCTGGCGGCGGCCGGCTATCACGTGGTCGCGTCCAGCGGTAAGGAAGACGCCGCCCAATTGCTGAAAGAGCTTGGTGCGGCGGAGGTTATCGGGCGGCTGCCCGCCGACCCCGACGCCAAGCCGCGGCCGCTGGCCAAGGCCCGCTGGGCGGGTGCGATCGACTGTGTCGGCGGCGCGACACTGGCCGACGTGCTCAGCACCATCGACTACGGCGGCGCCGTCGCGGCCAGCGGGCTCACCGGCGGGCCGGCCCTGCACACCACGGTGATGCCGTTCATCCTGCGGGGCGTCGCGCTGCTGGGGATGGACTCGGTGCTGATGCCGATCGCCCGCCGCCGCCAGCTGTGGGCGTTGCTGGGCGACTCGTTGCGGCCGCGGCACCTGGATGCGGTGACCAAGGACGTCGACGTCAAGGACGTCGTCGATGTGCTGGATCAGCTTCGCGCCGGCAGATTCTCGGGTCGCGCGGTGGTCCGCGTCGCCGGTGGATTCTGAGCTGGCAGTAGGCTCATCGACCATGCGCGCAGCACGGGTGACACGGCTAGACGGACCGGACGCGATCGAGATCGCCGAGATCGACGAGCCCACCGGCGATGGGATCATCGTCGACGTGCACGCCGCGGGCGCGGCTTTTCCGGACGCATTGCTCACCCGGGGCCTGTACCAGTACCGGCCCGATCCGCCGTTCGTGCTCGGCGCCGAGATCGCGGGGGTCGTCCGGTCCGCCCCGCAGGGCTGCCATGTCGGTCCGGGCGACCGGGTCGTCGGCCTGACGATGTTGACCGGCGGTATGGCCGAGGTGGCCGTGCTGTCGCCGGAGCGGGCGTTCAAGCTGCCCGACAACGTCAGCTTCGAGGCGGGTGCCGGGCTGCTGTTCAACGATCTGACGGTCTACTTCGCGCTGACCGTGCGGGGCCGGCTGCACCAGGGCGAGGCCGTGCTGGTGCACGGCGCGGCCGGCGGCATTGGGACCTCGACGCTGCGCCTGGCACCGGCACTCGGCGCGGCGCGCACCATCGCGGTCGTCAGCTCCGAGGAGAAGGCGCAGGTCGCCCTGGCGGCGGGCGCGACGGATGTGGTGCAGACCGACGGCTTCAAGGACGCGGTGAAGGAACTGACCGGCGGTCGCGGCGTCGACATGGTCGTCGACCCCGTCGGCGGCGACCGGTTCACCGATTCGCTGCGGTCCCTTGCTCCCGGCGGGCGCCTGCTGGTCGTCGGCTTCACCAGCGGGGAGATCCCCACCGTCAAGGTAAATCGATTGCTGCTGAACAACATTGACGTCGTCGGTGTGGGCTGGGGCGCCTGGACGGGCACGCACCCCGGCGCGCTGGAAGAGCAGTGGACCGGCCTCGAGCGCTTGCTCAGCTCCGGCCGGTTGGCCGCGCCGCAGCCCGAGGTCTACCCGCTGGAGGAGGCCGCCGCCGCGGTGGCGTCCATGGAGAACCGCACCGCCAAGGGCAAAGTCGTCCTGCGCATCCGTTGAGCACGACCCGCGACACGTAAACGTCTGCGACGACACGCCGCAAGACCTCGCGATGGTTTAAGCCTCGACGCAACGGCGCGGCCGCCCGCCCTTGTGCCGTGGCAAAAGAGAAACTAATGTCACTTTCAGTTTCTGACTCGACCGTCCCGCTCCACCATTCGGGAGTCACCATGGAATCCTTCGTTCACCTGCGCAAAGGCAGGACCCCGCGCCGTCTGCACGCCGATCTCGACGGACTCAAGGACGACGAACTCGGCCGCGGCGGCTTCACCGGACGGACGGCCAACATCTACCGGCGCCACGACCCGACCGCTTACCGGGCGCTCGGGCCGCTACGTCCCGTCGATGTGCTGTCCGGCGAGCTCAAGCCCGGCGACAGCATCGACGCCCACGGCGGGCCGCTGCTGATGTTCAGCAACGACGACTGCCGCATCCTGCTAAGCCGCCGCGCCGAACCGATGCCGTATTTCGTCCGCCATGTCGACGGCGACCTGCTGTGTTTCGTGCACCGAGGCGCCGGTCTGCTGCAGACGGAGTTCGGCCCGCTGCGTTACCGCGAGGGCGACTGGGTGTACCTGCCGAAGGCGTGCACCTGGCGTCAGGTGCCCGACCCCGCAACGAAGGAGGCGACGACGCTGCTGATGGTCGAGGCCACCGACGAATTTCGGGTGCCCCCGCCGGGGGCCCTGGGCCGCCACTTCCCCTTCGACCCGTCCCAGGCCACCATCCCCGAGCCCGCGCCGATCGAAGATGATGAGCGCGACGAGTACGAAGTCCGGCTCGTCCATGTCGGCGGGCCGACAACGCTGTACTACCAGCACAATCCGCTCGACGTCGAAGGATGGCGCGGCGACAACTTTGCGTTCACCTTCAACGTCGACGACTACAACGTGATCACCTCCGACAGCGTCCACCTGCCGCCAACTGTGCATCTGTTCATGCAGGCCACCGGCGTCTACGTGATGAACTTTTTGCCGCGGGCGGCGGAAAGCGTTCGGGGCACCGAGCGCACGCCGTGGTATCACCGCAACGTCGACTACGACGAGATCGCCTTCTTCCACGGTGGCTCGCTCTACGGCATCCCGATGCCCCCGGGGCTGATAACCCATGCGCCGCAAGGAGTTCACCATGGGGCCCCGGAAAAGGCGCGGGAGCGGGCACGACGCAAATTCGACGAACATTCGCGCGTCGACTGGCAGGTGATCGCGATCGACACCCGCCGCCGACTGACACCGTCGCCCGAAGTACTGGCACACGACCTGGGGCAACACTGATGAGCCACGCCGTGCGACAAACCGTCAAGCACGACTACGACCGAATCCCGTATCTGGTTGCCTTCCAGACCAATTCGACGGTCCGCGATGTGTACGGCGGGCTGGCCGAGATGACCGTGCTGGAAAGCTACCTGCTCAAGCCCAAAGACACGGCGTCGGACACCGTGCTGGTGTTCATGCACCCGATCGGTGGCGGCGCGTACCTGCCGATGATCAACGCGCTCGCACGCGCCGGGCACCATGTCATCTACTGCAACAGCCGATTCCGCGGTACGGACGCCGCTCTTCTGATGGGAAAGGTGGTCGAGGACCTGGGCGAGTGCATCAAGGACGCCAAGGGCCGGCTCGGCTACCGCAAGGTCGTGCTGGCCGGATGGAGTGGCGGCGGTTCGCTGTCGCTGTTCTACCAGCAGCAGGCCCAGCACGCGACGATCACTGCGAGCCCTACCGGCGACGGCCCCGACCTCACCAAGCTCGAACTGCCCGCCGCCGACGGCATCATGCTGCTGGCCGCCCACATCAGTCGGCACGGCACGCTGACCGAATGGCTCGACGCGTCCATCCTCGACGAATCCGACCCCACCAAGCGCGATCCCGAGCTGGATCTGTACAACCCCGCCAACCCCAACCAGCCGCCATACAGCCAGGAATTTTTGGCCCGGTACCGTCAAGCCCAGATCGATCGCAACCGCCGGATCACCGCATGGGTCAAAGAGAAGCTGGCTGAATTGAGCGCGCAGGGCCGTCCCGAAGACGAGTTCGGTTTCGTCGTGCACGGCACGATGGCCGACCCGCGGTGGCTGGACCCCAGCGTCGACCCCAACGAACGCACCCCCGGAACCTGCTACCTGGGCGACCCCCGGGTGGTGAACATGAGCCCCGTCGGGCTGGCCCGGTTCTCGACGCTGCGGGGCTGGCTGTCGCAGTGGAGCTATGACGAGGCGCGCGGCGACGGCATCGCGTGCGGTCGCGACATCACGATTCCCGCCCTGGTGATCGGCAACCTGGCCGACGACGCGTGCACCCCCAGCCATACCCGCCGGCTGTTCGATGCCCTCGGGCACCCCGACAAGGAGATGTACGAAATCCCCGGTGCGACACACTATTACGCCGGACCCCAACAGCGTGACAAGTTGCGCGAAGCCGTCAACCTCGTCTCCGATTGGCTGGTCCGCCACGATTTCGCGAGCGCGCAATGACATCCGTCGGCGACGATCCAGTCGGGGCGCCGTCCTCGTGCGGGGGACAACGCGATCCAGCGCAGCGGCGGCAAACAACACCGAGCGGACCGCTGGACGGCATCCGGGTGCTCGAGCTGGGCACCCTGATCGCGGGGCCGTTCGCCGGCCGCCAGCTCGCCGACATGGGAGCCGAGGTCATCAAGATCGAGCCGCCGGGCGCGCCGGACCCGTTGCGCACCTGGGGGCAAGCCGAATACAACGGGCACCACGTGTTTTGGACCGTGGCCGCGCGCAACAAGAAAGCGGTCACGCTGGACCTGCGCCGGCCGCGCGGCCGCGAGCTGTTCTGTGAGCTCGTCGAGAAATCCGACATCGTGGTGGAAAACTTCCGCCCGGGCACGCTGGAAAGGTGGCAGCTGGGCTACGACGTGCTCAGCGCTCGCAACCCGGGCATCATCCTGGTCCGCGTGTCCGGCTACGGGCAGACCGGACCCGACGCGCACAAGGCTGGCTACGCCTCGGTGGCCGAGGCCGCCAGTGGGCTGCGGCACCTCAACGGTTTTCCCGGCGGACCGCCGCCGCGGCTGGCCCTGTCCCTGGGCGACACCCTGGCCGGCATGTTCGGCGCCCAAGGCGCGATGGCCGCGCTGTACCGGCGCAGCGTGACCGGGCGCGGGCAGGTCGTCGACGTCGCGCTGACCGAAGCATGTCTGGCCGTCCAGGAATCCACCATTCCCGACTACGACGTCGGCGGCGTGGTGCGCGGACCGTCGGGCACCCGGCTGGACGGTATCGCGCCGTCCAACATTTACCGCAGCGCCGACGGTTCCTGGGTGGTGATTGCCGCCAATCAGGACACCGTGTTCGCCCGGCTGTGCGCGGCGATGGACCGCCCAGAGCTGGCCACCGATGACCGGTTCGCCACGCACGTCGCCCGCGGCCGCAATCAAGACGAGCTCGACAAGATCATCGGCGCCTGGGCAGCGGAGCGGCAGCCGGCCGACATCGTCGAAACCCTCAACGCCGCAGGCGTCATCGCGGGTCCCATCAACACCGTCGCGGAGGTCGTCGAAGATCCACAACTGCGGGCACGCGGCATGCTGGTCGAGCACTACGACGAACGCCTGGAGCGCAATGTCCTTGGCCCGGGCGTGGTTCCGGTGCTTTCGGAGACACCGGGCACCGTCCGCCATGCCGGTCCGGCCCGTCCCGGACAGCACAACGAGGACGTCTACGTCGGCTTACTGGGCAAGACAACCGCGCAACTCGAGCAGTGGCGCGCCGAGGGGGTGCTGTGACGCAAACCCACGTCACCATCCGCGAAGTCGGCCTGCGCGACGGGTTGCAGATCGAAACGCCGATCCCGTTGTCGGCCAAGCTGGAACTGCTGGCGGCCGTCGCCGCGACCGGCGTTCGGGAGGTGGAGGCCACCGCCTTCGTCTCCCCCACGAAGGTCCCCTCGATGGCCGATGCCGCCGAGCTGGCCACGCACCTGCACAACTATGCCGACATCGAATTCTCCGCGCTGGTCGCCAGTCCCAACGGCGCCAAGCGGGCCGTGGCCGCGGGGTTGCGCTCGATCGAGTACGTGGTGGCCGCCGACGACGCGTTCAGCACGGCCAACGTCGGGCGCACCAGCGCGGAGGCCACCGCGCAGATCGACGAGATCGTCACCATCGCGCACGCCGCCCCAGGGTCTCCGGCCACCGTCGAGGTCATCATCGCGACCGCCTGGGACTCGCCGTTCGAAGGCCCTACCCCGCCACGGCGGGTCGTCGAGATCGCCGCGGCCGCCCGGGACCGCGGCGCCGACCGCATTTCGATCGCCGACACCATCGGCACCACCACTCCCGGCCGGGTCACTGCACTGATCGCCCAGGTGCTTGAAGTGATCGGTGACCTGCCGCTGGGGGCGCACTTTCACAACACCCGCGGCGCCGGGCTGGCCAGCGCGTATGCGGCGGTTACCGCCGGAGTCACCCGGCTGGACGCCTCCGTGGGCGGGCTGGGGGGTTGCCCGTTTGCGCCGGGCGCCACCGGCAATATTGCCACCGAGGATCTGGTCTACCTGCTCACCGACAGCGGCTGCACCGTCGACGTCGACCTGCAGGCCGCGATCGCGGCCGCCGAGGTCGCGAGATCGGCTGTGGGCCATGACTTGCCGGGTGCGCTGCTGCGCGCCGGCGACCGGATCAGGAGCCGATGAGGGTGCCCACGCCCGACTCGTCGCCGGCGCTGACCTCCAAGGGTCGCCAGACCCGCCAGGCCATCGAGCAAGCCGCGCGAAAGCTGTTTGCCGAAAGGGGTTTTCACGGCACGACGCTGGCCGACATCACCTCGGCGGCGGGAAAGTCACCGGCGGTGTTCTACCGGTACTTCGCCGACAAGGAAGACCTGCTGGCCGCGCTGGCCGAGTCGTTCCTGCACGACGTCGTGGCACCATCGGGGTTGAACGTTACGCTACCGGAGTCGCCGCAGGACGACGCCTTCTTCCGTTCGGTGGTCAGCGGGTACTGGAACATCTTCAAGCAGAACATCGGCATCATGATCGCGGTCGCCCAACTGGCCACCACTCAGCAGCGGTTTGCGGCCGTGCAGAACGAGTTTCGACGGTTCGGCATGGACATCATCGCGGCGTCCGTGCTCCGCGCGCAGAAGCAGGGCTACGGCGCTGAACTCAACCCACGACATACCGCGGCGGCCATCGCGCTGCTGTTCGAGAACTTCACCACCGTTTTCGTCGGGCAGTCCGGTCTTGGATTCCAGATCAGCGACGAGGACGCCATCGCCACGTTGTCGACGGTGTGGAAGAAAACGCTCTATGGCGCGTAACCGCGAGATCGCAAGGAGATTGTAATGGATTTTACCCTCCCAGAACATCTTCCGGGCGTGCTGGCCGAGATAGACGCCTTCATCGAGGCCGAGATCAAGCCGCTGGAACGTGAGCACATCCAATACTTCGACCAGCGACGCGAATACGCGCGCACGGATTGGGACCGCGACGGCATCCCCACGTCGGCGTGGGAGGAGCTACTCGCCGAAATGCGGCGGCGCGCGGACAAGGCGGGCTGGCTGCGCTACGGGCTGCCGGCCTCGCTGGGCGGACGCGACGGCACCAACGTCGACATGGCCGTAATCCGGGAACATCTCGCGCACAAGGGGCTTGGCCTGCACAACGACCTGCAGAACGAATCCTCCATCGTGGGCAACTTTCCCCAGGTGATCATGATGGAACGGTTCGGCACCGACGAGCAGCGGCGCCAGTGGTCGGAAGCGCTGATCACCGGCGAGCGGTCGATGGCGTTCGGACTCACCGAGCCGCAGCACGGATCCGACGCGACGTGGCTGGAAACCACCGCCCGGCTCGATGGCGACAGCTGGGTGATCAACGGCGCCAAGCGGTTCAACACCGGGGTGCACCGCGCCACCCACGACCTGATCTTCGCCCGCACCTCCGGCGAGCCGGGGCAAGCCCGCGGCATCACCGCTTTTTTGGTCCCCACCGACACGCCAGGATTCCGGGTCCCCTACTACTGGTGGACCTTCAACATGCCCACCGACCACGGCGAGGTCGAGTTGACCGACGTGCGAATACCCGCCGACGCCGTCCTCGGGGAGGTCGACCGCGGCCTGGAAGTCGCGCAAACATTCCTGCACGAGAACCGGATTCGTCAGGCCGCCAGCAGCCTGGGCGCCGCGCAATACTGTATCGACCGGGCCGCCGAATATGCGGCCAAGCGGACGGTGTTCGGTAAGCCGCTGTCGGTCAACCAGGCCGTGCAATGGCCGCTGGCCGAGCTGCAGACCGAGGCCCAGATGGTACGGCTACTGGTGCAATACGCGGCCTGGCACCTAGACCGCGACCACCACATGGAGGTGTCGGACAAGGTGTCGATGGCCAACTATCGCGCCAACCGCCTGGTCTGCGACGCCGCCGACCGCGCCATGCAGGTGTACGGCGGACTCGGCTACAGCCGGCACGAACAGTTCGAGCACATCTACCGTCATCACCGCCGCTACCGGATCACCGAGGGGGCCGAGGAGATTCAGATCCGCCGAGTGGCGCAGCGGCTGTTCAAGTTTGGCAAGCAATGACCGCGGATCTGGATGCCAAGCTAGTCGCGGTGCTTGCGCCGGTTCTCGGTGCGGACACCGCGATCGAGAACCTGCGCGCCCTGACCGGCGGCGCCAGCCGCACCACGTGGGCTTTCGACGCGGTCACCGGTGCGCAGCGCCGGGCACTGATCCTGCGTACCGGACCTCCCGACGACGTGCATGCCGGCATGGAGCTGGAAGCCCGGTCCCAGGCTGCCGCTGCCGCTGCCGGTGCGCCGGTCCCCCACATCCTCGTCGCCCAGGATTCGGTTGCCGCCCTTGGTAATCCGTTCCTCATCTGCGACGAGATCAAGGGCGAGACCATTGTCCGTCGGATCCAGCGTCAACTCGAAGCCGGTGACGGGCACGCACGCCGAACCGAGTTGCTCCGGCAATGCGCGCAGGCGCTGGCCGCCATTCATCGCGCCGACGTGGACATTCCCGGGCTGGACTATCAGGACCAGCTCGAGGAATACCGCGCGCGTCTCGACGCGATGAACGACACCACGGCCACCTTCGAGTGGGCTTTTCGCTGGCTGGCCGCCCATCGGCCGGCACCGTCGGCACCGGTACTGGTGCACGGGGACTACCGGATGGGGAATCTGATCGTGGACGGATTCCACTTGGCCGCCGTGCTCGACTGGGAGCTGGTGCACCGCGGCGAGGCCTACGAAGACCTGGCGTGGTTCTGCATTCGTGCCTGGCGGTTCGGCGCCCCGGCCAGCCTGGGGGCCGGCGGCCTGGGCAGCATCGAGAGATTCGTCCGCGAATACGAGCAAGCCAGCGCGACAACCGTCGACCGGGTGACGCTGCACTGGTGGCTGGTGTTGGCGACGCTGCGCTGGGGTGTCATCTGTCGCTTCCAGGCGGAGCGGCACCTCAGCGGTCAGTCGCGCTCGGTCGAGTTGGCCACGATCGGCCGCCGCGTCTGCGAGACGGAATGGGACATCCTCAACCTCCTCGAAGCGCCCGGTGACGATGCGCGCCGCGCAGCGGCGCGAGGAGGAGGCGGGCAATCAGGGGAGATGCCGTGATGATCGGTGCGTATGGCCGCCCGCTGGCGGCCGAACTGGTGGCCGCGGTGGCCGAATTTTTGGAGACCGACGTCCGCGCGGCGACCAGCGGACAGGTCAACTTTCACGCCCGAGTGGCGGCCAACGCCCTGCGCATCGTCGAGCGCGAGCTGCTCGACGAGAGCGAAGCCGAGTCGCGTGCCGCGCTGGCCGCGCTGGGCTTCACCGACGAGCAGCAACTCGCCGCGGCGATCCGGGCCGGTGACCTCGACGCCCGAGCCGGTGACGTGCTGGCCGGCCTGCGGACCCTGGTTCGCAATCGGTTGGCGGTTGCCCATCCCGGATACGACAGCGAATAGGAGGCCATCATGACCGCTGTCACCGCCGCGGTCGTCGCCGAGACGGCCGACCGGCTGTTCGCCTCGATCACACGCGGCGACAAGGCCGCGGTCGAACGGCTGTGGAGCGAGGACATTGCGGTGTGGCGGGCAGGCGCCGGCCCTGATCCCCTCCGGACGGACGACAAGGCCCGAGCGCTGCGGGTCATCGACTGGTTCATCACGGCGACCGCCGCCCGCCGCTATGAGATCCTCGACCGCCGCTTCTTCGAGGACGGGGCGGTCAGCGGCTTTGTCCAGCAACACATCCTGCACGCCACGGGTCATGCCGGCCGGACGATCTCGATGCGGGTGTGCATCGTGATCAGGGTGGGCGCAAACGGTCTGATCGAGCGGATCGACGAGTACTTCGACCCGGCCCAGATCGCGCCGCTGATCGGCTGACGAACGACCACCGGCCCCCGAACCCGCTCGAAATCCAGTGGTCTCCCCAATGAACGCGGCGTAGCACCAGTAGCATCTGCACCGTGTCCGAAGCCACCATCGCTCTGCGGATCCTGGTTTACAGCGACAACCCCAATACCCGCGAAGAGGTGAAGCGCGCCCTCGGCAAACAACTGCACCCCGACCTGCCGGAGCTGAACTACGTCGAGGTGGCGACCGGACCGATGGTGATCCGCACGATGGACAAGGGCGGCATCGACCTGGCCATCCTGGACGGCGAGGCCACGCCGGTTGGCGGTATGGGCATCGCCAAACAGCTCAAAGATGAACTCGAGTCCTGCCCGCCGATCGTGGTGCTCACCGGGCGGGCCGACGACGCGTGGCTGGCGCGATGGTCGCGGGCCGAGGCCTCGGTGCCGCATCCCATCGACCCGATTGTGCTGGGCCGTACCGTGCTCGGGTTGCTTCGCGCGCCCGCCGCCTGACGCCGACGACCTGCTCCTTCCCGGCGCCTTCAGGGCGCCGTATTCGGCCTGCCGGAAAAACGTGCCCGATCTCACACCGAGAACGCCGGTTTAGCACCACCCGGGCCACATAGCGTTGCTGGCTCACGCTATGTTGAAGATCACTGTGACGGGCAACAGTCCGGTTCGTCACAGCAGCCCGGTCGCCGCCTGGTCGCTTGTAGGCGGCCCAAAACGACGGATCTTGGAGCGAGTTGAACGTCTACATACCCATCCTGGTACTAGGCGGAATCGCCACCGCCTTCGCTGTGGGTTCGGTCGGAATCGCGAGCATCGCCGGCCCGTCGCGGTACAACAAATCGAAGCTGGCCGCCTACGAGTGTGGAATCGAGCCGACCGAGACGTCGGTCAGCGGCCCGCACGCCACGCCCGGGCAGCGCTTTCCGGTGAAGTACTACCTGACCGCGATGCTTTTCATCGTCTTCGACATCGAGATCGTTTTCCTCTACCCCTGGGCCGTCAGCTTTGACGCGTTGGGGGTGTTTGCCCTTGTGGAGATGGTGGTGTTCATGCTCACGGTCTTCGTGGCGTACGCATATGTGTGGCGCCGCGGCGGCCTGACGTGGGATTGAGGTAGACGTGGGCCTGGAAGAACAGCTACCCGCCGGCATCCTGCTGGGGACTGTCGAGAAGATCGCCGGCTATGTGCGCAAGAACTCGCTGTGGCCGGCCACGTTCGGGCTGGCCTGCTGCGCCATCGAGATGATGGCAACCGCCGGGCCACGATTCGACATCGCGCGGTTTGGGATGGAGCGGTTCTCGGCCACGCCGCGGCAGGCGGACCTGATGATCGTGGCCGGCCGAGTCAGCCAGAAAATGGCGCCGGTGCTGCGCCAGATCTACGACCAGATGGCCGAACCGAAATGGGTTCTGGCAATGGGCGTGTGCGCGTCGTCCGGCGGGATGTTCAACAACTATGCGATCGTTCAGGGCGTCGACCACGTCGTTCCGGTGGACATCTACCTGCCCGGCTGCCCGCCCCGTCCGGAGATGCTGTTGTACGCAATCCTCAAGCT
The DNA here is from genome assembly GCF_002102355.1 of Mycobacterium sherrisii. Classification (GTDB taxonomy): domain Bacteria; phylum Actinomycetota; class Actinomycetes; order Mycobacteriales; family Mycobacteriaceae; genus Mycobacterium; species Mycobacterium sherrisii. The sequence goes on along the minus strand of NZ_LQPT01000033.1, from coordinate 86,660 downwards.
GCACGAGAAGATTCAGGAGATGCCGCTGGGCGTCAACCGCGAGGCCGCGATCGCCGAAGCCGAGCAGGCGGCGCTGGGCGCGCGGCCCACGATCGAGATGCGCGGGCTGCTGCGATGAGCTCACCGGAACAGGACCCGAAGGTAGCCGCCAGCGAAGTGGGCGGCGCGGTGCCGGCGGCGGGCGACGAAGTGATCAACGTGCGCCGCGGCATGTTCGGCGTCTCGGGGTCCGGCGACACCTCCGGATACGGACGGTTGGTGCGCGCGATCACGCTGCCTGGGGGCAGCCCCCGACCGTACGGCGGTTATTTCGACGAGGTGGTCGACCGGCTCGCCGACGCGCTCAAGGCCGACGGTATCGAATTCGACAACGCCATCGAGAAAGTCGTCGTCGATCGCAACGAGCTCACCCTGCACGTCGGCCGCTCGGCGCTGCCGACGGTGGCGCAGCATCTTCGCGACCACCCCGAACTGCGCTTCGAGATGTGCCTCGGAGTCAGCGGGGTGCACTATCCGAACGAGACGGGCCGCGAGCTGCACGCCGTCTACCCGCTGCAGTCGATCACCCACAACCGCCGTCTTCGGCTGGAAGTGTCTGCGCCAGACAACGATCCGCACATCCCGTCGCTGTATGGGATCTACCCGACCAACGACTGGCACGAGCGCGAGACGTACGACTTCTTCGGCATCATCTTCGACGGGCATCCGTCGTTGACCCGCATCGAAATGCCCGACGACTGGCACGGCCATCCGCAGCGCAAGGACTACCCGCTCGGTGGAATTCCCGTCGAGTACAAGGGTGCTGAGATACCCCCGCCCGACGAGCGGAGAGCCTACAACTAATGAGCACAATCACTGATTCGACGCCCGGTGGCGGCGCCTCAGAGAGCCCCGAGACCCCCGAGCGGGTCGTGGTTGCCGGCGGACAGGACTGGGGCCAGGTCGTCGAAGCCGCGCGCGCGGCGGATCCCGGTGAACGCATCGTCGTCAACATGGGACCGCAGCATCCCTCCACCCACGGGGTGCTGCGGCTGATCCTGGAGATCGAGGGCGAGACCGTCACCGAGGTGCGCTGCGGAATCGGCTATCTGCACACCGGAATTGAGAAGAATCTCGAATACCGCTACTGGGCGCAGGGCGTCACGTTCGTGACCCGAATGGATTACCTGTCGCCGTTTTTCAACGAGACCGCCTACTGTCTGGGCGTCGAGAAACTGCTCGGCATTACCGATGAGATTCCCGAGCGCGTCAACGTCATTCGCGTGATGATGATGGAGCTCAACCGGATTTCCTCACATCTGGTCGCCTTGGCCACCGGCGGCATGGAATTGGGCGCCATGACCCCGATGTTCGTCGGGTTCCGCGGGCGCGAGATCGTGCTGACCCTGTTCGAAAAGATCAGCGGCCTCCGGATGAACAGCGCCTACATCCGTCCCGGCGGTGTGGCGCAGGATCTCCCCCCTAACGCCGAAACCGAAGTCGCCGAAGCGCTCAAAGATCTCAAGCAAGTGCTCAAAGAAATGGGCGACCTGCTCAACGAAAACGCCATCTGGAAGGCACGCACCGAGGACGTCGGCTACCTCGACCTGACCGGGTGCATTGCGCTGGGCGTCACGGGGCCGATCCTGCGCGCCACCGGGTTGCCGCACGACCTGCGTAAGAGCGAGCCCTACTGCGGGTACGAAGATTACGAGTTCGACGTGATCACCGCCGAAACGTGTGATGCCTACGGGCGCTACATAATTCGAGTCAAGGAAATGTGGGAGTCGGTCAAGATCGTCGAGCAGTGCCTGGACAAGCTGAAGCCGGGGCCGACCATGGTCGAGGACCGCAAGATCGCCTGGCCCGCGGATTTGAAGGTAGGCCCCGACGGGATGGGCAACTCGCCCGAGCACATCGCCAAGATCATGGGCGGCTCGATGGAAGCACTGATACACCACTTCAAGCTGGTCACCGAGGGCATTCGCGTTCCCGCCGGCCAGGTCTACAGCGCGGTCGAATCGCCGCGCGGGGAGCTCGGCGTGCACATGGTCAGCGACGGTGGCACCCGCCCCTATCGCGTGCACTACCGAGATCCGTCTTTCACGAATCTGCAGTCGGTCGCCGCGATGTGCGAGGGTGGCCTGGTCGCCGATTTGATCACCGCCGTCGCCAGCATCGACCCGGTCATGGGCGGGGTGGACCGATGAGCGAACCCAACGTAAGCGGCAGTGGCGAGCGCGTTTTTCTTCGGCTGGGTCCGCCGCCTGAAGAACCCAACCAATTCGTGGTCGACGGTGCGCCGCAGTCGTATTCGCCGGAGGTCCAAGCCCGGCTGGAGGTCGACGCCAAGGAGATCATCGGTCGCTACCCCAACAAGCGATCCGCGCTGTTGCCGTTGCTGCACCTGGTCCAGGCGCAAGACTCCTACCTGACGCCGGCCGGCCTCGAATTCTGCGGCCAACAACTCGGCCTGACCGGCGCCGAGGTGTCGGCGGTCGCGAGCTTCTACACCATGTACCGGCGCGGACCCACCGGCGACTACCTGGTCGGCGTCTGCACCAACACGCTATGCGCGGTGATGGGCGGCGACGCGATATTCGACTCTCTCAAAGAGCATCTCGGCATCGGTAACGACGAGACGACCGCGGATGGATCGGTCACGCTGCAGCACATCGAATGCAATGCCGCCTGCGATTTCGCGCCCGTGGTGATGGTGAACTGGGAGTTCTTCGACAACCAGACGCCCGACTCCGCACGCGATCTCGTCGACTCGCTGCGGGCCGGCAAGCCCGCGACGCCCACTCGCGGTGCGCCGCTGTGCGTGTTCCGGGAGACGTCGCGCATCCTGGCCGGTCTACCCGACGAACGGCCCGACCAAGGCCAAGGGGGCGCCGGCCCGGCGACGCTGGCCGGACTGCGGGTGGCCAAGGAGAACGGCATGCAGGCGCCGGAGGCACCGCAGACGCCGACCGGGGAAGGAGACTGATGGCCGCCCCCACCGCGCCCGGCGGACAGGCGACACCGCTGACCCCGGTTATCAGCCGGTACTGGGACGACCCCGAGTCGTGGACGTTGCAGACCTACCTGCGGCACGGCGGTTACCAGGCGATGACGAAGGCGCTCGCGACACCGCCCGACGACGTGATCGCCACCGTCAAAGACTCAGGCCTGCGTGGCCGCGGCGGCGCCGGCTTCTCGACCGGCACCAAGTGGTCGTTCATTCCGCAGGGCGACACCGGTGCGGCGGCCAAACCTCATTACTTGGTGGTCAACGCCGACGAGTCGGAACCCGGTACGTGCAAAGACATTCCGTTGATGCTGGCCACCCCGCATGTGCTGGTCGAGGGCATCATCATCGCCGCATACGCCATTCGGGCCAGCCACGCCTTCATCTACGTGCGCGGCGAAGTCGTGCCGGTGCTGCGCCGTTTGCAGAACGCGGTGGCCGAGGCCTACGCCGCCGGCTATCTGGGCCGTGACATCAACGGGTCCGGCTTCGACCTCGAGTTGGTCGTGCACGCGGGCGCCGGGGCGTACATCTGCGGTGAGGAAACGGCGCTGCTCGATTCGCTCGAGGGCCGGCGCGGTCAGCCCCGGTTGCGCCCGCCGTTTCCCGCGGTGGCGGGCCTGTACGGCTGCCCCACCGTGATCAACAACGTCGAAACCATCGCCAGCGTGCCGTCGATCATTCTCAACGGTGTGGAGTGGTTCCGGTCCATGGGCAGCGAGAAGTCGCCCGGCTTCACCCTCTACTCGCTGTCCGGGCATGTCACGCGCCCCGGTCAGTACGAGGCCCCGCTGGGAATCACGTTGCGTGAGTTGCTCGTTTACGCCGGCGGTGTCCGCGCGGGGCATCGGCTGAAGTTCTGGACTCCCGGCGGCTCGTCCACCCCGCTGCTCACCGACGAACATCTGGACGTACCACTGGATTACGAGGGCGTGGGCGGCGTCGGTTCGATGTTGGGCACCAAGGCGCTGGAGATCTTCGACGAGACCACCTGCGTGGTGCGGGCGGTGCGACGATGGATCTACTTCTACAAGCACGAGTCCTGCGGAAAATGCACGCCCTGCCGTGAGGGCACCTTCTGGCTGGATCAGATCTACACCCGGCTGGAAACCGGTCGCGGGACCCACGAGGATCTCGACAAACTGCTGGACATCTCCGATGCGATTCTCGGGAAGTCCTTCTGCGCGTTGGGCGATGGTGCGGCCAGCCCGGTGATGTCGTCGATCAAGCATTTCCGCGACGAGTACATCGCCCACGTCGACGGCGGCGGCTGCCCGTTCGACCCGCGAGACTCCATGCTCACCGCGAACGGAAAGGCCTGACGGCGCCCATGACCCGCGCTGACGACGATGCAGAGCGAAGCGATGAGGAGGAGCGGCGCTCATGACCCGCGCTAACGACGATGCAGAGCGAAGCGATGAGGAGGAGCGGCGCTCATGACTAGTGCGGCCACAACGCAGACCGGTGGTGACGAGGCGACCCCGCCGGACATGGTCAACCTGACCATCGACGGCGTCGAGGTCAGTGTGCCCAAGGGAACGCTGGTGATTCGCGCGGCCGAGTTGATGGGCATCCAGATTCCGCGGTTCTGCGACCACCCGCTGCTCGACCCGGTCGGCGCCTGCCGGCAGTGCCTGGTCGAGGTCGAGGGCCAGCGCAAGCCACTGGCGTCGTGCACCACCGTCTGCACCGACGACATGGTGGTGCGCACCCAGTTGACCTCCGAAGCGGCGGACAAGGCCCAGCACGGTGTGATGGAACTGTTGCTGATCAACCATCCGCTGGACTGCCCGATGTGCGACAAGGGCGGTGAGTGCCCGCTGCAGAACCAGGCGATGTCCAACGGCCGCACCGATTCTCGCTTCGAAGACGTCAAGCGCACGTTCGCCAAGCCGATCAACATCTCCTCGCAGGTCCTGCTGGATCGCGAACGCTGCATCCTGTGCGCGCGCTGCACGAGATTCTCCGAGCAGATCGCCGGTGACCCGTTCATCGACATGCAGGAGCGTGGCGCGCTACAGCAGGTCGGCATTTATGCGAACGAGCCGTTCGACTCGTACTTCTCGGGCAACACGGTCCAGATCTGCCCCGTCGGCGCGCTCACCGGCGCCGCCTACCGGTTCCGGGCGCGCCCGTTCGACCTCGTCTCCAGCCCCAGCGTCTGCGAGCACTGCGCCGGCGGTTGCGCCGAGCGCACCGACCACCGCCGCGGGAAAGTGCTGCGCCGCTTGGCCGGGGATGACCCCGAGGTCAACGAGGAGTGGAACTGCGACAAGGGCCGGTGGGCGTTCCGCTACGCCACCCAGCCCGACGTGCTCACTACCCCCTTGGTTCGGGACTCCGACGGCGCGCTGCAGCCGGCGTCGTGGGCACACGCGATCGTGGCCGCCACCCGCGGGCTCGAGGCGGCCCGCGGGCGCACCGGCGTGCTCGTCGGCGGTCGGGCCACTTGGGAAGACGCCTACTCCTACGCCAAATTCGCGCGAATCGCGTTGGACACCAACGACATCGACTTCCGCGCTCGTCCCTACTCGGCCGAAGAGACGGAGTTTCTGTCGGCGCGTATCGCGGGCCGACCGCTCGCGGTCACCTACTCCGACCTGGAATCGGCACCGGTGGTGCTGCTGGTCGGCTTCGAGCCCGAGGATGAAGCTCCGATCGTGTTCCTGCGGCTACGCAAGGCCGCCCGCAAGCGCGGTGTGCCGATCTACGCGATCGCCCCCTTCGCCACTCGCGCGCTGACGAAGATGTCGGGCCGGTTGCTGCAAACCGCTCCGGGCGCCGAGCCGTCGGCGTTGGACGGGCTGGCCACCGGCGAGGTCGGCGACCTGTTGTCGACGCCAGGGGCGGTCATCATGGTCGGCGAGCGGCTGGCCACGGTGCCCGGCGGGCTGTCCGCGGCCGCGCGACTGGCCGATGCCACCGGTGCCCGACTGGCCTGGGTGCCGCGGCGGGCCGGGGAGCGTGGCGCGCTGGAGGCCGGGGCCCTGCCCGGGCTGCTGCCCGGCGGTCGCCTCGTCGCCGACGATGCCGCCCGCGCACAGGTGGCCGCGGTGTGGAATGTCGACGAATTGCCGTCTGCGCCAGGGCGCGACGTCGACGGAATCCTGGCCGCCGCGACGGACGGGACTCTAGGCGCTCTGCTGGTCGGCGGCATCGAGCCCGGCGACTTCGCCGATCCCGACGCGGTGCGGGCCGCACTGGACGCCGCCGCCTTCGTCGTCAGCCTGGAGCTGCGGCACAGTGAGGTCACCGAACGCGCCGACGTGGTGTTCCCGGTCGCACCGACGACGCAAAAGGCGGGGGCATTCGTCAACTGGGAGGGGCGATTCCGCCCCTTCGAGGCGGCGCTGCGCGGCGTCACCCGGCAGGCCGCGCAATCCGATCATCAGATTCTCGACACGCTGGCCGATGAGATGGGCGTGTATCTGGGCATGACCACCGTCGCGACGGCCCGCGAGGAGATCGCCGCCCTGGGTCACTGGGACGGCAAACGCGCAGCCGGCCCATCGGTGCAGGCATCTCAGCCGCCGCAGCCGGGGCAGGGAGAAGCCGTGCTGAGCGGCTGGCGGCTGATGCTGGACAACGGCCGGCTGCAGGACGGCGAGCCTCATCTGGCCGGGACGGCGCGCAAACCCGTGACCCGACTCTCCGCCGCCACGGCCGCTGAGATCGGTGCCGTCGAGGGTGACATGGTCACGGTGAGCACCCCGCGCGGATCAATCAGGTTGCCGTTGAACATCACCGACATGCCCGACCGGGTGGTGTGGCTGCCGCTGAACTCACCCGGTTCGGCAGTCCAGCAGGACCTGGGCGTCACCGTTGGCAGCGTCGTGCGGATCGGAGTGGGCCAATGACTTCCACCTTGACCGGCTTCGGTCACGACACCTGGTGGCTGGTGCTCGGTAAATCGCTTGCCATCTTCGTGTTCCTGATGCTCAACGTACTGGTCGCCATCCTGCTCGAGCGCAAGATCCTCGGCTGGATGCAGCGGCGGCCGGGCCCGAACCGGGCGGGGCCGTGGGGGGTGCTGCAAAGCCTGGCCGACGGGATCAAGCTGGCCCTGAAGGAAAGCATCACCCCGGGTGGCGTCGACAAGTTCGTTTACTTTGCCGCGCCGGTCTTTTCGGTCATCCCGGCCTTCACCGCGTTCGCGTTCATCCCGTTCGGTCCCGAGGTGTCGGTGTTCGGTCATCGCACCCCGCTGCAGCTGACCGACCTGCCGGTCGCGGTGCTGTTCATCCTGGGGCTGTCGGCGATCGGGGTGTACGGCATCGTGCTGGGCGGCTGGGCGTCGGGATCGACCTATCCACTGTTGGGTGGGGTGCGTTCCACCGCCCAGGTCATCTCGTATGAGGTCGCGATGGGGTTGTCGTTCGCGGCCGTCTTCCTGTTCGCCGGCACGATGTCGACGTCGGGCATCGTCAAGGCGCAGGAGGGCAGTGTCTGGTATGTGTTCCTGCTGCTGCCGTCGTTCATCATCTATCTCATCTCGATGGTCGGTGAAACCAACCGTGCCCCTTTCGATTTGCCCGAGGCCGAAGGCGAACTGGTAGCCGGATTTCACACCGAGTACTCGTCGCTGAAGTTCGCGATGTTCATGCTCGCCGAATACGTCAACATGATGACGGTCTCCTCGTTGGCCACCGTCCTGTTTTTCGGCGGCTGGCATGCGCCCTGGCCGCTCAACCTGTGGGATGGCGCCAATACCGGTTGGTGGCCGCTGATCTGGTTCACCGCCAAGATGTGGACGTTTTTGTTCATCTACATGTGGCTGCGGGCCTCGCTGCCGCGGTTGCGCTACGACCAATTCATGGGCCTGGGCTGGAAGTTGCTGATCCCCGTCTCGCTGGTCTGGGTGTTGATCGCCGGCATCATCCGCTCGCTGCGCAACCAGGGATACCCGCACTGGACCCCGCTGCTCGTGCTCTCCAGCATCGTTGTCGCCGTCGTCCTGATCTCGTTGCTCAGCAAGCCCTTCAAGGCACCCGGCGAGCGCGCCCTGAAACGTGAGCTACGTAAGCACCGCGACGCACTGCCGCCGCCACCGGCGTTCCCGACACCGCCCCTGCCGGGCAAGGTCTTGACGTCCTCGGTCAGTGCGAGCAAGGAGAACGCGCATGGCTAAATTCCTGGACGCCGTGGCCGGATTCGGCGTGACGTTCGCGGCGATGTTCAAAAAGACTGTGACCGAGGAATATCCGGAGAAGCCCGGCCCGGTCGCCCCGCGTTATCACGGCCGTCATCAACTCAACCGTTACCCCGACGGCCTGGAGAAGTGCATCGGCTGCGAACTGTGTGCGTGGGCCTGCCCGGCCGATGCCATCTACGTCGAGGGCGCCGACAACACCGAAGAGGCGCGTTATTCGCCGGGCGAGCGCTACGGCCGGGTCTATCAGATCAACTATTTGCGGTGCATCGGATGCGGCCTGTGCATCGAGGCGTGCCCGACCCGCGCCCTGACGATGACCAACGACTATGAAATGGCCGACGACAACCGCGCCGACCTGATCTACGAGAAGGACCGATTGCTGGCACCGCTGCTGCAAGACATGCTCGCGCCGCCACATCCGAGGACCGAGGGCGCCACCGACAAGGACTACTACCTCGGCAACGTCACCGCACACGGCTTGAGATCGCAGACCCACGCCAAAGATGCGGCAGGAGAGCCCAGGTGACCGCTGTGACCGGGCAGGTGCTGGCCACCGCGCTGGCGAGTGACACCATCGTTCGCACCTCGACCGGCGAAGCGGTCGCGTTCTGGCTACTGGGCGCCCTGGCGCTGATCGGCGCGATCGGGGTGGTGATGTCCGTCAACGCCGTGTATTCGGCGATGTTCCTGGCGATGACCATGATCATCCTCGCCGTCTTCTACATGATTCAGGACGCGCTGTTTCTCGGTGTGGTCCAAGTGGTGGTCTACACCGGCGCGGTGATGATGCTGTTCCTGTTCGTGTTGATGCTGATCGGCGTGGACTCCGCGGAATCACTGAGGGAAACGCTGCGTGGACAGCGTGTCGCCGCGGTGATCACCGGCATCGGGTTCGGCGTCTTGCTGGTCGCGGCCATCGGGAACATCGCCACGGGCGGCTTCGTCGGGCTGACCACCGCCAACGCCAACGGCAACGTCGAAGGCCTGGCGGCGCTGATCTTTTCGCGCTACCTGTGGGCGTTCGAGTTGACCAGCGCGTTGCTGATCACCGCGGCGGTCGGGGCCATGGTGCTCGCCCACCGCGAACGTTTCGAACGCCGCAAGACCCAGCGCGAACTGTCCGAGGAGCGGTTCCGCTCCGGTGGGCGCCCCACCCCGTTGCCCAATCCGGGGGTCTATGCACGCCGCAACGCCGTCGACGTGGCCGCGTTGTTGCCCGACGGCTCGTACTCGCAGGAGTCGGTGTCGAGCCTGCTGCGCGCTCGCGCCGCGGACGGCACAACAACCCCGCAAGCGCTCAAAGGCGGTGCCTCATGAACCCGGCCAACTATCTGTACCTCTCGGCACTGTTGTTCACCATCGGAGCCGCCGGTGTGCTGTTGCGGCGCAACGCCATCGTGATGTTCATGTGCGTCGAGCTGATGCTCAACGCCGTCAACCTGGCGTTCGTCACGTTCGCCCGCCTGCACGGCCACCTGGACGGGCAGATGATCGCGTTCTTCACGATGGTGGTGGCCGCGTGCGAGGTCGTCATCGGCCTGGCCATCATCATGACGATTTTCCGTGCCCGCAAATCCGCGTCGGTCGACGACGCCAACCTCCTCAAAGGCTAAGAACGCCAAGATGACTCAATACACCTGGCTGTTGGTCGCATTACCGCTGGCCGGTGCCGCAATCCTGCTGTTCGGCGGCAGACGCACCGACACGTGGGGACATTGGCTGGGCGTCCTCGCCGCGCTGGGATCGTTCGGAATCGGCGCGACGCTGTTGTCGGACTTGCTCAGCCGCGACAGTGAGCACCGCGCCATCCACCAGAAAGTGTTCACCTGGGTCCCGGTCAACGACTTTCAGGTCGACCTGGGGTTGCAGATCGACCAGCTGTCAATCTGTTTCGTGCTGCTGACCTCCGGCGTGGGATCGCTGATCCACATCTACTCGGTCGCCTACATGGCCGAAGATCCAGACCGCAGAAGGTTTTTCGGATATCTCAACCTGTTCTTGGCTTCGATGCTGCTCCTGGTCGTCGCCGACAACTACCTGGTGCTCTACGTCGGCTGGGAAGGCGTCGGCCTGGCATCGTACCTACTGATCGGTTTCTGGTACCACAAGCCGTCGGCAGCCACCGCCGCCAAGAAAGCGTTCGTGATGAACCGGGTCGGCGACGCCGGTCTGGCCGTCGGCATGTTCCTGATGTTCAGCACGTTCGGAACCCTTTCGTACGCCGGTGTTTTCGCCGGCGCGGCCGCGGCAGGCCCGGGCAAGACAGGCGTCCTGACGGCCATGGGCCTGCTGCTGCTGCTCGGCGCCTGCGCCAAGTCCGCGCAGGTTCCACTGCAAGCCTGGCTGGGTGACGCGATGGAAGGCCCGACGCCGGTGTCCGCGCTGATCCACGCCGCCACCATGGTGACCGCCGGTGTGTACCTGATCGTGCGGTCCAACCCGCTGTACAACCTGGCTCCCGGCGCGCAGCTGGGCGTGGTGCTGGTCGGTGCCGTCACGCTGCTGTTCGGAGCATTCATCGGCTGCGCCAAGGACGACATCAAACGCGCGCTGGCCGCGTCGACGATGAGCCAAATCGGCTACATGGTGCTGGCCGCCGGCCTCGGTCCGGCCGGCTACGCGTTCGCGATCATGCACCTGCTCACCCACGGCTTCTTCAAGGCCGGGCTGTTCTTGGGCTCGGGCTCGATCATCCACGCAATGCACGAAGAACAGGACATGCGCCGCTACGGTGGCCTGCGCGCGGCCCTGCCGATCACCTTCATCACCTTCGGGCTGGGATACCTCGCGATCATCGGCGTGCCGCCGTTCGCCGGCTTTTACTCCAAGGACGCCATCATCGAGGCGGCCCTGGCCGACGGCGGCGCCCGTGGCTACACACTGGGCGGGGCGGCACTGCTGGGGGCCGGTGTCACCGCGTTCTACATGACGCGGGTGATGTTGATGACATTCTTCGGCGAAAAACGTTGGGCGCCCGGCAGTCACCCGCACGAGGCGCCGGCGTTGATGACCGGACCGATGATCCTGCTCGCCTTCGGCTCGGTGCTTTCCGGCGGCCTGTTCGCCATCGGCGGCACCCTGCCGCACTGGTTGGAGCCGGTCGTCGGGGCGCACCAGGAAAGCACGCACGCGCTGCCCGCCTGGATCAGCACCACACTGGCGTTGGGGGTCGTCGCGGTCGGAATCCTGGTCGCCTACCAGAAGTACGGCCGAGCCGACATCCCCAGAGTCGCACCCGTCCAGGTGTCGGCACTTACCACCGCCGCACGCAGAGACCTCTACGGCGATGCCTTCAACGAGGAGGTGTTCATGCGCCCTGGCGCGCAGCTGACCGAGGCGCTGGTCGAGGTCGACAACGCCGGCGTGGACGGTTCGGTCAACGCCCTGGCCGCGCTGGTCGGTCGGACCTCGAACCGCCTGCGCGGGCTACAAACCGGATTCGCCCGCTCCTACGCGCTTTCGATGTTGGCGGGCGCCACCCTGCTGGTCGCGCTGATCCTGGCGGTGCAACTGTGGTGAACGTTCCGTGGCTGAGCGTTCTGTGGCTGGTCCCGCTGGTCGGTTCGGTGCTGATCATCCTGATGCCGCCGGGGATGCGGCAACTGGCGAAATGGACCGGCGTGGTGGTCAGCGTCGCGACGTTGGGGGTGGCCATCGTCGTCGCGCTCGGGTTCAAGACCGGCGGCGCCCCCTACCAATTCCTCGAAAAGCATCCCTGGATACCGTCTTTCGGCGCCGGCTACAACCTCGGCGTGGACGGCATCGCGGTGGTGCTGGTGCTGCTGACCGCCATCCTGATTCCGCTGCTGCTGGTGGCGGGCTGGAATGACGGAGGAGAGCGCACCCGCGGCGTGCACGCGTACGTCGCGCTGACGCTCGCGATCGAGTCGATGGTGCTGATCTCGGTGATCGCCCTCGACGTGCTGCTGTTCTACGTGTTCTTCGAAGCCATGCTGATCCCGATGTACTTCCTGATCGGCGGCTTCGGCAAGGGCACGGGCCGCTCGCGTGCCGCGGTGAAGTTCTTGCTGTACAACCTGTTCGGAGGCCTGATCATGCTGGCCGCGGTGATCGGCCTGTATGTGGTGACCGAGCAGCATGGTGGGGGCACCTTCGACTTCCGCGAGATCGTGACCGGCATTTCCTCGGGCCGCTTCGCCGGGGTGGACCCCGCGGTGTTCAAGGCGCTGTTCTTGGGCTTCATGTTCGCGTTCGCTATCAAGGCCCCGCTGTGGCCCTTCCACCGCTGGCTTCCCGACGCCTGCGTTGAGGCCACCCCGGCCACCGCGGTGCTGATCACGGCGGTGATGGACAAGGTCGGCACCTTCGGCATGCTGCGCTACTGCCTGCAGCTGTTCCCCGACGCCTCAACGTATTTCCGGCCGCTGATCGTGACGCTGGCCATCATCGGGGTGATCTACGGTGCGATCGTCGCAATCGGTCAGACCGACATGATGCGGCTGATCGCCTACACCTCGATCTCTCACTTCGGGTTCATCATCGCGGGGATCTTCGTGATGACGAGCCAAGGGCAGAGCGGCTCCACGCTGTACATGCTCAACCACGGCCTGTCCACGGCCGCGGTGTTCCTGATCGCTGGATTCCTGGTGACACGGCGCGGCAGCCGGTTGATCGCGGACTATGGCGGTGTGCAGAAGGTCGCGCCGATCCTGGCCGGCACCTTCCTGGTTTCCGCGATGGCGACGCTGTCACTGCCCGGCCTGGCACCGTTCGTCAGCGAATTCCTGGTTCTGCTCGGCACTTTCAACCGGTACTGGCTGGCCGGGGCCTTCGGCGTCACCGCGCTGGTCTTGGCCGCCATCTACATGCTGTGGCTCTACCAGCGCGTCATGACCGGGCCGGTGGCCGAGGGCAACGACCGGATCGGCGATCTGCGGCCGCGGGAGCTGATCGTCGTCGCCCCGCTGATGGCGCTGCTGTTCATCCTCGGCGTTTACCCCAAACCGGTGCTTGACATCATCAACCCCGCCGTGGAGCACACCATGATCACCATCGGCCAGCACGATCCCGCACCGAGCGTGCCGCGTCCGGTTTTGGGGGCGACCCCCGGTACAGGCGAAGGACCGCGATGATGACCCTGCCCACCCCCAGCGTCGAATACTTCCTGCTGTGCCCGATGCTCATCGTCTTCGGCATCGCCGTGATCGGTGTGCTCGCTGAAGCGTTCCTACCCAGGAACTCTCGATACGCCGCCCAGGTCGGGCTGGCTCTCGGTGGCCTGATCGCGGCGCTCGTCGCCGACATCGTGGTCAGCCGTTCCCTGCCGGCGTCGGGTCGCAGCGCGGTGCTGGGTGCGGTCGCCATCGACCGGACGACGCTGTATCTGCAAGGCACGGTCGTGCTGGTGTCGGTGATGGCCGTCATCTTGATTGCCGAGCGCAGCAACATCGCCCAGACCGCCACCAAGGTCGCGGTCGCGACGGGGGTGTCCGGGCACGCGTCGGGGCTGGATTCGTTCACCCCCCAGGCATCCGCGGTCCCGGGCAGCGACGCCGAACGCGAGGCCGAGCGGGCCGGAGCCTCCCAGACGGAGCTCTTCCCGCTGTTGATGCTGTCGGTCGGCGGCATGATGGTCTTCCCCGCGGCCAATGACCTGTTGACGATGTTCGTCGCGCTGGAGGTGTTGTCGCTACCGTTGTATCTGATGTGCGGGCTGGCACGGCACCGCCGGTTGCTCTCGCAGGAAGCGGCGATGAAGTACTTCCTGCTGGGTGCCTTTTCGTCGGCGTTCTTCCTCTACGGCGTGGCATTGATCTACGGCGCGACGGGCACCCTGCTGCTCACCGGTATCCGTGACGCCTTCGCGGCGCACGCGGATAGCTCGATGGCGCTGGTCGGGGTGGCCCTGCTGTCGGTCGGCCTGTTGTTCAAAGTCGGTGCGGTGCCGTTCCATTCGTGGATTCCCGACGTGTATCAGGGCGCACCCACGCCGATCACCGGCTTCATGGCGGCGGCCACCAAGGTCGCGGCGTTCGGCGCGTTGCTGCGGGTGGTGTATGTCGCGCTGCCACCGCTGCACGAACAGTGGCGGCCGGTGCTGTGGGCGATTTCGATCCTGACCATGGCGGTCGGCACGGTCACCGCGGTGAACCAGGTCGACGTCAAGCGGATGCTCGCCTACTCGTCGGTCGCCCATGTCGGCTTCATCCTCACCGGCGTGATTGCCGACAACCATGCCGGTCTCGCCGCGACCCTGTTTTATCTGGTCGCCTACAGCTTCAGCACCGTCGGCGCGTTCGCCATCGTCGGCCTGGTTCGCAACTCCGACGGCGTCGAAGACGCCAGACTGTCGCATTGGGCGGGCTTGGGACAACGGTCTCCCATTGTCGGCGTGATGCTTTCGATGTTCCTGCTCGCGTTCGCCGGCATCCCGCTGACCAGTGGATTCATCAGCAAGCTAACAGTGTTCAAGGCCGCCGCCCAGGGCGGCGCCGTGCCGCTGGTGATCATCGGTGTGATCGCCAGCGGGGTCGCCGCGTACTTCTACGTCCGGGTGATCGTGCTGATGTTCTTCACCGAACCGACCGACGATACCCCCCACGTCGTCGCACCCGGGATCCTGAGCAAGATCGCGATCGCATTGTGCGCCGCGATCACCGTGGTTTTGGGTATCTTCCCGCAGCCGCTGCTCGACCTCGCCGACCACGCCGCGCAGTTATTACAGTGAGCCGTCAACCGAGAAACGGCCGGGCGGCGAGCAGATAGATCGCCAGCGCCACCAGCGGGGCCGCCAGCGGCACCCAGGGCAGCTGCAGCGGGAAAAACATCGCGACCATCCCCGCGCCGGTAAACCCCACGGCACCAACGACTGTCGGCCAGCTGGCCATCACGACCGCGCCCGGCGTCCCGGCCGCGTGGCGGCAGACCAGATACCCGGCCGCACATAGCCCCGAGAGCCCGACCACCTCATATGGCGGTTCGGACAGCAGGATCGTCAGCACCGACCCCGCCACGGCGAGCGTCGCCGCCGGCCGAAAGGCCATTGCGACACCCGCCGCCGCCGCCGCGGCGATCGCGATCCCGCGCGCCGGACCGTTTGCATCCGCCGCGGCCAATCCCACCATCAGTAGGCCGAACGCGACCGAGAGGACGTGCAGACCGATACGTGTGAACGTTGGCATCGCTACCGCCGCAACCGTTCCCGCACGCGGCGGCGATGGTCCGGCAACACGCTCATCGACTGCTCCAGCGCCTGATCGTCCTGCCAGGACACGATGTCGACACCGATGGACGCCATGTCGCGATACATGGCCGAGCGCTGCAACGCCCACAGCCGATCCACCAGCGGGTCCTGCTCGTGTTCAAACGGCGAACGATCCAGGATGTCGACAGCGACCACGACATGGCCGCGCTTGCGCAAATCGATCAGGGCCAGGGCGAATTCGGTGTCGAGCAGGGTGGAAAAGGCGATGACGATCGCCCCGGCAGGCACCGCCGCGCGGGGCGCCAACGTGCCGGTGGTGTTTTCGAATCGGTCCCCCGCGCCCAGTACGGTGTCGAGCACCCGATAGAACTGGCGCTGTCCGATGTCGGCGCCGAGCCAGCGCGGCCGATTGCCGCCGAGCGCAACGATGCCGGCCCGGTCGCTGTAGCGCAGCGCGGTCTGCACTACCTGCGCTGCGCCCCGCACGGCTCGCTGGGTCGCTGCGGTCGCCGGGCCCGCCGGCTGCCGGTAGGAATCGATCAGCACCACCACGTCGGCGGCGCGGTCGGTCAACCGCTCTGTCACGTGTAACTGCCGGCGCCGGGCGCTAACCGGCCAGTTCACGGCGCGCAACTGATCACCCGGAACGTACGGGCGGATGTCGGCGTACTCGACACCGGGCCCGACATGCGCGGTGAGGTGGGCGCCCAACCGGTCGAGCAGCGGGGTCCGCGGTATCGGCGTCGACTGCGGGGGCGTAAGCGGAAACACGATGACGTCGGCGGCGTCGACGACCGCCGTCCCCGCGAGCAGGCCACCGCGCGCGACCACGTCGACCCGCGCCGCAATGAAGTATCGTCCCCAACGCTGGGCCACTGCCGCAACGCTTTTCGACCATCGAGATGGCGACTCGAGATGCTCGATCTGCATGCCGTCGACGTCGGGGACCGTGAGTCGCACCGTCGCGGTACTGCCCAGCCGGTCGTCGCCGGCCACCGAGAGCGTGACGCGGGCGCGTTCGCCTTCGAAGCAGCGCTGCGACTCCGGTGCCCCCTGAACGCGAACGCGGGGTACCGGAGGTTGCCAGCTGATCGAGCACAGTACGCCGAGCAGCGGCGCCGCGAACGCGATGAGCTCCCAGCGGGCGCCGATCACGGCGCCGGCCAGCGCGACGCCGGCGCAGCTGGCGATTGCCCGCGTCAAAGGTGCTGCTCGCCAACGGAACTCGACCTCGTCATCGTTCATGGCGAACTCGTCGGGGTCTCCAGGTTGGTGTCCATGTTGGTTCGAGGCACCGGCACCCGCCGCAACAGTTCTCCGACGACGTCGGCGCCCTGAATTTTGCGGACCCACATTTCCGGTCGCAGCGTGATGCGGTGGGCGATGGCCGGAATCGCGAGCGCCTTGACGTCCTCGGGGATCACGTAGTCGCGCCCCGAAAGCAGCGCGCGGGCCCGGGCCAGCTGGACCAGGTCGAGTTCGGCGCGCGGGCTGGCGCCCACCGCGACCTGTGGGTGACGGCGGGTGGCGGTGGCCAGCGACACCACGTAATGCAACACGTCGTCATGCACCGTGACCTGTTCCACCGATTCGCGCATCGCCAGCAGATCGTGTGCGTCCACCACCTGATGGACCGTCGGCTCGGCCGAACCGCGCTCGAGTCGCCGGCGCAGCATCGACGTCTCGTCGTGCTCGGAGAGATAGCGCAGTTCCAGCCGCATCGCGAAGCGGTCCAGCTGCGCCTCGGGCAGCGGGTAGGTGCCCTCGTATTCGATCGGATTATCGGTCGCCAACACAATGAATGGCATAGGTAGCCTATGGGTTTCGCCGTCGATGCTGACCTGACCCTCGGCCATCGCCTCGAGCAGCGCCGCCTGAGTCTTGGGCGGCGTGCGGTTGATCTCGTCGGCGAGCAGCAGGTTGGTGAAAACGGGGCCGGCACGGAACGCGAACCGTCCCGACTGCATGTCGTAGATCGTCGAGCCGAGCAGATCGGCGGGCAGCAGGTCCGGCGTGAACTGCACCCGGGTGAACCGCAATCCCAGTGCGGCCGCGAAGGATCGCGCGATCAACGTCTTGCCGAGTCCCGGCAGATCCTCGATGAGCACGTGTCCGCGCGCAAGAACCGCGGTGAGGATGAGGGTCAACGCGCTGCGCTTTCCGACCACCACGCGCTCGATCTCGTCGAGCACCGCCTCACAGTGCACGGTGGCTTGCCCGGCCGGCATCGTAGCGCCCTCGGTCATACCTGCTCCAACCTCGAAAGGATTTCTTCAAATCTGGCCCGGCCGGGTCCCGGCCGCCGATCGCCGGTGCGCGCAACGTTGTTGGGGTTGACCCACTCCCAGAGTTCGGAGCCGAACAGCATGCGGCCGGTCGACTGGAAAGCCGCCGGATCCTTGGCTTGTCGCTGCCCGGTCGCAATCTCGTAGCGGCGGGCGAGCATTGGCCGCAGATGCCGATCCCAGTCCGCTCGGGTGGATTCCGACCAGCGGATCGTCGTCTCGGTGTTGGCAAGCCAGCGGCGCAGCGAATCGCCGAGATCATCGGGGTCCAGATCCGCGCCGGGCTCCGTTTTGCGTCCCAGGAGTCGACGGACGTCGAGCAGCACCAGCGCCAGGGCGATACCGGCAGCCACCAACACCAAGCGGCGGTCCTGCACGATCAACGCCAACAACTCGACACCGGCAATGAGGCAAACACCAAGGGCAATCAGCTTTTTCATGCCGGGCTCCGAAGTTCGCCGAGAACCAGCCGAAGCACATGCGTCGCGGCGTCCCGATGTGTCTCGCGCATGACATGGGGACTGAACCTTGCTTCCTCGAACAGGTTGACCAGCTCGGCGGCGTTGTCTCGGTGCAGCGCGCGCAGTTCGACGGCGCGGGCCAGCACCTCGGTCGGGGTGTCGAATTCTTGCGGTGCGGCGCCCGGAAAGTTCGCCAGTTCGCGTTCCATCGCGGCGTAGCACGCGATGATCGCCTCCCGGGGGTCGCGGGTCAGGTCCGCCATCTCTGCCAGCCCCAGTTCGGCTGCGCGGACCAGGCATTCGGAGCGCTGCGGCGAGGGCAAGTCGTCGCTGCCGTCGTCGAGCGACGGGTGCGGGGCGACGGCGCGTGCTTTGCGTCGCGACATGAGGATCGTGCCCGTCACGAGGACCAGCAGCATCAGCACCGTTGCGGCGAGCAGCATTCCCAGCATGGTGCCGGTGTCCTTGGACGGTGCGGTTCGCGGCGCCTGCGACGGTGGGGCACCGTGCGGTGCCGCGGCGGCCTCGGGTGCCTGCTGGACGGGAACCTCGCCGTGCGGCAGCGACAGCCGGGACAGCAGCAGGACGATCAGCAACCACCCGACCATCACGACGAGCCCGATCACCACTACGCGCCAGCTCGGCCGGCGCCGGCCGGTGCCGAGCAGCTCGGAAAGGTCGCCGGCCTTGGGCGCCATCGCGCGCGGATCCCGCAGTCGCGCGACGACGGCCACCGTCAGCAACGCGAGGGCAGCAGAGAGGGCAACGACGACGAATACCGTCGCGGCCCGGCCCCCGCCCGGTTGGGTGTGCGGCGGCCCGTCGCGCACCGGAAGATATCCCCGCAAGGCCGCAGCAACAACGATCACCAGCACGATGAGCGCAACGACGCGCCCAGTCGGCCTATCGGGCATATGACACACCACTCGCCGGGTTCCCCACGCCGTCGCGGCACGGGCTTGGTTTATCCTTGCACGTCAAGCCGTCAGGTAGCCAGCATCGGCGGGTACCGGTTCTAGTCCAGCGCAAACCGACGAAAGCTGCCGTCCAGGACCTGATGATGCCCGATCGTGCGCCCGGTGACGGTATCCGGCGTCACCAGCGCCAATTGCACTGCCGCCCGCGCGAATTCGTCTTCGGTTGCCGTGTCGTCGAATGCTGTTGCGTAGTACGACAGTCCGGGCGTCATGATCGGCTTCGACGGCGCCAGCGCGTTGACGGCGATGCGGTATTCGGTCAAGTCGAACGCCGCGCACTGGGTGAGATGCTCGAGCGCCGCCTTGGAGCCGCCGTAGCCAGGCAAGACACCGCCGCTTCGATCCGCGTAAGGCCCATCGCCGGGCAGCCGCGACGCCACCGAGGTGATGTTGATGATCGAACCCCCGCCGGTCTCGATCATGTCCGGACATACCAGTTGCATCAGCTCGTAGGCGGCGAACACCGCGATGTCGAAGTGTCGGCGGAATGCGGACACCGGTGTGCTGACGAAGCCCGGCCAGCCCGGTTTCGCCGCGCCGGCGGGCCGGGCGGCCCTCGGACGCGCCGCGGTGCCCGGCACCGGCGGGCGTCCGGGCGCGGTGAACGCCGCGTTGTTGACCAGAACGGTGATGGGCCCCAACGCCGCTCGCGCCTCCCCCACCAACCGCGCCACGTCGTCCCGATCGGTCAGGTCGGCCCGAATCGGCACGGCCCGTCCGCCCGCCGCCTCGATGGCGGCAGTGGTTTCCCCGATGGTCCCCGGGAGCCGGTCATCCCACACCTGTTCGGTCCGCCCGACCACTGCCACGGCGGCCCCCTCCGCGGCCAGTGCCAGCGCGATCGCCCGGCCCAGGCCCCGGCTGCCGCCGGTGACGATCGCGGCCCGCCCCTCGAGTCGCCGCGTCAACGGGTGACTCCGTGTACCAGGATGGCGGCGGTTTGGGCCACCCACGCGTCGTCGAGACTCTCCTCCGGCCGCAGCAACATCCGCAGCATCGTGGCGCCCCCTATCAACTCGATCAAGCGATCGGGGTCCACGTCCGGGTGCGCTTCTCCGCGGTCGACGGCCTCCCTCAGCCGGGTCCGCACCGCGATGAACAGGTCGGTAAAGCGCGCCATCACCCGGGCGTTCAGCTCGGCATCGGCCGTCATGTCCGCGACCAGGCCCGGTAACGCCGCCCGCACCACGGGCGTGGTGAACACATCTCGCGTCGCCTCGAGCATCATCCGCAGGTCGGCGGCGAAGTCGCCGGCCGGGGCCTCCAGCGCGCTGGGCGCGGTGGGGAACGCGGTTTCGTGCACCAGCTCGGCCTTGCTCGACCACCTGCGATACAGCGCCGATTTCGTGGTGCCGGCCCGCTCGGCGACGGCGGCCAAGGTGAGGTTCGAGTAGCCGATTTCGACAAGCAGTTCCGCGGTGGCCGTCAGGATGGCAGAGTCGATACGCGGATCTCTCGGGCGGCCGGCGCCGGGGGCCTTGTCAAGGGTGGGCGGGTCTGCTTTCATATCGCTACCTACCGTATCGTAATTGCCGCGAAAGGTCTCAACGAATGGAGGCACCGCGTGGCCACTGAACCCGTGCTCGACAACGTCGATCGACTTCAACGTTCCAGTCGCGACGTCACGACATTGCCCGCGGTGATGTCGAAATGGCTGTCTACCATCCTCCCCGAAGGCGCCGCACCGGAGGTGACCGTCGAAAGCGGCATCGACTCGACGGGCATGTCCTCGGAGACCATCATCCTCTCCACCCGATGGCAGCAAGACGGGGAGCCGGTGCAGCGGAAGCTGGTGACCCGGGTTGCCCCCAGCGCATCGGACGTCCAGGTCTTTCCCACTTACCGACTCGATCACCAATTCGACGTGATCCGCAAGGTCGGCGAACTCACCGACGTCCCGGTTCCCCCGGTGCGCTGGCTCGAACCCACCGGCGATGTCTTGGGGACGCCGTTCTTCGTGATGGACTACGTCGACGGTGTGGTGCCCCCCGACGTCATGCCCTACACCTTCGGTAACAACTGGTTCGCCGATGCACCCGCCGAAAAGCAACGCGAACTGCAGGACGCCACCGTGGGGGTGCTGGCGAAGTTGCACTCAATTCCTAACGCCGAACAGACATTCGGATTCCTCTCCGGTGGCCCCGGAGACAGCGCGCTGCGCCGACACTTCAACTGGGTGCAGAGCTGGTATGAATTCGCGGTGCCCGACATCGGCCGTTCGCCGCTGTTGGAGCGGACTTTCGCGTGGCTAAACGACAACTGGCCGACGGAGGTCGCCGCACGCGAACCGGTGCTGCTGTGGGGCGACGCCCGGGTGGGCAACGTCTTGTACCGTGACTTCCAGCCGGTTGCGGTGCTGGACTGGGAGATGGTGACGCTGGGTCCCCGCGAGCTCGACGTCGCGTGGATGATCTACGCGCACATGGTTTTTCAAGAGCTCACCGGTCTGGCCGGACTCCCCGGGCTGCCCGAGGTGATGCGCGAGGAGGACGTGCGCGCCACCTACCGGCAACTCACCGGCGTCGAGGTGGGTGACCTGCGCTGGTTCTATGTGTACTCGGGCGTGATGTGGGCATGCGTTTTCATGCGCACCGGTGCGCGCCGAGTGCATTTCGGCGAAACCGAGAAGCCCGACGACGTCGAGTCGCTGTTCTACCACGCCGGACTGATGAAACGTCTTATCGGAGAGGACCAGTGATGCTCGGACCGCTCGACGAATACCCGGTACACCAGATTCCCCAACCGATCGCCTGGCCGGGCTCCTCGGACCGCAACTTCTACGATCGGTCGTACTTCAACGCCCACGACCGCACCGGCAACATCTTCCTCATCAGCGGCATCGGCTACTATCCCAACCTCGGCGTCAAGGATGCCTTCGTGCTCGTCCGGCGCGGCGACACGCAGACCGCCGTGCACGTTTCGGACGCGATCGATCAAGACCGGCTCAACCAGCACGTCAACGGCTACCGCGTCGAGGTGATCGAGCCGCTGCACGAGCTGCGCATCGTCCTCGACGAAACCGAGGGCATCGCTGCCGATCTCACCTGGACGGGGCTGTTCGACGTCGTGCAGGAACAGCCGCACATCCTGCGGTCCGGCACCCGGGTCACCCTGGATGCGCAGCGATTTGCCCAACTCGGCAGTTGGAGCGGACACATCGTGATCGACGGTGAAAGGATCACGGTGGATCCCGGCACGTGGCTGGGCAGCCGTGACCGATCCTGGGGCATCCGCCCGATCGGTGAGGCCGAGCCGGCGGGACGGCCCGCCGACCCGCCGTTCGAGGGCATGTGGTGGCTTTATGTACCAATGGCTTTCGACGACTTCGCCATCGTGCTGATCATTCAGGAGGAGCCCAACGGGTTTCGCTCACTCAACGACTGCACCCGGATCTGGCGCGACGGACGCGTGGAGCAGCTGGGCTGGCCCCGGGTGCAGATCCACTACCGCTCCGGTACCCGGATCCCGACCGGCGCCACCATCGACGCGACCACACCCGACGGCTTGCCGGTGCACTTCGACGTCGAGTCCAAGCTGCCGGTACCGATTCACGTCGGCGGCGGCTACGGCGGTGATTCCGATTGGATACACGGCATGTGGAAGGGCGAGAAGTTCGCCGAACGCCTGACGTACAACATGACCGACCCGGCCATCGTCGGACGCGCCGGCTTCGGTGTGATCGACCACGTCGGTCGCGCGGTCTGCGTCGAGGACGGCCGGGATCCGGTCGAGGGCTGGGGCCTTTACGAGCACGGCGCGCTGGGCCGCCACGACCCGTCCGGTTTCGCCGACTGGTTAACGGTGGCGCCGTAGCCTGCCGCTCGGCGCCGACGGGCCCGGTGCTGGTCTCAGCGGCGGTAGCCGGCGCCGGGGTGATCGTCGGGCAACAGCGGCCCCTTGCCGCCCAACCGTTCCCGTAACGTGCTGCGCGGCACCCGTTCCGGCACCCGCCCGCGGCGACGCAGTTCGGGCACGACGAACTTCGCGAAGTCCACGAAGGTGCCCGGTGTCGTCACATAGGCCAGGTTGAAACCGTCGACGTCGGCCTCGTCGACCCACCGTTCCAGCTCGTCGGCGATGTCGGTGGGCGAACCCACCAGCACCGGGCCGCGACCGCCGATGCCGATCTCCTCGGCGAGTTCGCGTGCGGTCCAGGTCCGCTCGTCGGTGGTGAAGGAGGCCAGCGCGGACCGGTTGGCATCGGTCTCGCTGTAGCGCAACGGATCCTCGTCACCGAGCTCGGCCAAGTCGACCCCCGTCCACCCGCCGAACAGCGCCAAAGCGCCTGTGGTGCTGACGTATTCGCGATACCCGGCCAACTTACCCAGCGCTTGCTCACGGGTCTCGGCGACCACTGGGGTCACCATCGTGAACACCTTGATAGAACGCGGGTCTCGGCCCAGCGCGGCGGCGGCTTCCCGCAATGCCCGGACCGGACCTCGCACGATCTGCGGGGTCGGACCGGAGATGAACGCGGCCTCGGCGTTGGCGGCCGCGAACTTGACCCCCCGCGGCGACGCCCCTGCCTGAAACAGCACTGGGGTACGTTGCGGCGACGGCTCGCACAGAAACGGTCCCGGGACGGTGAAGTAACGGCCCTTGTGTTCGATGTCGTGCACCTTGGCCGGGTCGGTGAACACTCCACGCTCCGGATCGCGTACCAGCGCATCGGATTCCCAGGACGCCTCCCAGAGCTTGTAGCAAACCTCGAGATACTCGTCGGCGATGTCATAACGCCGATCGTGCGGAATTTGGGCGTCCAGACCGAGATTGCGTGCGGCGCTGTCCAAGTAGGACGTCACGATGTTCCACGCCACTCGCCCATCGGTCAGGTGATCCAGTGTCGACAACCGACGCGCCAGCGCGTACGGCTGCTCGTAGGTCAGCGACAGCGTGATCCCGAAGCCCAGGGTCTCCGTGACGGCGGCCATCGCCGACACCGCGGCGGTCGGGTCGTTGACCGGGAACTGGGCGGCGTCGCGGACCGCCGCGTCGCGCGAGGCGCCATACACGTCGTAGACGCCCAGCACGTCGGCCAGAAACAGCGCGTCGAAGCCGCCCGCCTCTAGGATGCGGGCCAGCTCGGTCCAATAGCCGAGCTCGCGGTACCGGTAACCCTGATCCTGCGGGTGCCGCCACAGTCCCGCCGACTGATGCCCGACACATGCCATGTCGAAGGCATTGAGATATATCCTGCTCACTGCACTCACTCGATCTGATCCGCGTACGTTTCCCGCGCTGCCAGGGCCGCGATGACGGTGATTGCGGCCAGTACCGCGAAGTACCCAACGATCAACCACGGTCTACCGCCACCGACGACCAGCAGCGCCGCCGCGATCAGCGGCGCAAAGCCACCCGAAAGCACGGCTCCAACCTGATAGCCCAGAGCCGACCCACTGTAACGAACCCGGGTATCGAAGAGTTCCGCGAACCAGGCGGCTTGCGGGCCGTACATCGCATCGTGAACGACGTTGACGCCGAACACAATCGCCAGCAACACCGCAAGCGGCGACCGCGTTGCGGCGGCCACGAAGAACAGCGTCAGTGCCACCACCCCGGCGACGGCGCCGAACAGATACGGTGGCCGACGGCCGATCCGGTCGGACAGCACCGCCCAGCCGGGGGTACTGATCAGGCCGATTGCCGACGAGATCAACACCGCCAGCAAACCGATCCCACTGTTCTTACCGAACGTGTCCTGCAGATAGGTCAGCGAGTACGTGGTCAGCAGCACGAACAGGCCGATCTGCGACAGTCGTAACCCGGTGGTGATCAAGACATTCCGCGGCTGCCGGCGCAGCACTTCCAGCACCGGCCGGGCCGCGAGGTCGTCACGTTCTCTGAGGCGGTCGAAGACCGCGGCATCGGTCAGCCGAAGGCGGATGAACAACCCGATACCCACCAAAACGGCGCTGAACAAGAACGGGATTCGCCAGCCGAAGCTCAGAAACTCCGCGCTGCCGGTGACCTTGCGGGTCAGATAGAACACCGACGTCGCCAGCAACATGCCCGCGGGAGAACCGAGCTGGGTGAAGCTACCGAAAAGTCCCCGGCGGCCGGGCGGTGCGTGCTCCACCGACAGCACGGCGGCACCGCCCCATTCGGCGCCCACGGCCAGCCCCTGCAGCACCCGCAGCGCCGCCAGCAGTGCGGGGGCCAGCAGGCCGGCCTGGGCGTAGCTGGGCAGCAGCCCGATGGCGGTGGTAACCAAACCCATTGTCACGAGGGCGACAACCAGAACGGTCTTGCGGCCCAGCCGGTCGCCGAAGTGGCCGGACACCACCGCCCCGAGCGGACGGGCCCCGAAGCCCGCCGCATAGGTGGCAAACGACGCGAGCGTTCCGGCAGTCGGCGAAACATTCGGGAAGAACAGCGGTTTGAATACCAACGCCGCCGCCGTGGCGTAGAGATAGAAGTCGTACCACTCGATCGTGGTGCCGATCATGCTGCCCAGGGCCACGGTGCGCAGCTGCGGTTGAGCACCGGCGGTCGCGGTCGGCTCGATAACTGTCACGTGACCGCAGATTAGCCGGGGTGCCCCCGCCGGCATACCGTTGCCATCGCGGTGAGGAGAACCCCGAACGGGACCGCGCTGCCGAGGCCACGTCACCATGCGGTTGACTAGGGGCGTGACGAAGCCGTCGTGGACTGTCGATGTTGTGGTGGTCGGCGGGGGCTTTGCCGGCCTGAGCGCGGCGCGAGCGCTGACCCACCAGGGCCACGACGTGGTGGTCTTCGAGGGCCGAGACCGGGTTGGCGGGCGCTCCTTCACCGGCAGCGTGGCCGGGCTGCCAGTGGACATGGGCGGCGCGTTCGTCGGCCCCACCCAAGACGCCGTGCTGGCGCTGGCCGCCGAACTTTCGATCCCGACCACCCCCACCCACCATGACGGCAAGAACGTCATCCACTGGCGCGGTTGGACGCGCTCGTATCACGGCACCATCCCCAAGCTCTCGCTGACCGGGCTGCTCGACATCGGCCGCCTGCGTTGGCAATTCGAGAGAATCACCCGCAGCATCCCGGTCGACGCCCCGTGGCAGGCCCGCCGTGCGCGCGAGCTGGACAGCCTGTCGTTCGCCGGCTGGCTGCGCTCGGTCCGGGCCACCGCCTCGTCTCGGGATCTGATGGCGATCATGGCCCGGGTGACCTGGGGATGCGAACTCGAGGACGTGTCGATGCTGCACGCGGTGCGCTACGTGCGTGCCGCCGGTGGGCTGGACCGGTTGCTCGATGTCCGGGACGGCGCCCAGCAGGACCATTTCCCGGGCGGCACGCAGCAGATCGCCCGGGCGGCGGCCGACGCCCTGGGCGCACGTGTGGTGCTCGACGCGCCCGTCCGGCGCATCGAGCGGCACGGTGCGGGTGTCACGGTCACCTCGGATCGCGGCGCGGCCGAGGCCGGGTTCGTCATCGTCGCGATCCCACCGGCGCACCGGGCGGCCATCGAGTTCACTCCCCCGCTGCCCGCCGAGTACCACCACCTGTTCGACCGCTGGCCGCAGGGCCGGCTCAGTAAGGCCTTCGCGGCTTATGAGACACCGTTTTGGCGGGCCAACGGCTTTTCCGGCCAGGCGCTCTCCGATCGGGGGCCGGTGTTCATCACGTTCGACGTCAGTCCGGACGGTGACGGGCCCGGCATCCTGATGGGCTTTGTCGACGCCCGCGCCTTCGATTCGTTGCCCACCGATCAACGCCGTCGCGACGCGTTGCGCTGCTTCGCGTCGCTGTTCGGGGATGCGGCCCTCACACCCCTCGATTACACGGATTATCGTTGGGGCACCGAGGCTTTCGCCCCTGGGGGACCGACCGCGGCGGTGCCGCCGGGGTCGTGGACACAGTTCGGTCCTTGGCTGCGCGAACCGGTCGGCCCGATCCATTGGGCCGGCACCGAGACCGCCGACGAATGGACCGGGTTCTTCGACGGCGCCGTCAGGTCGGGTCAGCGCGCGGCCGCCGAGGTCAGCGCCAAGCTATGAGCTGATCGGCTCCGCGTGCACGCTGACCGATTCGGCCAGCAAGCGTAGCTGCCGGTTGACCTCGTGCGGATATTCGAGCATCGAACAATGGCCGCCGGGTAACTCGACAAGACCGACGACGTTGGGTGCGGTGCGGGCGATCTCGCGGGCCTGGCGCAGCGGTGTCAGTCGGTCGTTCTCGCTACCGATGACCAGGGTTGGCACCGTCAGCCCGGACAGATCGAGGTAGCGGGCACCCAGCGACTCGACCAGCATCCTGGCGCAGCCGCCGCGCCCGGCGGGCGATGTCTGGGCGAACAACTCGTAGATGAATTTCGCCGTGTTCGGATCTGCCTCTTTTCCGACCGCCAGCATCGCCACCACGGAGCGAGTAGCCAGCAGCGCCGTCGCCGGAATCGGCAGTCCGCCGAACGCGGCGATCAGGCCGCGCGCGGCGAGTACCCGCGCCGGCGAGAGCAGCCCCGGCACCGACAGCAGCTCTACCCGGCGGGCGACCTCACCGGTGGTGGTGTTGAGCAGCGCCACGGCATTGACTCGGCGATGGACCTTGTGCCGGTAACGGGCCGACCAGGCGGCGATGGTGATGCCTCCCATCGAATGCCCGGCCAGCACCGCGCGCTCGTGCGGAGCCACCGTCGCCTCCAAGACGCAATCGAGGTCGGAGGCAAGATGTTTGAGGCTATACGCGCAGCGCCGCGGCACGCCGCTGCGGCCGTGTCCGCGGTGGTCGAACGCGATCACCCGGTATTCGGTGGCCAATTCCGCAATCTGGTACGCCCACGCCCTGATCGAGCAGGTGATGCCGTGTGTCAGCACGATCGGAAGCCTCTCGGGCGGCCCAAAAACCTCGGTGTGCAAGGGAGTGCCGTCGACCGCACGGACGGTCAGGGTGCGGCTCGGCGGTAACGCGCCGGACAGTGGGTCGGCCACTCGCCTCGATCGCCGAGCACTCATCGCCGCTCCCCCCTCGAACACGGCCCCGTCGCCGCACCCCGGATACCGGAATCTTATATCGGCACGCGCGTCCAACTATGCAACTTTCGCCAAACCGCGCGCAGCGAATCGCAGCACACGTGTCCGGGCGGGCGCGCCGACCGCACCACGGGCCCGGTTGCGGTGTGAGAGGGTGACTGTCATGTCCCCGATGTCCCGTCGGGCGGTGCTCAGCGGCCGCAACGCCGCACGTCAACTTATCCAGCACCTGACACCTTAGACCACCAAAACGTGGTCGCCCCAGTGGTTTCCAGACGGACTACGGGTCAGGTGGACGCGTTGTCATTTCGAGGATCCGCGTCGGACTGGTGCTCAGTCACGGCCCAGCTGGCGAGCAGCCGCAGCGCTTCGTCGGATCGTGATTGCGGTTCGGCGGTATGGCCGATCAGTGACAAGCCGCCCACACTGGTGATGTCGAAGACGTTGTAGGTCAACGTCAATTCACCGACCTCGGCATGGTGAAATCGCTTGACACCATGGTGATGCGCCTTGACATTGTGCGCTGCCCAACTGCCGCGGAATTGCTCGCTGCGAGCGGTGAGTTCACCGATGAGTCGGCCGAGCTCCGGCGAGTCGGGTGAGCGGGCCGCTTCGGCCCGCAGCAGCGCCACGACGTCGTCGGCTTCGCGGTCCCAATCGGGAAAGAACCGGCGGGCCGCGGCATCGAGGAAGATGAACCGGGCCAGGTTCGGTGTCGCCTTCGCCCCGGTGCAAACGGGTGCGTAGAGCGCACGCCCGAGCGCGTTGGCGGCCACCACATCGAGTTGGCCGTTGATCACGATCGCCGGTGCGGTGACCATGCCGTCCAGCAGCGCCTGTACGCCTTCGGGTAGGCCGCGGTCCGGTGGCCGCGCCGGTCGGCCCCGATCGCCCTTGACGGCGCGCACCAGATCGAACAGGTGCGCCTCTTCGGCCTCGGTGAGTTGCAACGCCCGGGCAATGGCACGCAGCACGTCGTCGGAGACGCCGGCAACGTTCCCGCGCTCTACTTGGGTGTAGTACTCGATGCTGACGCCGGCCAGCTGGGCAACCTCTTCACGTCGCAAGCCGGGCACTCGGCGCCGCCGCCCCGGCGGCATGCCTACCTGCTCGGGCGCGATCCGGGCACGCCGCGTCATCAAGAAGTCCCTGATGTCCTTGGCAACGTCCACCCGTTCCGGGTACCCCAGCGGCGGGCCGCCATGCGGCGTTGCCAGGAAACGATGCGGGCATAGAGTTGCCGTATGACTGCCGCCCAGCATCCCGAGACCAAGCAGCGCTCGACGGCCGACACCATCGCCACGGTCATCCTGTTCGTGCTGGCCGTGATTGCCGGGACGCTGTCGGTGTCTTTCTCCTTTTTCTTCGCGATGGCCACCGACTCGTGTTCGCCCAACGCCTGCGACACTTCGGCACTCGATTGGGCCTATGCGGTGACGTGGGGCGGTGTGGGGCTCGCCGCCGTCCTCGCCGTCGCGGGCATCATCATCGCGGCGTCACGCAAGCGCGTGCTGTGGGTGTGGCCGGCCGCGGCGCTGGTACTGATCGTGGCCGCCGTCGTCACGGGCGCACTGCTGGCCGACTCCGTCGTTCCGCACCGCTGAGCCGGTGCCGAAAACGCCGCGCACCAACAAGACTGGGTTATTTCTGCAGCGCCTTGGCGCATGCGTCGAGAATCGCGAGGAGGTTAGGACGCAACAGGTGGCGCGTCACCGCCTCCAGCGCCTTGCCCCCCACCGCGGCCGCATGGGTGTAACTGGTCAGCCAGTCCACCCGGGTTGCGTCGCCGACCGTGGTGAATGTCAGGGTGCCACCGTCGTGATCGAACGGCGGGAAGGATCGCAGGATCAGATAGCTGTAGCTGCGTGGCCGGTCGTAAACCGTGAGCTCTTCACGGAACCAGGTGCCGGCGCCGATCACTTCACGCACGGCGCCCGGGCCGGGACCCGTCGTGCCCTTAGCCCACTTGCCCCTGAGCACCAGCGGAGCGGCGGCGAAATTGACCGGTTCGGCCAGCCAATCGAAAACCTGCTCCACAGGCGCGGCGATCGTGCGTTCCAAGCGAATCTCGACCATCAGAATTCCCCCGCGGGCGGTGACTGCAGCGGCTCCCGCACATGCTAGCCCGATGCCGTCTCGGCGGGCTGCCGCCGCGGCGCACTGGGTTCACCGGGCAACCCTCACTGGCTTTGCGGCTGCTACTCCACGCTTCGATTGATGCCAGATAACGAGCTTAAGGGGAGTTTGCTGATACCTGCCTTAGCTAGTAACGATTTGATCACGACAGGCCGTCGGATACTGATGGGCGTGGCCGCCGCGAGTCAAACCCCTCCCGGCGCACATTAGCTGCCCGCAAATTTAAGGCACTGTCGCGTTCTCTGCCAGCTACGTTGGTCTCTGGGTATCGGGCACCCCGGTCAATTGATGTCGATCATCGAAGGACAACAGCATGAAATTCAGCAATAGCGTCGCGCGCCGGCGAGTCGCCGGCGTCAGTGCCGGTTGTCTGCTCGGGGGTCTGGCCTTGGGGATCGCCGGTGCGCCGTCCGCGGCCGCGGCACCCGACTGCAGCCCTGCGGGCGTGAACGCCACGGTGTCCTCGGCGCAGGGCGCCGCCGAGCAGTACCTCGCGGCTCACCCGGCCGCCAACCAGGTCGTCATGGCTGCCTACGGACAGCCGAGGACCGAAGCCGCATCCAACCTTCGCGGCTACTTCACCGCGCACCCGCAGGAGTACTACGACCTGCGCGGCATTCTGGCGCCGATCGGCGAGACCGAGCGTCAGTGCAACGTGTCGGCCCTGCCGGCGAATCTGGAATCGGCTTACCACGAGTTCATGGCCGGCTAGATTCTCCCGCGCTAACGACCCGCCACACCGACGTGGCGGGTCGTTTTGCGTTGCGACGGACAATCCATCCGTGTGAATCCCCCCGCGGGCGGGTAACTCCCGATCAGCCAACAAGACTGGGAGACGACGACCATGCGGCTACGACGAAGCGTCCTGGACGGGCCCGGAATCGCCCGCAAGCCGCGGGGCAAGGGATTCGCCTACTACGACGCCGACGGCGAGCCGCTGGCCGACGAGGCAACCCTGCAACGGATCAAGGATCTGGTGATCCCGCCGGCCTGGAAGAAGGTGTGGATCTGCCCTCATCCGAATGGACACATCCAGGCGGTGGGCACCGACGCGGCCGGACGCCGTCAGTATCTTTACCATGCGGCGTGGCAGCAGGAGCGCGCCGAGGAGAAGTTCGATCGCGTCCTCGAGTTGTCCACTCGGCTACCGGACTTTCGCGATCGCATCGTGGCCGACCTGTCCCGGCGCGGGACGTCGCGCGAGCGGGTGCTGGCGCTGGGGTTGCGCCTGCTGGACCGGGGCTACTTCCGTTCCGGCGGAGAGCAATACGCCGAAGAACACGAGTCCTACGGAATCGCGACCCTGCTGCGCGAGCACGTGACGGTGCGCCGGGATGCGGTCGCGTTCGATTACCCCGCCAAGAGCGGCGTGCAGCGGACCGTGGAGGTGCAGGACGCCGCGGTGGTGCGCGCGGTGCGTGCGCTGATGCGCAGTACCCAACACGGTGAGCGATTGTTGGTGTACCGCAACGGGTCCGGCTGGACTGAGCTGCGGGCCGACGATCTAAATGCCCGGTTCAAGGAAATCGTCGGCGACGAATTCACCGTCAAGGATCTGCGGACCTGGCATGGCACGGTGCTGGCGGCCGTGGCGTTCGCCGACGCGGATCCCCCAGTGTCACAACGGGTGATCAAGCGCGTCGAGTCGGCAGTGATGAAAGAGGTGGCCGAGGGGCTGGGCAACACGCCCGCGGTGGCACGAGGCTCCTATGTGGATCCCCGTGTCGTCACCGGCTACGAGCAAGAGCTCACCATCGCCGCGGCGACCGGGCGCGCCGAGCGGACCCGGCAGCCGGACGCCGCCCAGGAAATCCTGGAAAAGGCGACCCGTGCGCTGATCCGGCGGGTGGCCCGAGGCACCGGCATGTCTCAGACTGCCGGGCTGGCCAAGACAGCGTGATCGCTCAGGCGATCGCGCGGCGCCCCGCGGCGCGCCCGGAGCTGTTGTCGCGCTGCGGCTCGTGTTGCCGAGCCGGGACGGCGAGCCACCGCCGGCGCGTCTGAACCAGGTCGTCGACGATGTGAAGCGCCTCGGAGACCGAATCGACAAGCGGCAAGCCGTGTTTCGGGAAGACCGCGCCGACGCGGCGCGATCGCGCCCCACTGACCACGCTCCAGTGCAATCCGGCGCGCTCGTGTTCTTCGTTGAGAATGAGCAACATGCGAAACCCGGCCGCGCTCAGCAAATCCAGCTGACTGAGGTCCAGGACCACCGGCGCTTTGAGCCGTGCGTACCGGCGAATCCCGTCGCCCACCAGGTCCGCGTTGAACGCGTCGATTTCGCCGTGGACGCCCAATACGGTGGCCGATCTGCGGGTGTGCACATGCAACTGCGCCCCGGCGCAGTCGATCGAAAAGCGGCAGCGCGGTTGGCCGCACATGTCGGTGGTCGGTCGAAAAGCTAATGAAGTCATGCGAGTACGCCCAATCGGATGAGGGATCAAGTAGACCGAAGCGACGTCGGTGTCCCAATGGCCCCGAAATATCGGCAGCTGCGGACTCAACCTGTCAAGAGCCTAGCCGCATCGGCGCGGGTTCGCAGACCCCAAAGTGTGCAGGACGCCACGTTTGACCTCAGAAAGGCAAGCTGCGCAGGGCCTTTTGACCCGAGCGGTTACCAAAACTCACTGTCTCAACGTGGTGTGTGGACTCTGACCGTAGGTCTTGCGGTATTGCACGGCGAACCTGCCGGTGTGCAGGAATCCCCACCGCTGGGCGACCTCGGCCACGGTGGTCAGTGAGCGATCACTGGACAACAGGTCCAAATGCGCGCGGTGCAACCGGACGCGACGCAGATACCGCGTCGGAGTGGTGTCCAGTTGATGCCTGAACAGGTACTGCACTGCCCGCGGGGTGAGGTGCACGGCCGCCGCAACTTCATGAATCCCGACGTCGGCGCCGGCATGACAGTGGATGAACGACACCGCATCCTTGAGCGCCTCGGGCACTGCGGGGTCGCTCAGCACGTCGCTGTCCGCCGTAAGGTTGGAGGGGTAACACTCGAGTAACGCTGTTGCCAGCACGGTCGCCACCGTCGCGGCGATCAACGGTTGGCCCGCAGTGTCGGCCGAGCAGAGCGTGGCTTTCGCGTATTCCAGTGCTCGATGCCAGGCGCGCGCGGCGGCACTGGAGCACGGACGCCAATCGAGGAACCGAATCTTCTGCGGCAACGGCGCGTACTGTCCGGCCGCCGCCTTACGCAACACGTCCGACCCGATGCTGACCACGTCGAATCGCCCTGAGTTGACCCACAGCACGCAGGGCATGTCGTGGGCGACGAGCACCGGATGGTCCAGCTCGGGCAACCGATTCGCGCTCACCGTCAATGCGCCCGCGCGCGGTTGGATCACCAACACGTCATCGGCGCCCGGGATTTCACAGTTGACCCGGCCCTGCATCAGGACGTCGTCGAGCGTGACCGCCGGCACGGTGTAGCGCCGGTGCTTGACGGCCGATCCCCTGCCGATACCGGTGATTCGCCAGCCCGGCGTGTAGGCGGCTGCGAAGAACCGCCGCGCGTCCTCGGGATCGAAGGTGCGGAACTGCTCGTGTCGAACCACGGAAGGCCGAGACAGGACGCCCATGTCACCGGCGGCTTTGAGGTTGGCGCTCAACGAGTCACGCAGAACGTCGCCCGCGCCGTTGGACACGCCGTGCGGTTTCTTTTCGGTGATGCTCGTCATGACTGCGCACCGGTCACCGTGTGACCTCTTCCATTGCTTCACCCACTACGCGTTCTGAGCTGAGTTTCTCATAGATCGCCAGCGAGTCCAGTGCGATTCGGTCCCAGGTGTAGCGCGACAACGCCCGGTTGCGGCCGGCCGCCCCCATGCCGCTGCAGCGAAAACGTTCCGCCGCAAGGATTCTCAGTGCCGACGCCAGATCCCTGGGATCGTCCCCGGCTGCCAGCAGGCCGGTGACGTCGTGGACCACGAGATCGTCCAGCACGCCGATGGCCGGGCCGACGATCGCCAGCCCGCTGGCCATGGCCTGCAAGACCGAGGCGGCTGTGGGTGGTCGTTGCGGCGTGCAGAGGAGGACATCGCAGGATCGCAGCAGCGCGGGCATGTCGTCATCGGTGACGGCGCCGAGGAACCTGATCCGCTGGTCCACACCCAACTTTGCGCCGAAGCGCTCCAACTTGGCTCTCGCCCGGTCGTCGCGACAGCTGTCGGGCCCGCTTTCCGCGATGACCAGCTCGGTGGACGCGACCCGGGACAATGCCGCGATCACCGTGTCGATTCCATTGACCCACAACGGATTCTGCGCGATACACAAGACGCGGAGCAGGCCGGGCAGGGCGGCGCTGTGATCGTCGGCCCTGCCCACCGGGGTGTACCGATCACCGTCGACGCCACCACTGATCACCGACATCCGCGACCGGCTGTGCAGCGACCGGGTGAGCGCCTCGAGGTCGGCCGTGCTTTCGACGGTGACCCAGTCGGCGTGCCGCGCCAACAGCGGCTCGATGCGTTGTCTCGCGGAATCGTCGGACCGGTCGGCGGATGACGTCCTTGCTGCGGCCAGGCACTGGAAAGTCTGGACGGTAGGCCAGCTTTGCCGCCGTGCAGCCAGCTGGGCCGCCAGCCCGCCCAGCCAGCCATGCGCGTGCACGATGTCGGGCCGGTCGTGTGACCACCGGCGTTGCAGGATGGCCGCCCAATCACCCACGAAAGGCAGAACGTCGGCGGCGGTTCCCCCTGGCGGCGGTCCGACACGTGTCGCCACGACCCGAAAATTCGGCTCGGCTGAGCGTTGGGCGCGGGGCCGCCGTTGTTGCCTCGCATGGCATGTCACGTCGTGCCCGCGAGTGGCGAGCGCGGAACATAGCTGCGCTGGCCCGTCACCGGCGACGTCGTCTCCGGTCACGACCGCGATCTTCACGACGAAATCCCTCCGTATCCGGTTCGAACTGCCGTCGAGGTCTTTGGCGCAAGGGCGGAAGCCCGCGACCCTGGGCAGTACCCGGCGTGGCCGACTGCCAAACGCGGCGCCGTTGCGGCTTCGCTGGCTGTCCGGGTCCTTCGCCGGCTGGATAGTGCGAAAGTTCCCGAGGCCGGATCAGGGCGGGCGGAGGACACTGGACGCATGGCAACCGACACCCAGCGACCCGGGGTCGAGTTGGTGGTCCTGATGGCCTCGGCCGGTGGGTTAGAGGCGTTGTTAGCGGTCCTAGGCGATTTGCCTACGGAGTTCGGTGCCGCCATCGTCGTGCAACAGCACCTCGGCGGGCAATCGAGCGTGCTGCCCATGATCTTGCAACGGTCCACCGCGCACCCGGTGTGCTGGGCACGCGACCGCCAAACCATCGAACCGGGGCCCGTGACCGTCTGTCCGCCGGACATGCACATGGAGCTGGTCGCAGACCGGACTTGTCGACTGCGCAGAATGGGGTCGATCTCGGAGCGTCGATTCGACGTGTTGCTGGTGTCCGTTGCCGGCTCGTACGGGCCGCGCGCACTGGCCGTCGTGTTGTCCGGGTCCGGCCGAGACGGGGCCGAGGGAGTCAGGGCGATGAAGCGGGCCGGGGCCATCGTCATCGCCCAAAGCCCCGGGACCGCGGACTACCCCTCGATGCCGATGGCCGCGGCCGAAGCCGGTGCGGACCTCATCTTGCCGGTGCATGACATCGGTGGCGTGCTTGCCGCCATTGCCCGCGGCGCCCCGATACCCCCCGCGCCCGAGCGCGCCAGCGCGCCCACACCGCCGGCGCAGACGGGTGCCGCCCCGCCCGACGATCAGTTCCGGGAGCCATCGACGCGAGCCCTCGACGACGCGGCCGCCCGCGCCGAAGCCGCGCGGCTGCGGGCAGACGAACTCCGGCGCCGACGCCAGGATCTGGCGGCCGGCATCGGCGCCACGGCCCAAACGGTTGCGATGGCACGACGCCGCGCCGAAGAATCCGTGCGGCGTGCCCAACAAGCGCAGCAGGCCGCCAGGCGGGCGGTCGCGCAACTGCGTGACTAGCCCAAAACCTCCATCAGCAACAGCGCTCCACCGGCCGCACCGTCGTTCGACCGAAACGACGTGCACGTGACCCGCACCCGCGCCGGACGTCCCCTCCGGTTGACCGCGTCCACCAGCGTTTCGCCCGAGCTCTCCGGATCCACAAAGGCGTTGCCGATCAACGGCAGCACCGTATCGAGGGGCAATCCGATATCCAGCGACGTCAGTTTGGTGCCGGCGATCTCGTCGGCCCGCAGCCCCCACAGGTCCTCGCAACCCCGATTCCAGACCACCACTTTCATCTCCCGGTCGACCACGACCATGCCCATCTGCACCGAATTGATCAGCGAATCCAGGAAGGTTGTCGCACCGTCGAGTTCCAGACTGCGCTCGCGCAACGTGTCGTTGATGGTGTGCAATTCGTCGTTAGTGGACTGCAGCTCCTCGTTCATCGTCTCGAGTTCTTCGTTGGTGGACTGCAGCTCCTCGTTAGTGGTCTCGAGTTCCTCCACCGTGGATTGCAACTCCTCATTGGTGGTCTCGAGTTCTTCGTTGGTGGACTGCAACTCCTCGTAAGCCGCTTCGAGCTGGCGGTTGGTCTGGACGACCTTGTCCAGCAGCGCGCGCGTGGCGCTGACGTCGAAGAAGACGATCGACACCCCCAGCAATCCGTTCTCGGCGTCGACCAAGGGGTTGACGTGGATTTCGAACCACACCGTTTCCGCGCCCGGCCGTTGCCATTTGACATCGGGGATCCGCGCCGAGCGGCGCTCCACCTTGGCCTGCTCGAGATAGGCGCGCAGCTCCACCGCTCGGTAGGACACCTCCAAATCCCTGAGCAGCCGACCGATATCGCGGGCCGACAGGCCGAAGATGCTCTCGGCTTGCTGGTTGATCATTGCCACGGTGTCTTCCCCGGTGACCACGATCTGTGCCACCGGGCTGGCGCGAAAAGCCAACTCGCGCACCGTGGTCAACCCCGACGACTCGTCGGTGCGGTCATAGAAGGCTGCCGGGTCGTAGCGCTCCGCCCCGCCGTGGGTGCCGACCGCCTTGCGGAAGATGCGGTTCTTCAGGTTCAGCGCAGTGAACCGATCGCTATGACTCAGCAGCATCTCGGCGTGGCCGAGAAACAACGTGCCCTGCGGACCAAGCGCGAAATGCAGGCGGCCCAACACATTTCGTTGCGTCTCCGCATTGAGGTACATCAGCGTATTGCGACAGACGAGGAAGTCGACCCGCGAGATCGGTGCGTCTTTGACCAAATCGTTGCGGCCGAAGATCACCGCGCGACGCAGATCTTTGTGAAAGATGTAGCGGCCGTTGACTTGTTCGAAATAGCGGGACAGGATATCCGGCGGCACCGATTCGACGGCCCTGGCGTCGTAGCTGGCAGCTCGCGCCTCGGCGAGCGCCTCCTCGTCGATATCGGTCGCGTAGATCTTGACCCGCTGCCGAAATGCCTCGGGCCCGAGCGCCTCGGCGAGCAGCATGGCCAGCGTGTAGGCCTCCTGCCCGGAGGCGCAGCCGGCGCTCCAGACCCGAATCGGGTCGGTGGGGCCGCGTTCGGCCAGCATCCGCGGGATGACCTCGTCGCGGACGAAGTCCCAGGCCTCTTCGTCGCGAAAAAAGGCCGTGACGTTGATCAGGATGGTGTTGAACAACGACGCGAATTCGTCCGAACTTGCCTGCAGCACGTCGAGATATTCCTCGTACGAGCGGTATCCGGCCTGGTCCATCCGATGCCGGACCGGCCGGATCAGCGAAGTGCGCTTGTGGCCGGTGAAGTCGAACCCGCGCGAATCTCGCATGTACCGCAACAATGCTTCGAAGGACTCGTCGGTGGTGGCGTCCATGGAGATCCCGTCGAAGGTCGGCCGGTCAAGTGTGGAGGACTTGCACAATACTCGCGGGATTAAAGCCGGTTTTCGGGGCCGACCAGCGCCCATACCGTCTTGCCGGACGGCGTCGGGGTGCTGCCCCAGGCGCGGCACAGGGCGGACACCATGGATAAACCCGACAGCATTTCGGCACCATGGGTGGTTTCGCGCCGTTCCGCCGGCACTGGGCTGCCGTCCTCTACGGCGACGGTAATGGTGTCTCGGTAACTCTCGGCGATCAGCACCGGCGCGCCGTCGGTGTGGCCGAGGACGTTTTCGACGAAGACCGTCGCGACCGTGCCGGCGACGGGAATCAGATCGCGGTGCCCCCAGGCGGTCAACCACTTGTCGATCAGGGCCCGGGCCAGTCCGATGCTGACCGGCCGGGCGGGCAGCGGTGTTCGCGCGCGCTGCCGGCCGTCCAGCTTTTGATGCAGTGCGGCGTTCACCGCCGAGTCGCGGTCGGGGAACACGGGCACATACCGCGCGACGCCGCCCGCGGTGATCGCGCGCCGCGACTGGCGGTCCTCACACACCAACAGGATCGGCACGTCCGGCCAGGTGCTGACGTGCAAACGCGCGCTGGTGAACACCACATACGCCGAGGCGAAGGGCACCGCCAAATCGTTGACATCCACGATCACCGCTCGCGGCTCTTCGAGTGCCGCCTTGATCACTCCGTCGCGCAGGGTGCGATAGGTCGTACCGTCCAGGACGCCCGTGGCCGTCAGCACCACGACGTCCTGGTGGCGGTCCGCGCCGAGCAGCACAACCGACTCAGCCACTGGGGCCACCCGCCTCGGGTGCCCCGTCTTGCGGGTCGGTCATGGAAGTGAGCCGCTCACCGAGCACGTGCAGCGCCCGTTCGGTCTCGTCGGCCTGCGCGCTGTAGCGCCGGTGGAGCGGACCTGGACCCACCGTATCGGCCAGTTGCCGAGCCAGCTTCGCCTTTTCCTGCAGACTGCGCAGCGCGACCCACAGCGCTCCCTCCACTTCCCGGTCGCGCGCGGACAGCAACGCATCGGCCGTCCAGGCGTGACCGACGCGGCAGCGGAAGTGGCCGTCGCCGATCGCCGCCAATGATCCATTGCAGTCGGGGCAGGTGTAGCCCGAGGCCGGACCGAGTTCCTGGGAGTCGAAACTCGCCGAGAAGCGCGCCGTCATGGCGATGCGGTTCTCCAGTTCCATCCGGCTGTCAGGCTCCATGACCGGCTCCTTGATCTCGCGCGCCGAGAGCTCTTTCAATACTTGGCCGATGTCGGCCGCCGCCGCCTGTCGATCCAGCACACCGGCGTCATGGGCTTTCCCCGGCAATGCCGGAAAAAGTGCGTCGTCGAGGGATTGCCCAATCGTGACGCCGCCGCGTGCGCGAATCGCCTTGAGCCCCAATACGCCGTCGTCGAGCACACCGGAGAGGAGCACTCCCACGGCGCGGGGTCCGAACGCCACCGCAACCGAACGGAACAATGCGTTGATCGCGGGCCGGTGCCCGTTCTCGGTCGGCCCTTGCGATAGCACGATGCGGCGATCGGCACCAGCAAATGGTGATCCGGGCGCGCGACGAAAATATGGGCGGGCTTCAGCGCCCCGCCATTTTCAGCAGCGACCGCCGGCAACGGTCCGCTGCGGTCGATGATGCGCGCCAAAATGCTCGGCGAACCCGCGGGCATGTGCAACGTCATGAGAAACGCATAGGGCAAATCGGGCGACAAGCCGCCGGCCAGCTTGGACAGTGCTTCGACACCCCCGGCCGACGCGCCGATGGCCACCACGCCACCGATGTCGTCGCCTGCCGCCCGGGTCATCGTTGCCGACTACCCGCGGCAGGGGTGGGTAACCCTGCGGCGGGGCATGGGCTTGCACCGCGGTGGGCGCGGATTCGGTTGCCCTGCGTTTATCGACGGGCGGCCCGGGCAACTCGGTGGCAGCGGTCTCATCACGCGAGGAGGATGACAGATGCCGAATTCGTCGATCAAGAACGAAAAACTGTACAAGGACCTGCGCAAGCAGGGGGACTCCAAGGAGAAGGCGGCGCGGATCTCCAACGCCGCGGCCGGCCGCGGCAAGTCGTCGGTTTCGCGCAAAGGCGGTAAATCCGGTTCCTACAGCGACTGGACCGTCCCGGAATTGAAAAAGCGGGCCAAAGAGCTTGGCATGTCCGGCTATTCGGGTCTAACCAAGGACAAGCTCGTCGCCAAGTTGCGCAATCACTAATCGGTGAGGCTCAGGCGTTCGGCGAGCACCAAAAACGCGACCGCGTAATCATTGTCGGCGGTCCGTCGCCGGACGTGGTCCCAGTCCAGGTGCTCGCGAATCGCGCGCACGGCGGGCAATAACTTGGCGAAATCGCAGTGATGTTCGTTGAGTGAGCGCAGCTTCTGTACGAGCACCATGGTGGGCGGCAGCACCGGCATTGTTATGGCGAGCACGTCACGGTGCTCGGCACGGTCCAAGGTGCCCGCTTCCACCCGCTCGCCGTTGAGCCGGTGCAGCACGTCCACCAGCGCATTGTCGCTGCGGGCCTTGAACAGCCAATCCTCGGGCGGATGCTCGATGACAAATCCGGCACGCCGCAAGGTGTCGGCGGCCTGCGCCACGTCGGATTCGGCTACGACGAGATCGACATCGTGGCTGGGTTCGGGTGCGCCATAAGCCCATAACGCATAACTGCCGGCCAACGCGAAGCGCGGGCCGTTCTCCTTGAGTGCAGACGCCGCCGCACGCAGCGCCGCCCGCAACGGCGCCGAACACTCGGGCGGTTGCGTGGCCATCTCGATCGGTGCCATGTGGATCAGACATACCCGGCGGACCGAATGAGCAACCGGAACAACCCCGAACGGCTGTTGTCAACTGTTTAAAAGGCACCCGAGTGGGCAATCGAACGCAACATGTCAACACGTGCGTTCCGCGCCTACGACCGGGTCGTCGTGGTGGTTCCCGTTAACGATCAAACTGTCGACCTCCCGGCGTGTCTGCGCGCGGTGCTGACGGCGGCGCTGTGTACGCCGATATCCGTGACGGTCGTGGTGGTGTTGGACGCGACCGACGAGGACAGCGCCCGGTTGGCCGGACACTACGGGCGGGACGTGCACTTCGTGACCATCGACGCCCGCAACAGCGGTACCGCGCGTGCGGTCGGCTTCGGCTACGGGCGTTCCCTGTCCGGGGACGATCGGTGCTGGTACGCGACCGTCGATGCGACCAGGCGGGTAAATCCCGGTTGGCTGATCCATCAGCTCGAGGTTGGTGCCGACATGGTGCTGGGCGCGGTGCACAGCACCGACCGGTGCGACCACATTGCCGACATGGGCTGCAGCGGCCGCGCCTATTGGCGGGTCGGCGGGTTCCGCACCATGCCGTCGGGCGAAGACGTCGACCTCGCCGAGCGGTTCGAAGCCGCTGGCTTGTCCATCCACCGGGACACCGACCTGTCGGTGATCGGATCGGCACGCAACCGCACGCGCACCTCCCAGGGAATCGGGCAGTACCTCGCGGCATTGGGCAGATCGGCAGCGGGTGATTGCGCGTGACCGCCGGACTGGTACAGCACTGGCTCGACTCTGGGCGACTCGAACTGCCGCTGCCGGCGTCGGGACGCACGCTGGAACGTTGGCAACGGCTGGCACTGTTGGCCGAGGAAGATATCGTGGCGGCGCGGATTGCCGAGGCCCATGTGGACGCGGTAGCAATTCTGCACGAATTGGGCGGCAAGCCGCCCGAATTGGGCCAGTTGTGGGGCGTGTGGGCCGCCGAGTCGCCGGAGGCGGTGCTCACCGCGACCGACATCAACGGGGCGTACATCCTCAACGGCACCAAGGTCTGGTGCGCCGGGGCGGGTTTCTGCACGCACGCCCTGGTCACCGCGCGGCTCGAAGACGGTAGCCGGTGCTTGTTCGCGGTCGCGCTGGTCGATCCCGCGGTCAAGGCGTTGCCGACCACGTGGTGGAACACCGGCATGGCCGGTAGCGACACCCGCCCGGTGCAATTCACCAACGCCCAGGCCGTCGCGGTGGGCGAACCGGGTGATTACCTGAATCGGCCCGGCTTTTGGCACGGCGCAATTGGTGTGGCCGCCTGCTGGCTCGGTGGAGCACGCAAGGTCGCTGAGCCGCTGTACCGTTGTGCGGCAAGCGAATCCGCCGACGCCTACTCGCTGGCCCACCTGGGCGCCGTCGACGCCGCACTCGCCGCGGGCGAGGCGATGCTGATCGACGCCGCAAGTCGGGTCGACGCCGATCCGTTCGACCGGTCTCTGAGTGCCGAGCTGCTCGCCCGCCGCATCCGCGCCATCGTCGAGCACGCCGCCGACGAAGCAATCACCCGTACCGGCCGCGCGCTGGGACCGGGGCCCCTGTGCCAGGACGGGCGGCACGCCCAACGGGTTGCCGACCTGAGCATCTACATCCGGCAGAGCCATGCGGAACGGGATCTGGCCGCGCTCGGGCGCCTGGCGGGGCATCGGCACTGAGGGCGAGATGAAGACACTATCGACGGGCAACTGCACCAGGTTCGCGGCGAAGCCGCTGACCCACAGTGGCACCCCGACGCCCGTATGGCTGGCCGCGCTTGACCGGGAACCGTTGGCGCCCCTGGACTTAACGCACTGCCCGGGCTTGGTTGTCGTCGCCCCTCACCCGGACGACGAGACACTCGGGCTGGGAGCCACGATCGCGCAACTCGTGGCGTCGGGCGTCGACGTACAGGTCGTCTCGGTCAGCGACGGCGGGGCGGTGCACCCCGGCGCGGCTCCGATGGACCGGGTTCGCATGGAAGCCATCCGGAGGCACGAACTACGCAGGGCCACAAATATGTTGGGCGTTCCGCCGCCGGTTTCGCTGGGCCTGCCCGACGGTCAGCTGACCGACTACGAGGACAGGCTGGCCGATTCGCTGAGCGAGATTTTGGCAACCAGCGCCGTCACACCCTGGTGTGCCGCCACCTGGCGGGGTGACGGGCATCCGGATCACGAGGCCGTCGGACGCGCCGCGGCGGCGGCCTGCGCCCGCACCGATGCGGTGCTTTTGGAGTATCCGATCTGGATGTGGCACTGGGCCACGCCCTTCGATGCGGCGGTGCCGTGGGACCGCGGGTACTCGGTGCCTACCGCGAAGTTCGCGGTCGCGCGCAAACGCCTTGCGGCGCAATGCTTCCGGAGTCAATTCGAATCTCGCGCCGGCGCTCGACCGGCGCTGCCGCCCTACGTCTTACCCCGACTGATGGCGGTCGGAGAGGTGGTGTTCCGCTGAACGCCCGTCTGGCCGGCCTGCAAGATGGGCTGTCCGGAGCATAAAACTGATGCGGCTAGCCACCTTCAACATCCTGCACGGCCGCATCGTCGGCGACGGTGTCGAACCGGCGCGCCTGGTCGATTGCGTGCGACGGATAGACCCCGACGTGCTGGCCCTTCAAGAGGTGGATTGCGACCAGCCGCGATCCAATCGCACCGATTTCACCACGGTGGCCGCCGAGGCCATGGGAGCGGTGGAACAACGGTTCGTGGCGGCCATCTCCGGCACCCCGGGGGCCACCTGGATGGCCGCCACCGGCGACGAGCAACCGGGGACCGCGGCGTACGGAATAGCCCTGCTGTCGCGGTTCCCGGCAACCAGCTGGCAAGTGGTGCGGCTGCCCCGGATCCCGATCCGATTCCCCATGTATCTGCCCGGGCCGAACAGGGTGATGATGGTCGACGAGGAACCACGGACGGCGGTGATCGCGCAGCTGAGCACGCCGCTGGGCGCGCTGACCGTCGCCAACACGCACCTGTCCTTCGTCCCGGGCTGGAATCGGCGTCAACTGCGCCGGCTCGTGCATGACTTGCGGGGCTTTTCGGGTCCGCGGCTGCTCACCGGCGATCTGAACATGACGCCTGCGGCGGTCCGACGGTGGTCGGGCATGCGGGCGCTGGGCGCGGACAAAACCTTCCCCGCCGATGCGCCCGACCGCCAGCTCGATCACATCCTCACCGATGATCCGTCCCTCAGGGGCACCACCACCGAGTCCGAACTGATGCCAATCTCCGATCATCGCCCGCTGGTGGTCGACATCGACCGGCCGTGACCGCCCAGGTCACTCGAGCGGAAGAAGTTGACGGCAGACCCGGTCAACGTCATCGGGCAGCGGCAGTTCGTCGGTGGCGCGGGTGATTTCGACACCGACGTCAATTCGCTCGATCGTTGAGCACGCCAACATCCGAAGTTTGGTTGCGGTTGCGGAGATTTCGTCATCGGACATTCGCCGCGGCAAAAGCGCCAGCAGCGGCGCATAACCGACCGGCGGCGCGACGGCTGGGTAAC
This sequence comes from Mycobacterium sherrisii, assembly GCF_002102355.1. Classification (GTDB taxonomy): domain Bacteria; phylum Actinomycetota; class Actinomycetes; order Mycobacteriales; family Mycobacteriaceae; genus Mycobacterium; species Mycobacterium sherrisii. The sequence goes on along the minus strand of NZ_LQPT01000033.1, from coordinate 42,425 downwards.
GGAGGCGCAGAAAAGCCACGAGTCTCGATATGCGACTGCTAATACTCATCGTGGCCCTTCGCGTCCGTCCCGCAGGGTACCCGCGGATCACCGCGATGGGTAACCACGCGCTCCGGCTTGAAACCTCATTCGCAAAACTTTTGCACTACCGCAACCGAGTAGGCCCGGTCCCGTTACGGGACCGGGCCTACTAACGTCGTACCGAACTACTGGGCGTCCTTCTGCCGTTCCTCCGCCGCCTTCGCGCCGGCGCGGGCGGATTCGGCTTCGGCTTCTTTCTTTCCGGCATCGCGCTGGGCGTCCGCCTTGTCCTGCTGGGCCTGGCCCTCCTCGACGAGATCGTCGCGGCCGGCGATGGTTCCGCCGAACTCCTTGGCCTTGCCCTTGATGCCCTCGACGGCGCCCTTCACTGCTTCCTGCGGTCCGCTCTTGTCATCCCCCATGGGACACCTCTCTTTCGCTAATTGCTCTTGCTCCGGTGATCTTCAAGGGCTTCCCCCGGTTCGATTGGTCAAACAATTGGTGGGGTTGATCACCTGTGAGCGACGGGTTATCCCACGGTAGGCACTCGGATCCAGCGGCACCTTCTTGCTCCGAGAAACGTTCTCCCGCAAGGCTATTGATCGCTGCTCAACCGTCCTGGCTGCGCGCTTCGGCACCGGTTTCGCCGCTGCCGAAGTCATCATCGGACGATGCGCGACCGACATAGCTGCCGTCCTTGTCGCTGCCGGCTCGCGATCCGGCAACGTTGGGATCGGGGTCGATGTCTTCTTCGGATTTCTCGGCCTTAGCGCGGTGTTTCCCGGTCATCGTGGCCCCTTCCTCACTCGTACGGTGGATACGTGCCGTCGCGCAGCACTCCGGCCAGGTACACGGCATTTCGTGCGGCGGCAGCGGTAGCCGAGGCGACCGCGTCGGGCACCTTGTCCAGATCTCGGTAATCGGTGGTTTGCATCGCTTCACCGTTCCAGTAGGTGCTGGCCTGCGCAGAGATCGTGTACCCGATGTCGTTGAGCGCCTGGAACGCGTCCGCGGTGACCTTGTGCGCGCCGTCCTCGTTCCCGACGACCGCGACCACCGCGACCTTACCCACCATGGTCGGGCGGCCCGCGTCGTCGGTGTTGGACAGCTCGGCGTCCAACCGCTCCAGCACCCGCTGCGCCACACTGGACAGGTGGCCCAGCCACACCGGCGTCGCCAGCACCAAAATATCGGCGGCAAGCGCCTTTTCCCGCAGTTGTGGCCACTGGTCACCGGGCCCCATATCGGCCGCTACGCCGGGTTTTATCGCGTAGTCGACGCACCGGATCGACTCGCAGCGCGCCCCGGCATTGCGCATCTGCTCGAGCACCTGCTCGGCGAGCAGCTCACTGCTCGACGGCGTCGGACTGCGTTTGAGACTGCACACCAGGGCCAGCGCACGCGGCGCGCCGACGGGTGCTGGACCTCCGCTAGGCATCTGCGCGGCGTACCCGTTGACCCGCCTGGCAAACCGCTCCCGTCAGGGCCGGGCGGACCTCGGACCAGCCGTTCGGGTCGAACCGATCTTTTACGCAGAGTCACAGGTTTGCGACATGCTTAATGGGCATCTGCGGGGGTACCTCCCCCCGCGTGGGAAGTATCGATGCTGCCCGCTCGTGCCCGTTACCGCCGCGGCGGTCGCGGACTCGGCCACGGCCGGCGGGCCTTCCCGCCTTCGCCGTTTGGGGCGTCAAACCCGTGGAGCCCCAAGGACGGCGTTCGGGATTCATCCCGACAGTTCGAGAGAGGATGACGAGTGTCTAAGCAAGAGGTCAGCGACTACCTGTTGGAGCGGCTGCGGGCGTGGGGCGTTGAGCACGTCTTCGGCTATCCGGGCGACGGCATCAACGGACTCCTCGCCGCGTGGGGACGCGCCGACAATCAACCGAAATTCATTCAGGCACGTCACGAAGAGATGAGCGCGTTCGAAGCGGTCGGTTACGCCAAGTTCACCGGGCGGGTCGGGGTATGTGTGGGCACGTCTGGCCCCGGCGCGATCCACCTGCTCAACGGACTCTACGACGCCAAACTCGACCACGTCCCGGTGGTGGCCATCGTCGGGCAGACCAACCGCAGCGCCATGGGCGGCTCCTATCAGCAGGAGGTCGACCTGATGAGCCTGTTCAAAGACGTCGCCAGCGATTACATCCAAATGGTCACGGTCCCAGAGCAACTGCCCAACGTGCTGGATCGCGCCATCCGGGTAGCGATGACGCAGCGAGCCCCGACTGCGTTGATCATTCCCGCCGATGTGCAGGAGTTGCCGTACTCGCCGCCCACTCACGCCTTCAAGATGGTGCCGTCCAGTTTGGGCATCGAGTACCCGGCCGTCTCCCCCGACGATGCCGCAATCACCCGGGCGGCCCAGCTGCTCAACGACGGGAAAAAGGTCGCCATGCTGATAGGCAACGGCGCACGAGCTGCCAGCGCCGAAGTCGCCGAGGTCGCGGACCTGCTCGGTGCGGGCGCCGCCAAGGCGTTGCTCGGCAAGGACGTGCTTTCCGACGAATTACCTTGGGTCACTGGCTCTATCGGGCTACTGGGAACCCGGCCCAGTTACGAGATGATGCGTGATTGTGACACCCTGCTGACGGTGGGATCCAGTTTCCCCTACACCCAGTTCTTGCCCGAGTTCGGGCAGTGCCGGGCGGTGCAGATCGATGTCGACGGCCGGTTCATCGGCATGCGTTTCCCCTACGAGGTCAATGTGGTCGCCGATGCCAAGACGGCGCTTCGGGCGCTGATCCCGCACCTGCGCCGCAAGGCGGACAGGTCGTGGCGCGAGGGCATCGAGAAGAATGTCGCCCGGTGGTGGGAGACGATGGACAAGGAAGCCAAAGTCAACGCTCACCCGATCAATCCGCTGCGACTGTTCTCCGAGCTTTCGCCGCAACTGCCGGATGACGCGATTGTGACAGCCGATTCCGGCTCCGCTGCTAACTGGTACGCACGTAACCTGAAGTTCCGCGGCAATATTCGCGGGTCGTTGTCGGGCACCCTCGCGACGATGGGGCCCGGTGTCCCCTATGCCATCGGCGCGAAATTCGCTCACCCGCGACGACCCGTGATCGCATTCGCCGGAGACGGTGCCATGCAGATGAACGGCATGGCCGAACTGATCACGATCAAGCGGTACTGGCAGGAGTGGGAGGATCCGCGTCTGATCGTGGCGATCCTGCACAACAACGACCTCAACCAGGTCACCTGGGAGATGCGGGCCATGGAGGGCGCGCCGAAATTCGCCGAGTCCCAAGTACTTCCGGATGTCGACTTCGCGGCCTTCGCATCCGGGCTGGGCCTGAACGCGATGGTCATCAAGGATCCCGAGGACCTCGCCAGCGCTTGGCGCGAGGCCTTGTCGGCCGATCGCCCGACGGTGCTCGACGTCTACACCGATCCCGACATGCCGCCCATCCCACCGCACGCCACCTGGGATCAGTTCAAGGCGACCGCCACCGCCGTGCTGTCCGGTGACGAGGACCGTGTGGGATTCGTCAAGCAGGGGCTGAAAACCAAGGTTCAGGAGTTCCTGCCGCACAAGAACAGTTGACGGGCCGGCTCAGCTCGCCGAGCGCAGCTGAGCCGAGCGTGCGCTGCGCAGATCGTCCACGAAGGCCTGGTATGCGTCGTCGCGGCGATCGCTGCGATCCCGTAGCACCGCCGAGGGATGCACCGTCGCCACCACGGCCGGCCCCTCGTCCGCGGTCGTTGCGGGCGCCGCTGCGGCCAGAGTCAGCACCTCACCTCGGTGGGCAGACACCCGAAACGAAGCCCCCAGCAGGGATTGCGCGGCGGTAGCGCCGAGACACACGATTACCTGCGGGTGGATCACGTCGATCTCGGCCAGCAGCCAGGGCCGGCACGCGACCACCTCGGTGCGGTTGGGTTTTTGGTGAATTCGCCGTTTGCCGCCCTTGCGGGTGAACTTGAAATGCTTGACCGCATTGGTCTGATACGTGCTCTCAGGATCGATGTCGGCATCGTCGAGTGCCTTCGCCAGCAATCTCCCTGCGGGACCCACGAACGGCAACCCGGCCCGGTCTTCCTGATCTCCGGGTTGTTCACCGATCAGCATGATCGGCGCCTTGACCTTGCCATGCCCGAAGACGGTCTGGGTCGCGTTCTCGAAAAGAGAACAGCCTTCGCACTTTTCGGCCGCCGTCTGCAGGGACCGGAGCGAACGCTGCGCGGGCAGGAATGGTTCGGCGGTCGGCTTCGTCGCGGTCATCGCCGGCCGAACAGCAAGTAGCCCGGGAACCTCATGTTCCCGGGCATACCCTTGCCGACGTTGGCGAAACGAATCAGCCGCTGGTCAGCCTTTTCCGACGATGGCGTCGCGGGCTCGATCCAGCATCGCCGCGAACGGTCCCGCGACGAGGTTCGCCAATTGCGACTCGACGCCGGCGTGTGGCCGGGTGGGCGCGATCGCTTCGGCCAGCTTGGCGGCGCGGCCCATACTCTCCAGCTCGTCGCTGCTCAATTCCTGGCCCAGCCTGGTGAACTCGTCCTTTTCCTCATGCTCGGCGTGGTCGAGCACGGCGTCGCGGAGCTCGGTCAGCATTCGGGTGAACTCGGCGCTGTCGACGTCGAGCTTCTCCAGCTTCTGCAGCACCGCCTTGGCTTCGTGCTCCTCTTCCAGCCGCTGCTCGACCACGGCGGCTCCGTCGGCGATCTTGCGCTTCGCCCGCGGATGGACGATTTCCTCCTCCACCGTTTCGTGCACGGCGAGCAAACGACGCAGGTCGACGAACGCCTTCTCGCGGGCGTCCCCGGACGCCGAAAGTGTCGTGGTGAACAACGATTTGATCTGCTCGTGCTGACTGGACAGAAAGTCGACCACATCGGTGGGTGACGTGACGGCGGCGTGAGCCATGAAGTCCTCCCGTTAAGTTCGTTCTTGCAGCGCGCCAGACTGTTTCGCGCGCCTGCAAGCGGCTACCCATCACCCGAATCACGAAACATGCGCCTGGTCGGGGCATATTTCGGGAAGGGACGGTGAGCGGCTTGGTTCCCGGGATTCGTCGCCGCGGGCACCGGCTGGGCTGCCTGGTGCTGATTGGCGCGTTCTTGACCGCCGCCGGTTGTGCCCAACCGGCGACGTCGTCGCAGAGCGCACCCGAGGTGGTTCGGTGGTCGAGCGGTGCGGTATTGCGTCAGCCGGTATGGTCCTACCGTTTGCAGACCCTCATCGCGCTGACCGACGACAACCGGCTGGTGGAGGTCACCCCGGGGGCCGATCACCGGCGCGCGACGACGCGCTCGTCTGCGCCGCTGGCAGTTGGGCGCAATCTGCAGATCAGCCAGCGAGATGACCTGGTCGTGTTCGTCCCGCAACCCGAACGCGGCACCGTCGCACGGGTGAACCTGGAAACGCTGCACCAAGTCGGCGCATTCGACGCCGGTCCGAGTCCGGCCTATCTGTCCGAGGATGCCGGAATGCGGATCCTGCTCGCTCTCTCTTCCGACGGCAGGTCGGTGACACCGGTGGATCAGTACGGCTTCCGGAAACTACGGACGGCCGTGATCGAAGGCGCCGCCGCCGAGCGGATCGACGGGGCAAACCGCGGCCGCCAGATCGACTATCACCTCTACGATGCGTCCGGAATTCGTTATTTTCGGGGCCCGTCCTCGCCGCCGCTCGAACGCGGATCGCTGGGCATCGACGTCGCGGTCGCTGCGGGCGACGGCGCCGCGGTGGCCCGCAGCTACGTGGCCGGTCACGACAGCAACGTGCTCTACGCCGTCGACTCGCGCCGGGGCGGGGCGGGATTGGAGGTACTGGCGAGCGCCCAGCTGCCCTCGCCGATCCGCTACCTGGCCACCGATAGCACCCGAATCTATGCCGCCACCGATCACGAACTGGTTGTGCTCGAAACGAACAGCTTTACCGGCTTTGCCCAGCACACCATCCCGGTGATCCGGGTCGTCCCTTATCGTGCGGGTCCGACCGGCGCTGCCGGCGCGCTTCGCGTCTCCGGCATGGCCGTCGGCCCCCACCGGGTCCATCTCACTCTGGCCGACTCGCCCGATGTGGTGAGCATTGCCAAGCCGAAGCCATGAACTCCGCGCCCAACAAGATCGACATCGACGAGGACGTCGTGTTGCTCAGCGGCCAAATCGCGGCACTTCGCGCGCTCGGGGCCGCGGACGCCGACGAGCCCATCACCGAGGGCCGCCGTTACGACTTCAGCATCGGATGGGGTACCGCGATGGCAGGACGGTTCCGGCGGCTGGTGCACTACAGCGCACTGGGCAAGTTGGACACCGACGACCAACGTCGCTTCGAGCTGTTGTGCACGGAGCTGCACGGTCTGTCGAACCTGATCGACCGGTTTGGCCTCGCACGGCCGGTCTTCACCGATGCCCCGCCAGCGACCGCCAAGCGCTTGCGCCCCGGCGGACGGACTCGCCGGTGAGAAAGTCTTTCTCCGGCAGGATGATTCCGGTCCGCGGTTTGGCACACTCCCGGTTACGACACGTCAACGCGATCATGTACGCGTCGTGGTCCTCGTCCAGAAACAGGAAGCCGAGAAACAGCGCGTCGCCGACATCGAAATCCGTTGCCCCGCAACAACCGCAATAGCCGCCTTTGGCGGCTATTCGTCGGCGCACCCGTTGCCGTGCCGCCTCGTCCAATCCAATCAGTTCGGGACGCACCATCGCCGCCTCTTGCATGTCAAATTTCCACGTCTTTGTCGTAATGGACGTTGTCCTCACGCCATCCGCCCAAGCCGTGGCCGATGCCGCGATGGTCGTCGATGAATTCGATCTGATCGATCCACTTGGCCATCTTGAAGCCGACCTGCGTCTCGACCCGTAGGCGCAGCGGTGCGCCGTGCTTGATGGGCAACGGCATTCCGTTCATCTCGTATGCCAAGATGGTTTGCGGCTTGTAGGCGAGTTCAAGGTCAATGACTTCGTAGAACCGGCCCTCCCCTTCGGCGCTCGGTTCGTCCCGGCCGGTGTCCTGCATGGTCAAAAAGCACACGTAACGCGCCTGTGGAAGTGGGCGTACCAGGTCAGCGAGCAGCGCCAGCGGAAGCCCCGTCCACTCACCGATACTCGTCCAGCCCTGCACGCAATTGTGCAGCACCCGTTGAGCTTCCGGGTCAGCCAACGCTCGCAGCGCGGCGAGGTCCAGCGTCATCGGGTTCTCTACCAGTCCGCCAACCCGGAGCCGCCAATCGCGGAAGTTGTGCACGGCCATCACCTTGTACGCCACCGAGCACGGCGGTTTGCCATTGACCCGATGCTCCGCCGAAAGCATCCGTCTCGGATAGTTCTGCCGAGACTTCAATGGGCGCAACAGAATAAGTCGGGCACGTGTCACCACCGCGCCCAGCACCCGGCGTACCTGTACCGGCCTGCGCAAACTCCACACCGTCGCCGCGACGTGCACGGCAACAACAGCAACGATGATCGCGAGGGAACATACAGTCGCCCAATGCGTGTTGCGGACCGATCCGAAGATCATCGAGGCGGTGAGTGGTCCCCACCCCCAGAAGAACACCATTGCCAGGTGGATCGCGATGAACAGCAGAAACCCCACCAGTCCGAGGAAGTGCAGACTGCGCGCCCATTGCCGGCCGCCCAACAGTCGCACGAACCAGGGGAACCTCGCCTCGATCGCCGGGGATTGTGCCGCGCCGGTGACGATCTGGAACGGGGCGAGCACAAAGACGACCCCCGCATATGTGAGCTTTTGGATGGCGTCCAGCGGTTCACCGGGCAGCAGCGGCGGTAGGTTGAACGTCGCGTACGTGACGATGTCGTTCCGCGCCTCGGCGAAGATCGACCAGGAATAGGGCCAATACCGATGCCATTGGCCAGTCGCGAAAAGCAAGATGTAGTAGGAAATCCCGACCGCGATCCACCCGAGCACCGAGATGAAATGCCAATGCCGGCCCATGCCGAGCTTTTTGTGACCGGGCAGTGCGACCAACGAGCTGTAATTCTCTTCCTCATCGAGGGTGTCGTAGAGCCGGTCGGTGGGCATGGTCTTCGTGGTGAAGCGCGCCCATTCGGTGCCGGGTTGGCAGTCCTCGTGCCAGTACAACTTCGGGTGGGTGGACAGGATCTCGATACCGCTGCGAATCGACAGCGTCAAGAACAGCACGTTGAGCCAATGATCGACGCGCAGCCAGGCCGGGTAGTCCAGCGTAGTCATCCGACCTCCGCTCAATCCATCCAGTGCTGCCGTCGCGGGTAGGCGACATTGATACCCAGCAGCACCGTGGCATGTAGAGCAACAAACGCACCGGCGAAGGCGAGCGTCAAGGTGGCCGCGGCGACATCCCACCGCCCGGTGATCGCCGGTAGCGCGCTCAACCGCACGATTCGGGTGCCCGCCACGATCCCGGCAATGACCACCGATGCCGCACTGCCGAGGACCCAACTCAATTGCATCGCAACGGGACTGCGCGTCAAGCACAGCAGCACGGCGATCAGTCCGCACCCGGTGACCGCCGCCGCGACGTACACCAGGAAGAAGGCGGGTCGATCTGGTTGGCTGAGCACTGCGTAAATATGGGTCGCGACACAGCCGAGCAACAACGCCACGCCCGCCGCGGTCACCGTCCTGGGCATGTTGAACGCGACATATCCACCCAAGCTGAGCATCCGTATCAACCGGCTGCGAAGGCTCACGGGCGCCGCGTACCCGTCGGCAGTCCGATCAAACGGCAGGCGGACGGGCGGATTCGATCAGCGCTCCGGCTTCCCGCAACGCGTCGATCTCGTCGCCGGTGAGGCCGATCTCTTTGAGGATCTCGTCGTTGTGCTCGCCCTGACGCGCCGGCACTTGCACCGCGAGGGCGCCGTCGTGGCCGCTGAAATGCCAGGGCGGTGCGGGGATGGTGATGCTGCCACCGTGCCGGTCGGGGACGTCGCGGGTGATCCCCCAGTCTTTGGCCCATTCGGTGGCGCTGAACTCGGCGATGTCACGAAGTTGACCGGTGGCGATCTTGGCCTCGTCGAACTGCGCGTCGAGCGAACCCATGGAGTCGAAGGTATAGATCCAGGTCTGCACGATCGCGTGCAGCTCCGCCAGGTGCTGGCGGCGCAGTTGGGGGGTGCGGAACCGTGGGTCGTCGGCCAGGTCTGGACGCCGCATCGCGTGCAGATATAACGGGAAACTCATGCTGCCTACCAGACTCATCGGCGAAACGAACTGGTGGCCTTCGGGACTGGTGAAGAATGCGCAGTCGGTGGCGCCCAGGATCGGCGTCTCCTCGCCCAGGTCGACGTCCGAAAGGTCATAGTGCACCCGCTCGTTGAGCGACGTCAGCACCGCCGCCATCGCCACGTCCACGTATCGTCCCTCGCCGGTGACCCGCCGATGCTGCAAGGCCGCCAAGACCGCGATGGTGGCGTGTAGTCCGGCGTAGACATCGCCATGTGACAACGGGTCCGACCGGCGATCGTCACCGTCAACTGCGAACTGCCGCAACGTATTCAGGGTGAAGCCGACCTCGGCCTGGACGGTGGGCGCGTAGGCCATGCGGGTTCGCCACGACCCCGTCTGTCCGTATCCGCTGATCGAGGCGTAGACGACGGCGGGGTTGCGCGCCGCCACCGACTGATAGTCCAGGCCGAAGGACGCCAGCGCGCCGGGACGGAAGTTTTCGACGATGATGTCGGCGGTATCGCACAGCTGCAGCACCGCGTCGCGCGCCTCGGGCACGTTGAGGTCGATGCTCAAGTTGCGTTTGCCCGCGTTCTGTTGGGCGTAGTAGCCGCTGATCTCGTCTTGGCGCGGAAACGCAAGGCGGCTGATGTCACCGCGCGGCGGTTCGATTTTGATCACCTCGGCGCCCAGGTCGAGCAGATGCTTGGTGCAGTGCGGGCCGGCCAGCACCCGGGTGAAGTCGATCACCCGGACACCGTCGAGTGGGAGCACCATGACTACCGCCCCCCGAACCGCGCGGCTCCGGGACCGTCGGAGGCCAGCGAGGCCAGCCCGACCCTTAGGTCCTCGGATTTCCAGATGTCCTTCTGCAACTCCTGCATCGCCTCGTCGGTCGCCGCAACGCCGTGCGAGATCGCATGCGAGACAATGGCTTTGGTGGAAGCATGAGCGACGGTGGGCCCGTTGGCGAGCTCGTGAGCCAGCGCGCTGGTCACCGCTGCCAGTTGTTCGTCGGCGACCACGCGATTGATGATGTTCCACCGTTCCAGCGTGCGGGCGTCATAGCGACGGCCCAGCAGCGCCATCTCCTTGGCCCGCGCCGCGCCGGCACGCTGGGTGATCCGTTGAATGCCGCCCATCAACGGGTTCAACCCGAGCGACGCCTCGATGTTGCCGATCTTGGCCGACTCGCTGGCCACGATCAGATCGCAGGCCATCGCCAACTCCACACCGCCGCCCAGGCAAGCACCATGCACGGCGGCGACGATCGGTATCGGGAGCGCATCGAACGCGCGCAGCAGGTCGAGAACGGGAAGATCCAGGGTCTCGCCGTGTTGGGCACTATCGAACAAGGTGACGTCGGCGCCGGCACAGAAATTACGCAGGCTGCTGCGCAGCAGCACGGCACGGGCATGTTGCTCGGCCGCCCAATGGATTCCGTCGAGCAGCGCGTCGAACAACGCGGTACCCAAAAAGTTGTGCGGGGCGTGCTGCATGGTGAGCACGGCGACGTGGCCATCCATCTCACGCGCCACCGGTGACGAGTCCCGGTCCGGGGCATGCACCGGCGGTATCGCACCGACCGGCTGGTCCAGCTCCGTCATCAATTTCCCCTCATCTAACTATGTCGGTCGTCATACTTACGTCAATGCCCACGTTAGGACTGCTTGCCGCGGAATGTCAAGAACTATGTATGATGGACGACATGCCAAAGAGGAGTGACAGCAAGGACCGGATGATTGCGGCGGCCCGACGGCTGTTCCGCGAACACGGCTTCTACGGCACCGCGCTGTCCGACGTCGTAGCGGAAAGCTCGGCACCGCGGGGATCGCTGTACTTCCACTTCCCGGGCGGCAAGGAAGAACTCGCCACCGAGGTGGCGCTCGTGCATTCCGCCGACACCATCGCCCACATCAACCGGGCAGCGGGCATCGCGAGCACGGCGGCCGAGCTGATCGCCGCGTTCATCGGCCGGCCGCGCGACGAACTCACGGCCAGCGACTACCGCGAGGGTTGCGCCGTGGCACCCATCGTCATCGAATCCATCCCGGCCTCGGCCCAGCTTTCCGACACGGCCCGGCGCGGCTTCGGCGACGTGATCGCCACACTGGCGGCTCGTCTTGGTGAGAAGGGCGTACCCGAAGACGGTGCGAGGCAACTCGCCCTGAACGCCGTCACCGCCGTGGAAGGCGCGCTGATACTCGGCCGGGTGCTGCGCAGCCCCGAGCCGTTCGACGCCGCCATCGCCGCGCTCACCGCGAGCGCCGAGGCGGCAGCCGGGGCACCGGTCCGATGACGACAACGACGGCAGAAGAGTTGCGCACCAAGCTGATTGGCGCCTGGACCCTGGAGTCGTACGAAAGCTGCGCGCTGGACCGGTCCGAGGTGACATACCCACTAGGCGTCGACGCCCGCGGCGTCATCATGTACACCCCGGACGGCTACATGTCGGCCCAGCTGATGCGTGCCGACCGAACCCCGTTCGACCGCGACGATCCCCACCATGCGCACGACAGCGAGCTTGCCGCCGCGGCCGGTGGATACATGAGCTATGCGGGCCCGTTCTCCGTGGTGGGCGACGGCCTGATCGCCCATCACGTCGAGGTCAGCTTGCTGCCTAACTGGATCGGCGGAATCCAATACCGCACGGCCCGCTTGCGGGAGCGCTACCTCGAACTCGGCCCGGCCGAACCGATCGTGCTCAACGGTGCGCCGCGCAACGCGAAGCTGGTGTGGCGTCGCAGCTGACAATGCAACTTCCGATGGCCTAGAACTACCAATGGCCTAGAGCTACCAATGGCCTAGGTCCCGGTACTAAAGTCTGGGCAGGGTCCCAGACCAAGGAGGCCGAGACGAACCCTCAGGATCCGTTCGGACACAATCCCTTTAGCCCCTCTAGCCCCTTTAGCCCAGAATCCTTGAGCTACGATCCGTTGGGCCGCGCCCCCCACACCCCACCGCCGGTCTTCGTGCCGCCACCCCCGCCGCCGCAGCCCCCGCCGGTCAACACCTTCGCGACGCTGTCGGTGGTGTTCGCATTCGTGTTCGCCCCTGTCGGCGCGATTCTCGGGCATCTGGGCCTGGCGCAAATCCGGCGCACCGGCGAGCTCGGACGTGACCGGGCGCTCGTCGGGTTGTCGCTGTCGTATGCATTCATCACCCTGACCGTCATCGCCCTGGCGGGGTGGGCCACGCTGTCCACCCTGACCGTCTCGCGGCCGCAGCAGAGCGCCGCGCCGGCAATCACGGCCATCCCCGGCACCAGCGCCGAGCCGCCGCCACCACCGAAGGTGGCGCCCGACGAGGTGATCAGGCTGCTGCCCAAACTGGACGCCCTGAAAGGCCTTACCAACGACCAAAACCTGGAAGCCGGCCAGACCTGGGACCGGCCGAGCAAGAGCGATACGGACGCGACGATCGATCGTCCGCAGTGCTGGGGCGCCGTGATGCCCGGGGCCCCGGAGGCCTACGACCTCACCGCGATGCTGCGCTATCGCGCGGAGGCGTACTCCGACACGCAAACGCTGTTGAAGTCGGTCCAGGTCATCCAGGCGGTGATGGCGTTTCGCGACTCGCCGACCGCACAAGCACAAGTGACCAAGCTGGTCGACGGCTGGCGTGATTGCGGCGGGGCGCCGGTGACGCTGACCGCCCGGGGCGGGCCGACCTACCAGCTGTCACTGAGCCCGCCGGCCGACGCCGGCAACGGCATCACCACGATGGGTCTGGCACCCAAGGGTCTGAAGGTGCGTTTTGTCCGAGCGGCCGCGGCAAAGTCGAACGTCGTGGTCGACCTGTATGTCGTCAACCTCGGCACGACCGATGCCGGCGCGCCCCGGCAGACCGCCGTCAGCATCGCCAACTACATCGTCGGCAAGATCCCCGACTAGTCGAAGCGGCAAGTGTTGGGCCAGTACGGTGAACACATGAAATATGTCGACGTCGACGGGGTCGGACGGGTCAGCCGGATCGGGCTGGGCACCTGGCAGTTCGGCTCGCGAGAGTGGGGCTACGGGGACGACTACGCCGCGGGTCCCGCCCGCGACATCGTGCAACGCGCTCGCGCGCTGGGTGTGACGCTGTTCGACACCGCCGAGGTGTACGGGCTGGGCAAAAGTGAGCGGATCCTCGGCGAGGCGCTCGGCGACGAGCGTGCCGAGGTCGCGGTGGCCAGCAAAGTCTTTCCGGTCGCGCCGTTTCCGGCGGTGATCAAGCAGCGCGAGCGGGCCAGCGCGCGGCGGCTGCAGCTAGACCGGATTCCGCTCTATCAAATCCACCAGGCCAACCCGGTGGTGCCCGATTCGGTGATCATGCCGGGCATGCGCGACCTCCTCGACAGCGGCGCCATCGGCGCCGCCGGCGTCTCGAACTATTCGCTTCAGCGCTGGCAGAAGGCCGACGCCGCGCTGGGCCGGCCGGTCATCAGCAATCAGGTTCACTTCTCGCTCGCCTTCCCCAAGGCGCTGAAAAACCTGGTGCCGTTCGCCGAACGGGAGAACCGCATCGTGATCGCCTATAGCCCACTGGAACAGGGGTTGCTGGGCGGTAAGTACAACGTCGACAACCGGCCGGGCGGGATCCGCGCGATCAATTCGCTGTTCGGCACCGAAAACCTGCGACGCCTCGAGCCGCTGCTGCAGCTGCTGCGCGACGTCGCCAACGACGTTGCCGCCCAGCCGGCGCAGGTGGCGCTGGCCTGGCTGATCAGTTATCCCGGCGTCGTCGCCATTCCCGGCGCGTCCAGCGTCGAGCAGCTCGAATTCAACGTCGCCGCCGCCGACATCGAGTTGCCCGCCGAGACGAGGGACGCGCTGACCGACACGGCGCTGGCATTCCGTCCAGTGTCACCAATCCGCTTTGTGACCGACCTGGCGCGAGAGCGGCTCGGTCGTCACTGAGCCGGGGCGAGGACGGCGGCGCTGGCGGGTCCGCCCCGTGCCACCACAACCGGCATCGAGGTAGACGCATTGGTGCGCAGGATCATGTGCACCACCTCAATCAGGTCCTCGACCGGCATCAACTTGCCTGGCATGCAGCCGCGCTGCACCCACAACGGGTAGGCCTGCATGGCCAGATCCGTATCCCAGCCGACGTTCATTCCGGTCGCCCCGTCGCCCTCGCCACCCGGGCACTCCCCGACGATCAGGTTGGTGAAGCCGATGTCGGGATGCTCGGCGCGCCACGCCTCGACGAGTCGCTCCAGCGCGGCCTTGCTGACACCGTAGGCTCCCAGGCCCGGCCACGACGGGCCGTACGGGCCGGCGTCACTGGACAGGTAGATCACCTTGCCGGTCGAGGCCGTCAGGTGCGGCAAGGCCGCCGCAGTCACCAGCGACGCGCCGATCACGTTGGTTTCAAAAATCCGGCGCCACGTGTCCGCATCGGTGTCGACCATGCGCACCAGCGGGCTGATCGCGGGCGTGTACACGACGTTGTCGATACCACCCAACGCGTCGGCGGCCCGGTCTAGCGACGACCGAATCGATGACTCGTCGGTGATGTCGCAGGCCAGGGCGATGGCATCCGGCCCCGCCTCCTTGGCGGCGGTTTCGAGGCGCTCCAACCGCCGGGCGAGCAGGGCGACGTTTTCCCCGCGCTGTCCGAGTCCCACGCCGATGCAGCGCCCGAGCCCGCTCGATGCGCCGACAACCACTGTCCTTGACATATTTGCCCTCTCCTGTAACGAGGCCGCTGCAGGCACAGCGTATCGAGCTGGGGTTCGGCATGTCACTGCCGGGCAGGTCACGCCCGGCGTGTCCGGCGCAGGGAGCGCTCGATCAAGAACCGGGTGACGGCATCATGCCCGCCCAGTTTCTGTCGGTACATCGCCGCGTCGGCGCGCGCGGTGACGGAGGAGACCGGTTCGCCCGGTAGGGCGATGGTCGCATCGACGCTCAGGGTGGCGCGGATGGTGTGGCCGCCGACATCGATGGGGTCGGCGGCGCGGTCGCGGATCTTCTCGGCGATGTTGTCAGGGTGCACCACCTCAGCACCGACTGCAGATTCGCGTCCGCACCGGGCTCGTCCATCAACAGTCCTTCCCTGACGCACGGCATCGGACCTCGTCGTCCTTCGCCTACGCGAAAGGGCGATCTTTAGATCGAACAGCCGATCGATGTCGCGGGATCGACAAGATGTCAACCGGCGCGCTCGGTCTCCAGGGCTTGCAGCACCACCGCGCTGTGCGCGTCCACGGTCAGCGCGCCTCCGCCGGGCACCTCGTCGGCGGGTGTCGCGTGCTCGGGACCGGTGAACACCACGACTTGCCAGGAAGCACCGAATTCCTTTGGCGGAAGCGTGAATTCGAGTGGCTCGTGATGGGCGTTGAAGCACAGCAGGAAAGAGTCGTCGAGAACCCGCTGGCCCCGCGCGTCGCGGTCGGGTATGCCGTGCCCGTTGAGAAAAACGGTGACGGATTTCGCGTAGCTGGTGCCCCAGTCCTCGTCGGTCATCTCGTCCCCGTCGGGAGTGAACCAAGCGATATCGGCCAGGCCGCCCTGCCCCCGGCGGCCCACCGGCTTGCCCGAGAAGAACCGCCGCCTGCGGAACACCGGATGGTTCGCGCGCAACGCCGAGACTTTGCGGGTGAACTCCAACAGATCGGTGTCGCAGGAGGCCCAATCGATCCAGGTGAGCTCGCTGTCCTGGCAATACCCGTTGTTGTTGCCCTGCTGCGTGCGACCGAGCTCGTCGCCGTGGCAGATCATCGGAACACCTTGGGACAGCAGCAATGTCGTCAGGAAGTTGCGCTGCTGTCGGGCGCGCAGCTCGATGATGCCGGGGTCGTCGGTCGGTCCCTCGGCACCGCAATTCCAGGAACGGTTGTGACTCTCGCCGTCGTTGTTGTCCTCGCCGTTGGCCTCGTTGTGTTTCTCGTTGTAGGAGACCAGATCGCGCAGCGTGAATCCGTCGTGGGCGATGACAAAGTTGATCGAGGCCACCGGACGGCGACCGGTGTGCTCGTAGAGGTCGGCCGACCCGGACAGCCGATAGGCGAATTCGTCGAGGGTCGCGGGTTCACCGCGCCAGAAGTCGCGGACGGTGTCGCGGTACTTACCATTCCATTCCGTCCATTGCGGCGGGAAACCGCCCACCTGGTAGCCGCCGGGTCCGACGTCCCACGGTTCGGCGATGAGCTTGACCTGGCTGACGGTCGGATCCTGTTGGACGAGTTCGAAGAACGCCGCCAGCCGGTCGACATCGTAGAACTCGCGGGCCAGGGTCGAGGCCAGGTCGAACCGGAAGCCGTCGACGTGCATTTCGGTAACCCAGTACCGCAGTGAATCCATGATCAGTTGCAGCGCATGCGGGTGGCCGACGTTGAGGCTGTTCCCCGTCCCGGTGTAGTCCATGTAGTACTGCTTGTCGTCGTCGACGAGCCGGTAGTACGCCGGGTTGTCGATACCGCGCATCGACAATGTGGGACCCATGTGGTTGCCCTCAGCGGTGTGGTTGTAGACGACGTCGAGGATCACCTCGATGCCCGCCTCGTGCAGCGTGCGCACCATCGCCTTGAACTCCTGCACCTGCCCGCCCGGGGTGCTGCCGGTCGAGTACTTGAAGTCGGGCGCGAAGAAGCCGATCGTGTTGTAGCCCCAGTAATTCGACAGGCCCCGTTCGACCAGGGTGGAGTCGTTGGCGAAGTGGTGCACCGGCATCAGCTCGATCGCGGTGACACCCAGGCTCTTGAGGTGGTCGATGATCACCGGGTGCGCCACCGCGCCGTAGGTGCCGCGGATCTGTTCTGGAATGTCGGGATGGGTCTGCGTCAGCCCCTTGACGTGCGCCTCGTAGATGACGGTGTCGGCGTATTCGTGGCCCGGCGGGCGGTCGTTGCCCCAATCGAAGTACGGGTTGATCACCACCGACTTGGGCATGCTGGCCGCGGAGTCGTCGTCGTTGCGACTGTCGGGATCACCGAAGTTGTAGCTGAACAGCGACTGATTCCAGTCGAAGGTGCCGTCGATGGCCTTCGAGTACGGGTCCAGCAGCAACTTGTTCGGGTTGCAGCGCAGGCCCTCGGCGGGGTGGTACGGGCCGTGCACCCGGTAGCCGTATCGCTGGCCGGGTTCGATGGCGGGGATGTAGCCGTGCCAGACGAAGTAGTCGACCTCGGGCAGGGTGATGCGCGTCTCGGTGCCGTCTGCGTCGAATAGGCACAGCTCGACCCGCTCGGCGATCTCGCTGAAGAGGGTGAAGTTGGTACCGGCGCCATCGTAGGTGGCGCCCAAGGGGTACGCCTTGCCCGGCCATAATTCACCGGTGGGCGTGGGAGCTGGGCCGTCGGCTCTAGTCATGGCGCACTTGATACCCGAGCCGGACCCCGGCCAAACAACGCTGTGAAATGCACAGACGCGGTGGCGAATTCAGGGTTTCAGCATGACCTTGACGGCGCCATCCTGCTTTTTCTGGAAGATCTCGTAGCCGTGTGGCGCCTTCTCGAGGGGCAACACATGCGTGGCGAAGTCGTCGACGCCGAGCGGATCGTCGTCGGTGAGCAACGGCATGATGTCGTCGATCCACCGCTTCACGTTGGCCTGTCCCATACGCAGGGTCAGTTGCTTGTCGAAGAGCGTGAGCATGGGCAGCGGATCGGCCATGCCACCGTAGACCCCGCTCAGCGAGATGGTGCCGCCGCGCCGCACGATGTCGATGGCCGAGTACAGCGCATTGAGCCGGTCCACGCCGGCGGTCTGCATGAACCGCTTGGCGATCGCGTCGGGAAGCACCGCAGTGGCCTGCTGTGCGAACTTGGCGGCCGGGGAACCGTGCGCCTCCATCCCCACCGCGTCGATCACCGAGTCCGCGCCCCGGCCATCGGTCAGGTCCCGGACCGCATCGCCCAGCGACGCGTCGAGACGCCCGAGATCGATGGTGTGGATCCCGCGCTTGGCGGCCCGGGCCAGCCGCTCGGCCACCAGGTCGATGGCAATGACGCGGTAGCCGAGATGATCGGCGATGCGCGCGGCCATGTCACCGATCGGGCCCAACCCGAGCACGGCCACTGTGCCGCCATCGGGGATGTCAGCGTAGGCCACCGCCTGCCAGGCGGTCGGCAACACATCGGAGAGGTATACGAACCGCGAATCGGGCGGTCCCACAGGCACTTTGATATGCGTGAACTGGGCTTGGGGCACCCGTAACAATTCGGCCTGGCCGCCGGGGACCGCGCCGTAGAGCTCCGAGTAGCCGAACAGCGCCGCGCCCATACCCTGTTCGCGCACCTGGGTGGTTTCGCACTGCGTGAACAGCCGCTGACCGCACATATGACAGCTGCCGCACGAGATCTGGAACGGGATGACCACCCGGTCGCCGACCCGCAGGTCGCCGGTCTGCGGCCCGGTCTCTCGGACGATTCCCATTGGTTCGTGCCCAAGGATGTCCCCCGGTTTCATAAAGGCGCCCAGCACCTCATACAGATGGAGGTCGGACCCGCAGATGTTGGTCGAGGTGACCTCGATAATCGCGTCGGTGGGCTGTTCGATCTTCGGGTCAGGCACCGACTCCACGCGGACGTCGCGTTTGCCGTGCCAGGTGACTGCTTTCATGCGCCCTCCTAGGTCAAGACATCTGGCTGGTACCCGGTTGCCGCAGGTCGAAACCGCCGCCCCCGATCGCACCGTCGACCGTGGCTCGGCCGGACAACCAAAGGCTTTGCAATGCCATGGTTTTGGACGTCTATCAAGGCCGGAGCTTGAGTGGATGCTCGCTGTCGATCAGCGACCTGGCCAGATCGGCGACCCGGACGTTGGATTGCTGGGACAACCGGGTGAGCAACTCGAACGCCTCGACGGCGTCGAGATTGAAGCGCTCCATGACGATCCCCTTGGCCTGGCCGATCAGGTCGCGCGAGGCCAGGGCACTGCGAAACTGGTCGTGGCGGCGCATCATCGACCATGCCAATGCGACATGGGTAGCGAAGACGCCGCCCAGCTCCACCGAGTCAGCGGTGAAAGCGTGCGGTCGTTCGCCGTAGAAATTCAGCGCCCCGGTCGAGTTGCCTTCCACGAACAACTCGTAGGACAGGACCGAGCGGACCGGCGTGTGGTCGAGGGCGTACTGCCGGTAGCGCGGCCACCGGTGGTCGGCGCCGAGGTCCGCGACGTGCATCGTGTGGTGCTCCCAGGCGGCCGTGACGCAGGGGCCTTCCCGGTATCGGTGCTGGACGCGGTCGAGCTCGGTCGCGTAGGCATGCGTGGCCGCGACGGTGGTCACCGCTTTTGCGTCGGCCAATGTGATGCCCGCGCAGTGACTGCCGAGAACATGCCGGGTGCCGTTCTCGATCAGTTCGCGCAGACCCAGCACCGTGTCCGTGCCGTCGCGCTCCAGATTGGCAATCAGCTCGGCGAGCTGAGCAACGACCGTGGTGTTGTCGTCCGGCATGACACCACCCTTTTAGGACGTCCCATCGCCCCGGCAGGGGCGGTCGACGAGCCCGAGTTGATGCAAAACAACGCCCATCATATCCGCGTGGCGAAGCTTTGGCGGGCGCACAACGACGGCCGGCGCCTACGCCAGGACAATGAGCGAAGCCGATGGCCAGTGAGCGAAGGCCGCCGGGAAGGCATTGGCAATCAATGCTTTTCGCCTCACGTTGCGGCACACCCCGAATCTTTGCCGGATCGCCTTAGACTCGGATGGATGACCTCGATCGTGATCGTCGGAAGCGGCTTCACCGGATACACCTGCGCCCACCAGCTGGCCCGGATTCTGCGCCGAAAGCAAGCGAAGGCCCAGATCACCATCGTCTCGCCGGTCGATTACATGCTGTACACGCCGCTGCTGCCCGACGTTGCCGGCGGTGTGGTCGACGCCCGCTTCGTGGCCATACCGTTGGCGAACGCGCTGAAAGGCGTACGCGCGGTTCGCGGCCGGGTCGATGATGTGGACTTCGCCGCGCGGACCGTGACCTACTGCGACCCGGAGGAGCGCCGGCATCCCCTGCCCTGGGACCGCCTGGTGCTCACCCCCGGGTCGGTCACCCGGTTGTTCGACGTTCCCGGGCTCGCGACGTACGCGCGCGGTCTGAAGACCACCGCGGAGGCCCTGTA
Source organism: Mycobacterium sherrisii (assembly GCF_002102355.1). Taxonomy (GTDB): domain Bacteria; phylum Actinomycetota; class Actinomycetes; order Mycobacteriales; family Mycobacteriaceae; genus Mycobacterium; species Mycobacterium sherrisii. The sequence goes on along the minus strand of NZ_LQPT01000033.1, from coordinate 22,226 downwards.
TCTGCGCGACCATTTCGTCGAACAGCTGGAGCTGGCCGCCATTGAGGACGACCCGGCGGTGGCGGCGGCACGACGCACGGTCGTGGTGGTCGGGGCGTCGTATTCCGGCACCGAATTGGTCGCCCAGCTGCGGGCGCTGGCCGACGCGGCGGCACGTCAAATGGGTTTCAACCCGGCCGAGGTCAGGTTCCTGCTGCTCGATACGGCCGAGCAGGTCATGCCCGAGGTGGGCGAGAAGCTCGGCAACGCCGCGATGGAGGTCCTGCGGAGCCGCGGGATCGATGTCCGGCTCGGCACCACGCTCAAGGCGGCCTACGCCGATCACGTTGTGCTCAGCGATGATTCGCGCATCGACACGCACACTATCGCATGGGTGACCGGTGTGACCGGCGCCCCGCTGATCGAAAAGCTGGGCCTGCCGACCGAGAGGGGGCGGTTGAAGGTTCACCCCGATTTGCAGGTGCCGGGCCATCTGGGTGTGTTCGCCGCGGGCGACGCGGCCGCGGTGCCCGACCTGACGCAGCCCGGGAAAATCACGCCACCGACCGCGCAGCACGCGACACGGCAGGGAAAGGTGTTGGCCCGCAACGTTGCCGCCAGTCTCGGTTACGGCACGAGCAAGCAATACAAACATCGCAACCTCGGTCTGGTCGTCGATCTCGGGCCGGGCTATGCCGTCGCCAACCCCCTCAACGTGCACCTGTCTGGCTTACCGGCGAAACTCGTCACCCGCGCCTACCATCTGTGTGCGATTCCCCGCCCACTGAACCGCTGGGCCGTGTCGCTGGCGTACCTCACCGACCTGCTGTTCAACCGATCGGTGGTGTCCATCGGGTTGTCGTCGCAGGAGGATGCGCAGTTCACGGCCGCCGAAGGCATTCCGATGCCGAAGATCGTTTAATTCGATCCCGCCTCGGGCAACCGGCCAACGTGAATAGCGACGTGGATAACGGCAATGACGACATGCTGGGCCAGGCCGAGAGCCTCGACTCCGACGAGGTCCGCAACGACGACGGCGACGAAGTGGTGGATCCTCCCGACCGCTGGATCAGGGCCGAGGAGGACGAGTCCCTCGACGAGCGCCTCGCGGCGGAAATCCCCGACGAGCCCGGCGCGGGCCAAGCACCCGACGCCGTCGACACCGTCGACGACGGTGCGGTGGTGATGGTCGGCGACGACGAACTGGACCGCATCGACCCATCCACCCATGGGCGGGAAGCCGGTCAGATCGACGGGACGCCCGAAGACGGTGACTCGTTCTACAACCTCGAACCATGACGGGTCGAACCAGGAAGGCGAAACCGCTTGGCGGACTTAGCCTTCGGCCGCCTGCTGCGCCTTGGCGTAGGCGAGCTGCAGGAAATCGGCCCCGGCCAGGACCGTGAAGACGCCCGCCACCAGCCGGGTGAACCGAGGCGCGAAGACCAAACCGATGGTGAACGCGGTCGCGACCCACATGTCGAGGCAGAACGGGCACGTCAGCAACTCGCCCAGACTGTGCCGCAGCGGCCCGTCGCGTCGCACCTCTTCGTTGAGTTCGGCCGGACCGCCGGTCCCCGCGTAGCGGGTGAACGGCGCCCGCAGCGGACTCGTCACCGCGTCTTTGGTCAATGTCCGCGAAAGCTTGTGCGTGCCAAGGGTTAGCATCGCGAGGTCTTGCAACCGCCACTGCGATGCCAGGCTGCGTCCGGTGACCGCGGCGAGCACTGTCGCCGCCGTCACGAGCAGGCCGTAGACCCCGAGGACGACCAGGTAGCCCCCCAGCGGTTGCGGCTCGTCGCCGCGGTAGACGTCGGCCTCATGGCGCGCCTCGCCGATCACACGGCCGGGAGCCGCCGACGATTCGTTCATTTTCACACTCCTTCACGGTGGCCACAGGCGTGTCCGGCAGCACGGGTACCCGGCGACGCGCGACCCAATCGGGGCCCGTACGCGATTGGAGTCATGTGCGAGGGGTATCCGTTCGTTCATGGATCAGTCGCAAGCCCCCCTGCTGGATGCGCTGGCCGACTACCACCGCTGCGACCGTTATGGCTTCACCCCGCCCGGCCACCGCCAGGGCCGGGGCGCCGACCCGCGCGTGCTGGCGGTGCTGGGCACCGAACCGTTCCGCGACGACGTGCTCGCGACCAACGGCCTCGACGATCGGAAGAGCCGCGGCAAGTTTCTCGCGCGGGCCGAGGAGCTGATGGCCGACGCCGTGGGCGCCGACACGGCGTTCTTTTCCACTTGCGGCAGTTCGCTGTCGGTCAAGGCCGCGATGATGGCCGTCGCCGGGGACGCCGACGGCGGACTGCTGGTCGCGCGGGACAGCCACAAGTCGATCGTGGCGGGATTGATCTTTTCCGGCGTCCGCCCCCGATGGATCAGCCCCCGGTGGGACAGCGCGCACCACTTCTCCCACCCCCCGTCACCCGAGCAGGTGCAGGCCGCGTGGGAGGCCCACCCCGACGCGGCCGGCGCGCTGATTGTCAGCCCCAGCCCGTATGGCACGTGTGCCGATATCGCCGGCATCGCCGAGGTCTGTCATCGGCGCAACAAGCCACTGATCGTCGACGAGGCGTGGGGCGCGCACCTGCCGTTCCACGAAGACCTGCCGACGTGGGCGATGGATGCGGGCGCGGACGTCTGCGTGGTCAGTGTCCACAAGATGGGTGCCGGCTTCGAGCAGGGTTCGGTATTTCATCTGCAGGGCGACCTCGTCGACCCGACCCGCTTGTCGGCGTGCGCCGACCTACTGATGACGACGAGCCCGAACGTGATGGTCTATGCGGCGCTCGACGGTTGGCGTCGCCAGATGGTCGAACATGGGCACGAACTGCTCGCCGCGGAACTCGCTCTCGCCGGCTACCTGCGCAGCCGCTTGGCCGAGATTCCCGACGTCTTGGTGCTTGAGGACGAGTTGCTCGGCGCCGAGGCGTCGTGCGACCTGGACACCACGCAGGTGTTGATGGACGTCGCAGGCACCGGCACATCGGGATATCAGGCCGCCGACTGGCTGCGTGAACACTGTCGCCTCGACCTCGGGATGAGCGACCACCGCCGGATTCTGGCCACCATGTCGTTTGCCGACGACCGGCAGACGGCGGACCGGCTCCTCACCGCGATGGGCCAATGGCGGCGGGCCGCAACGGATTTCGAACCGCCACCGCCGATTGACCTGCCGGCACCGGAAGAACTGCAGCTCGAGACCGTCTGCTTGCCGCGCGTCGCCTTCTTCGGGCCGACCGAGATGGTGCCCGCCGAGAAGGCCGCCGGACGCATCTCGGCCGAACAGATCACGCCGTATCCACCGGGCATTCCGGCGGTGGTGCCGGGTGAACGTCTCAACGACGCCGTCATCGACTATCTGCGTTCCGGCGTCGACGCGGGCATGACGCTGCCGGATCCGGCGGATTCGACCGCTCGCCAGTTCCGGGTTGTCGCCTGAGCCGCGGGGGTTTAGGCCGGGTCCTGACCGTTGGACTTCACGGCCTTGCGCAAGGCGCGATTGCTGGACCGTAGGTCGGTGTTGGCCGCCGAGAGTTCGGCGTTGTGGTCTTCGAGGTTGAGTATCCGAGCGATGCCGGCCAGGTTCACCCCGGCCTCGACGAGCGTGCTGATGCGCCGCAACCGTGCCAGGTCGTCGGCACTGTAGCGGCGCGTTCCCCCCTCGCTGCGGGCCGGAGTGAGTAAGCCATGGCGCTCATATAGCCGTAGCGACTGCACGGGGACCCCGGACAGTTCGGCGGCAACCGAAATGCCGTAGACGCCACGATCGGGCGGCGGCGCACCGGCGTCGCCAAAGAGATCGGCCATCGAGCACCTCCTCACTCGGTCGTGTAGAAAACTTGTCTACCACACTTGCAGTCATCTCGCGATAGTGCTATATAAAACCTATGCCTCACGGCATAGAAATTCCAGACTCGTAGCAACAGATTGGAGTGAAGAAATGGCTGCAATGCTGATGCGTACCGACCCCTTCCGGGAACTGGACCGTTTCGCTCAGCAGGTGTTGGGGACGGCCGCTCGTCCCGCGGCGATGCCCATGGACGCCTGGCGCCAGGGTGAAGAGTTCGTCGTCGAGTTCGATCTCCCCGGCATCGACGCCAACTCGCTGGACATCGACATCGAGCGCAATGTGGTGACCGTCCGGGCCGAACGCCCGGCCCTCGACCCCAACCGGGAAATGCTGGCCACCGAGCGAGCACGTGGCGTGTTCAGCCGACAACTGGTGCTCGGTGAGAACCTCGATACCGACCGGATCGAGGCTTCCTACACCGAAGGCGTTCTGCGCCTGCGCATTCCGGTGGCGGAGAAGGCCAAGCCGCGCAAGATCGCCATCGACCGCGGCGGCGCCCACCACGTCATCGATGAACAGGTCGGAAACCGTACGGAACAGCGGGAGGTGATCAACGCCTGATGCAGTGACGGATCGGGACGGGCGGCGTGGCATCACCGCCGGCGCCGTCCGTCGCCGGTCCCCGACCTGCGCGCCGACCGTTGTGACAGGATCTGACACGACCTCGGCGTTGAATATCCAGCGCCACTCATACCGCCACTGCGCGAATTCCCGCACCGCACACCGATCCTCTGCGATCGGGAGTGCATACCCGCGGTGGGCGTGGTTGCGTCGGCATCCGAACCCCAGGAGACGAACCCCGCGATGAATTGGGACCTCAACGGTCAATCGGCCGACGTCGAACAGGCCCTCGCCGGTGGTGCACCACAGCGGGCAGGCTGGTTCCGGTTCTACTTCGCCGATCAGCGCTGGGAATGGTCGGAGCAGGTCCAGCAGCTGCACGGGTATGAGCCCGGCACGGTCACGCCGACCACCGAACTGGTGTTGTCCCACAAACACCCCGATGACCGAAGACAAGTCGCGGCCACCATCGACGAGATACTCAACACCCATCAGGCGTTCAGCACCCGCCATCGCGTCATCGACACCGGCGGGCACGTCCACCATGTCGTGGTGGTCGGCGATCAGCTTCGCGACGGCAAGGGCGCGGTGATCGGGACGCACGGGTTTTATGTCGATGTCTCCCCGTTGCAGCAGGAAGGCGAGGACCTCGTCACCGCGAAGCTCGCCGAGATCGCCGAGCAGCGCGCCGTTATCGAGCAGGTCAAGGGGATGCTGATGCTGATTTACGGCATCGGCGAAGCGGCGGCCTTCGAACTACTGAAATGGCTGTCGCAAGAAGCGAACATCAAGTTACGTGTGCTCGCCGAGCAAATCTGCGAGGACTTTCGCACCGAGGGCCCGCACCTGACGTCGCAATCCGATTTCGACCATTTGTTGCTGACCGCGCGACAGCGTGTCGGCCAAGCCGCCGATTCCATGGCCGGTCGAGACAAGTAAAAGCAGTTTGCTGGGCCATCCAAGGTGACAGGCGGAACACGCCGCACGGCGCCTATTTCTTGCTGGGAATGACGATAACGACGATCAGCGTGAGAATGGAGAAGAACAGTCCCAGAATTCCCCAGCCCAGCGGATTGCGGCCTTTCATCGCGGCAATCAGGCCGCAGACGATCGCGGCGATGATGCTGCTATCGCGACGAAGATGCCTTTGATCCCGCGCAGAATGAATCCCGCCGCAAGCGGATCCGCGCTAGCCAGAATCACCGAGTGCAACATGTCCGGTCCTTTCTCCACGAGAAGTCGCCAGGGAATACCCGCGACTTCTCGCTTCGAACCACTATTGCCGTTATCGCACCGGCCGGGGCGTGTTACCGGATTTGCCGACGCCGGCTCAGAGATCGTCGGAGAAATCGGCGCTGAGCCAACGGTCGGGGCGGATGGTGAATAACACGTTCTCGTGTCCTTCCAGGCTCTTGACGAACGCCCGCCCGCCTTCCTCGCCCAGGTAACGGATGGCAATGGCTTCCTGCACGTCCGCCGGAGTCGGCGTGGTCGTTTCCACCACCGTGCCCTCCACGACCACGTACTGATAAGGCAGCTCTTCGCGCTGCGCGACCAGGGTCACCACCCCGGCCCGCTTGATCAGCTTGGCCTTGCGCGATGAGCTACCGGTCGTGATCCGGATGTTTCCGCCCGGAACATAGTCGTACCAAATCGGCACGCTCGCCGGCGGACGGTCACCCTCGGCGGCGACGGACACCACCCCGACATGCAGGTCCGCCAGGAATTGCTGGCTTTCGCTCTCCGTGAAAGATTTCATGTCCGGCCCAACGCGGTCAGGCCGCCGGGCTATTCCCTTGCTGAGTCCATTCCGGGTCCATCCCAGGGCGCCTACGGCGTTGCGACTCAGTTCAGGAACAGCGCGGGGATCTTGACGAGGAGTTGATAGAGGCCGTAGCAGAACGGCACTCCCACCCACACCCAGCTGACGACTCGCAGTGCTGTCATTCCACACCCTCTCCGGAAGTCACGCCGGCGGGTTGCCGCGTGTCGGTTGCCGCGCCAAGGAAGTTCGGCGGCTGTGGGACCCGAATCAGCTCGTTGCAGATCACGCCGATCACCAATAGGCCCAGCATGATCATGAACGACCATCGATAGCGCTCGGGACCGGTCACGTGCGCGGCGATCCGGTTGTCGGCGATCGCATTGACGATGACCGGCCCGAGCACGCCGGCCGTCGACCACGCCGTCAGCAGCCTGCCGTGGATCGCTCCGACCTCGAGGTAACCAAACAGGTCACGCAAATACGCTGGGGCCGTTGAGAATCCAGCGCCGTAGAACGACAGCAGGAGAATGCAGACCACCAGGAACAACGGCTTGCTGGCGTTTTGCGCGACGATCAAGACCAGATAGAGCGCCGCGCCCAAACCCAGGTACAGCCGGTACATGTTCTTTCGTCCGACCGTGTCTGAGGCCGAGCTCCACAAGATCCGTCCCAACGAGTTCGCCAGCGACAGCATGGCGACGAAACCGGCGGCGGCCGCCGTCAGCGCGGCGGGAGATGCCGCGTGGGGGAAGTAATCCCGGTAGATGGGCGCGGCTCGTTCCAGGATGCCGATTCCCGCGGTGACGTTGAAGCACAGCACGACCCACAGCAGCCAGAATTGGGGCGTCTTGATCGCCTCGTTGGCGGTGTGATCCGGGCCGGCGGCGTGCGGAGTCTTCGCGACGACGTTTCGGACGACCGGCGGCTCCCATCCCGGTGCCGGTACCCGAATGAGAACGACGCCCAGGGACATGAACACGGCGTAAACCAATCCCATCACCAAAAATGTCGCGGCCAGGCCGTGCCGGTCGGTGCCGAACCACTTCATCAGCTGCGACGACCAGGGCGAGGCGATCAACGCACCGCCGCCGAAACCCATGATGGCGAAGCCGGTCGCCATGCCCGGCCGGTCGGGGAACCACTTCATCAACGTGGAAACCGGTGATATATAGCCGATCCCAAGCCCGACGCCACCGACGATTCCGTAACCGACGATGATCAGCCACATCTGGCCGAGCTCGGCCGCGGCAGCCGAGATCAACAAGCCGCCGCAAAAGCACGACAGCGCGACGACCATCGCCCAGCGCGGGCCCTTCCGGTCCACCGCGGTGCCGAAGACCGCCGCCGACACGCCGAGCATGACGATGCCCAGGGTGAACGGGATGGCACTCAAAAGCCCGGACGCGTGCAGGGTGTCATGCAAGGGCAGCTTGAAGACGCTCCACGAGTAGACGCTGCCGATCGCCAGGTGGATGGAAAGCGCGGCGGGCGGCACAAGCCATCTGTTCCACCGCGGTCCGGCAATAATTCGACTACGCGACAACACCCCAACAGACGACATCGTCCTCTTTTCGCAGCAGGCTCATGATGCATCGGAACGCCCGCCCGTTGCCTGCCGGTAACCAATTGTTAAGCAAGGCAGTAACATACGGCAGCGAGGTCGCGATGCCTTTCGGCAAGGTCACCTGATGCTAGCGAGGTGACCCAATCGACGACGTCTGCGGACCGTGATGAAAACGACTGTAGTCAAAGATGATCAGTGGGTCGCGCGGCCCACGATGAGCGGGTGGACGATGCGGGGCATGCCGCGCCATACGGCTTCGTCGGCCACGACGTCAAACCCGCAGCCGCGGATCAAGTCCCCGATCGGGCGGTTGCAGCAGCAGCCGCCCGCGAACCCGCGCCAGGCGGCGAACAGCCAATCCTGCCACCGCGCCAGCAGAGCGGATTGCGCGCGCACGTGCTCGATGAACAGCAGCTGACCGCCGGGGCGCAATACCCGCGCGATCTCGCGTAAGGCACGTTCGGGATCGGCGACGGTGCACAAGACCAGTGTCGAGACGAGGGTGTCTACGGAGTCGTCGGGAAGCGGCAGCCGCTCTGCGGACGCATCGATGATGCGCGCCGGCTGGGCGTGCCGCCGCAGCCGGCGGGCGAGCCTGCGGCGCATGGCCGGCTCGGGTTCGGCAAGCACGAGCTGGTCGATGCCGTCGGGATAGCACCCGATGTTGAGTCCCGTTCCGGCACCGATTTCGAGCACGCCGCCCCGCGCGCCGCTGAGCAGAGTGCACCGCCGTTGGCGCATGCCCGCCAGTTCGCCCAGCCAGACGAACGGGTCATACACCACGGCCATCACGCGCAGCCAAGCGCCGGAGGATGGGCGGACTTCCCGTCGAATGCCGGTGTCGGTCATGGCGTGAACGTAACGGTGCCCGGTGTCACCGCGCGTCGCTCAGTGCGGCCATCTTGGGCGGATGGCCCGTTTCGGCCACTTCACAGCAGCCCCAGGCCGGCGGCCTCGGCGACGGCGGCGCCGCGCGAGCTGCGGCCGAGCTTGCGGCGGATGTTGGCCACATGGCGATGCACGGTGTGCGGGCTCAGCACCAATTGCTCGGCGATCTCGCGATCGTGCAGGCCGCGCGCGACGCAGGCGAGGATCTCGCGTTCGCGCACGGTCAGCACGATCTGGTCTTCATCATCCGACTGTGGCGGCTCCTGGGACGCGCCCAGCAGCTCGCGGCAGGCGCGCGCAACGGAATCCACGTCGCCATGCCAGGGGAAGTGGGCATTGCCCGACAGGGAAAGCAGTGCGGCGCCCGGAATCCCGGCAGCGACCTCGCGCCCCAGCCGGTACGGCACCGCGCGGTCGTCGCGACGATGCACAACCAGGGTCGGACAGCCGACCTCGGCAAGCTGCGCGCGGACGTCGAGGCGGTAGACCAGTCCCAGCAACGCGGCCGCGGTTTCGGCGGTTGCCGCTTCTCGCTGCAGCCGCGCAAAACGTTCGTGCTCCACGGATTCGGCGGAACCCAAAAAGATATGGCTGAGCAGACGCGAGCCCAGCCCCCAATGCGCACGCACCGCCGCGACGATCGCATCGCTCACCTCCGGCTCCGTGATCGCCGAGCCGTCGGCATAGGACCCGTACAGCACCAGCCGGTCGACACGTTCGGGATATGTTGCGGCGAAAGCGATTGCGCTACAACTTCCGCAGGAGCCGCCCACCAGCGATGCGCGTTGCAGTCCGAGCTCGTCGAACAGGGCGCCCAGCAGCGCGACCTCGCCGGCCAGCGTCAGGTCCGACTCGTGCACCGCGCGATCCGACATGCCGACGCCGAGCCGGTCGTAGCGGATCAGCGTGTAGCCGCGGGCGACGCTGTCCCAGAAACGCCGGAATCCCGCGCTCTGCCAGTCGAGTTCGAGATGGCTGACCCACCAGGCCGGGGCGACCAGGGCCGGACCGTCGCCGCGCACCTCGTAGGCCACCCGGCCGGAGTCCACGCGCAGGAACCGGATCTCGGAGTTTGCCAGCATCGCACCGAGCGTACGACGCCGCGCGGCCGCACGGAAGATGCGCGCGGGTGTCGGCGCCTACTGGATCTGGATCCCGCCGGGGCCGACGACCGAGTTGCTGCCGCCGGTGTTGCTGATCCGCGGGATTTTGCCGTCCGGGCCATTCATCCAGGTGATGTGGTTGCCGGTGCCGGTGACCCGGATGCTCGCCACGGTTTGCAGGTTGACGGTGTTCGCGATGCCGGTGACGTCGACTTCGCCGCATGATCCGTTCAGGGTCACGGTCGCGTCCTGTCCCACGATCCTGATCGGCGATTGGTTGCCACAGTCATAGGTCACGGTCGCGACGCTGGCGTCGATCTTGGCGGGTGCAATGTCCAACGGAACCGGGGCGCCGAAGCCCGGCACACCGAGGATCGGCATCACCACGGTGACGACGCAACGGATCATGGTGGTCAGGTTAGAGCAGTCCGAGCAGCTGCAAATCGGTGACGTATTTTTCCAGGATTGGTGCGCTGACATGCGGGATGTCGTTATCGGCTCCGATTTTGGCTTCCTGCACCGCGGCGCGGAACCTGGCGGTCGACGCCGACGCGCCGCGGGTCGGCGTTGCCGGGCGCAGATATCGGGGCCCCGCCGACTGCAGTAACGCCAGCACGCTGTGCTGCCGTTGCCGTTCCGGCAGGCGGCGCAGGCCGGCCTCGAATCGCCGCAACCACAGGTCGAAATCGTCGATGCGCTTGATCGGGTGACCCGCCTGGATGAGCCAGTCGACGTAGGTGTCGAGGCCGATGCCGTCGTCGTGCGGGTTCATCACGTGGTAGGTGTGGAACCCGTCGACCGTTTGGGCACCGAGGGCGACGATCGCCTGCGCGACGAATTCTACGGGCAGCCCGTCGTAATGGGCGCGTTGCCGGTTGCCGTTCGCGTCACGCTGATAGAAAGACCCGGGTGCGATGCCGGTGGCCAGCACGCTCAGCACCATCCGGGTGACCAGGTCCGCCACGTTGAGCTGACCGAGGTAACTGGTGTCGGCCAGAATCATGCTGCTGCGAAACACCACAACGGGCAGGGCGCACAGGTCGTGGGCTTCCCGCAACAGCACCTCGCCGGCCCACTTGCTGTTGGCGTAGCCGCTGACCGGTCCGCCGTCGTTGCTGCGCGTCGGGCTGATCACCCGGATGTCGGCATCCTCGGTGAATGCCGATCGTTCAACCGAATCGCCCACGTTGGCCGTGGACACGTACGCGTAGGGTTTGAGCCTGGCGGTCAGCGCCAGCCGGATCAGTTCGGCGGTCCCGGCGACATTGGGCCCGAACAGCTCCGCGTAGGGCAGCACGCCGTTGACCAGCGCGGCCGAATCGACAATCAGGTCAACGGATTCCGCTAGCTGCTGCCAGGTCTGCTCGTCGAGGCCCAGCCGCGTTTTGGCCTTGTCCCCCGCGATGACCCGCAGCCGACCGGCGGCCAGGTCGCGAAAGTGTGCCAATAGCCGCGGATCTCCGCTGTCGAGGACCATTTCCAGGCGACGGTGCGCGTCCGCGTCGGAGCTGGCCCGTACCAGACAGATCAGGGTGCCGCCGATCAACTCCAGCTGCTCGAGCCAGTGCAGCACCAGATAACGGCCGAGGAAGCCGGTCGCCCCGGTCAGCAGCACCGTGCGCACCTCGGGCCCCGGCACCGGCAGCGTGGCGGCCGCCGAAAGAGTCTGCGTGTCAAGGAATTTCTCGAGCGTGAGATCGTCGGCGCGAAGCCGCTCGGGCTGATCGCCGTGCACGGCCGCAAAGCGCGGGTCGATGGCGTGGCGGTCCACCTGTCGGCTCAGGGCACCGACGGACGGCGCGTCGAAGAGCGTGCGGACGCTGAGGCGGGTGTCGAGAGCCGTGTTGAGGGTGGCGATCAGCCGCATCGCCGAGATGCTGTCGCCGCCGAGGTCGAAGAACGAATCGTCGACCCCGACCCGGTCCAGGCCAAGGATCTGGGCGTAGCCGTCGGCCACGATTTTCTCGACGGCGCTACTCGGGGCGCGGTATTCGGTGCCGCGATAGCACGGTGCCGGCAGGGCACGGACGTCGAGCTTGCCGTTCACGGTCAGCGGCAACGTGTCGAGGACCACGACCGCGGCGGGGACCATGTAGGCGGCCAGCCGCCGCGCCAGCGCGGCGCGCGCATCGGCCACGTCCACCGCGTTCTCCCGCCCCTCGGTGACGTAGCCCACCAGGCGCTTGTCGCCGGGGCGGTCTTCCCGCACGATCACGACGGCTTGTTCGACACCGTCCAAATCGCTTAGTGCCGCCTGGATTTCACCCAGCTCGATGCGGTACCCGCGAATCTTCACCTGCTCGTCGGCGCGTCCCAGGTACTGCAGCTGACCGTCGGCGCCCCACCGGACGAGATCGCCGGTGCGATACATGCGTTGGCCCGCCGAGCCCGCCCCGCCGAACGGGCACGCCACGAACCGCGACGCCGTCAAGCCGGGCCGGTGCAGATAGCCGGCGGCCAGTCCCCGCCCGGCCACGTACAACTCGCCCACCATGCCCGGCGGCACCGGACGCAACCAGCCGTCCAGGACGAACATGGCCGCACCCGGCACCGGCGCACCGATCGGCGGTGTCCCCGACTGCGGGGTTAACGGTGCACTGACCGTCACGCACAGTGTGGTCTCGGTGGGCCCGTAGGCGTTGGTCATGATCCGTCCCGGCGCCCAACGATCGACCAGTTCGGCCGAACACGCCTCGGCGGCCACGACCAGTGCCGTGTCCGGCAGGCCTGCGGGCGTCAGGGTCGACAGCGCCGACGGGGTTTGATGCAAGACGGTGACGTGCTCGTCAATCAGCAAGGCCTGGAAGGCATCTGGCGTGGCGGCCACCGACTCGGGCACCACCACCAGGCAAGATCCGTGCAGTAGCGCGCCCCAGATCTCTTCGATGGAGGCGTCGAAAGCGTAGGAATACCATTGCGACCAAACCTCGCCGGGTCCCGACGGCAGACCCACATGCAGGGACTCCAGCAGCTGGGTCACGTTGTGGTGGGTCGTCGCCACCCCCTTCGGCACACCCGTCGTGCCCGAGGTGTACACGATGTGGGCGATGTCGTCGGGTTGCGGCGACGGTAACCCGGTGCGCGGCCGCGCTTTTATCGCGGGATCGTCGACGTCGACGATACGCAGCCGGTGTCCGGTGAACCGGTCGGCCAGCCGCGTCGGCGTCACCGCCGCGATCGGCTCCGCGTCGGCGAGCATGAACTCGATGCGCGTGTCGGGCACCGCGGGATCGATGGGCAGATACGCGGCGCCCGCCTTGAGCACCGCCAGGATCGCCACGATCGCCTCGGCCGAACGTGCAAACAGCACCGCCAGACAGGCGCCGGGACCCGCGCCCAGCGCGATCAGGTGGTGCGCCAGCTGGTTGGCGTGCTCGTCCAATTCGCGATACGTCAGCGACCGGCCGGCACAGCGCAGCGCCGGCGCGTCGGGGGTGCGGGCCACCTGCGCGGCGAACAGCTCCGGGATCGACGTGCCCGCCACCGCCTTCGTCAGCACCGGGAGGTTGCCGAGGACGTCCAGCCGGGCATGTTCATCGGTGTCGAGAAGGTCCACCGCCGACAGCCGTCCCGACGGTGCTTGCACCATGGCCTGCAACACCCGTTGCAACCTATCGGCGAGGCGCGCAACGCTTTCGGCGTCGAACAGTTCCGCGTCGTATTCGATACGTAGCCCCAGTTCCGGCCCCGGGGCGACTTGCAGGGTCAGCGGGTAGTGGGTGGATTCGCGACTGGTGAACTCGGTGATGGCCAATGCGCCGAGTCCCGTCGAGACCGCGGAGTCGATCGGGTAGTTCTCGTAGACGAACAGGGTGTCGAAAAGCTGATCGTGGCCGGCGATCCGGTGAATGTCGCTGAGCGCCAGATGGTGGTGTTCCAGGGTGCGCTGATGGCCGTCGTGCAGCTGGTGGAGCAGGTCGGCGGTGGTGATCAGGGCGCCCGCGCGGGCCCGCACCGGGATTGTGTTGATCGTCAGACCGACCAGCGACTCCGCCCCGGCGACCTCGGTGGGACGCCCGGATACGGTGGCGCCGAAAGCGACGTCGTGCCGGCCGGTCAGCCAGATCAACAGCTGGGCCCAGCCGGCCTGCAGCACGATGTTCAGCGTGGTGCGGTGTGCGCGGGCAAGCTGGGTCAGCGCGCGGGTAGTCGGCTCGGGTAACCGGATCGCCGTCAGACCGCGCGGCCCAAGTTCACCCACCCGATGCGATCCGACCAGGGTGGGGGTGTCGAAGCCGGCGAGCACGTCCCGCCATGCCGCCCGGGCGGCGTCGAGATCTCGATCGGCAAGCCAGGCAACGAATCTGCGATACGGCACCGGGGCGGGCAGCCGCTGCCCGTCGTAGCTCGCGAAGATCTCGCGCAGCAGGATGGGCAGTGACCATCCGTCAAGGACAATGTGGTGGTTGGTGAGCACGAGGCGGTGCTGCCCGGCTGCGGTGCGCAGCAGCGCCGCCCGAAAGACCGGCGGGTTGGCCAGGTCGCACACCGCGGCGCGTTCCTCGGCGCACACCCGTTGTATCCGCTCGTCGGCGTCGGCGGCGCCGCCGAGGTCGATCGATCGCCACGCCGGCGCCGGGTCGGCGGGGATGATCTGCACCGGCGGGTCGAACTGCGGGCAGAACCGCGCCGCCAGGTTGGGATGGCGGTCGACGACCGCGTATACCGCGTCGCGGAGCCGAATCTCATCGAGCGGGCCGGTCAGTCCGATGACCAGTTGAGGCGCGTACGGGCCGACACCGCTGCGCGCAGCGATGGTGGCGTGAAACAGCAAGCCCTGCTGCAGTGGGGTCAACGGCAACACGTCGGCGATACGGTGGTGCCGCGCGAGTTCGTCGATCTGTGGTTGGGTGAGCCGAGCGGGCAACAGATCCGACGGAGTAAACCCGCCGCCACCGCCGCGCACATGGGCGCAGATGCCGGTCAGGGCGTCAAACCACAACTGGCCCAACCGGTTTGCCTGGTCACCATTCATAACCGAGGGTGCCCAAGTCCAGTTGGCATGCAGGCGCGGGCCGGCCTCGCCGTCCAGGGCGGCCGCGTCGAGGACCACGGCATGGCTCAGCGGCATCGGCACCGAAGCCGTTGTGGCACTGACCGATAACGTGTCAGGGCTGGGCCGCCACAGCTGGGCGGCCAGGTCCGACGCGACGCCCAGCCGGCCCAGGTAGTTGAATGCAATGGCCGGGTCCGGCTGATCCAGTTCCACCTCGGCGTTGAGGTATCGCAACAGCCCGTAGGTCAGTCCGTCGGGCAGCGCGCGCAACTGTTCCTTCGCGGCTTTCAGCACCGCCCCGAGGGCCGCGCCGCCCGCAGCGATCTCGGACCAGTCCAGCTCGTCGAGGGTCAATGCCACCGGGTGCTTAACGGTGAACCAGCCCACCGTGCGCGACAGGTCCACCCGAACGTCGGCCAGCTCCTGGCGGCCGTGTCCTTCCACGTCAATGACGACCGGCGCGCCGGCGCCGCCCAAAAATTCCGCGACCGCCAACCCGAACGCGATCAGCAGAATGTCTTGCACGCCGGCGTGCAACGCCGACGGCACGTCGCCGAGCAGCAGGCGGGTGGTCTCGGCATCCAGCGTCAGCGACAGTCGTCCCGCCCCGGCATAAGTATCGGCATAAGTATCGGTGCCGGGTCGCAGCGCCGGCGGTGCCGGCGCGGTGGCCGTGATTTCTCGCCACGTCTGGGCATGTTTCGCGATGTCGGGTCGCCGCGCGTGCTCAGCGAGCAGCGCCGACCATCGGGCGAATGAGGTGCCGCCCCCGGGCAGTGCGACCGGCTGCCCACCCCTGTGTTGCGCCCAGGCAATGTTGAGGTCTTCCAACAGGATTCGCCACGAGACACCGTCGACGGCCAAGTGGTGGATGATCAGCACCAGCTGAGCGGTCGAGGTCGCCCACAGCGCGCTCACCATGACTCCGGCGCCGGGGTTCAGCCAGGACCGCGCCCGGGTGAGCGCGTCGTCCGATAGCGCCTCGACGATCTGCAACTGATCCGTCGCCCGCGCCGAGCCGGGGTCGGGCACGTGCAGCGACCAGTCCCCGGCGCCGTCGTCGTCCACGCAGAGGCGCAGCATCGGATGCCGGTCCAGGATGGCCTGCAGGACGACGACGACGTCGGAATCGGTGACTCCGGGAGGTGCGTCGATGACCAGCGTCTGGTTGAACTCGTCGATCGGGCCGTCCACGCCGTGCAGCCAGCGCACGATCGGCGTCGCGATCACCGGGCCTACGCCGTCGTCGGCCGGGTCGGCGTTTCCCGTGACGATCGTGGCCACCCGGGCCAGGCCGGCGACGGTCTGTTCGACGAAGATATCCCGCGGCCGGCACAGCACTCCCGCCGCCCGGGCCCGCGCCACGATCCGCATCGACAAGATGCTGTCGCCGCCCAGATCGAAGAAAGAGTCGTCGACGCCGACGCGGTCCAGGCCGAGCACTTCGGCATAGATGGCGGACAGAATCTCCTCGACGGCGGTGGACGGCGCGCGGTATTGCGTGTCCCGGTACTCCGGTGCCGGCAAGGCGCGGGTGTCGAGCTTGCCATTAACCGTCAGTGGCAGCGCGTCGAGGGTCACGATGGCGGCGGGCACCATATAGGCCGGCAGGCGCTTGGCCAAGTGTGCGCGCGCGGCAGCGATGTCGACGCGGCCCGCAATCAACTCGGTGACGTAGCCGATCAGCTTCTTGTCACCGGGGCGGTCTTCCCGCACGATGACCACGGCTTGATCTACCCCGCCCAAACCGGCTAGGGCGGAACGGATTTCACCGATTTCGATGCGGTATCCGCGGATCTTGACCTGCTCGTCGGCACGCCCGATGTAGCGCAGCTGTCCGCCGGGGCCCCACGCCACCAGGTCCCCGGTCCGGTACATGCGCTGGCCCGCATCGCCGAACGGGCAGGCCACGAACCGCGATGAGGTCAGGCCCGCGCGGCGGACGTACCCGAGTCCGACCCCGAGTCCGGCCACGTACAGCTCGCCGACCACGCCCGGCGGCACCGGCCGCAACCGCCCGTCCAGGACGAACAGCGCCGCCCCCGGTATCGGCGCCCCGATCGGAACCTCTCCGGCGCCGGGCCGCAGCGGCACGCTGACCGTCACGCACAGGGTGGTCTCGGT
Source organism: Mycobacterium sherrisii (assembly GCF_002102355.1). Taxonomy (GTDB): domain Bacteria; phylum Actinomycetota; class Actinomycetes; order Mycobacteriales; family Mycobacteriaceae; genus Mycobacterium; species Mycobacterium sherrisii. The sequence goes on along the minus strand of NZ_LQPT01000033.1, from coordinate 5,384 downwards.
CGGCCCGTAGGCGTTGGTCATCACCCGGCCCGGCGCCCACCGGTCCACCAGCTCCACCGCGCACGGCTCGGCCGCGACCACCACGGCCGTCGAGTCCAGACCGTCCGGCGTCAGCGCCGATACGGCCGACGGGGTTTGATGCAGCACGGTGACGCGTTCGTCAATCAGCAAGGCCTGGAACTCTGCTGGCGATGCGGCCACCGCTTCCGGCACGATCAACAGCCGGCTGCCGTGCAGCAGCGCACCCCAGATCTCTTCGACCGAGGCGTCGAAGGCGTAGGAATACCACTGCGACCACACCTGGCCGGGCCCCGACGGCAGGCCCGGATGCAATGGTTGCAGCAGCTGGGTGACGTTGTGGTGGGTGGTCGCCACGCCCTTTGGCACCCCCGTGGTGCCCGAGGTGTACACGATGTGCGCGACGTCATCGGGTGCGGGCATCGGCAGAGCGGTCCCCGGCTGGCTGTGCAGCGCGGGGTCGGCGACATCCACGACGGGCACCCCGCGGCCTGCCAGCCGCCCGGCAAGGTCGATGGTGGTCAGCGCGGCGATCGGTCGAGCGTCGGTGAGCATGAACTCGATGCGCGAGTCGGGCACCGCGGAGTCGATAGGCAGATACGCCGCACCCGATTTCAGCACGGCGCAGATGGCCACGATTGCATGCGCCGAACGGGGAAACAGCGTCGCCACGCACTGGCCGGGACCCGCGCCGAGCCCAACCAGCCGGTGGGCCAACCGGTTTGCTTGCTCGTCGAGCTCCGCGTAGGTCAGCGACCGGCCCGCGCAGCTGACTGCCACGGCGTCGGGAGTGCGCAGCACCTGCGCGGCGAACAATTCCGGAATGGACGCACCCGCAACCGGGCGGCTCAGCACCGCCCGGTTGCCCAACCCGTCCAATCGCGCCCGCTCGGCGTCGTCGAGCAACGGCACCGTGCCCACCACCACGGACGGGTCCGCCACCAACAGATTCTCGAACAGCGCCTCCAAACGCCGTATGTGCCCGGCGATCTCGTCGGCGGGGTACCGGTCCGGATTCCAGGAGAAGTGCACGCGCGGGGCCCCGTCGCCCAATTGTGGATAGATGTTGACCGCGACGTCCTGGATGGGAAAGTTGCTCAGGACGTGACAGGCGGATTGGGATGGACCGAAATGCAAGGGCGCCGCGAAGTCGAGCACGTTGACCACCGGGCCGAACTCGAGATTCATGTCGGAAGGGGTTCCGTCGCCGATGATCTCCGGAAAGCCGCGGTACTGCTGATGGCGCAGTGCGCCGACGACCGCCCTGCCGACCCGGTCGGTGAGCGCGCCGATGGAGTCGTGCTCGGCGACGTCGATGATCAGCGGCACCATGTTGGACACCATCCCGGCACACTTCTTCAGCGCCGCGGTGGTGCGGGCCGACACCGGAAGCGAGAGCGAAATGGTTTGCCGTCCGGTGGTTTTCGCGAGAAAGACGGCCATCGTGGCGATGACCTGCGCGACGTCGAAGTGGCGTTGGCCGTCCCGGCTGGCTGGACAGGCGAGTTCGCGGACCTGGGGGTGGCGCGGGGCCACCGGTCGTTGCCTGCCCGACAGATCGGCGATGTCGGGAGACCCGGTCAGGACGGATTTCCAGTATTGCGCGTCGGCGTGGCTGCGGGGCGACTGTCGATATTTCTCGTCGGCGGCCCGGATCACGTCGAATTCCGAGAAATCGACGACACCGGCGGAACGTGGCCCCTCGGAGTAGGCGTCCGCGACGTGACGCAGGAAGTTGTAGGCGCCGTAGCCGTCCAACAGGACGTGATGTGCCCGCACGTAGAAGTAGCACAAATCGTCGGTGACGCGCAGCAGCGCGAAATGGGTGAGCCGGTCGGTGAGCAAATCGACCGGCCGGCGGTAGTCGTCGTGCATCCACGCCCGGCCCGCGGCCGCCGGGTCGGACTCCGCGCGCAGATCCACACAGTGCAGGGCGTGCGGGATCGCATGGTCGAGCATGAAAACCGGTTCACCCCGGTCGAGGGCGAGTCGCGCGCACGGCGACCCAAATCGCGTCGCGGCCGATTCACAAGCGGCCATGAGCTTTTCGGCGTCGACATGATGGTCGATCTCGACGTAGCCGGCGAAGTTGTACGGGACGTCGGGCTGCAGTTCTTGCGCGACCCACATCGAGCGCTGCGCGGGGGTCAACGGTCCCAACATGTCCGGTTGCGTACCGTAGTCGAGCATTTATTGCGGTCTTCCTGTTCGCGACGGTGCTTGTCCTGTCCCGCAAGCGTTTTCGGTCTGCGGCCGCACTACGGGTGACTGTCCAGGTAGCCTCCGCGCCGAAAGTATTTCTCCCCGCTGCACTCGACGCCTTCCGCGCAACGCAGCCGCGTGATCACCAAGCCGCGATTGTGGCCCCGGCGTGGCGCGGAACCGCACACCACCACGCCGCCCTCCTCCTGCACCATCACCCGGCCCGGCGTACCGCCGTAGCGGGCGTCGGAAACGTGAGCCTCCAGCACCTCGATCCGCTCGCCCCGGTAAAAGCTGAACGCGCGGGGATACGGATCGGACAGCGCCCGCACGAACCGCTCGAGGTCCTCGGCGGGCCAGCTCCAGTCGATCAAACTGTCGCGCGCCGAACGCTTGTGGAAATACGTCCGCTCCGCCTTGTTCTGCGGCCGAAAGGCAGCGTGGCCGGACTCTAGCGCCCGTAACGCCTCGTCGAGTGCACCCGGGATCAGCTCCATGCCTCGCAGTACCAGCTCGGTTCCGGTGTCGGCGGGTCCGATCGGCAATGACCGCTGCACGAGGATGTCGCCGGTGTCCAGGCCGTCGTCCATGCGGTGCACGGTCAGCCCGAACTCGGACTCGCCGCTGATCAGCGCCCACAGCACCGGGGAGAAGCCGGTGAATTTGGGCAGCAGCGAATCGTGGAGATTCAGGGTGCAGTACCGCGGCAGGTCGTAGAGCTCGGGCGGCATCCGGTGATACCAGCTGTTGACGACGATGACGTCGGGCTCGTAGCCGGCGACCAAATCGATCGTCTCGGGGTCGGCCTGCGTGGCCACGTGCAGCGGGATGCCGTGGCTGCGGGCGAGTTCGTCGACGGGTGCCGACCAGATGGCCTTGTACGACTCGCTGCTGACGGGGTGGGTTACGGCGAGCACGACGTGGTGCTCGAGGTTGATCAACGCCTGCAGAGTCTTGTAGCCCCAGGTCTGAAACCCAAAGAACACGATGCGCATTACGCAGAACCCGCTAACTGTTGGCCGGCTCGACGCACCCCACTGTGCGTCGCCCACAGGAGCCGAAGCTTACCTTAGGCTGGCCTAAGTTTGCGCACCGGGCAAAGCCGGGCTCAGTTCTCCCCCCCGGGTGGGGGCACGACCAGCCTGCGCGGCAGGAAGGCCGCGGGGATGATCGTGCCCACGGCCATCGCCGCGGCCACCGCAAACACCGTCGCGTAGGCGTGCGCGAGCTCGGGCTGCGCGACCCCCTCGCCGTGCCCCGCCAACTGATTGGTCAACAGCGTCGCCAGCAACGCCGCTCCGATGGCCCCGCCCAACTGGTCGGTGATGCCGAGCAGAGTCGTGCCCCGGGCGATCTGATGCGTCGCCAACGACTGCATGCATCCCGCGGACAAGGGTGTCGCGGCGCAACCGATGCCCAGGCCCATGACCAGCAGCCCGGCCAGCAGCGTGGGCGTGTAGTCCGCGCGCCGGGCAACGCCGAGGGTGAAGATCCCCAGACCGGCTGCCATCAGCGGAAATCCGACCAGCACCAGCCGGCCGGGTCCGAATTTGTCCATCACCGCCCCGGCGATGGGCGTGGTCACCACGACGCCGACGCCCATCGCGATCAGGTGCAGCCCGGACGACATCGGCGTCTGGTGCAGCCCCGCCTGGAAATAGCTCGGCACCAACAACAAGACGCCGACGTAGGTGGCGGCGAACAGCAAGAGCGTCGCGTTGGACAAGGTAACCACCCGGTTCCGGAACAGCCGCAGATCCACCAGGGGGTGGTCGGTGCGCCGCCAGGCATGCACGACGAAGGTGGTGATCAAGACCAGACCGAGGGCCAGTGGTAGCACCACGTGAGCATCGGTGACCCCGCGCTGCTCCGGAATGGCCGACACCCCGGCCAGCAGGACGGCGAAGCCGGGTGACAGCAGGAGCATGCCGAGCACGTCGAGGGCCTCTGCCGGCGCCGGACGGTCTTGGGGGAACATGGCCGCCGCCAGCACCAGGGTGATCAGCCCGATGGGCAGGTTGATCAAGAAGATCCATTTCCATCCGTAGGTCCCGATCAACCAGCCGCCGAGAATGGGTCCTCCGATCGGGCCCAGCAGGAACGGTACGGCGCCCACCGCGACCAGCCGGCCGAGCCGTTTGGGGCCCGCCTCTTTGGTCGCGATCACGAAGCTCAGGGGCGACAAGATGCCGCCACCGGCGCCCTGCAGCACGCGAAATACGATCAACGACAAGATGTTTGGTGCGACCGCGCAGAGCAGCGAGGCCAGTGTGAACAGGGCGACCGCGCCGATGAACAGGCGTTTGGTGCCGAACCGGTCTGCGGCCCACCCGGTTACCGGGACGACGGCCGCGAACGCGAGCAGGTAGCCCGCAATCGTCCAGGAGACGACGGCCGGGGTGGAGCCGAATTCGGCTGCGAAGGTGCGCTGTGCGACGGCCACCGCCGTGGAGTCCAAAAACCCCATCAGGGCGGCCAGACCGCACACTGCGCCGATGCGCAGCAGCCTGGCATCAAGCTTGTCGGGTAGCTTTTCGGGGTGGTCGGCCCCGGCGACGGCCGGTGCCCCGACGGTTGCGGGCGGCGTTTCGTTCATGGCGCTGCGAGCTTATCGGCTAATGCGCCGCGCTCAAGACGCTCACCTCGGCGCCGCCGAACGATACCCGCAGACCGCTCCGGCCCGGCCCCCTCGTCGTCGGGCTATGTGCGCTGCCCCGAAGGCTTTTCGGACCCCTCGGAAGCTTTCGAGGCGTCCGACTCGTCGGAGTCGCCGGAGTCGCCGGTCCCGCCGGAATCCCCGGACCCTTCGAGCTTGTCGGCGAATTTCCTCAGCAGCCCGGCCAGTCCGCGAGCCTCGTCCACGGCGAGCGAATCGTCGAACAACTGCTCGTCGCTGTCGGAGATGCGCTCCAGGTAGATCGCATTGTTCTTGATGCTGACGTCCCACCGTTCGCCCTCGTGACCAGCCATTGCGAACCCGCCTTCCGCCTCGCGATCTGTTCGAATTGACGCCCCCGCGCGCTATCGGCTTGGTTACCCACTTTGGCGGGCCTGGCCGCGCCGAATGTGTGTGCGTTAGCGTCGTCGTCAGTGTCAGGGTGGGGTTGCCGCTTGTTGCGGTGGTTGGATCCTGATCACCTGGTGTCTGGCTCGTAGCGTCGTTG
>NZ_LQPT01000032.1 GCF_002102355.1 Mycobacterium sherrisii | reverse complement strand
CACCAACTACACTGACCGCTGCTCACAGGTGAGGAATTTCAGCGAGCACACCTGAGGACTTTCGATGAGCGCGATCACGGGGAAGTCCTTGACGCCATCGGACAGTGTTTGGTACCCCCCCGCGGTCTGCTGCAGGGTCGACACGACGGCCTGGTTCTCGGTCTTCGTCGTTTCCAACTGGCCTTGCATCGCAGAGAGATGCTGGTCCATCGCGGCCACGATCAGCTGGGCTCCGGCCGGGGATCTGACCATCGGGCCGACGGCCGCGGCCACCGCGCGGGCCTGGTCGCGAATCACCCCGGAGCCGAATCGGCCCTGCGCGCCGATCGCCGCGCCGTGCTCGGCGGCCCCCCGGGCAGTTCCTGGTCCAGGCCCGCCGCGCTGGCCCGGGCCTGTTGATAGGAGCCAGCGGCCCGCATTGCACCGGTTCGGAACCCTCCGATACCGTCCGGCAACGGCGGTGGCGAGCCAGCATCCGAGGAAAGGCAGCGAAGTGCCCAACCCATCAGCGGGATACAGGTCGTGCGCGCGGGTCAGGATGCGGTCGACCCCGGCCAGAAAAGCCGCAATACTCACTCGCCAAAATTAGCCCGGCCTGATGGGCCAATGCCGAGCTACGCCTTTCCAACTTCGAATGTTGCCCTGGCAGCAACGCATCGCCCAAGAACGGTGATCCTCAGCAACCTTCCGTTTCGCGCCGCCCGGATTCGCCACGCGTCCAAGAACGTCGAGCAATGCGGGCCACAGACCGGTCGGGCCGGTGGGGGGAGTGGCGCGGGTTGGCGGGCACCGCCGGGCTGCACCTGCGCCGGGCAGTCAGATGATTTGGTATCCCAGATGCCGCGCGGCGGCGGCGAGGCGCCCGCCCAGGCCGGGGTGGGTCAGAGGCAATGACAGTATTGGTTGCGTTGGCATCGCCGAGCGGGCCGGTGCAAAAAGCGCCACACACGGCGCCCCGGCGAAACGGCTGTTGTAACGCACTCCGTCAAGGTCTGGGAATGCTTCGACCACCGTGCGAGCCCAGCGTTGCGTAACCAGGTGCGGTGCAGTCGATATCGCGAAGGTGCCGCCTGCGCGGGTGACCCACGCTCCGGCGCTGTCGGCTGCTAGATCCAGGACGGATAGCACCCGGGTGAACCGCAACCCAGTCAGGTACGGTTGGCCGCGTCGACGGTCGATGGTGCGATCGATTTGAAACGCCTCAGCAAGCGCGACCCCGGGGCTCGAGGCCCCATACCACACGGGCCGATCTGGGTGCTCGGACGGCGGGGGAGGGTGGGGGTCAAAGCGCAGCACCGGCCCGAAGTGCCGAAAGGCGTTCCACGCCAGGACATGGGTGCCTTCCGTGCGGTGAATGCGCCACCATGTCTCGCTGGTGTCGATCCGGTGCCGCTCGTCATCGCGGATGCCGATCCTGCGCAGCTGCTCAGCGCTCGGCGGGTCAGGAAGCGTGGCCCCGTCGCTCACGTACTGGCCCAGTCGGCGATCTCGATCAGCTCGAGTACCGGTGCCAGCGGGCCGCCGCTTCGCAGCCATTCCACAATCGATCGGGGCTGGCCGTCGATCTGCAGCTCGCTCTGCGGTGTGCGCAGCAATCCGGCCACCGCCGTCGGGTGCATTCCGGCCGGCAGGGCCTGGAAGACCTGCTCCAGCCCGCGGATCTGCTTGTCGGGCTTGCCCGTCTTCGGATTCAGCTCAAACTGAATCACGGGGTATACCCACGTGCCGTCGCGATCAATGGCCCACAGCGTGCCGGCCAAGCGCCGCTGCCGCACCCGCGACTCATTAATCCCCAATAGCGCGGCCACCTCGGGCCCGGTGTAGGCGGTGGTGATCAACAGTGCAGTGTGCGCAACGATGTCGGCCGCGGCCTCGGCGAACGCGACCGGATCGTCGATAAAGCCGGCTTCGTCGAGCAGCCTTGCCTCATCCTCGGTAAGTGCCGCGGCGCCTGGCCTGATCGCTGGCAGCGTCTTCAACGCGACCACCAGATCCGCCCGCTCGAAGTTGAACCGTTGGGCCAGTAGTTGATCCAGCTCGTCGTTGCTCATCCCGTACTCCTTGATTGTCCGCCCGATCCGCACGGCTAACGAATACTAACGATACGGTACAGCCGTTAGCCCGGCAAGGGTGCGGTGCGTCAGCCGAGCAGCTCGGCCACCGACGCCGACAGGAAGGCCCCTAAGCTGTAACCGTCACGTGCGGCGGCGCAACGTTCTGACCGCGCTATCGGCGTGCGTGCGCATTATTAGGAAATGTGTTGGCGCACAGAATGATTCGAATACGGCGAGGTTGACTGGTAATTCGCATATTCGATTCCGCCGTATTTTTCCGTGCCACGAGGTGGGGAGAGTCCGCGTCAAGCCGCAACCAGGAGCCGAGGGGCCAGGCGGTCATTGCGGGACAGTACGGCCGCAGCCCTGCGGGCTTATGCACCGCCTCTCGCACGTGACCGCGGCCAATTTTCGTCACAGTGACGAATTTGGTTGCGAGGCTGGTGCCGGTGCAGCTCAGCTAATCCGCGCCGCCCACGATATCGTTGCCGCACAGTATAATTCCGACTATGGAGTAATTTTACCGTTAATTCTCCCGATTCCGTTTCGCAGGTATTGCTTCCCGGGGCGGACCCAGGTCAGCCCTTTGCTGCATAAAGACTGGCTAGTAGGTTGGCGGTCGTGCTGAAGTCCATGCACTGATCGGTCACGGATTGGCCGTACACCAACTCGCCGCCGCTCACAGACTGAGCTCCGGCTACAAGGAAGCTTTCCAGCATCAGACCGGAGATGGCAGGTTCACCCGCGGCGATACGTGCGCACACCTCGGCGGCGACCGCAGCCTGCCGGATGTGGTCCTTGCCGGAGTTGGCGTGCGAACAGTCGATCATCACCTGTTCGGGTAGCCCTGCCTTGCGTAATCGACCAACCGCCGCGGTGACCGAGGCTGCGTCGTAGCTGGGGCCAGTCGACCCGCCCCTGAGAATCACGTGACAGTCAGGATTGCCGGATGTTTCGACAACGGCGGCCCGGCCGAAGCTATCGACACCGAAGAAGTGATGTGGTGTCGCCGCTGCTGCGACGCCGTCGATGGCGACCTGGATGTCGCCGTTGGTGCCGTTTTTGAACCCGATTGGCATCGAGAGCCCGGAGGCCAGTTGGCGGTGCACTTGCGACGCAGTCGTCCGAGCGCCGATCGCACCCCAGGCAACCGCGCCGGCGATGTATTGCGGGCTGGTGGGTTCCAAGAATTCACATCCCACGGGCAGACCAAGCTCGATGATGTCCAATAGCAACGCACGGGCGGTGCGTAGCCCGCGCTCCACTTGGAAGCTGCCGTCCAGACCGGGATCGTTTATGAGTCCCTTCCACCCGACGGTGGTGCGAGGCTTCTCGAAGTGTCTACGGTCACGTAATTCCCCAGGGGCTGCGGTCACGTAATTCCCCAGGTTCAGGCGCTGCTGCGGTGAGCGTAGCGAATCGTTGAAGTGGGTGTCAGGTGGTCTTGGTGCGGGGTCGTTTCCGGGGTCGGT
>NZ_LQPT01000031.1 GCF_002102355.1 Mycobacterium sherrisii | reverse complement strand
AATTACGTGACGGCGGGTGGGGAATTACGTGACGGACAACCCCTCAGACCTGGGGAATTACGTGACCGCTGACATCCGCGCGGGCGGACCTGCTGGCGTTTACCGCGTTCCCCAAGCAGATCTGGCGTCAGATTTGGTCCAACAACCCCCAGGAGCGGCTGAACAAGGAGATCCGCCGGCGCACCGACGTCGTCGGCATCTTCCCCGACCGCAACGCACTCATCCGCCTCGTCGGGGCCGTGCTGGCCGAACAACACGACGAATGGGCCGAATCCAGGCGCTACCTCGGCCTCGACGTCCTGAGCAAATCCCGAAACGACCAGGACTCACCGACAGAACAGGAGGCCACCCCGGCGGCCCTGACCGCCTGAACCACCAAACTCGAAGAATCACACGACGACGTCCTACACCACGTCCCTGGACTTGACCCGCGGGCGGGACGACTTCGACGAGTTCAGGCACGCGATATCAGATACATTCGTGCCCCTGGCTCTGTCGGTCGGCGATTGCACTGCCCCGCTGCGGTGGGCGATGAAATCCGCAAGTCTCGGCGCGGTGCAGATGACCGATGTGGCATTGTCGGACGCGGCTGAGGTCTATCGCACGAATCGTTTGATCAACAAGGGCGCCGATGACTATCTGAAAGTCGGCCTCCAGTTACGTGGCAGCTGTGTGATAGCCCAAAACGGTCGGGAAGCGCGACTGAACCCGGGCGACTACGCCGTCTACGACACGACGCGGCCTTATCGACTTACCTATCCGGCGGGTTACCAGACTCTGGTGCTGATGTTCCGTCGCGAGCGGTTGAGATTGACGTCGTCACAACTGACCCATGTGACCGCACAAGCGCTGCACGCTCACGAAGGGCTGGCGGCGTCGGTATCGGCGTTCCTGGCCGAGCTCGGGAAGCGGTTTGAGATTCGGAGACATCCCGCGACGACCCACCTGGCCGATGCGATATTGGAGATGCTGACCGCATCGCTGGCCGAACGGCTGCCTTTCTCGATCGACGTCGAGCCGGGCGGTGGTCGACACGCACTGCTTATGCGCATCCGTGTCTTCATCGAGGAACGGCTCGGCGACCCGAACCTCGATGTTGCGACTATCGCTGCGGCACACCATATTTCGGTGCGGTACTTGCAGGGATTGTTCGCGGCGCAGGACCAGACGGTCAGCGGGTGGGTGCGAAGCCGCCGGATCGATCGGTGTCGATAGCGTCCCGGAGAGTGGTGGACTTCGGATCTCGCGTGGTTCACGCGTTGCGATCAACGAGTCATGTTGAACGCTAGGTGATTTGGTGTTGTTTGGCAAGTGCTGCCGCGGCGTGTTTGGCAGC
>NZ_LQPT01000030.1 GCF_002102355.1 Mycobacterium sherrisii | reverse complement strand
GTGTACCTGCATTCGGCCGTCGACGGGTTCTCCCGACTGTCCTACACCGAAGCCCTTGACAACGAAAAAGCCGTCACCGCAATCGGATTCATGCACCGCGCCCGGGTATGGTTCGCCGTCCATGGCATCGACCGCATCCAGCGGATCGTCACCGACAACGGCGCCTGCTACCGGGCCAAAGACTTCGCCCACGTGCTCCACGGCGCACGCCACCAATTCATCACGCCCTACACCCCGCGCCACAACGGCAAAGTCGAGCGCTACAACCGCATCCTGGCCGAAGAGTTCCTCTACGCCAGGACATGGACCTCAGAAACCCAACGCGCCGAAGCACTCAAAGTCTGGAACATCCACTTCAACTACCATCGACCACACTCTGCCGCCGCAGGCCAGCCACCAGCATCACGACTCGCCACCGGCGTCACCAATGTCATGGCCTCATACAGCTAGGCAACCATTGGCGCGCTGCCTTAAGCTGCCGTTTCAGCCTGACGAGCTCGGGCTGCATGAGTGCGATAGCACGCTATCTGTGAAAGTCTGTGCGTCCGATGCGCGGTTCCGGCATGTGACTGTCGGCACCCAGGGCGACAACATGCGACGGATGGTGCGGATGCTGCGCGGTGGGGGCCGCAGAGCGGTCCCTTTACGGGGCACGCCTCGCCACCATTGCCACGGACCGCTCCAGCGCCTGACATGTCTACCTCAATCAAAGCGTTGCCATCACCGACTACGCTCACGATCAGATCGCGAAGCACACCGGTCATACAAAATGAGAGGTGTGCATCGAGCCCGGGATGCTTCACAGCTAGCCGCGAACTTTGGTTGATTTCAGCGGTTTAACTCCTTGGCCGGCTGTGGCTTGGGCCAAGCGGAAACTGTCGCCTTAGGTGACAACGACATGGGCATGGTGCAACAGGCGGTCAACCGTAGCCGTCGCCAGCGTTTTGGGCATGATCTCGTCGAAGCCCGACGGGTGCAGGTTGGAACTGACCGCCATTGCGCGCCGCTCATAGGCGGCATCGACCAGCCGGTAGAAGCCCTCGGCGGCGTCCGGCGAAACAGGAAGGAGCCCAATGTCATCGACAACGATCAAATCGGTGCGCACCAGCCGGGTGATGGCTCGAGCAGTGGAGTCGTCGACTCGGTGGCGGCGCATCAATGCCCCGAGGTCTTCGATGGTGAACCACGCCACCGTCAGGCCCTCTCGACAGCGGCCTGACCGAGCGCTTCACAGAAGTGCGACTTGCCGGTACCCGATGGCCCGCAGATGCATAGCGTTTCCTTATTGCGGACCCACTCAAGGGTTTTCAGTGCATCTTGAGTTGGTCGCGGGGTCGAGGATGCGCCCTCGTCCCAGTCGCCGAAGGTCTTGCCGGCCGGAAATCCGGCGCGCTTACGCCGAGTACGCAGATTGGTGGCATCTCGGCCGGCGGCTTCTTCAGCCAGCAGCACCCGTACCACTTCGGCGGGATCCCAGCGTTGCGCCTTGGCGGTGGGCACCAAGTCGGTCAACGCTCGCCGCAGGCAGGGCAACTTCAGTCGTTTGGTCAACGCAATGGCCTCGGCCATCGGGTCACCGGTGGCGGCGCTGACCCGCAACGCAGCGCTGCTCATTGGCAATCCTCGTCAGCATCCTCGGCGCCGTGCAGGCCGAACTGCGACCAGGCCGATGTCGCGGGCTGCAGGCTATGTCCTTCGGTTGTGCGCGTCGGTTCGGTCGCTTGGCGGCCCAGATGGTGGGTCAAGATGGCGATCAGGTCGTTGTCGGCGAACCGGCCCGCGATCGCGGCGATGCCTAACGCGCGGTCCACCTCAGCCGGCGGGTGCAGCTTGGCCAGAGTCACCGCTTCGGCCATTTTCGGTCGGATCCGCCGCGTGCCTGCGGCGGCAGCCTCGATCAGCCACGAGCCCGCGCCGGACCCCAACGCCAGAAACGCTGCTTCCTCGGCTGAACTGGCCCGCGGAACGCGCTCACCGTGGTGATCGGGTCGGGGCGGATAGTGCTCATCGCTGATCGACGGATTACCCGGAGTAGAGCGCGGTCACGATCAACTCGTCACCATGGAAACGCACCCACACACGGGTGTCAGCCAAGGTATGCGGGACCGAATAGCGCACCCCCTGAACCGATACCGTGGCGTCAAAATTCACCCGGCGGGTGGTGCCGAACGCCACCGTGAACGCTGTATGCGGCAATGGGTGCAGCCGGGTTCGTTCCTCGGCCAACGCTTCGATCGGCCGGCGGCGGGTTTCGCGATGCTCACGGTCGTTGACCTCGTCGCAGAAGTCTCGACACGCCCGCTCCAGCGCACCAAAGCTGCGGTAGGCGCCCACCAAATTGGTCTCGGTGGGTACCAGATCGGCCTTAGCGATACGCACCGTGGCCTCCGAGCCGCCCTTGGACTGCGGATCAGCCGGCACACAGGTGCGAAATTGCCATCCCGTTGTCATTCGCCTAGGTGATGGGACCATGGTTTGGCCACGGGCTAGGGACCACCTGTTTGGCTCAGTGGGGATGATC
>NZ_LQPT01000029.1 GCF_002102355.1 Mycobacterium sherrisii | reverse complement strand
CACCATGCGAAACCACACCCCCACGACCCTCAGACACACCACCCGAACCCAGCGCACGCCCCACCTCCCCTCGCTCGCGTTCGACATCTGCGCTAGCAGAGGCGTTTTCGGCTGCTGTGTCGAGCTGGGACTGCGAATGCAACGGCGGGGCCGGGTCGTCGTTCTCGCGTGTGGCGGGGAATGGCTCCGCCGACCTGTCACCCGTTGGCTGCACCCGAGAACCCGGTTGGGCCCGATGCTCGTGTGCGCCAACACCGGTCGGCGACGGGCCGTCTGACGAGGCCGTCCGTGGACCGTCCGAGACAACACCATCGTTGGCCGACCGCCTCTCCGCCTCGGTGACGGCCGAGTCGATCAATCGCTGCGGCGTGTCCCCGCCTTCGTCGTCGCGAGGTTGCACGTCGGTGGGCTCAGCGACCGGGGACACGAGTTCGTCGTCCGCTCCCGGCTTCCGCGGCGCGCTGGCCGGGTCAGATTCCGGGAGGTTAGTCGGTGGCTCCTCGGTTTTTTGGATGAGATCGCGGGCGGGCCGCTCCTCCGGCGCAACGCCAGACGACGACGTTGTGACCGGGTGTTGCGAATCTTGCGGTCCGACAGCTGGTGTGGGCTCCGAGACGGCCGTTTCATGCCCAGGGTCCGACTCAAGCTGCTGCAGGTCATCCGGAATGACGGGGTGGGTTTCAGATTCGGGGATCAGGATCGGCCCGTGGAGGTCTATCGGTGGCAGCTCGCGGCTTCTGCCCATGTAGTGCACGGTCAGGGAGACGCTGGTGGAACCTTCGAAAACCGCGTACGAGCGGGGGAATTTGGCGTTGGCTGAAACCCGCGCCGTCTGGTTGAAAATGCTTGCAGTGCGCCGACGGCCCGTCGCGCCGACACCGCCCAGCACACTGCCCTGTGAGGAGGGGTGGCGCCAATGCGGGCCGAACAGCACCCGCGCGCCCCCTTCGCGGGTCTTGATGGGCTGGCGTAACAGGGCCCGCGTGACGTCATTGACCACATACGCGTTCCCTCCCTTGTGTTCAATTTTCACGAAGTTGAGCTCTCGCACATTAGCCCGACCGGTGATGCGCACTCCGGCGTGTCGGAGCAGTTCTACTCCCTCGCCGTCTTTCACTCGGGTCATCGCCCCGAGTCTGCTCGCCAGATGCGTGTCGGTGAGGTAGGAATGCACGCGTCGATCGAGTCGTGTAATGCTGAGTGACTTAGTGTGTTTGAGTAGTTCTTCGCGGAACTCGGCGCCATTGGTTAGCTTGCGGATGATGGTGTCGCGGCTCAGTCCGCGCGGGGGCAAGTCGACATCGTCATGGTCCGCGGCCTGAGCCGCGCGGTTACCGGGATCGTTCGCCTGGCCGTGCGCCTCGTCGTTGTGGACGATTCCCGCGCGGGGCGCATATACCTCGTGCTCCTGACGGTCGGTCGGCGACTCGCGAGTGGTGAACTCGACCTTGGCCGTCGCGGTGCGACTGATGGAGTCGCCGCCGAACTGCAATCGTCGGCCCGGCCGGCTCAGCGTGGCATCTATGGTCGCCGTCCCAACATGGGTCAGCGTGGGAACCTTTTTGCGAAAGAGGTTGCCGGTAACCAGGTTTTCTGTGCGCGCATGTACTGCCTCGGTGCCGATCCCACCGGTCAGGCGCGCCTGCGCCGACACGTTCACCACATCGACTCCGGGCAGCATGTCTCCCTGGAATTGGACATAGCCCTGCCAGCTATCCGACTTGACGTCGGAAACGCCCGCACCTAGCGACTTCTGGCCTCCGCTGTAGAACTCGGTGGCGGCTTCGGAATCTGCGACGTTCATGCTGTCGAGTCGAGCGCCGAGCACGGCCTTGCCACCCCGCACCGACTTCAGTTCAATAACCCGGTGGCCGCCGCGGCTGTAATCTCCCAGCCCGCGTTGGACGGCCATGGTCTTGAGATGCCCGGCGAGTTCAGCTCGCACCGCTGGCCATTTGTCGCCAAAGACCACAGTTCCCTCAGTGGTCATCGAGTCGAGGATGTGTGCAGCGACCAAATCCTCTCCGGCAGTACGCCCTTGCCTGACGCCGACCGGTGCGTCGGTGTGAGCGCTGGACGGCCGCTCGATGAGTGGCCGGATCTTTACGACGGTTTGATCGACCCTCAACCCTCTGGACACGGCCACGGACCTGTTGCTGTTACCGCGGCCTTCGCCGTCCGTCGACCTGATATCGATCGCAGTCGGCGAATTCTTCGGGTAGGAGAAGGTCCCAGTGAGCCGAACTGGTTGTGGCGCTTCGGGAACGCCAGTCAATCGCTTGGCCAGGCCGTGCTGTTCGTAGCGGATCTCGAAGCGGATGGGCTGCCGGAACAGGTTATGTTCCTCAGTTGTCCGGACTCGCACCGGAACCCGGTGGTCGGTCTCGGCGGTGAAGTTCGGGAAGTCGACATTGCCGAGGTGGCCCAGACCCCGGTCGGCGTGATCGAGGTCTGCTCGGGGGGCTAACGTCCTGGTGCGGGTGAGCTGAGCGCTCACCGAGCCGTGCGGCACCGGGATTTGGATCCGGCCGCCGGCAACCTGGCGCACGGCCTCGCCGTAAATGTGCCCAGTCGAGCCCTGCGACTCGGTGGACAGATCAGTTTCGAATTTCTTGGCGCTGCCCACATACGTGACGTCGTTGGGGTGGGTGCCGCGAACCGGCCGCACCTTGACGGTGAGCTTGCCGCCGAGCATCGTGATGTCGTGACTCCACTCCTGCCCGGATTCGTGGGTCAGCCGGGCAAGAAGAACGTTGGGGCCGAAGGCATCCGACACACCGGCCATCGCCTCGTCGGCCGAATTGCCAAGGGCAGGAGTGAGATCCTGACGGATGGCCTCCAACAAGGCACTGCTGGGATCGATACCGACCAACATGTCGGAGGGATGCCAGCCCTCCTGGAAAGCATGTGCAGGTGGCCGCGGCGCGTCCTTGACGGGCGGCGCTGTCCAGTCCAGTTGCCGCACGGGGTGAGGCGCGGGCGGAGGCACCGTGCTGGGAGCAGTATCTGGGGGCAACGTGTCCCCCGGGTCAACCGGCGGTGCATCGACGGAATCCTGACGCTGCTGGTTGCTGTCAGAAGTGTCCCTGCGCTGTCCCAGGAGCGGCGTCGAACTGTCCACGGTGCTGCGCCGCTCAGGGCCGGTGTCGACCGTCCCTTCACCGCTGAGCACGCTTTCGACGGTCCCTGAGCGGCGCAAGGCCGGCGGCATCCAACTGGCCCAGGCTCCTTCCGTGCTATCGACGGTCGCCCGGCGATGCGGAATCAATGGCGTCGTACTGTCGGCGGACTGTTGGCGGGATGGCGCGCCACTGGCCGGATCATTGGTCAGCGGATACGCATCGGGGTTGTTCCGGCTATCTGGGTCGGCAGCAAAACTGACGTTCTCGCCCCGTCTCGACTCTGCCGGATTGCCCGACGGCACATCCCGAGGAGGCTTGGGGCGTGGTTCATCGATGAAGCCGGTGGGAACAGACCGCGTGAAAGAGGGGGGCAGCGACGCGTCGTGCGTGCGCGAGCCCTGCAGCTCGGTGAGCGGGATCGCGATCTCGACGGGGAACAGACCCGACTCGTGGACGGTGGCTTTCGGCCCGGCCATTGTGCCGTCCAGGCGCACCCAACCGTCGAAGATGGCCATTGGTTGCGTGAATTTGGTTGCTACGGCGACGCGTTCCTGGTTGCGCACCCTGTCGCCGTCCCGAGAGGTTCGGTTGGTGCCGAAGATTGCCTCACCCAGAACTGCGCCGTCGTCGAAATCCCCACCGCGTCCGCCGAGGGCACCTTGCGTGGAAATCTGCTTGTTGCGATCGGTCGTTTCCGCCAGTCCCTCGGTGAGCTCGGCACTGGGACTGGACAGTGTGTTGATCACGCGGCGAAAGGTGAGCTGCTCGAAGTCTGCGGTGAAAGAGTCGGCGCCCTTCGTGCCATGTCCGGGGCGGCTCAGCGGGCTGTGCTGCGACATCGGCTCCAGCGAGGCGCGAACTCGGTTGAGGTGATACCACGACGTCACGTCTGAACGAATGTTGTTCCAACCGGTGTTACCGTGCGCCCGACGTCCCATTGAATCGAGCATTCCGTGGAAGCCGCTCAAGTCCAGATTGGTGACCCGGTCCATGCTGCCCAGGCCCCGCAGAGGCGCCGTGTCCGTATCGCGACCACCACGCGGAATATGTTGCGGCGCAGGCCGATTACCAGTCAGCGCGCTCCTGGCGTTTTGGCGGCCTCCGGCGCCGAGAAGACGTCGCGGTGATTTGGAGATTGAGTTCCGGTCGGCTGGGGGCTCACCCCAAATACGCTTCGGCGGCGCCCACACCTCCTTGCCCCGGTAATCCGTGATCGGGTCGGTCTCGGCCTGCTCCATCAACACGTCAAACCGGCCACGGGTTTCGTGCACCGCACCCTCGAATGGCCCGTCAAGTCGACTTGGTGAGACCGTGTCGGGCGCGTGCATCTCGAACCGCAACCGAACCTGGCCATGCCACGCTTGTCCGGGCGCTGGATTTTTCAGCGTGCTCCGTACACGCAACTGGCGGCTAGCGGTCTCGTTCTGCCCCTGGCCCCGGGTGAAAGTACCATCAGCACCGCCGCTGACTTGGCCGACATCGCTACCGCCTTGCCCACGAAGTCTGCCCAGCGTTGGCAGCTGCGCCGACCAGGTCACCACATCTTGGCGCACCTGCGAGGTGTCGGTTTCGGTGCCGAAGTGAAATTCGGTCTCCTTGGTCTTGCCGGTCGCGCGCATCATCGGCCGCGGGCCTTCGTGGTTGGTGTCAACGGCCGGCGGATGTGTTTTCGACGGGGTGCCGAGCGGCTCGATGAAGGCGTGCACCTCTAGCCGCGCGCCGGGGATGTCAGCGAAGTGGAGGACCAATGGCTGTTTGTTGGTCATGGGATGCAAATTGGCCTGCACGAGCTCGACCGTGAGCCAACTACTGGTCTCATTCATGGCCAGACGAGCCCCACGATCGCCGTACGCCTTCGTGAAGGCGGTGCGCATCGGTTCGCTGGTGACGAACTCGGGAATGGTCTGCGGTTGTGGATTTGGGGTTCGCTGCTCATGTTCGCCCGGCTGGGCCGGATGCTGATTCGCCGTGTCCGGCGAGGCATTTCGCGACGTGTCGCGCCGCGCAGTGTTGACGTCGTCGTCGGGTAACAACCAGAAATTGGTGACGACGTCGGAGCCGTTCAGTGCGTGGGTCTCATGCACCCGTGGCGGGCCGCTGGACTCCGGCTTGACGTTGCTGGCTTCCCCGGATAGCGGACCAACGGTGTCACGAGCCTCGTCAGCATGCTCATCGATGCGATCGAGCACGTCGCGGGTGGGGACAACGACCTTCGTCCGGTACGAGACGTCGTGGGTGCGTACCTCGGCGGGCGAGGTAAGCCGATAAGTGATGACTCCTCTAATCTTTCCGTGGAACCGAGTGCCTGGCTCGGCGGTTTGGCCACCGCTGATCTGGCGGTCCGCACGTTGATTGGTCAGAGCTGAGTCGTGTACCCGTGCCCCTGTCGCGGCGGCGGTCTCACTCACCTTCGAGTTCGCGATGTTCCCCTGGACGACAGCGTAAAGCTGGTCTCGCCATTCAGCGAACCCGCCGACGGTGTTGGTGGAGTCGGACGTGTGCTCGAACTCGTAGGTCCCTACATCCTCCTTATAACGCAACGTGGATTGCTCGGATGCACCGTCTAGCTCGAGGGTGATCGTTAGGCGGCGGCCACCGGGGAGATTGACGACCCGGCTGACTGTTTGACCACCGCGCAACATCCCTGCGGCCTTGGGCTTAACGCCGTCATCGGAGAACAGCGCGGTGAGCTGCTCGCGATTCCCTGCCCATACTTCGTCGCCGCCCAGATCCCGTACCACGCCCTCGATGTGTTTCAGCCCTGCGTCGTCAGAGCTGAATTCCTCGATCACGTCGATTCCGCCGAGGGTCAGACTGTCGCCGATCCGGGCCGGCAGTTGCGGGTCCGGATCGGGTTCGTCGGGTTCTTCGAGCGTTACGGGGTCTGCCTTCGGCTCATCAACCCTGGACGGACCGGCCTCCGGCTCAACAACCTTCGCCTCGTCAACCTTCGGCGACTCAGCCTCCGGCTCAACAACCTTCGCCTCGTCGGCCTTCGCCTCGTCGGCCGTCGGTGGGTCCGCCTTCGCCTCATCAATTTTTGGCTCAGCGGTCTTAGACGTATCACCCTCGGGCACGACGGCTTTCGTCTCGCTGGCCGATGCGGCTGTCCGCTGCGGATCCACGTCGCCGTGCGCCCGCGCTGGCAGCGGGGCGCCGACGGGCGGTGCGTCCGTCGGATCGGGGTCTTCCTGAGGAAGCCCATGCAAGACATCCTCTGATGAATCGTGCGCATCGTCGGACGCAACCCGCTCCTCCGGCGCCTCAGGTTCGGGTAATCCAAGCAGCGCCGCTGCTTCGTCCGATTGGCCCCAACGCAATGCCGTCGCAATTTCACCCACGGAGAAGCCACCGGAGAACAGATGGGTCATCGACGGCATATTCACCGGCCGGAAGCCATTGGCTTGCAACAATCGCGGCAACAAGAAATAGACATTCAGGCGGCCACTACCGTCGTGGAACGGGTGCATCATGTGCAGTGTCCGTACCGCACGTGCGATAGCACCCAATGTTTGACGTTCCGATCGAGCAGCGCCGACTTCCTGGTAGTACCGGTCAAACACCTGATTCACCAAGTCAGGTACCCGGTCTGCGCGGTATGCCGTTGTCAGCAGAGGGTTCCCGTTGCGCAGCGACCAGTGAACCACCATGTTGTGGAGTTCGTCGTCGGACATCTCATCGAGGTCCGTATCCGTCAACAGCGGACTGTCACCGATCCGCTCATCCCATACGTCGTCGGCGATCTCGCGCATCCCGACATAGTAATTTGCGCTGTTGCCGCCATCCGAATCCGTGAGTCGGAATCCGTGCGATCGACCCGCGGCCTCAGCCGCAGTGCGGGCCGACGCAGTAACCATATGGAACATCCGCTGGTATTCCTGCCAGTCGATCCGGCGCGCCATCTCCGCGGGCACGTCGAGCACGGATCGATACGCATCCTCCATGTCCGCCTGAAAACCAGGGGAATTCTGACTGTCGTACAACCTGCCGGGATTATCGGGGCGCTCGTCCAGCGCGGTGCCGTGATCACTCGCGGCGATGTACATCAGCCACCAATCTCGTTGCGGCACAACCTCACCGAGTCTGATTGCCCGGCCATCCGATACATCTGTCCACGCAACGTCATCGAGGCTTCTGAGCCAGTCCCGCGCAGCCTCGTTCACGCGATAAGTGGGATTCTCGATTTGTTCCTGATGGTCGTCGTCCCCGGTCTCTGACGCCGAATCGGACTGATCGTCTGGACCGGAATCGGTCTGTCCATCAGACTCGGACCGCTCATCGGTCCCTTGCGACCCCAACTCATCGGAAAAATCGAAGTCATCGGAGTAATCGGACTCGTATCGTTCTTCGCCGTCCCCGTCGCTTAGCGCGGAGTCGTCCGTCCTGTCCGAACCGTGGCCGCTCGTCTCGGTGGAGGGCGTATGCGTACGTGACGGACCTGCAGAGTGTGCGATTGAGGCGGCGTCTGAGCGCTGTCCCCGCTCATCCACGTCGGCCGGCTCGTCGATGTCGGTGTGCGAACGCGCCGACGGGTGCGTCCCCTCCGCTTGCGGTCCGTGGACCGGCGGTGGCGCCTGGCGCGCGGGCTCGGTTCGAGCTGCGTGCGCACTCGAATCGTCTTCGGGGGCAAACGTTGAGCCACGCTCGGGTTCATTGAAAAGGTCAGACCCGAACCGCGAAACCGCCTCACCAGCGAAATCCGCAGGATCAGGAGAGTCGCTCACGTCCCGTGGATTCACGGTGTGCCGGAGCTGACGTTGATCGCCAGCGGAACTTCGCGACCCCTCTGCTGTTTCAGAAGGCAAGGAGCCCAGCACATCTCGTGGCGGCGGGTATGCATTGCCATCGAGATCTGACAGCGAGTCCGAGTCCTCCCCCGCCAGCCCGAATTCCATTTCGTCGACATCCGAGTTCGATCGGAAAACGAGACTTCTTCCACTGCCCGGTGAGGACGGGGCGTCGTCGTCTCGTACGGTCCCTAGCGGCACATGGGGCGCGTCATTGGGTCGATCGGGATCGAAATTCGGATTCGGGTGCAATTCGGCGAACCGATCCCCGGGGGGATCGTCGGCCCCGACACGTCGATGCAAAACCTCCTGCGCCCCGACGATGTTCTCGCGCCTGATCCCACCGGGAAAGGCGATCTCTCGCTGATAGGCATCCGGGTGAAGGCCTTCGGTTGCATTGACGTCGATACCACCCGGCGCGTCGATGGTGTAGAGGAATACCTGACCTTCTTCGTTGCGAAGGAAGCTCATATCGATGTTCGGATGGCGTGCGGTGGATAAGAAATTCACCGCCTCATACATATCTCGAACGATTGGCTCGCGGGTTGCGAAACCATCCTCAAAGATGATGTCGGGCGAACGGGTGTCATAGCGGAACAGCAGATCGTTGTCGCTGCGAAAGACGGTGGAACCGGTACGCCCGTAAATTCCGACACCGACCAGCGGATCGACGCGGGGATTATGTTGAGCACTAGGCCGCGGCGCGGGCAGCGGGTTGTCAGCCATCTGGGTCCGTAACCCTTCCCAGCTAGCAGCCAAACCCGGGTGCAGTGGCAGATCGCCCACCTCATCCACCGGGACCCAGCGCAATTGCGTGCTCTCGTGATTGGCCGCGGTGTCCAACGCATACGGCGCATCCGCGATCACCGTTGTGTACGTCCAATCGATGCCGGGTGCCCTGGCCGTCACCACCGGTGCACGCACGGTAACCAAATCGCCACGCAATCCGGTCTCTTCGCGCGTCTCCCGAAGAGCCGCCTGCTCGACCGTCTCCTCAAGCTCACGGGCACCACCCGGCAACGCCCAGGTGCCTCCCTCGTCGGTCCACTCCGCGCGTTGTTGCAATAACACCGCCAATGAACCGTCCGGCCGTCGAGCCCGCAACAACAATCCCGCGGCACCGTAGCGGCCCCAGTGGAAATTACCGTCGGCGTCCACCACCCACTCATCACCGCTGGTCCGGCCCGCACCGGATTCCCCACCCTGAGCCGACAAGGCCGGACGCAACGGACCCCGCTCGTCAGGATCCGTCGGCCGCCCGTCAAGATGGGCACGGTAACGCTGCATTAACGCATCGGGGTCCAATCCCAACCGCCGCAAATCATGTTGTGCCACAGCCAACAACGCCCGGGCACGACCCCGCGCGCCCTGGTCTGCAGGATCGGCGGTCTCATGGGCATTGAACGCCGCCGCAAACGCGTCCCATGCCTCCCGCGGGCTCGCCGGCGCACCCGGGCGCAACCGCTCGCGTGCCGCACTGTTCAGCTCCGTGCCGTCCCGGTCTAGGTCCTGTTGCCAAATATCGCGCTGTTCGGGCGACATCGGAGGAAGAGGACCTTCGGCTCGGTCTACATTCTCGTCAGCAAACGGATCACGCTCGAGTTCGTTGACAAAATCGGGCCCGAACCGCGAAACCGCCTCACCATCGAACTCCGAAGGACTCGGCGAATCACCAATTTCCCGCGGGGGCAAGGTGTGCCGCAACCCTCGACCACCAACAGAACTTTGCGACCCCTCGGGCTCGCCAGACTCCCCGTCGAGACCATGTATCGGCCGATCATCGCGACCGGCAACGTTAGGCACAGGGGCGGGCCGCTCACCCTCAGGCGCCGTTCCCACGAACCATTCTTCGACGGGATTACCGGCGCGGTCCAGGCCAGGCGGCCAAGGCGTGATGGTGCCGTGCTGTCCATCGAGAGCATGTACCTGTTCGCCGTCGAAGAAGGCGTTGAAACTGTGCTGCTGGCCTTTTCGATATCTGATGGCCACTACGGTGTGTGCGCCTCGCCCCTGAGCCATCAGGCGACCGGCGATGTCGTCGGGGGTACTACGGGTAAAGGGCAGGCCGGTGGCCGTTCCGAGCTCATCGCGGGTCAGCTCGTGGTTGTGCCGACCACCGTCGAGTAGGTCGCCCACGTAGGCGCGCCCAAAGCTGGGTATGCCGGACAAGCGGTCATGCACCGCAATGGTCGCGGGGGCACAGTTCGCCAGTCGTGGTCCTTCGGGTGCAACCGCAGCGTCGCCATCGTGGTTGACGTCGCCGATCCATTCTCGGATCTCTTCAATTGAGCTGTCCGAGTGGGGAAAAGGAGTCGACCGCGCACCGTCGGACGGGTGCGCAGCGGCATGCTCGCCGCCTTCGCTGCCCGGGCGCGAGCGGGTGGTCGACCCGCCATCTCGCGGCGGCAACCCGTGCAGCAGGTCGCGCGGATTGACCGAGCGGGTAGCGACGTCATCGGCCTTGCGGGCAACCGCATCGCCTTTCGCGCCCGATTCGGAGGAACCGGCGGCGCCGCTCGCGGAGGCGTGGCTGGGCTGTTCCACCGGCACCTGGCGCGCCGTGTCCTTGGGAGCGTCGGTGACGTCGGGCCTGGCGGGCGGGGGCGCCGTCGACCGCGTAATCGGTTCGGCCCCGGGCCCCGTCTCCGGGATTGCGGCACGGGCGCCGGTACCAGACGCGGTCTCCTCGGCGGCAGGCATTGCGGTGAGTCGATGCGCCGGCGCTTGAGGATCGTCGATCGACACCGCGACGGACGGCTGCGCGTCCCGGTCCTGAACATCGCCCCCTTGTTCGGATCCGGCCGAAGGTGCCTCGTCGACCTGTAGCACGTTGTCCGGCGTTTGGTCACTGTGCGTGATTCCCGGATTTGCTTGTGCCGGAATAGGTTCAGGAGACGGCTCGGCGCCGCGAGGCGGTGGTGTGTCGAATGCGGGCTGCGACGTCGGGGGCCCATCGGATTCGCTGGATCTGATCGGTGCCGTGGCTTCCGCGGTGCCGCCACCCATGCTCACCGACTCGTCGTCAGTGCCGACGCGGGCTGCCGTGGACCCACGGGAGTCCACCGCGGGACCAGTCGCAGTCCGCGCAACCGCCGGCGAATTCGACACCGGGCCACGGGAAGCACTCGCAGCACCCGGCGACTGCGGCCTGCCCTGTCCCGTTTGGGTGGAGCTCGAACTGCCCCCGTGGCTACCGGAACCGGACGGCCGAGCGCCGCCCGCGCCTTCGACCGCGCCGCCCCCGGACGACGGCGCGGATGTGCGAGAGGTGTTCGCGGTAGCGGATGCCGAGCCTCGTGCGGAGCCGTTTTGTTGGCGCGTGCCGGCGGCATCGGTGAGCGAAGACGACGGCTTCGTCGCGTTACCGGGATTCGGCTGAACAGCATCGGTCGACCCGCCGCTTCGCCCTTGCCCGTTGGCGGTCCCAGGCACCGCTTCGGCTGGCTGTCGTGTGCCGTTCTGATTTCCGGACCCGTTGCTTGACAACACATTTCGGTCTTGCACGGGAGACGCGTCGCTCGTTTCGGGCGGCGGCGTACCGTTCGTGCGGGGGTCCGGCGGTGCGCCGTCGTTCGACGGTCCCGGCGACCTCGCGGGGCTCTCCTCGGTCGACTGTGCGCGGCTGCTGTTGGCGTCATCGTTGGTGGCACGGTCGGCACCGTTGTTGGTGGCACTGTCGGTGCCGACCTGGTGACCTGAATGACCTTGCGGTCCAAGGCCCCTCGTCGTGATGCCGTTGTCGAAGTTGATGGGAGGGGCAGCAAAATCGGGATCGTCTAGAGACTTGAAATTGATATCGCCACCGTCGTCGCCGATTACTGTGTCCGTGTCGGATCCAAAGTCGGATCCGATGTCGGTGTCGGTGTCGGTGTCGCTGTCCGTGTCGCTTCCGCCGTGGTCGTCCGAGTGCTCCTTTGCACCGTGGATCCCTCCCGAAACGGCACCGCCGGCGGCACCGCCGAAGATGTCCTCGGCGTTCAAGCCGCCGCCGGTGGCGACCCCGCCGGCGACGTTGCTGATTGCGCCGACCCCGAAGTGCGTGACACCGCCCTTGGCAGCCTTCCCGAGGATGGTGGACGGATCGCCGATCGCGTGCGACAACAAACCGTGTGCAACGGCACCTACCGCCCCGCCAACCACGGCACCGAGAGCAATCTCGCCGACTTGCCCCCAGTCAATGCCGTTGCGTACGCCCTCCTTATCCTGGTACAGCTCGATGAGCAGGTCTTGAACGACGCCTATCGCGGCTCCCGTCGCGGCGCCGACCGCGGCGTCCTTAAGCACCTGACGCAGAGTGGTTTTGGCCACTGTCTCCGCCGCTGCGGTGAGAAGTCGCTTCACCAGTTGAATCGCCAGCTGGCGCACCACCGCTATGGTGATCGCTTCGATTGGCGGGATCCACGCCAGCGACGCACCGAAGGTCCACTCGACTGAGGACAGAGCATAGGCGATTTCGCCCGCCGCGATAGCCAGCGTACTCAGAATCTGTAATTTGGTGTACTGGATCTGCGCGCCACCATTTTTGGCCAGATCGCCCAGCGCGGACATGGAACTCGCGAGATTCTGGATAGACGTATCGCCGGAAAGCAACGTTTGAAACTGCGTCGCCACGCCGCCGGCGGTCTGGCCTGTTACTGCAGACGCCGCTTGCGCTTGAGCCTGTTGCAGTTTCGGGACAACGTCGAGCATCTGTTGCGAGGACGCATTCCAGTCATCGCTGATTTGGAACATGGCCGTTTCGTCGCCCTTCGGCCATTTCTCACCCGCAAGGTATGCGACCCACTGCAGGCCGGCCGGAATCTCAATGCCCATGCGTATTGGCCCGGTGCGTCAATTCCACGACTCGCGATCGTGCATAGTCAGTCCGCCGGGTCGGGCGGCACCGTCCCTGACGGCGGCGTACCCGCGGGGGCGGTGGGACTCGTCGGCCGCCCGCCATGGGTTGTCGCCTGCATCACCGCGCTTACCCCTTCCCCGGCCGGCTCGGCCAGCTGTTCCGCGAGTTCGACCAGTGCACCGGAACCCAGTCCCGACGCCGGCGTATTGGCCCACGGCACACTGCTTGTCAACACATTCCCCTCCGTGACCGCGGGCTGGGTCGGGATAGTGGGCTGAGCAGGAATAAGGGGTTGGGAGGGCACGGTGGCGTCAACTTGGGCCGTCGGCTGACCCCACGCCGCGGGCTGCGCGGGAACGGACGGCTGCGCCGGCACCGTGGGCTGCGCGGGGATAGGGGGTTGCGTAGCAAAGGCGGCCTCAACCGGGGCGCCCGGCTGCGCAGGAACCGCGGGTTGCGCGGGAATAACGGGCTGTAACGGGCTAAGAGTGGGCTGCGCCGGAACCGCGGGTTGCGCGGGAATAACGGGCTGCGCCGGAACCGTAGGCTGCGTCGTCGCGAAGGCGGCCTGAACCGGGATGGCCGGCTGCGCCGGAACCGCCGGAATAGCCGGCTGCGCCGGAATGGCCGGCTGTAACGGGCTAAGAGTGGGCTCCCCCGGAATCGCGGGCTCCGCCGGAATAGCGGGCTGCGCCGGGATTTCGGGCAAAAGACTTCCTGTCCTGGGGGTTTCAGGCAATACGGTCCGCTCCGTTGCGGTCAGCTCGCCTGTACCACCCGTCCCGCCACTCAATAGCACGTTCCCCGTGCCCGATCCACCTGAGCCGCCTGATCCACCCGAGCCACTCCCGCTACCGGAGCCGCCGTCGCCGCCACCCGAGCCGCTCCCGCCGCCGGATCCCCCAGTGCCGTTGACGGTCAACACTTGTCCCGTTCCGCTCGGTTGTTGGTCCTGGTGTTCGAAGTTGCTCGCCGCCGAGTTCAAAGATTGCGACAGGGCATCGAGCTGCTGGATGGTGGCGTTGATGGACTGATCCACCTGGTCGACTTGCGCGAGGTAACCGTTTGAACCGTTAGCGAACTGGTTTCCGGTCGAGTCGTTGCCCCATGGCGACCCCAACGCCGACAGCTGCCCCTGCAGTGTGGAGAGAACCTGCCGCATCTCGGCACTGACGTCGGCGACATTTGCAGCCGCCGTCTGCAGTTGACCGATGTCGACATTGAGCGAATCGGTCATGGGTCATCTCCTCACGGTCGGGTAAGACGGTTGGTTGTAGTTGCCCTCGTCGCCATCGTCGGAACGTGTCGGCGGCGGCGCCATGGAGGTTAGGCTGGATAGCAGATCACCGAAGTCGGGTGCGTCCTCGACAAGACCAGACAGTGACGAAAGCTCCTGGCGCCGTTCGGTTATCGGCGCGAGAAGGGCGGCCGCCTGTCGTTCGATCTCGCGCGCGGCATCCTGCGCGGCAGCAGTGATGTAGCCGCCCAGCTCGGCGAACTCGAACTCGTCGAGATACGCCTCGTCGATGACAGTCTTGGTCACCATGCGCTGCGCGTCGACCGTTATCTCAACAGTTCCATCCGCCGCGGTGGCCGTGGCGGTCAACGTCGCCCGTCGCTGCTGCATGACGTTGAGATCTCGCATCTGCTCCTGGACCAACGACAGCACGTGGTTGAAATCCTGACTGATGGCGTCGTTGCTCACTTGGGTTTCCTTTCGACAACGGATTTCGAAGCGGATTTCGGTTTGGGCTAGCCACGTCGAAACTCCCGAAGGATTGCGACATCCTCGGCGATGAGCCGGTCAATCTGCTCGGACAGGAAGGCTTTGGTCATGGGCCTCGCGCAAGAGGGATCGGGCGCATAGATGTATTCGCCATCGTCACGGATCCGCACCCAGACCAGGGCCCGCTTTCCGCGGTCGAGACCCCATCTACGGGTTGGGCGCCAATGACATTGAATCGTGGAATAGGCGGTTACTTCGCTCGCCGGCACCCTGATCTCCGTCGTAGAGGCGGCCTTGTGATAGACGACGAAGTCGCCGTGGTCGAACTCCGCTTGAGCCCGCGGAACGTATTCCGGGATCACGATTTCCGGGTGTGTTCCGGGCTGAGTCAGCGAGATCGCATCTGAAATTGCCGCGCCAAGATCGTACGGCGAAACCGAATAGATATCGACGAGGTCGTCGCCGGGCCGCTGCTCCGCGAAGAAGCCGAGATGTCCTGCCCGGCAAGCAATCAAGCGCTGACTCGGTGTGTCGGTAGGTATGAATTGAACGCGGCACTCCACCCTGATGTCTGCTGACTCGTAGGCGCTCATGCACTCCGCAAAGATGCTCAGATCACCATGATTGAACCGGTCCGGCACCGTGCTGGTATAGAACGAAGCCTCGTCACGGGTAGCGAAACGCGGGCCCTGGGTGAACATAAAGGGATACGGCATAAAGTCGCGACCGAAAAACTGGCTGATCGCATTCAAATCGACCAAATCAATGGTTCCGACCTGATCGAGCAGAACCCCGCTCATGCGATCACCTGAATCATGCCGTCGGTGCAGACACGTGGTGGGCGCTTCAGTCTCAGGACTATCGCGGTTGCGCTGAGCTCATATTCAACGGCCAGCAACAGGACAATCGAGTCCGCCCTCAGGTGGCCTGTCTGTGCCAGACAGATCAGACCATCCGCCTGCGTGCTCACACCCAGATAACCATGATCAAGATTGTGCTGATGAAGTTCTTCCGACCACGGCAGCCCAATCAGGTTCGCCAGTGACCGGAAAGGTTGTCCGTTGTCCGACCCTTGAGGCACGAAATGCGTGATGTACTGCGGGCTCAACTTTGCGTCGGCCAGGGCCGCCCGTATCGCGCACAGAAACATCCGAAAAGATTGACGCATCGAGTCGAGGGAACGCGCCGCCGTCGCGCGCACATAAGCACGGTGGAAGTCGTCGGCGTTGGTGTTCTCCCAGAACTTTTCGTGAACACGCCAATCGTCAGCGACCGCAGGATAACTCGCGGTTCCACTACCTAACAGTTTGGCGAAGCCCGCATCGTGTGAGATGACCGCCGCGTAGGAGACGTCGGACAATGGTTCGCCGCCAAGGGTTCTCGAGTTCGCAAAGCGATCGGTCCAAGACCAGTTGTCGGCGCCGGTACAGAGCGAATAACCGGCATCATCGAGCAATCGTGCAGCCAACAACCAGGACGTGAGTCCGCCGGCACAATTTTGCTTCATCTCCAGCGCATTGCCATGGCATCCGACGACGCCATTTTGGATGTGGTGATGGACGGGCCAGCCCTGACTGCCCTGGGGTCCGATGCCGGCGTGCACGAGCCAATGCACCTGATCCGCACCAACGTCGGCCGCTGCGAGCGCTGCCTTGCCGGCCTGTACCGCCATCTCCGCCGGGGTGCTGCCGGGGTGCTCGCAGATAGCGCGCCAGTGGCAATCCGGTGCCACTTCGCCATCCACCAGCGCGCGCGGATTCGGCCGCAGAACGGCAACCGACTGAAGCGATGTCATCGTCCGACCTCCGTGCGCTGCTCGGATCCGGTCCGACGCGTGTAGCTCACCGCCAGAGGTTTGGGCACCTGCGGCGCGGGGGGTGCCGGTGTCCGCGGCGTGGGCTCGGCCCCTTCTGGGCCATCGTCGCCGATCACGGGGACGACGGCGTCGACCTCGCCGAGGACGAGCTCGCCATTCTTCTTGCGGCGCAGCGCTTTATTGGCCTTGTGCTCCTTACCGCCCGGCCCGCGTTGCCCGCCGCCACCACCACCGCCCGGTGGCGTCCCTCCGGCTGAACCGCCGGCGCCCAGCGGGCCACCGGCACGCGCCGCCGCAGCGCCCGGGAAATCGGTCCCCTTGGCCGTCGCCACCGGCGCACCCGGCGGAGATAGCGTGTCGCGTCCTTGAGACCCGATACCGGCCCCGCCGCCAGCTCCCGCGTGTCCGGCGCCCCCATGTCCGGCACCGGGTTCCGGCTTGCCGAGCGCGTCGAGGTTCTTGCCGAGCCCGCCGGGCAAGCCGGCACCCGGCGCACCACCCTGGTGGTTGCCCGCCGCGCCCAACGCTTGCTGGAGTGGTTCCTCGAGCCCCTGTGCCGCTTGGCTCAATCCGCTGCCCAAACCCGATCCACCGGAACCAGCCGATCCGCCGGAGCCAGCCAGGCCCCCGGAGCCAGCCGAACCGCCCGACGAGTTGGCTGTACCGCCCAAAGGATTCGTGGAACCGCCGAACGGGTTGCTGATCCCGGTACCGGTGGGTGAGACAAAATCATCAGAACCTGCACCAGAACCTGCGCCGCTGCCAGAAGGATCGGAAGTGCCGCCGTCGTTCAGCGATGGAGCGCCAGATCCGTTGAGAGCACTGGTAAGTGCGGCAGTGTCCGGCGGCGCCGTATTCGGCAGCGGGAAATCTCCGGAGCTTCCCGTCGGGTCACCCGTGGGATCGACACTGCCATCATCACCGGACGACGCGAAATCTTCGGAGCCCGGCGGCGGCGCAGCGTTCAGGTCACTCAGCGACGGCGGCGACGTGGTGTTCAGGTCGCTCAGGGGCGGCGGCGCCGTGTTCAAACCGGCCACCGCCGGCGGCGCCGTGTTCAAACCAGCCAGCGACGGCGCCGCCGAGGCAGCCAGATTGGTCAACGGCGGCGCCGAGGTGTTCAGGTCACTCAACGGCGGCGGCGTGCTGTTCACGCCGCCGGGAGGCGGCGCCGAATCGGTGTTGAGGTCCCCGGGCGGCGGGGTAGTGGTCAGGTTGGGCGGCGGTGGTGTCGCCGGTGGAGGTGGAGGCGGCGGAGGCGGGGTGTTGTTCGTGTTCTGCCCATCACCGGAGCCGTCGCCACCGCCGCCGGACCCGTCGCCGGTCCCGTCGCCAGTGCCGGGGTCCGGCGGCGGCGCCGGATCATTGGTGGGCGTAGAGAACCCGGGGTTATTACTGGCAATGCCCGAAATGTTCGGCGCGTAAACCGTATTCATCACGTCTTGCGCAAACGAATCGTAGACGTTGTTGATTTCGTCGGCCTCGTTCGGCCAACGGTCTATCGAGGCTCGATAGCCGTTGATATTCTCGTCGAGATACCACTGCGTCTGAAAAACCGTGTGGGAAAAAGCATTGATGAGGAGACCTAATGCATTGGCTCCTGAGGAAATATTCGCAACATCTGGAAGCGACGCCGTGACGTTTTGTATCGCGGCATCATGCGTCTTGCCAACCCACTCATTTTTGGCTTCTTGCTGCGCAAGTTGTTGCTGAAACGTCTGGGACGCCTCGACGATGCTGCTCGCGATCTGCTGCAAGCTATTGCCGCTGCCGTTGTCTAGCGTACCTGAGGCGTTACTGAAGGCCTGCCACATGGCTTCAAAAGAAGCACCACCGAAGTCCTCGAGCGCGACGCTGGCCGGGTTTGCCGTCGTCCCAGAGATACTCTGCAATTCATTCTGCGAGACAGCGAGCGACGTCACATCGCTATTCGACAGAGTCTCCCAAATCGCCCAGTTGGCGCCGGGTGTGTTCTGCGCGTCTTTACCCGAATTGATCAGATCATTAATTTGTTCGGGCGTGAGCGGAGGTGGTTTCTTATGGTGTGACATGGCTACCCGGCGCTTTCGACTATCCGGACGATGTCAGACGGTCGCAGGCCGCCTTCACTGTTGCCGAAAATTGGTCAAGGTATGACAAGTACTGGTTGACCGATTGTTCGATGCCGTCGAGTCCCGAAATATCCAGTTCCAGATTGTTTTTGGTTTGAATTGCCGACGCGAGAGTTCCGGGATCGCCCAATGCCGGGAGATTTTTGATGTTGGTCAGCTGGGTGTTCAGGGCGTCGTGAAAGGTCTGGACGATGTTGAGATACGCATCGCGCGTCTGAGTGGACAGTTTCACGTCGGCCGGGCCACTCTTCTGCAGATCTTTCAACCCGCTGTTCAACGAGCTGATATCCGTCCCGCTGGTCGAGCCGCCGCCGCTGGGTCCGCTGTTTGTCGAACCGGTGTTGGTGGGGCCGCTGTTCGTCGAACCGCTGGTGGTTGGGCCGCTGTTCGTTGAACTACTGTTCGCCATCAGTTCCGCCAATTCCTATCGGTGAATACCTGGCCGCCCGGACTCGTCGAATCGACAAGCCCGGGCTCCACGGCAATGATCAGAATGCTGCTGCGTTTTGGGCGTCGAGCGCCTGCATGGCCGCCTGCTGGTCCTGCGCCTGCTTCTGCGAGATGGCCATGTTGTTCAGCACGTCGTCCAGCATGGAATCCAGGTTCTGATGCGCCTGACTCAGCGCCGTCGCGCCGGCGCCTTCGTACACGGTGCCCAGCACGTTGAAGAGATTGGCGATGTCAGACCGGACTTCCTGAATCCCGTTGACCAGACTCGTAACGTCGTCCAATGAAGAGTTGTTCGACGCGAAGTTGTAGAGAATCTCGCTCATGTTTCGATACTCCTTTAGTTGTTGTCCATGTTCGCCACAGAGCGAATTTGCGCTGAAGCGGTCTCCACGATCTGGTTGAGGTTGTTGATGATCTGATTGATGTCGTCGTTCTGCGTGGCCGAGGTGTGGCCGTATGCCGTTGCGCTGCCGCCCTTCCAAGCGGATCCCAGCATCAACTGCTGGCTGTCCTCGATCTTCTGCAACGTAGCGACTGCCTGATTACGGGCATCTTCGATCTGCTGAATCTTCGCCTGAGCTTCCGCCGGCGTGAGTGAAAGTGTCATTGCTGGGTGCCGTTTCCTTTCTCATTTGGATGTTGGTTTGCCGTGCGGCGACGCGCGCGTTGGGTGTTAAATTGCGCCCCCCCGCAAGCCGCCCACCCCTCTTCGGCGAGTGCGACGAGTTGTCCGATCGCTTGACCGAACACATGGTCGGAACCCGGTTTGAGGGTGGTCCACAATTCTCCTGTCGGAGAAGCGCTCGGAGCGCCGATGATGCGCCCCCGCTTGGTGTAGAACACCGCCACTGCCGCCGGACCACGTGAAATCCGGTCTTCATAATCGGCCAGCGCGGAATACACAACCTCGACGAATGCTTGACGCGATGCCAGCGCGGTGCCCAACGCCAGCGCGGCGTCGGGCTCAGCCCCCAGGGTACGGATCCTGTCCGCCAGTTCCAGTGCGTCATGGGTGCCGGTCAAACATTCCGACATCATCCGCAACGGTGCTCCGACGGGGACGATGTCCGCGGGCCGACCCGGTGGCAGTTCGGCCCGCAGCGCGAGCGCCACGTCACGTAACTCGTTGCCGTGCGGGACTATTCGCAGGAAAATATCCACACCGATGCGACGGGTGAGCACGCAGAGCGTTCCGCGGCGCACCATGCTCACCCGTGCCGTACCGTCCGGCGTCACCATCCGCATGGCCAGCTCTCGATCGGGCCGCTCCAATGCCTGCAACACCGGCACCAGGTCGGGGTGCACCTCGTCTCCGACGAGCAGCCTGCGCGACGACAACTCTCGGCTGGCCTGCGCGAGGGCCGCGTCGCGCCTGTCCACCGTGCTATGCCGGGACCGCAGTCGCAGCACCGTCGGAAGGTCATGGACACCCACCCGCGAGGCCGCCACCCGGAGTTGATCTTCGGTCAGGCTCAACCGATCCCAGAGTGCTGTGGTCACAGCGTCAGCCCCTTGTCGACGCCGATCACCGGTGGCGACACCCAACGGTCGGAAACCTGTTCGAGTGTCGGCTCGGGTGCGTCGGCAAATTGCGGCGGTTCGGGTTCGGCGGGCGCCACAAGTTCGTCGAACAACGAGGTGTTAGGCCCCCAGCTCGCATGGGAAACCACGAACGGCCCGTCGCGCTGTTCGGCGGCCGGCAGCCACGAAGGATTGGTTTCGGACAGCCCGGCGCCGCTCTCACCGCTGCCGTCAAGCGTTGTGGCAAAGGATGACTGGTGCTCACGGGAGTTGATGCCGCGCCCCATGGCGGCCATCGGGCCATAGCCGGTGCCCATCGGTCCGGCACCCGACGCCCCGGCAACCGCCCCACTGGTGTGCACCGTCTTGGAGGGGCTGGTCGATTTGACTTCGGCGGCACGAAACGGTGCCAGCGGCAGCGGGGCCAAACCCGCACCGCCACCGCCCTTTTCTGCGCCGACGACGTCGGAGCGTTCCTCGGTCTTCGCCTCCTGTTCGGCCTTCAGGGCAGCACCGCCGCACAGCGCGGGTGGCGGCGGCTGATCCCACGGTGCGGCCAGCGGTTCACATGCTTCCTCGTATCGGTACATCGCCGCCGAGGCGGTCGCCTGCTGCGTCGTCACCTCTTGGTCGAGTTCGGCAAAGCGCCCGTCGAGTATTGCTCCGTTGTAGGCAGCGAGCGACGCCATGACGTCATGGGCCGTTCGCGCTTCGACGGCTTCGGAGACGCTCGGCATGGTAAGGACCGCAGTGCTGTACGCGACCGCCGCGCCCTCCGCGCGCTCACCGTTACCCGCGGCGCTGAGGCTGATCGACCGCAGCCATTCGCCGAAAGCGTCGAGTTTGCGTGCCGCCACATCGGCCCCGCGGCTGGCGAACGCAGTCTTCAGCTTTTCCACGACCTTGTCGTATTCCTCGGAGATGCTTGCCCATTCGTCGGCGACACGCACCCATGCGGCGCCAGCCTGCCCGACCGACATCGGTCCGGGTCCGTCAGCGAGATCACGGGCAAGCTGTTCCGAACTACGTGATTCCCATGCGACATTGGTGAATCCCACGCCCGGCCCTCCCTTCCCAGACGATCAGACGATGCCGGGTCAGACAGCGAAGTCTTCTTCGGCCGCCACGACGTTGTCCCTGTGCGCCCGCAATGTCGCTGCCACCTGCCGAATCTCCGTTGTTGCCTGATCGGCCGACTTGCCGAAGGCGGAGTGAACCTCGTTCAGCGTCGAGGCAACCCGCTGAGAAACCTCGTCACGAGCCGGAGCCACGGTGGTGAGATTCGGCGCTTCGGTCTGCATGAGCTTCTCCGCGCGGGCGGCCAACTCGTCTAGCTGCCTGGTTGCGAGGGCCACCTCGTCGGGCTGCATCCACAATTCAGCTGAGCTTGTCACAGCCAAACTCCTTACCTAGATCCTTAAATCGATATCCGGACTGGCGACTGCCTCTGTCTGTCCGATCACCGCCGGGGCAACGCTGCCGAGGTCGCCGACGATCTCATCGCCTTGCTGAGAGGTGTGCAGGAACGCTGCGGCGGTGTGGCTGCGCCCGGCGCCGGGCCGGGCACCCGCCCCCATGGGTGCGCCACCCATCATCGGCGCCCCACCCATGGAAGGTGAGGTGACCGCATCGGCGCGCAGCGCTTCGGGAGCCGCGTCGGGCGCCGGAACGGCCGGCGCCGTCGACAACCGCGACTGGATGGTTTCCAGCGGAACCCCGCCGGACCCGCCGACACCCGCGCCGCCGGCGAATCCGGGCTTGCTATGGGACGCAGCATTCGCGGCATTCGCGCCACCACCCACGGGCGCCGTCGCTGCCGGCGACAGCGGAGCTCCCGCACCGAGGCCCTGCATCGCATTCGTAGCCGCGCCAACGCCTTCCATCGCCGGCATCGCCACGGCCTGCATCATGGGAGCAAACATCGACCCAGGTGCCGAGGCCGCGGCGGCAGGAGCGCTGGCGGCCGCGGCCGGGGCCGCGGCGAGGTTGGTGCCGAATTGTGATGCGTTGACAGCCGCCGAGGGCCCGCCCGCCGCCGCCAGCCCGGCGCCTGTTTGCCGCGCCGAGATCAACGACACCGGGGTCCCGGCCGCGGTGGTGTTCGCCGATTCGGTGCCCAGGGTCCCCTGCAATTCGGTCATTACCGCCGTGGACATCGTGACCGCCTGATTAGCGGCCGCGATCGCCTGTGCCATACCCCACGGGAAAATGATGTTCGGGCCGATCGCCGCGATCGTCGCCGAAAACTGGTTCAGTATCGCTATGAGTTGCGCCTGGGCCTGCTGCACGCTCGCGGCCGCGGTGGACAGACTGGTGCTCAAAGCTGTTGCCTGGCTGGACACTTGGGCGCCATCGGTCAGCGCGGCGCCGGTTTGCGCTACTGCCGCCGTCGCGGCATCTCCCTGCCAGGCGCCAGCAACGTTAGCCATGGCCCGCTGCACCAGCTGGGCCGCCGAGCCGAGGGTGTTCGAGATGTTGCTCAGCATCTTCGTCGGATCCAAGTTGGAAAACACACCGGGACCGAGCATTCCCAGGGCATCCGTCACCGGCTGAATCATCTGAGTCAACAGACTGGTCAGCATGCCAGTCATCTGGTTGTTGCCAGCACCCGTCGGCGGCGTCCCGGGAGGCGCCGGGTCCTGCTGCGGCGCCGGTTGTGGCAACGGCGGAACGTTGAGCCGCGCCAGGATGTTTTGCACCGGCTGATTCAGGTAGGCGCCGAGGTCGGATTCACTCGCGTTGATGACCGGCCCCGGGTCGACCCCGGACAGAATTTGCGCCGATTGATTGCTTGGCACACTTGAAGATACGGGCGGGACCGGAGACGGCACCGCCGCTTGTTTGGTTACTGGCATGTCTGCCCAATGTCACGCTTCGTCGGCGACAACAAAAGAGATGTTGGCGGCCTGCGTTGCCGCCGCGATGCCCGTGTGCACCCGCCCCAACTCCAGGGTGGCCGCCAAATTGTTGGCCTGGGCCGGCGCGTAGGCGGCTAGATAGCTCGCGCCTATCGGACCCAAGGCAGCGGCCGCTGCGGCCAGCATCGCTCCCCCATCGGCGGATCCTGAAGACGAAATCGCCTCTCCAGCAGCGGCATTGGTACCAGCGAAAGCCTCAAGAGCTGGTGGAACCACGGAAAGAACCATGTGCATTACCCCCTTCTCAACGCCGGGCGTGACCGGCCCCCACGCCGCATCTCTGCGACGACGAGGCGATGCTTATTCAGACTAGCGCGGCGTCTGCCGCTAGATTGGTCGCCGGAAAACGCTGACAACGGTGCCTGTCTTCACAGCCGAGCGCGTTGACTCTCAGCGACCCCTGTGACGAGGAGCAATTCGCGCTCTCGCTAAATGTACTGGTATACAACCACTTTCGCCAATGCAGTGGCGGAGACGCGGCGCACACTACCCGAAACGCCGGGAACACGCCCACCGGGCGACGGTCGGCCAACGTGGGGACCGTATCGTTACTACGTCTAATCAGTACACGGTCTAATCAGTACCCGGCGGAAGGGACGCGTAGTGGCGCGCAGCGACAACGACACCTGGAATCTGGCGACGAGCGTGGGGGCCACCGCCACCATGGTTGCGGCCGGACGCGCGCGGGCCACCAAGGACCGCCTCATCGATGATCGGTTCGCCGAGCCGCTGGTGCGTGCCGTGGGCGTCGACTTCTTCACCCGATGGGCCAACGGCGAAATCAACACCGACGACGTCGACGAACCCGGCGCCCCGTGGGGCATGCAGCGCATGACCGACCTGCTCGCCGCGCGTACCCGCTACATCGACAGTTTCTTTGCGAGGGCCTGGCAAGGCGGCATTGGCCAGATCGTCATCCTGGCGTCCGGCCTGGACGCTCGCGGCTATCGCCTGCCCTGGCCGGCCGGGACGACGCTGTTCGAAATCGACCAGCCGGATGTCATCGAGTTCAAGACCGCCACGATCGAAGCGCTCGGCGCACGGCCCACCGCCGAGATTCGGGCCGTCGCAATCGACCTGCGCCACGACTGGCCGTCGGCGCTGCGGCGGGCCGGGTTCGACACCGGCAAGCCCGCCGCGTGGGCGGCCGAAGGATTGCTCGGCTTCCTGCCCCCGGACGCCCAGGACCGCCTGCTGGACAACATCACAGCACTCTCCGCCGACGGCAGCCAACTGGTGGCCGAGGTGTTTACGAACACCGGCTCCAACCAGAACGCGCTCAACAGCGCCAGCCAGCGGTGGCGGGACCACGGACTCGACATCGCACTGGACGATCTGGGTTTCCCCGGAGAACGCACCGACGTCGCCAGCTATTTGCACGATCTCGGGTGGCACCCAGTGTGTACGCCGCTGAACCAGTTGCTGGCCGACAACGGATTACCGCAGCAACCCGACGGTGCCGACGCCCCGTTCGCCAAGAACTATTACTGCAGCGCGGTGCTGCGCAAGGCGCGTTAAGGAGGGTCACGATGCCAAACGGGCAGCCGCCCAAGCCGCTAGACGGCTACCGGGTGCTCGACTTCACCCAGAACATCGCGGGTCCGCTGGCCGGACAGGTGATGGCCGACCTCGGCGCCGAGGTGATCAAGGTCGAGGCCCCCGTTGGGGAGGCCGCCCGACAAATCGTGGCGGTGCTGCCCGGCCGCCCACCCCTGCCCACGCTGTTCTGGCCGCATAACAGGGGCAAGAAATCGGTGGCGGTGGATCTGACCGACGATGCCGGCAAGCAACAGATTCTGCGGCTGGTCGACACCGCAGATGTGGTGCTCGAGGGGTTCCGTCCCGGCGTGATGGAGCGTATGGGGTTGGGCCCCGACGATTTACGAGCGCGCAACCCGAAGCTGATCTACGCGCGCCTCTCCGCCTACGGAGGTAACGGTCCGCACGGCAGCAGGCCGGGAGTGGATCTGATGGTCGCGGCCGAGGCGGGCATGACCACCGGCATGCCCACCCCCAGCGGCAAACCCCAGATCATCCCGTTCCAGCTCGTCGACGCCGCCAGCGGTCATGTGCTGGCCCAGGCGGTGCTGGCGGCACTGCTCAACCGGGAACGTCACGGCGTGGCCGACGTGGTCCGCGTCGCGATGTACGACGTCGCGGTCGGGCTGCAGGCCAGCCAGCTCACGATCCATCTGAACAAGTCCGGCGACCAGCCCAAGCCCGAGCCGGACGGCGCGCGGGCCAAGAAGCGTAAGGGCGTGGGGTTCGCCACTCAGCCCTCGGACGCCTTCAAGGCCGCGGACGGCTACCTGGTGATCAGCGCCTACGTGCCCAAGCACTGGGCGAAGTTGTGCGAAATCATCGGTCGGCCCGACCTGCTCGAAGACGAACGGTTCATCGACCAGCGTTCCCGAGCGATCAACTACTCGCAGCTCACCGAGGAACTCGAGTCGGCGCTGGCCGCCAGGACCGCCGCCGAATGGGTCGAACTGCTGCAAGCGGCTGGTCTGATGGCCTGCCTGGCTTACACCTGGAAGCAGGTGGTCGCAACTCCGTTGTTCGCCGAAAACGAGCTCGCCGTCTCGGTGGGCAGCGGAGACGATGAAATCACCGTGATCCGCACACCGGCGCGCTATGGCAGCTTCGACGCGACGGCCGCCGGTCCCCCACCCGCGGTGGGCGAACACAACAACATCTATCTGACCAAGTCGTGACGCTTTATTGGCGTTCTCTTTGAATCGCCGATGACAGATATCATTGTCACTGTGCCGGCGACTGGCTTTCTTTGAGTTGTCGATGAATGCGTAGGCGTTTGTCGAGAGCTTCCGACAACCGGAGAATGCTTCCACACACGAACTTGCCGCAGGCGGCGCAATGTCTTGCCGTTTGCTGATCCGCCTCGTCGCGGTTTCGGGAGCCCGTGACGTCGCATTGACAGGCGGCGTTCTACCGGTCATAAAGGGGTCTTCAGCCGGAGGAGTCAATCTATGAGTGCGCCTGTCACCGATAGTCAAGGAACGGCAACGGGGCCGTCTTTTTTGCAGAATCTGCGTCACGATGTGCCCGCCTCGCTTGTCGTCTTCCTTGTGGCGCTGCCACTTTCACTCGGAATCGCAATCGCCTCGGGCGCCCCACTGCTCGCCGGCCTGATCGCCGGGGTGGTCGGCGGCATCGTCGCCGGCGCACTCGGCGGGTCCTCGGTTCAGGTCAGCGGACCCGCCGCGGGTCTCACGGTGGTGGTCGCCGGGTTGATCGACGAACTCGGCTTTCCGATGTTATGTGTGATGACCGCGGCCGCGGGGGCACTGCAGATCGGGTTCGGCCTGAGCCGGATGGCTCGCGCCGCACTGGCCATTGCCCCGGTGGTCGTGCACGCGATGCTCGCGGGCATCGGAATCACGATCATGCTGCAGCAGATCCACGTTCTGATGGGCGGATCGTCACACAGTTCGGCATGGCAGAACCTCATCGCTCTGCCGAACGGCATCCTGCATCACGAACTGCACGAAGTGATCACCGGCGCGACGGTGATCGTCATCTTATTGGTGTGGAACCGGCTGCCCGCGAAGATCCGGGTCGTCCCGGCCCCGCTGGTGGCCATCGTCGCGGCCACCGTCTTCGTGATCGTGGCGGGCCTGGACACCGATCGAATTACGTTGTCCGGCAACTTCTTCGACGCGATAAACCTGCCGCACATCGCCGGTACCTCGCCCAAGGGCAAGCCGTGGATGGAGGAGGCCAGCGACATCATCGTGGGCG
Source organism: Mycobacterium sherrisii (assembly GCF_002102355.1). Taxonomy (GTDB): domain Bacteria; phylum Actinomycetota; class Actinomycetes; order Mycobacteriales; family Mycobacteriaceae; genus Mycobacterium; species Mycobacterium sherrisii. Next base: position 47,361 of record NZ_LQPT01000029.1, on the reverse strand, counting down.
TGCTGACGATCGCGCTGATCGCCAGTGTGGAATCGTTGTTGTGCGCGGTGGGGGTGGACAAACTGCACGATGGTCCGCGGACGAACTTCGACCGGGAGATCATCGGTCAGGGCGCCGCGAACGTGATGTCCGGACTGCTGGGCGGGCTGCCGGTCACCGGCGTCATCGTGCGCAGTTCGGCGAACGTGGCCGCCGGTGCCCGCACCCGGATGTCGGCGATTCTGCACGGCGTCTGGATCCTGGTGTTCGCCTCGCTGTTCACCGGGCTGGTCGAACTCATTCCCAAGGCCGCACTGGCCGGACTCCTTATCGTGATCGGCGCCCAGCTGGTCAAGCTCGCTCATATCGAATTGGCTTGGCGCACTGGTAACTTCGCGATCTACGTGGTCACCATCCTGTCCGTGGTCTTCCTCAACCTATTGGAGGGAGTGGTTATCGGGCTCGTCGTCGCGATCATCATGTTGCTGGTCCGCGTCGTACGCGCGCCCGTCGTGGTGCGGCCGGTCGGCGACGAGCAGTCCACGCAGTGGCGCATCGACATCGACGGCACGCTCAGCTTCTTGCTGTTGCCCCGCCTGACCAAAGCCCTGGCTTCGGTTCCCGAGGGATCCCAGGTCACACTGAACCTGAACGCGGACTACATCGACGACTCCGTCTCCGAGGCGATCACCGACTGGCAACGTGCCCATGAGGCGCGGGGCGGCGTCGTGGCCATCGTCGAGACGTCCGCCGCAAAGCTGCATGAGGCACATGCGGGCCCACCGAAGCGGCATTTCCGCCCGAATTCGATTGGCCTGGCACCGTGGCGTTCTTCCCCCGGCCGCCAGGACGATCTCGCCGAGGCTTCCATCCTGGACCGCATCGACGAGTACCACCGCAACGGCGCAGCCGTGCTGCACCAACACATCTCCGACCTCAACGGCTCACACGACCCGTACGCGCTCTTCCTCACCTGCGCCGACTCGCGCATCCTGCCGAACGTCATCACCGCCAGCGGCCCTGGGGACCTCTACACCGTCCGCAACTTCGGCAACTTGGTGCCGACCGGCGGGGCAGACCGATCCATCGATGCCGCACTGGAATTCGCCGTTGGGCAGCTCGGGGTGCGGTCGGTGGTGATCTGCGGACATTCGCAGTGCGCCGCCATGAAGGTGCTCGCCGACGACAACATCGACCGCGCAACCACCTCCATGGGACAGTGGCTCGAATACGCCAGCGAAAGCCTGGCCGCCTACCACGCCAACCATCCGGCCCGCCGCAGCGCGGAGGCCGTCGGCTACTCGCAGGTCGACCAGCTCAGCGTCGTCAACGTCGCAATCCAGCTGGAAAGGCTCACCCGCCACCCGGCGTTGGTGGACGCGGTCGAGTCCGGCGACTTGCAGGTGGTCGGCATCTTCTTCGACATCCCGACCACCCGGGTATACGAGGTGACCACGCACGGCATCGTGTGCGCAGAGGAGTCCGTCCGATAGCCGAGGCCCTGGCTCGTCTCAGACGCCCGGCAGCCGGACGACCTGCAGGAAGAACTCGTCGATCTGGCGAACCGCATTGATGAACTGGTCGAGGTCAACGGGTTTGGCCACATAGGCGTTGGCGTGCAGCTTGTAGCTGCGCAGAATGTCTTCCTCGGCCGACGAGGTGGTTAGCACCACCACCGGGATGCGGGACAGGTCGGCGTCGGACTTGACCTTTTCCAACAGTTGGCGGCCGTCGTATTTCGGCAGGTTCAGATCCAGCAGGATCAGATCGGGCCGCGGCGCATCCTCGAATCCGCCGCGCCGATAAAGAAAGTTAAGTCCCTCTTCGCCGTCGTGCGCGACGTGCAGACGGTTTTGGAACTTGTTGTGTTCCAACGCTTCCCGGGTGATGAGCTCATCACCCGGGTCGTCTTCGACGAGCAAAATTTCGATCGCCCGGCTGGCTGGTGTCACTGATGAGCTCCTTCCAGAGCGGTCGATTGGGTCACGCTCGGGCTCACCGGAAGTGTGAACTCGAATCGGGTCCCTTCGGTGTAGGTCGTATCGATGCGGACCGTACCGTCGTGGTATTCGACGATCTTTTTCACCAGCGCCAAGCCGACACCGGTGCCCGGATACACCTCCCGGCCGTGCAGCCGCTGGAAGATGACGAACACCTTTTCGGTGAACTCCTCGGCGATGCCGATGCCGTTGTCCGAGACGGTCAGCAACCAGTGGTTGGTATCGGGGCGCAGTTCGCAGTCGATCACGACCCGCGGCGGTCGGTCGACGTGCCGGAATTTGATCGCGTTGCCAATCAGGTTCTGCCACAACATCGTCAACAGGGTGGGGTCCCCGACAACGTGGGGCAGCGGCTGGTTGGGCCGCACGATCTCACTGTTGGATTCCTCGATGGCGGCTTCCAGGTTGGACACGGCCGCGTCCAGCGTCGCGTCCAGGGCGACCTCGGTTTGCTTGCTGCCCACCCGCCCGACTCGGGAAAAGCTCAGCAGGTCGCTGATCAGCACCTGCATGCGTTTAGCGCCGTCGACTGCGTAGTTGATGTATTCGATGCCCCGCTCGTCGAGCTTGTCGCCGTAGCGCTTCTCGAGCAACTGGCAGAAGGAGGCGACCTTGCGCAGCGGCTCCTGCAGGTCGTGCGAGGCGACATAGGCGAACTGCTCGAGTTCGGCGTTGGAGCGCTTCAGCTCGATCGTCTGCTCATCCAGACGCGCCTCGGCTGCCCGCGAGATGTCGAGCGCGGACACGATGCGCTGCCGCATGTTCTCGACGTCGACGGCCATGTCGCGGATATCCTTGGGCCCCTGCGTAAGTGAGATGTTCTCGGTGAAGCTGCCCTCGGTGATGCGCCGGCACGACGCGGCCAGCGCCGCGAGTGGCCGGGTAATCGCGGCCCGGGTCGTCACCCCCAGCGTGATCGCGAGACCGAAGAACACCAGTACCACTGCACCCAGCACTCGGTCCCGCCACGCGGTGACATCGGCCAATTCGTCGGCGGCTTGCGCCGACGCGGCGGCCAGATCGGTGTTCTGCGAATCGAAAAGCCCGCGCAGCTTGTCGAATTCGGCCTTGCCTCGATCGGCGACGTTGCTGTTGGCAAGGCCCGGCGAGTTCGGCGTCACGTTGGTGATCAGCGGTTCGGCAGAGCTGACCCGCCAGTCGGCGGCGGCCCGTTCGATCGCGTCCAGGTCGTTGAGCAGGTCGACCCGCCCGCCTAGCAGCCGCCGCAGCTCGTCGGCCGCCGCATGCTCGGCATGCTGACCGTCGTAGTACGGCGTGAGGAACTGCCGGTCCGCGGCGATCACATAACCGCGCACACCGGTCTCCTGATCACGCAGCGCCGCCTGCAATTGGAATGCGGCCACCCGCGCCGGCTGGATCTCCTCACTCAGGCTGTGCGCCACGTCGTCGCTGCGGTTCAGCAAAACCGCACCCGCCAGCGCGCCGGCGAGCACCAGCACGCCCATGCTGACCAGCACCAGGAACAGCCAACCCCGGACGGTGAGCCGGGCCCGCAGCTCCGAGCGGGTGCTCACGGCGCCGTCCGCTCCACGCGCACCACCGCGATGTCGTCGGTGAGACCACCGCGCGGCTGGGCGAGTTGCTCGGCGCCGTCGATGAGCGCGTCGACGAACGCCGACCCGGACAGACCAGGGTAGTTACGCGCGAGTGTCAGCAAGCCATCCTCCCCAAGTCGCTCGTTGCCCGTGCCGGAATATCCCTCGAAAAGCCCGTCGGTCAGCAGCAGCAACCCCTGCCCCACCGGCAGTTCCAGCTCATCCACCGGCCAGTCGTCGGCGCGCAGCCCCAACGCCGGTCCGGCCGGCGGCTCCACCCATTCCACGGTCTGGGCACCGTGCCGCAACATACCCGGGTGACCGGCCCGGATCGCGGTCAGCCGCGGACTGTCGGGCGCGATCTCGAGGGACAGGACCGTGGCGAAGATGCCGCTGCCGCTACGTTCGGCGTGCAGCACGCGTTCCAGCTGACGCATCAGTTCGCCCGTGCGTACGCCCGCGAATGTCAGTGCACGCCAAGCGATTCGCAACGCGGCGCCCAGTGCCGCCTCGTGCGGGCCGTGCCCGGCGACATCGCCGATCAGAACGTGGACCACCCGATCCGGTGTCTGCACGACGTCGTAGAAGTCCCCGCACAGCAACGCGTCCGCGCGGCTCGGCCGGTACCTGGCGACGATCTCCACACCCGGGTTGTCCAGCAGCAGCGGTGACGGCAGCAGACCCCGCTCCAGCAGGGCGTTCTCCCGGGCCCGCAGCTGAGTGGCATGCAGATCGGCGGCGATCAACTCGACTCGTTTGCGCTCGATCGCGTAAAGCAGGGCACGACGCAGCATTTCGGGCTCGACACGGCCCTTGACCAGATAATCCTGCGCCCCGGCCGCGACCGCGGAGGCACCGAAGTTCTCGTCGTTGAGACCGGTCAGCACCACGATCGGCACGGTCGCATCACGTTCGGCGATGCGGTTGAGCGCGTCGATGCCATTGGCGTCGGGCAGGTGCAGATCCAACAACACGCAGTCGGGGCGGGCCGCGGCCAGCTCGCGCTCGGCGTGTGCCATGGACTGCGCCCAGGTCACCCGGATGTCGTCGACCGCGCCGGCGATCAGATCCTCGACCAGCACCGCGTCGCCCCGGTCGTCTTCCACCAAAAGCAGCGACAAGGCCCGCCAATGTGCGGGCGGGCTGACTGGGCTCAGCATTCCGCACCCCTCGCCGCAGTCGTGCCCTTGCTCATCTCGTGTCACGCGGCCGCTACATCCCCGAACAGCCGTCGTGCGTGAGCTTGGTTGTAGCGACCGATGATATTAGCCGGGCTGAGTTTGCGACCAATGGGCCCCGGGCGAGCGTTCAGCGCAGCAGCGCCCGCGACATGACCACGCGCTGAATCTGATTGGTGCCCTCGTAGATTTGGGTGATCTTGGCGTCACGCATCATCCGTTCGACGGGGAAGTCGATGGTGTAGCCGGCGCCCCCGAACAGCTGCACGGCGTCGGTCGTGACCTCCATCGCGACGTCGGAGGCAAAGCACTTCGACGCCGCCGAGATGAAGCCCAGATTCGATTCGCCGCGTTCGGCCCGCGCGGCCGCGCTGTAGACCATCAGCCGGGCAGCCTCCACCTTCATCGCCATGTCGGCCAGCATGAACTGCACGCCTTGGTTGTCGCTGATCGGGCGGCCGAACTGCTTGCGGTCCTTGGTGTAGGCGATGGCGGCATCCACCGCGCCCTGGGCGATCCCGACGGCCTGCGCGCCGATCGTGGGGCGGGTGTGGTCGAGGGTGGCCAGCGCCGTCTTGAAGCCGGTGCCGGGTTCGCCGATGATCCGATCCCCCGGGATGCGGCAGTTCTCGAAGTACAGCTCGGTGGTCGGTGAGCCCTTGATGCCGAGCTTGCGTTCCTTCGGGCCCACGGTGAAGCCCTCGTCGTCCTTGTGCACCATGAACGACGAGATGCCGTTGGCGCCCTTGTCCGGATCGGTCACCGCCATCACCGTGTACCAGGTCGACTTGCCGCCGTTGGTGATCCAGCACTTGGCGCCGTTGAGAATCCAGTCGTCGCCGTCGGCCTTGGCCCGGGTGCGCATCGCGGCCGCGTCGCTGCCCGCCTCGCGCTCGCTAAGCGCGTAGGACGCCATCGCGCTGCCGTCCGCGATCGAGGGCAGCACCTGCTTCTTGAGCTCCTCGGAACCGCGCAGGATCAGGCCCATGGTGCCGAGCTTGTTCACCGCCGGGATCAGCGACGCCGAGGTGTCGACACGGGCGACCTCCTCGATGACGATGCAGGCCGCGACGGAGTCGGCACCCTGACCGCCGTACTCCTCGGGCACGTGCACGGCGTTGAAGCCCGACGCGGTCAGCGCGTCCAGCGCCTCCTGCGGAAAACGGGAGTTCTCGTCGACGTCGGCGGCGTGCGGGGCGATCTCCTTCTCCGCCAGCGCCCGGATCGCTGCCCGCAACTCCTGGTGCTCCTCGGGCAGTTGGAACAGATCAAAATCCGGGGTTCCGGCCCATCCGGCCATGTTGAGAGCCTCCTCATGTCCTAGCTCCGCTTAAGCTACTCGTGGGTAACTTTACCTCGACGCTCCTGCAGGGCCGCATCCTTGGCCCGTACGCTCTCGGCCAGTTGGTCGGCGAAGGCCACCAGCCGGGCCCGCAGCGCGGGATCGGCGGACCCGAGGATCCGCACCGCCAGCAGGCCGGCGTTGCGGGCACCGCCGATCGACACCGTGGCGACCGGCACCCCGGCGGGCATCTGCACGATCGACAGTAGCGAGTCCAGCCCGTCCAGGCGGGCCAGCGGCACCGGCACGCCGATCACCGGCAACGGTGTCGCCGAAGCCACCATGCCGGGCAGGTGCGCGGCGCCGCCGGCGCCGGCGATGATCACCTCGATGCCGCGGTCGGCTGCGCCCCGCGCGTAGTCGAACATCACGCCCGGGGTGCGGTGGGCCGAGACGACCCGGACCTCGGCCGGAATGTCGAACTCGGCGAGCGCCGCGGCTGCGTCGGCCATCACCGACCAGTCGCTGTCGCTGCCCATGATCACCCCGACGCGAGGCCTATCAGTCATTAGCGCCGCTCCTCATGCGGATCCCATCCATCCGTCCACTGCCCGTGTGCCAACCAGTGTGCCGCCAGCTCGCCGCGTTCACGCAGTTGCGGTAGCTCCGCGGGGTCGCCGCCGAGGAAATTGATGTGCGCGATCTTGCGGCCGGGACGTTCGGCCTTGCCGTACAGATGCACCCGGGCGTCGGGCATCCGCGCGTACAGGTGGTGCAGCCGCTCGTCCAGGCTCATCTGCGGCCGTTGCGCGGCGCCCAGCACGTTGACCATCACGGTGACCGGAACGATCGCGTCGGTGCCGCCCAGCGGGTAGTCCAGCACCGCTCGCAGGTGCTGTTCGAACTGGCCGGTCCGCGACCCGTCCATGGTCCAATGCCCGGAATTGTGCGGGCGCATCGCGAGCTCGTTGACCAGCAGCGCGCCGCCCGTCGTCTCGAACAGCTCGACGGCGAGCACCCCGACCACGCCCAGCTCACCGGCCAGCCGCAGCGCCAGCCGCTGAGCTTCGGCGGCCACATCGTCGGCCAGGTTCGGCGCGGGCGCGATCACCTGCACGCAGATGCCGTCGTCCTGCACCGTCTCGACGACCGGCCAGGCCGCACCTTGACCGAACGGCGACCGCGCCACCAGCGCCGCCAGTTCGCGCCGCAGTTCCACTTTCTCCTCGACCACCACCGGCACACCCTCGGCCAGGTAGGCGCGGGTGATCTCGCGGGCGTCGGCCAGGTCGCGGGCGAGCCGCACGCCGCGGCCGTCGTAGCCGCCGCGCGCCGCCTTGACTACCAGCGGGGCATCGACGCGGCGCGCGAAGGCGTCCACCTCGTCGAGGTGGTCCACGGAGTTCAGGCCGAGATAGCGCGGCACCGCGGCGCCGAGGGCATCCAGCCGGCGGCGCATCACCAGCTTGTCCTGGGCGTGCAGCAACGCCTGTGGCGGCGGCGCCACGTTGACGCCGTCGGCGACCAGCTTCTCCAGCAGCTCCGTCGGGACGTGCTCGTGGTCAAACGTCAGCACGTCGGCGCCGTCGGCGACCCGGCGCAGGTCGTCGAGATCGGTGTGCAAACCGATCACCACATCGGGGCTGACCTGCGCGGCAGGCTCATCTGCGGAGGTGGCCAACACGCGCAGCCGCTGACCCAACGCGATCGCGGCCTGATGGGTCATCCGGGCCAGTTGGCCGCCGCCGACCATGGCTACGACGGGGGAAGCTTGCGGCGGGCGAGTATTCGGCACGGCCATCATGGTGTCACGACTACCCGCGGCGGCGGGTTGACCGGCTACGACGCAAAAATGTTAGGTACCATTTTGCGCCGTTTTCGCGTCTCTACGTACACTCACGTGTTGTGTCCTTCGCCGATGCCACAATCGCGCGCTTGCCCCAGGCCTTTCAACCCTATGCACAGCGCCACCACGAATTCATAAAATTTGCCATCGTCGGCGGCACCACGTTCATCATCGACTCGGCCATTTTCTACACCCTCAAGCTGACGATCCTGGAGACCAAGCCGGTGACGGCCAAGGTCATCGCGGGCATCGTCGCCGTCATCGCCTCCTACGTGCTGAACCGGGAGTGGAGCTTCCGCGACCGCGGCGGCCGCGAGCGTCACCACGAGGCGTTGCTGTTCTTCGCCTTCAGCGGCGTCGGGGTGCTGCTGAGCATGGCGCCGCTGTGGATTTCCAGCTATGTCCTGCAGCTGCGCGAGCCCACGGTCTCGCTGACGGTGGAGAACATCGCCGACTTCATCTCGGCCTACATCATCGGCAATCTGCTGCAGATGGCGTTCCGCTTCTGGGCATTTCGCCGCTGGGTGTTCCCCGACCAGTTCGCCCGCAACCCCGACAAGGCGCTCGAGTCCGCGCTCACCGCGGGCGGCATCGCCGAAGTCTTCGAAGACGAGATCGAAGACGGCAACGTCACGCTGCTGCGGGCCTGGCGCAACCGGGCCAGCCGCCGCATGGAATTGAGCCGGGCGGCTCAGCTGGGCGACTCCTCGGACCCCAGGGTGTCGAAGACCTCGTGATAGAGCAGCGCGTGTACCTCGCGCAGCCGCGGAATGTTGTAGAACTCCAACGGATCTTGTGACGCCGACTCGATAATCAGCGTCCCGGTGCGAAACATCCGCTCCCAAATCTTGTCCCGGAATTCCACGCTATTAATCCGCGCCAACGGGATATCAATCCCGCTGCGGGTCAGTAATCCGTGCCGATACATCACGCGGCGATTGGTGACGACGAAATGAGTCGTGAGCCAACTCAAGAACGGCCATAGCGTCAGCCAACCGACCACCAGCAGCCAGATCCCCCAGATCACCCCATGGACGATGTTCTTGGCCGTCTGTTCCCAATGCGTCGAGTTGACGTAGCCGGACCCGAACGCTGCCAGCCCGGTCGCCAGGATGAAGATCACGACCGGCCAGATCAGCCGCTTCCAGTGCGGGTGGCGATGGATGACGACCTGTTCGCCGGCGGCCAGGGCGTTGTCGGGATAGCTCATGCGGTGACATTAACCCCGCAAATGCACGACGTCACCAGCGGAAACGACGACGGTTTCGCCTTTGCTCTCCAGGCACAGCCGGCCGTGGTCGTCGATCGCGGTGGCGGTCCCGACGACCTCTTTGTCACCGGGCAGCTGCGCGCGCACCCGGGCGCCGAGGGTCAGGCTGCGCGCGCGGTAGTCGGCCGCCAGCTGCCAGTCGGCACCGCGGGCGGCCTGCCATGCCACGATCCGGGCACCGAGCTCGCGCAACACCGCGCCCACCAGCCGTTGCCGACCGGGAGCGGGCACCCCCAGGTCGAACAGCGAGGTCGCCCCCGGCCCGTCGACCTCGTCGGGTGACTGAGTTACGTTGAGCCCCAAACCAATTACCACCACCGGCCGCGCGACCTCGGCCAGGATTCCGGCCAGCTTGCCGGTGGGTTCCCCCGCTCCGGCCAGGACGTCGTTGGGCCATTTGAGGCCTAGGCGCACGCCAGTTCCCGGCAGCAGCGGACGCACGGCGTCGACCACCGCCACGCCGGTGGCCAGCGGCAACCAGCCCCAGCCGGTCACCGGAACGTCGACGACGCTGACTGCGACCGACATGGTGATCTGCGCCCGCGGCGAAGCCGACCAGCGGCGGCCGTGCCGGCCGCGGCCCGCCGTCTGATGCTCGGCGATCAGGACCGCTCCGGCGACGTCGGCGCCGCTCGCCGCGCGGGCCAGCAGATCGGCGTTGGTGGAGCCGGTCTGCTCGACGACATCGAGGCGCCGCCAACCCAATCCGGTCCCGATCAACTCGGCGCGCAACGCGGCGGCGTTCAGCGGGGCACGAAATCGATCTCGGTCGGTCACCGGGCCCAGCCTAGAACGCCGGACGGGTCAGGCGGGACGGTCGCGCATGTCCAGCACGGCCAGATGGCTGAACAGCATGCTGGTCCCGATCGGGTTGCCACCGCCGGGATAGGCGGTCCCGCTGGGCGCGGCCATCGTGTTACCCGCCGCGTACAAACCCGCAATGGGCTGGCCAGACCCGTCCAGAACCCGCGCCGCGGTGTCGGTCCGCAACCCGCCCTTGGTGCCCAGATCGGAGATGCCGAACGCAGCCGCGTGATACGGCGGGCGGTCGATGGGGACCAGGGGCGAGGCGCCGCCGGAGAACGCGCGGTCGAAGGCCTCGTCCCCGCGGCCGAAGTCGTCGTCGACGCCGGCGGCGGCGAACCCGTTGAACCGGGCCACCGTTGCCGCCAGCTGCCGGGCCGCGACGCCGATCTTGGCGGCCAGTTCCTCCAGCGTGTCCGCGGAGTGCCACAGGCCGGCCGCGACGTACTTCTCGGTTTCGACGATGCTGACGTTGGGCGCCTTCACCGGCGGCACCTCGCCCTCTCGGTCGTCGTAAATCATCCAGTACGGCAACGTTATTGAGCCGTCCTGCAGTTGCCTGATGATCTCGCGCGCGGCCCGGTCGTAGGCCTGTGACTCGTTGACGAACCGGTTGCCGTCCTGGTTGACGAAGATGCCGCCGGTGAACCACAGCGCGAACGCGCAGCGGCCGTCGGGGTGCGTCAGGCCCGGTGACCACCACGCCTGATCCAGCAAGTCGGTGTCGGCGCCGACGGCGACGCCGGCCTGCAGCGCCAGGCCGCGACTGCCCGGGCCGCCCATGGTGTCGCGCGCGTCGCCGGGCACGCCAAAGCGGCGGCGCAGCTCGTCGTTGGCTTCGAAGCCGCCAGCGGCCAGCAGCACCCCCCGGCGGGCGCGGATCGCGCGGCGCTTGCCGGCGGTCTCGACGATGGCGCCGGCGACCCGACCGTCGCAGCGCACCAACTCGACCAGGGCGGTGTCGCGCCGCAGCGAGGCGTTCGGGTACTGCCCGATGGCCTTGAGGAATCGCGCGATCAGGGCACGGCCACCGAGAAAGTAGTCCGCCGGTGTCGGCACGCCGAGCCGATCGGTGTCCAGCGGGCCCCGGATCGCGTCCCGCAGTTCGGGCGCGGCGGCCACCGCCAACGGCTTGGCGGCGATGTGGCGCCCACCGTCCAGGCGCGCCTTTGGCGCCTTGCCGTAGTAGTCGGGCCACGGCAACGGCACGAATTTGATGTTCGGGTCTTGCTCGAGGTACTCGATCAGCGGCGCCCCGCCGCGCACGAACGTCTCCTGCAGGTCGCGCGGAGTGCGGTCGCCGACCACGGCGCGGTAGTAGGTGAGGGCGTCCTCGATGGTGTCCTCGACACCGCCCCAGTTACCGGCCCGGACCAGCACGGGATTGCACGGGAACCACACCCCGCCCCCGCCGGAGTAGGCCGTCGTGCCGCCGAACTTGTCGGTCGCCTCGACCAGCAACACCCGCAGGCCCTCGCGGGCGGCGGTGTAAGCCCCGGTGACGCCGCCGCCGCCCGAGCCGGCAACGAGCACGTCGCATTCGTCGCTCCACTCCACCGTGCCCATAGTCAGCGCAGCCTATCCCCGCCGCTAAGCTCGACTCCCATGACCAGCGTTACCGACCACACCGGGCATTCAGCGGAACCCGCTGCCGAGCACACCATCGACATCCACACCACCGCGGGCAAGCTGGCCGAACTGCACAAGCGCCGGGAAGAGTCGCTGCACCCGGTCGGTGCGGAAGCCGTCGAGAAGGTGCACGCCAAGGGCAAACTGACCGCCCGCGAACGCATCCTCGCGCTGCTCGACGAGGACTCGTTCGTCGAACTGGACGCGCTGGCCCGCCACCGCAGCAAGAACTTCGGCCTGGAAAACAACCGTCCGCTTGGCGACGGCGTGATCACCGGCTACGGCACCATCGACGGCCGCGACGTCTGCATCTTCAGCCAGGACGCCACCGTGTTCGGCGGCAGCCTCGGCGAGGTCTACGGCGAGAAGATCGTCAAGGTCCAGGACCTGGCCATCAAGACCGGCCGCCCGCTGATCGGCATCAACGACGGCGCCGGCGCCCGGATCCAGGAGGGTGTGGTCTCGCTCGGCCTGTACAGCCGCATCTTCCGCAACAACATCCTGGCCTCCGGTGTCATCCCGCAGATCTCGCTGATCATGGGGGCCGCGGCCGGTGGGCACGTCTACTCGCCCGCCCTGACCGACTTCGTCGTCATGGTCGACCAGACCAGCCAGATGTTCATCACCGGGCCCGACGTCATCAAGACGGTCACCGGCGAGGACGTCACGATGGAGGAGCTCGGCGGCGCGCACACCCACATGGCCAAGTCGGGCACGCTGCATTACGTCGCCTCCGGCGAACAGGACGCGTTCGAGTGGGTCCGCGACCTGCTCAGCTACCTGCCGCCGAACAACTTCACCGACCCGCCGCGTTACGCGGTTCCGATTCCGGAGGGCCCGATCGAGGACAACCTCACCGAGGAGGACCTCGAGCTGGACACCCTGATCCCGGACTCGCCGAACCAGCCCTACGACATGCACGAGGTGATCACCCGAATCCTCGACGACGACGAATTCCTGGAGATTCAGGGCGGCTACGCGCAGAACATCGTCGTCGGATTCGGGCGCATCGACGGCCGACCGGTGGGCATCGTGGCCAACCAACCCACCCAGTTCGCCGGATGCCTGGACATCAACGCCTCGGAGAAGGCCGCCCGGTTCGTGCGCACCTGCGACTGCTTCAACATCCCGATCATCATGCTGGTCGACGTGCCGGGCTTTCTGCCCGGCACCGGCCAGGAATACAACGGCATCATCCGGCGCGGAGCCAAGTTGCTCTACGCCTACGGCGAGGCCACCGTCCCCAAGATCACGGTCATCACCCGCAAGGCCTACGGCGGCGCCTATTGCGTGATGGGTTCCAAGGACATGGGCTGCGACGTCAACCTGGCCTGGCCGACCGCGCAGATCGCGGTGATGGGGGCGTCCGGCGCCGTCGGGTTCGTCTACCGGCAACAGCTCAAGCAGGCCGCCGCCGAGGGCCGCGACGTCGACGCGCTGCGGCTGCAGTTGCAGCAGGAGTACGAGGACACGCTGGTGAACCCGTACGTCGCCGCCGAGCGTGGCTACGTCGATTCGGTCATCCCGCCGTCGCATACCCGCGGCCACATTGCCACGGCGCTGCGCCTGATGGAACGCAAGATCGCCCACCTGCCGCCGAAGAAGCACGGGAACATTCCGCTATGACCGAACAGACCGCCGGAGTCAGCGGGGAGGCCGACCACCCGCACGAGCCGCACATTCAGATCCTGCGGGGCAACCCCACCGACGCGGAGGTGGCCGCGTTGATGGCGGTGTTGGGCAGCGTCGGGGGCACACCCGCGCAGCCGCCGTCCGAGAGCACCCGGTGGGGGCTTCCGGTCGACAGGCTGCGCTACGCGATCAGCAACTACCAGCGAATCACCCTGCAGGAACGCGTACACATGCGTCGCCATTGACGCGCGTCGTACTCGGCTCGGCTTCGACCGGCCGCCGAAAAGTGTTGCGCCAAGCCGGAATTGAGCCGCTCGTCGTTGTCTCAGGTGTCGACGAAGACCGCCTCGTCGCCGAGCTTACTCCCAGCGCCGACCCCGGCGAGGTGGTGTGCGCGCTGGCCCGGGCCAAGGCTGAACGGGTCGCGACGGAACTGGATCGCGGCGTCGCAGCGGATTGTGTTGTCATTGGCTGTGATTCGATGCTCTACCTCGACGGAAGGCTCTGCGGCAAGCCGGAATCCACCGCCGCGGCCCGCGAATTGTGGCAGTCGATGGCCGGCCGATCCGGCCAGCTGTATACCGGGCATTGCGTAATCCGATTGCAGGACAACGTAATTACCGACTCTGCGGCGCAAACATCGGTCACCACAGTGCATTTCGGACATCCGTCACCCGAAGACCTGGAGGCCTACCTGGCCAACGGCGAGTCGTTGCAAGTGGCCGGCGGGTTTACCCTCGACGGCCTGGGCGGCTGGTTCATCGACGGTGTCGACGGCGACCCGTCGGCTGTGATCGGACTCGGCCTGCCGCTGACTCGCGCACTGCTACGCCGGGTCGGCCTGTCGATTGCGGCCCTGTGGGCCGACAACCACCCGGGCCGTTAAACCCGGCCGGGTCTGCGCCCGCGGGCCTGACGGTAGGCTTTGACCTGTGCCGCTTCCCCCCGATCCGTGCCCGACCCTGACGCAGTACGCCCACCCGGAACGACTGGTCACCCCCGACTGGCTGTCCGGCCACCTGGGTTCACCCGGTCTGGCCATCGTCGAATCCGACGAAGACGTCCTGCTCTACGACGTCGGGCACATTCCCGGCGCCGTCAAGATCGACTGGCACACCGACCTCAACGATCCCCGGGTCCGCGACTACATCACCGGTGAGCAATTCGCGGAATTGATGGACCGCAAAGGCATCTCCCGCGACGACACCGTGGTGATCTACGGCGACAAGAGCAATTGGTGGGCGGCCTACGCGCTGTGGGTCTTCACCTTGTTCGGCCATCCCGACGTGCGGCTGCTCAACGGCGGACGCGACCTCTGGCTGTCCGAGCGTCGCGACACCAGCCTGGAGGTGCCGTCGAAAACCTCGACCGGCTACCCCGTCGTCGTGCGCAACGACACCCCGATCCGCGCCTTCAAGGACGACGTGCTGGGCATCCTGGGCCACGAGCCGCTGATCGACGTCCGCTCCCCCGACGAGTACACGGGCAAGCGCACCCACATGCCCGACTACCCCGAAGAGGGCGCGCTGCGGGCCGGGCACATCCCCACCGCCCGGTCGATCCCCTGGGGCAAGGCGGTCGACGAGAGCGGGCGGTTCCGCGGCCGCGAGGAGCTCGAGGAGATCTACGGGTTCCTGCAGCCCGACGACAACCCAGTTGTCTACTGCCGCATCGGCGAACGATCCAGCCACACCTGGTTCGTCCTCACCTACCTGCTGGGCAAACCCGGCGTCCGCAACTACGACGGGTCGTGGACCGAGTGGGGTAACACGGTGCGGGTGCCGATCGTCGCGGGCGAGAGCCCGGGAGCCGTCCCGGTCTGATGAGCCTGCCCGCGCCGCTGGCCGAGGTGATGTCCGACTTCGCCGAAGTTGCGGGGCAGGACAAGCTGAAACTGCTGCTGGAGTTCGCCGACGAGCTGCCCGCGCTGCCCGACGACCTGGCCGAGGCGGCGATGGAGCCCGTCCCCGAATGCCAATCACCACTGTTTTTGCACGTGGACGCGGCCGACCCGAACCGGGTGCGGTTGTACTTCAGCGCCCCGGCCGAGGCGCCCACCACCCGCGGATTCGCGTCGATCCTGGCCGCCGGCCTCGACGAACAACCCGCCGCCGACATCCTGGCAGTCCCCGACGACTTCTACCTGGAGTTGGGCCTGGCCGCGTTGATCAGTCCGCTACGGCTGCGCGGCATGTCGGCGATGCTGGCCCGCATCAAACGGCGCCTGCGAGCTACCACGGAGTAATGCCCCAAACCCGGCACCGCCTCATCGGCCCGGCGGCGCGGCGCTTAGACTTCCCCGAAAATCGTTGTAAGAAATTCTCTTAGAGACGCACGCAGACCAATCTCTGCTAGATAGGCCCAAACAGGAGGCGCAGTGGCCAGTCACGCCAGCTCAAGGATCTCCAAGGTGCTCGTCGCCAACCGCGGCGAAATCGCTGTCCGGGTGATCCGCGCGGCCCGCGATGCGGGCCTGTCCAGCGTGGCGGTGTACGCCGAGCCCGACGCCGAGTCGCCGCACGTGCGGTTGGCCGACGAGGCGTTCGCGCTCGGGGGCCAGACCTCCGCGGAGTCCTACCTGGACTTCGACAAGATCCTCGACGCCGCGGCCAAGTCGGGCGCCAACGCCATCCACCCCGGCTACGGCTTCCTGTCGGAGAACGCCGATTTCGCTCAGGCGGTGCTCGACGCCGGCCTGATCTGGATCGGGCCCAGCCCGCAGTCGATCCGCGACCTCGGCGACAAGGTGACCGCCCGCCACATCGCGGCGCGGGCGCAGGCACCGCTGGTGCCGGGCACCCCGGACCCGGTCAAGGACGCCGACGAGGTGGTTGCGTTCGCCAAGGAATACGGCGTGCCGATCGCGATCAAGGCGGCGTTCGGCGGCGGGGGCCGCGGCATGAAGGTGGCCCGCTCGATCGAAGAGATCCCCGAACTGTTCGAGTCGGCCACCCGTGAGGCCGTTGCCGCGTTCGGCCGCGGCGAGTGCTTCGTCGAGCGCTACCTGGACAAGCCGCGTCACGTCGAAGCCCAGGTCATCGCCGACCAGCACGGCAACGTCGTCGTCGCCGGCACCCGCGACTGCTCGCTGCAGCGCCGCTTTCAGAAGCTGGTCGAGGAGGCGCCGGCACCATTTCTGACCGACGCCCAGCGCAAGGAGATCCACGAGTCGGCCAAACGGATCTGCAAAGAGGCGCACTACTTCGGCGCCGGCACCGTCGAGTACCTGGTCGGCCAGGACGGGCTGATCTCGTTCCTCGAGGTGAACACCCGGCTACAGGTGGAACACCCCGTCACCGAGGAGACCGCCGGCATCGACCTGGTGCTGCAGCAGTTCAAGATCGCCAACGGCGAGAAGCTGGATCTCACCGAGGACCCGACGCCGCGCGGGCACGCCATCGAGTTCCGGATCAACGGCGAGGACGCCGGCCGCGGTTTCTTGCCCGCGCCCGGTCCGGTCACCCGCTACGACATCCCCACCGGCCCCGGTGTCCGGCTCGACTCGGGTGTAGAGGCCGGTTCGGTGATCGGCGGCCAGTTCGACTCGATGCTGTCCAAGCTGATCGTGTACGGCGCCACCCGCGAGGAAGCGCTGGCGCGGGCCCGCCGGGCGCTCGACGAATTCCACGTCGAGGGCCTGGCCACGGTCATCCCGTTCCACCGCGCGGTGGTGTCCGACCCGGCATTCGTCGGTGACGGCAACAGCTTCTCGGTGCACACCCGCTGGATCGAGACGGAGTGGGACAACACCATCGAGCCCTTCACCGGCGGCGAGCCGCTCGACGAAGGGGAGACCAGGCCGCGGCAAAACGTCGTGGTCGAGGTCAACGGGCGCCGGCTCGAGGTGTCGCTGCCCGGCGACCTGGCGCTGTCGGGCGGCGCGTCCGACCCGGCCGGCGTGGTCCGCAAGAAGCCGAAGCCGCGCAAGCGGGGCGGGCACAGCGGGGCCGCGGCGTCCGGCGACGCGGTCACCGCGCCCATGCAGGGCACCGTGGTGAAGGTCGCGGTCTCCGAAGGTCAACAGGTCGCGGTCGGTGACCTGGTCGTGGTCCTCGAGGCGATGAAGATGGAGAACCCGGTCACCGCGCACAAGGAGGGCACGATCACCGGTCTGGCGGTCGAGGCCGGCGCGGCCATCACCCAGGGCACGGTGCTCGCCGAAATCAAGTAGCTGCCGGCCGGACGTTCCTGGGAATCAGCTAAGAACGGTGTCGCATCCCGCACACCGGGGGTAGGGTTCTGGGCAGGTTGAGTTCACAGCCGCCCGGACGACGTCAGCGCCGCGCGGAAGGCGAATTCCCTTCGCATCACTTCGCCGCAGACGCCGTCGAAAGCACCCATCCTCGGCTGAGGGAGTGAAGCAATGTCTGTGACTCAATCGTGGCAGCGGTGCCGCACGGCGCAATTCAGCGCCAGCCGGACCGACGCCGGCACCGTCATCACCGTCGACGGCGAACTCGACGCCGCGAACTCAGATCAGCTCGTCGTCTACGTCGAGCGCAACGCCCGGCGGGCGATGCGCCTGGTCCTTGATCTACGTCGGCTGGAATTTATTGGCACAGCAGGCTTTTCAGCGCTGCACCGGATCAATGTGGTGTGCTCTGCGGCGCAGCTGAACTGGGCCATGGTGCCCAGCGCGGCGGTCGAGCGGTTACTACGGGTCTGCGCCCCCGACGGCATCCTGCCGGTCACGACGCCGTCCGACGAGCCGCTGCTGAAGGGGGCCGTGACGGCCGGTGGCAGTCGGACTCGCCCGCTACTCCAGTTGGTCACGGAGCCGCGCTAGCGACTTCGCGAGCAACCGCGACACGTGCATCTGCGAGATGCCGACCCGTTCGGCGATCTGGGTCTGGGTCATCGACTCGAAGAACCTGAGCACCAGCACGGTTCGTTCGCGCTCCGGCAAACTTTCCAGCAACGGCCGCAGCGCCTCCCGGTCCTCGATCCGGTCCATGCTGGAGTCGACGTCGCCCAGTGTGTCGGCGATGGCGCGCGCGTCGTCGTCGTCGCCGCCCCCGCCGCTATCGATGGACAACGTGTTGTAGGAGCTGCCGGCTACCAGACCTTCGACGACCTCGGCACGGTCCATGTCGAGTTCGGCCGCGAGTTCGGTGGCGGTGGGCGCCCGACCCAGGCGCTGGGACAGTTCGGCGGTGGCGGCGCCGAGGCGCAGATGCAGCTCCTTGAGCCGTCGCGGCACCTTGACCGACCAACTGTTGTCGCGGAAGTGCCGCCGAACCTCCCCCATGATCGTCGGCACCGCGAATGACACGAAGTCCGAGCCCGTCTCGACGTCGAACCGCACCACGGCGTTGACCAGCCCGACCCGCGCGACCTGCACGAGGTCGTCGCGCGGCTCACCGCGGCCCTCGAATCGACGGGCGATGTGATCGGCCAGCGGCAAGCACCGCTCGACGATCTTGTCCCGTTGACGCTGGAATTCCGCCGAATCCGCGGAAATGTTGGCCAGCTCACGGAACATGTCCGGAACGTCGGCGTATTCGTTTGGGCGCGAACCCGAACCGCCGTCAGCTTGCGCTGTCACCGGCCAGCGGCCGCCCGTCGCGCCGTCAGCGTGATACCGAAAATGCTGCCGGTCTCGTTGGGTTCGCGTCCGTCATGGAACGTCTGGACGTCGTCGGCCAGCGACGTCAGCACATGCCAACTGAAGCTGCCGGGCGACACCACATCGTGGGTGTCGCATGCCGCGGATGCCTCCACCATCAACTCGTTCTCGCGCGGGTCGACCACCACGACGAGGGTCGCGTCCGCGGTCGCCGACCGGATCAGCCGGGTGCACACCTCGTCGACCGCGAGCCGCAGGTCCGCCACCGCGTCGAAATCCAGATCCTCATAGGTGCCGATCGCACCCACCAGGGTGCGCAGCATCGCCAGATTCTCCAGCCGCGCAGCTACGTGCAGTTCGACGGCCCTGTGGCCGCGTTGACGCTTGGCAGGGCGCAAACCACCCTCAGTCATAGGGTCTCCCGGCAAAGTTTGACTCACACTACCCCTCGCTTTGAGCGCACCAAAGGACGCTACAGCCCACCCGGTTGGCCATGACCGCCGCCCGGTATGTCACTCGCTATGGAGGTGCCTGTTGGGACCGGCACGCCCGACCTCGTGGCCCCGTCGATGCGGTGCACCCTAAGCCCAGACACTCATCATGGTCTAGACCTGATACCCACTCGATGGGTCCGATAACCTACGAATTTTTGCCCACTATGCGGGTTCAGCTGGCGGGCCGCTGCCTGCTCACATCGGGGTGTTCGAGGTACCACTCGTTGAAGATCCGGCGTACCCGCCGGTGCTCGATGGCCAGCCAGATCAGGCCGACGACCATCACCAGGATCCCGGACACCCCAACGGTCATGCCCTCGTGCTGGTGTCCGCTGCCGAAGGCCGCAAGGCTGCCGCACACCCCGATCACGCCGGCCACCACCATCAGGTAGCCGGGCCAGTGCAGCACATCGATCAGCGATTCACCGGCCAAAGGCCGCGTTGTTCGCAAATGGTCGACGGGGTCGTGATAGGTGTCTCCCATGGCTGCTCCTACGGTCGCACCCATCAATTGTTACAGCGCAAGCACCGGACCGGCAATGGCCGGCGCGCCCACCGAAACCGTGATGATCATCAGGGTCAGCAGGAACCACCCGGCGCCGTGCCAGCCCCACCACGTCCCCTCGGCGCGCCACACCCGGTGGGTCCGCAGGAACGCCCACAACCCGGCCAGCAACAACATCACCGGGCCGCCGAACGCCAGCAGGGTTCGCTGCGGTACGCCGCACGCCGCGGTGTCCACGTTGGTGCCCGGACATGTGCTGACCCACAACGCGGCCAGCACGATAAAACCGACGGCCGCACTCGCGGAAAGGACGGTGAAGCGGATGGCGGCGCGCACCTCGGAATCCTCGTGGCCCAGGCGATCGCCACGTGATCGCTCATCGGCTTTTGGCATCTGCGAAACCTCCCGCGTACCGACTCCGTTTGGTGTTTCGTCCGCGACGACCGATTAGTTACCGAAATTCCCGGGTGGCGAAGAGATAAACGAAGTCCGAATTGCTTCTCATCGTCGCTGGGTACTATCTGACACATGCCAACGGCTAGGAGGCGGTTGTCCCCCGAGGATCGACGCGCTGAACTGCTCGCTTTGGGTGCGGAAGTCTTTGGGAAGCGGCCCTACGACGAGGTCCGCATCGACGAGATCGCCGAGCGAGCCGGCGTCTCCCGCGCCCTGATGTACCACTACTTTCCCGACAAGCGGTCGTTCTTCGCCGCGGTCGTCAAGGACGAGGCGGACCGCCTCTACGAGGCCACCAACAAACAGCCCGTCGCCGGACTGACCATGTTCGAAGAGGCGCGGATGGGCGTGCTGGCCTATATGGCCTACCACGAGCAGAACCCGGAGGCCGCCTGGGCGGCGTACGTCGGGATGGGGCGCTCCGACCCGGATCTGCTGGGCGTCGAAGACGATGCCAAGAACCGTCAGCTGGAACTCATCATGACGCGCATCCACGAGGTCGTCGCCAAGGTTCCCGGCGCCAAGATCGAGCCGGACGTCGAACGGCACCTACGCGTCATCCTCAACGGCTGGATCGCGTTCACCTTCGAACTGTGCCGCCAGCGCATCATGGACCCGACCGTGAGCGCCGAGCGGCTGGCCGACGCGTGCGCGCACACCCTGCTCGACGCGATCACCCGGGTGCCCGAGATCCCGCCGGAACTCGCGCACGCCATGGCGACCGCTCGCCATCAGCCGCAGTAGCCCTTTTGTCGGTGCCTCTTGGCACGATGGCTAGGTGAGCACCGAAGCACTCGAGAAGTTCAGCGCGGTCACGCGCGAGTGGTTCGGCAGCACCTTCTCCGCCCCCACCACCGCGCAGGCTGCGGCCTGGCACGCCATCGCCGACGGGAACAACACGCTGGTCATCGCGCCAACCGGCTCGGGCAAAACCCTGGCCGCGTTTTTGTGGGCCCTTGATCGTCTGGCCGGCTCGCCCGAACGGCCGGCCCGCGGCACCCGCGTGTTGTACGTGTCGCCGCTCAAGGCGCTGGCCGTCGACGTCGAGCGCAACCTGCGGACCCCGCTGGCCGGTCTGACTCGTATCGCCGAGCGCCACGGCCTGCCCCCGCCGCAGATCAGCGTCGGCGTCCGGTCCGGTGACACCCCGCCACAGCGGCGCCGAGAGCTCGTCAATTCACCGCCCGACGTGCTGATCACCACCCCCGAGTCGCTGTTCTTGATGCTGACCTCGGCCGCACGCGAGACGTTGGCCGGGGTCCAGACGGTGATCGTCGACGAGATTCACGCCATCGCCGCCGGCAAGCGCGGCGCCCACCTGGCGGTGTCGCTGGAGCGGCTGGACGCCCTGCGTGACGGCCCGCCCGCGCAACGCATCGGATTGTCCGCGACCGTACGTCCGCCCGAGGAGCTGGCGCGGTTCCTGTCGGGACCGTCGCCGACCACCATCGTGGCGCCGGCGTCGGCCAAGCGTTTTGAGCTCACCGTGCAGGTGCCGGTGCCCGACATGGCCAACCTGACCGACAACACCATCTGGCCCGACGTCGAATCCCGGCTGGTCGATCTCATCGAGGCGCACGGCTCGACCATCGTGTTCGCCAACTCGCGACGCCTGGCCGAGCGACTTACCGCGCGGCTCAACGAAATTCACGCCGAGCGCAGCGGTGTCGAGCTGGCGACACAAGCCAACCGCCAGGTGCCCGGCGGGGCGCCGGCGCACATCATGGGCAGCGGTCAAACCTACGGCGCGGACACGGTGTTGGCCCGCGCGCACCACGGTTCGGTCAGCAAGGAGCAGCGCGCCCTGGTCGAAGAGGACCTCAAACACGGTCTGCTCAAGGCGGTGGTGGCGACGTCGAGCCTGGAGTTGGGTATCGACATGGGCGCCGTCGACCTGGTGATCCAGGTGGAGGCCCCGCCGTCGGTGGCCAGCGGCCTGCAACGCATCGGCCGGGCCGGTCACCAGGTCGGCGAAGTTTCCCGGGGCGTGCTGTTCCCCAAGCACCGCACGGACCTGATCAGCTGCGCGGTCAGCGTGCAACGCATGCTGGCCGGTCAGATCGAGACGATGCGCGTGCCCACCAACCCGCTCGACATCCTGGCCCAGCAGACGGTCGCGGCGGCCGCGCTGGAACCCCTCGACGCCGACCGGTGGTTCGAGACGGTCCGCCGCAGCGCCCCGTTTGCCACCCTGCCACGCAGCGTGTACGAGGCCACCCTGGATCTGCTGTCCGGCAAGTATCCGTCCACCGAGTTCTCCGAGCTGCGGCCTCGGCTGGTCTATGACCGCGACGCCGGCACGCTGACCGCGCGCCCGGGTGCGCAGCGGCTGGCCGTCACCTCCGGTGGCGCCATTCCCGACCGCGGCATGTTCACCGTCTACCTGGCCAGTGAGGCCGAAAAACCTTCGCGGGTAGGAGAACTCGACGAGGAAATGGTTTACGAGTCGCGGCCCGGCGACGTGATCTCATTGGGGGCCACCAGCTGGCGGATCACCGAGATCACCCATGACCGGGTGCTGGTGATCCCCGCGCCGGGACTGCCGGCGCGGCTGCCGTTCTGGCGCGGTGACGACGTCGGCCGACCCGCGGAGCTGGGCGCCGCGCTGGGCGCGTTCACCGGCGAACTGGCCGGCCTGGCCCGCGAGGAGTTCGAAAACCGCTGTGCCGAGCTGGGTTTCAACGATTATGCGGCAGACAATCTGTGGGTCCTGCTCGACGACCAGCGCACCGCCACCGGGACGGTGCCCACCGACACCACGCTGGTGGTGGAGCGATTCCGCGACGAGTTGGGCGACTGGCGGGTGATCCTGCACTCCCCCTACGGCCTGCGCGTGCATGGGCCCCTGGCGCTGGCGGTGGGCCGGCGACTGGCCGAACGCTACGGCATCGACGAGAAGCCGACCGCCTCCGACGACGGCATCGTCGTGCACCTGCCCGACACGGGGTTGTCCGGCCAGGACGGCGCCCCGCTTGGCGCAGAGCTTTTCGTTTTCGACGCCGACGAGATCGACCCGATCGTCACCGCCGAAGTGGGTGGCTCGGCGTTGTTCGCATCCCGCTTCCGGGAATGTGCGGCCCGCGCGCTGCTGCTGCCCCGCCGTCACCCCGGGCGCCGCTCGCCGCTGTGGCACCAGCGCCAGCGCGCGGCTCAATTGCTGGACGTGGCACGTAAATACCCCGACTTCCCGATCGTGCTGGAGACCGTTCGGGAATGCCTACAGGACGTCTACGACGTCCCCGCCCTGGTCGATCTGATGACCGGCATCGCGAATCGCCAGGTGCGGGTGCTGGTGGCCGAGACGGCCAAGCCGTCACCGTTCGCCGCATCATTGCTCTTCGGCTACGTCGGCGCGTTCATGTACGAGGGCGACTCGCCGCTGGCCGAGCGCCGCGCCGCGGCCCTGTCATTGGACAGCTCGCTGCTGGCCGAGCTGCTCGGCCGGGTGGAACTGCGCGAGCTACTCGACCCCGACGTGGTGGCCGCAACCGGCCGCCAGCTGCAGCATCTGTCCAGCGACCGGGCCGCCCGGGACGCCGAGGCCGTCGCCGACCTGCTGCGGCTGCTGGGCCCGCTGACCGAAGACGAGATCGCCGCGCGGGCCGCGACCGCCGAGGGCACCGACATCGGCGGCTGGCTGGAAGGTCTGCGCGCCGCCCGCCGCGCGCTGACCGTCTCGTTCGCCGGCCGCACCTGGTGGGTGGCCATCGAGGACATCGGCCGGTTGCGCGACGGCGTCGGCGCGCCCGTGCCCATGGGCGTCCCGGCCACGTTCACCGAGCAGGTGGCCGACCCGCTGGGCGAGCTGCTGGGCCGCTACGCCCGCACCCGCACACCGTTCACCACCGCCGAGGCGGCCGCCCGGTTCGGTTTGGGGCTGCGGGTGACGGCCGACGTGCTGAGCCGGCTGGCCAGCTCCGGGCCTTCGGGAGGTCGGCTGGTGCGCGGCGACTTTGTCGCCACCGAGACTGCCGGGGTGTCCGGCGGGGTCGGCGGCGAGCAATGGTGCGACGCCGATGTGCTGCGGATCCTGCGCCGGCGGTCGCTGGCCGCGCTGCGCGCCCAGGTCGAGCCGGTAAGCACCGCCGCCTACGGCCGATTCCTGCCCGCGTGGCACCACGTGTCCTCGCCCCAGTCGGGCATTGACGGCCTGGTCTCCGTGATCGATCAGCTGGCCGGCGCCCGGATACCGGCCTCGGCGCTCGAGCCACTGGTGCTGGCACCGCGGGTGCGCGACTACTCGCCGGCGATGCTCGACGAGCTGCTGGCGGCCGGGGAGGTCACCTGGTCGGGCGCCGGGTCCATCTCGGGCAGTGACGGCTGGATCGCACTGCACCCCAGCGATTCCGCCCCGTTGACCCTGACGGCGCCCGACGACATCGATTTCACCGACGCCCATCGCGCCATCCTGGACACCCTGGCCGGGGGCGGCGCGTACTTCTTCCGACAACTTGCCCCCGACATTTCCGAGAGTGCACTCAAAGAGGTGCTGTGGCAATTGATTTGGGCCGGGTGGATCACCGGCGACACCTTCGCTCCGGTGCGCGCGCTGCTGAGCGGCACCGGCGCCCGCAAGCGTTCAGCCCCCGCGCACCGTACTCGCCGGGCCCCGCGGCTGAGCCGTTACAGCGTCGCGCACCCGCAAACCCGGACCGCCGACCCCACCGTCGCCGGCCGCTGGTCGGCGTTGCCCGCGCCGGAGCCGGACTCCACCCTGCGCGCCCACTATCAAGCCGAATTGCTGCTGAACCGGCACGGCGTGCTGACCCGTGGCGCAGTGGCCGCCGAAAGCGTGCCCGGCGGATTCGCCACCCTTTACAAGGTGCTGAGCACCTTTGAGGAGGCCGGCCGATGCCAGCGCGGATACTTCGTCGAGTCGCTGGGCGGTGCGCAATTCGCCGTCGCCTCCACCGTCGACCGACTGCGCAGCTTCAGCGACGGGATCGATCCGGAACGGCCCGAATACCGAGCGGTGGTGCTGGCCGCCGCCGACCCGGCGAACCCGTACGGCGCCGCGTTGCCCTGGCCGACAACCGACGAAGGCGCACGGCCCGGCCGTAAGGCCGGCGCGCTTGTGGCACTCGTCGACGGCCAACTGGCCTGGTTCCTCGAACGCGGCGGACGAACATTGCTCACGTTCACCGACGACGCCGGCGCCCACCACGCGGCCGCCCAGGCGTTGGCCGACCTGGTCACCGCCCGGCGCGTCGAATCGATTCTGGTCGAACGGATCAACGGCGCGCCGGCGCTGCAGCCCGCCGGCGGGACGAACGCCGTCGCTGCGGCGCTGTCAGAGGCCGGTTTCGCCCGCACGCCTCGCGGACTGCGGCTGCGATGACCACGGCGGAGCAGCATGCCCGAGGGTGACACGGTCTGGCACACCGCGGCCGTGCTGCGCGAACATCTGTGCGGGCACACCCTGACCCGCTGCGACATCCGGGTGCCACAGTTCGCCACCGTCGACCTATCCGGCAACGTGGTCGACGAGGTGCTCAGCCGCGGCAAGCACCTGTTCATCCGGGTGGGCCAGGCTAGCATTCACTCGCACCTGAAGATGGACGGCAGCTGGCGGGTCGGCTTCCTAAACGAAAAACGTCCGGTCCGGGTGGATCACCGGGCTCGTATCATCCTGGAAGCCAACGATATTCGCGCCGTCGGCATCGACCTCGGCGTGCTGGAGATCCTCGACCGAGAACACGACGAGGGGGCCGTTGCACACCTGGGTCCCGACCTGCTGGGGCCCGACTGGGACGCCGAGCTGGCCGCGGCCAACCTGACCGCACAACCGGACCGGCCCATTGCCCAGGCCCTGCTCGACCAGCGCGTGCTGGCCGGCGTGGGCAACGTCTATTGCAACGAATTGTGTTTCATCGCCGGGCATCTGCCTACCGCGCCGGTCAGCGCGATCGGCAACCCGCGACGTCTGGTCGCTCGCGCCCGGGACATGTTGTGGGCCAACCGCTTTCGCTGGAACCGCTGCACCACCGGCGACACCCGGGCGGGTCGGCAGCTGTGGGTGTACGGCCGCGCCGGCCAGGCGTGCCGCCGCTGCGGCACCCGCATCCTCGTCGACGACACCGGCGAGCGGATCGCCTACTGGTGCCCCTCGTGTCAGCACTGAGTCGCGCTAGCCGCGGGCGTGCGCCAGGAAAAACTGCGCGATGGCTTCCGAACCGTCCAGCGCGCGGCTGGTCGGTCCGATGACCTGTTTCGGCAGATACTGCTTCCCGCCCGGCCAGGTGTGACCGCCCTTGTCAATCCGATACAGAACGACCTCGGTGCCCGCCGCGCATCCCGCCGAATCGAACCGCTGCACGACGGTGCCGTCCCCCACGTTGGGCAGCACCGTTGCGATCGGCTCCCCCCGGCACCCGTCGACCGAGCGCCACCTGTCCACCATGGCCGTGACCGAAATCGAGTGACTCAGTCCGCCGCGACCCCGGACGTCACCGCCGTTGAAATGCACCAACGGGTCGGCGGTCCCGTGCGCCTCCCATACCGAAACCGGCTGGGACGGATTGCATGTCACCCCCACCCCCAGCGTGCCGGCCACCGGCGCGATCGCGGAAAAAACATCAGCGCGATCACAACCCAGCCGATTGGACATGAACGCGCCGTTGGACATTCCCGTCACGTAGAGGTGGCCGGGCGAGATGTTGTAGTCGTTGCGCAGCTTTTCGACCAGGCTGGTCAAGAATCCGACGTCGTCGATGTGCCGGCGGTCCGCAGGCGACGCGCCACGGCCGTCCGCCCAGCTCTTGTCGTAGCCGTCCGGATACACCACCAGCAGATTGTGGTTGTCGGCGACGGAATCGAAATCGGTCAGACCGCGCTGCCCCTTCCCGGTACCCCCACCCCCGTGCAGGCTGAGCACCAATCCGATCGGATCGCCCGGTGGCACATGCACCAGGAAGGTCCGATCCATCCCGCCGGAACGGAACGTCCCCGACAAATCGCGAGGTGCGGCCGCCGATACGTGTTGCAAGCCGCAACCGGCAAGACAGATCGCCAGCAAAGCCGACAACATCCATCTCGGGTACGACATGGGCTCAAATTACCTACCGTGACCCTCGGATCGGTCGGGATGGGCCGCCATACCCAACGTGGCGCTGAAAACCAACGTGTTCATCCGCTCTTCAGACTCGTTTGCATGGCCAACAATCGCCCAATGCGAGATGATTAGACGCGTGAAAATTGGCAAGTCCGGCACCCTCAACATGCCGTCGGGCACTCGCACCGTCATGGCGATCGCCGCGTCGCTCGGTGTGCTCGCAGCGGGGTTGGCCCCCGCCGCGCACGCAGACGCCAACGACGACAAGTTCATCCAGCTGCTGATCTCCGACGGCATCACCCACGATTCGGTCCCGGCCGCGATCAGCGCCGCGAAAAAAGTGTGCGAGTACCTCCAACAAGGCATGACGCCCAACGAGGTGGTCGTCGACGTGATGAACAGCAGCAGCCTGCCCGACTACGACGCCGGCTTTTTCGTCGGCGCGGCGATCCGGTCCTACTGCCCCAAATACATGCCGCCCGCGCAGGATCTGAAGCCGCAGACCTAAACCGTCGGCAAGTCGTGATCTGAGTTAGCCTCCGCCTGAGTTAAAGTTGAACGCCAGGTGAACAAACGGAGGCTTGTAAATGATCACGAAGATAACTGTCAGCGGCATCGTGCTTTTCGCTGCCACGGTTGGGTTCGCAGCGCCGGCCAGCGCCGGCCCGTTGTTCGATCAGTTCTCGTGTACCTGCGGGGCCCCGCCCCAGCTGGCCGACGCGACATCGGCGGATCGAATCGCCCAAGGCATCCTCGACGCCGAGACTCGGCAACTGCCTTAGAAGTCGCAGGGTTACCGATGCGCCGCGGCGCAGCTCGATGACGCGTTGAGCCAGACCGCGGTCCGCCATTTCCCGGACGAAGTCAGCCAAGGGTGAGGCGAAGACGCCGCAGTCGTCGAAGTGGATCGGAATGATCTTCGGCAGCGTCAGCATCGCCGCCAGCTCGGCGCCCTGGCGACGGTCCATGGT
Source organism: Mycobacterium sherrisii (assembly GCF_002102355.1). Lineage (GTDB taxonomy): Bacteria > Actinomycetota > Actinomycetes > Mycobacteriales > Mycobacteriaceae > Mycobacterium > Mycobacterium sherrisii. The sequence goes on along the minus strand of NZ_LQPT01000029.1, from coordinate 19,142 downwards.
GACGGTCACGCCCCAGCCGCAGGTGCCGGCAGCGAATCCGCGGTAGTGCAGGCGTTTAGCGGCGTGCGGTGTGGTGATGATCGGCAGGCCATGGTCCAGCCGTTTCTGGGTGGCCCGGTCCCAGTGGTCGCCGTGCATGTGCGACAACACGACCGCGTCAATCGGCGGCAGGTCGGCTTACCCGGGCCCGGCGCGGCCAGACAGCTATGGCACGTCCCGCCCGCTGGCGAAGTCCCGGCGCGACCCGGTCACCGGATCGACGAACTCGATGCGTTGGGCCAGCAACCGCAGCGGCGTGCCGAAGTCGCCGGCGGGGACGTCGATCACGTTGGGGTACAACGGATCCCCGACGATCGGCAGGCCGAGCGACGCCATGTGCACGCGCAGCTGGTGGGTGCGGCCGGTGCGCGGCGTCAACCGGTAGAGTCCGTCGGCCGACAACAGCTCCACCCGGGTCTCGGCGTTCGGTACGCCCGGCTCGATGACGGCCTGCAGCTGGCCGCGGCGCTTGACGATGCGGTTACGCACCACCCGGGGCAGCCTCACGTCCGCATCGACCGCCGCCCGGGCCAGGTAGGTCTTGCGCACCAGACCGCGGGCGAACACGGTCTGGTAGGCGCCGCGCACCTCGCGCCGAGCGGTGAACAGCAACACGCCCGCGGTGAGCCGGTCCAGCCGATGGGCGGGGCTGAGCTCGGGCAGGCCGAGTTCCTTACGCAGCCGCACCAGCGCGGTCTGCGCGACATGGCTGCCGCGCGGCATGGTCGCCAGAAAGTGCGGCTTGTCCACGACCACGATGTCGTCGTCGCGGTAAAGCACGGGGATGTCGAACGGGACGGGCACCTCGTCGGGCAGATCGCGGTACAGGTAGACGCTGGAACCGGCTGGCAGCACGGTCTTTTCGTCGATCACCGCGCCGTTGGCGTCGACCACCTCCCCGGCCAGCACCCTGGCCCGGGCCCGCTCGCCGAACCGGGCGGCGAGCTCGGCCAGCACCGCCCCGCCGCGCAGCCGCACCCGCGCGGGCCCCAATCCGTCGCGCACCGGCAGCGGCGCCGGCCTCACCGGCAGCTCAATTCAGCGGGACCGGCTCGAGAATCTCGGCCCGCGCTTCGGGCGCGCTGGCCCGCAATTCGTCGGCCGACACATCGTCGGGCTGCGCCTGCGACAGGATCTCGGCCTCTACCCGGGCGGTGTAGTTGGCGACCTCACGCTGCACATCCGCGGCGCTCCAGCCGAGCACCGGCGCAACGATGTCGGCCACTTCGCGGGCGCAGTCAACGCCGCGGTGCGAGTACTCGATCGAGATGCGCATCCGGCGGGCCAGGATGTCCTCGAGATGCAGCGCCCCCTCAGCGGTGACGGCGTAGAGGGCCTCCACTCTCAGGTATCCGGGCGCCTCGGTGATCGGGGTGAGCAGTTCGGGCCGGTCGACGGCCAGCGCCAGCACGTCGTCCATCAGCGAGCCGTAGCGGTCCAGCAGATGGCGCACCCGGTACGGGTGCAGGCCCACCTGCTCGCCGACGTGCTCGACCTGGTTGATCAGGGCGAAGTAACCTTCGGCACCCAGCAGGCTGACCTTCTCGGTGATCGAGGGCGCCACCCGGGCCGGCACGAACTGCGCGACGGTGTCGATCGCGTCCGCGGCCATCACCCGATAGGTGGTGTACTTGCCGCCCGCGATGGCGACCAGGCCGGGCGCGGGCACCGCGACGGCGTGCTCCCGGGACAGCTTCGAGGTCTCCTCGCTCTCCCCCGCCAGCAGCGGCCGCAGGCCCGCGTACACGCCGTCGATGTCGGCGTGCGTGAGCGGGGTGGCCAGCACGGTGTTGACGGTGCCCAGAATGTAGTCGATGTCGGCCTTGGTGGCGGCCGGGTGCGCCAGGTCGAGATTCCAGTCGGTGTCGGTGGTGCCGATAATCCAGTGACCACCCCACGGGATCACGAACATCACCGACTTCTCGGTGCGCAGGATGATGGCGACGTCGCTGACGATCCGGTCCCGCGGCACCACCACGTGCACGCCCTTAGAGGCGCGGACCTGGAACCGCCCGCGCTGCTTGGACAACGCCTGGATCTCGTCGGTCCACACCCCGGTCGCGTTGACCACGACGTGGCCGCGGACCTCGGCGACCGAGCCGTCCTCGGAATCGCGGACCCGAACCCCCGTCACCCGATCCCCCTCGCGCAGCAGCGCGACCACCTGGGTCGAACACCGCACCACCGCGCCGTAGTGCGCCGCGGTGCGTGCAACGGTCATCGTGTGCCGGGCGTCGTCGACCACGGTGTCGTAGTAACGGATTCCGCCGATCAAGGACGACCGTTTCAACCCGGGACTTAGTCGTAACGCGCCGGCCCGGGTCAAATGCTTCTGCGCGGGAACCGATTTCGCGCCACCGAGGCTGTCGTAGAGGAAGATGCCCGCCGCGGTGTAGGGACGCTCCCACCACCGGTGGGTGAGCGGAAACAGGAACGGCAACGGCTTGACCAGATGCGGCGCCAGCGTGGTCAGCGATAGTTCGCGCTCGTAGAGCGCCTCGCGCACCAACCCGAACTCCAGCTGTTCGAGATAGCGCAGCCCGCCGTGAAACATCTTCGACGAACGGCTGGAGGTACCCGAGGCCAGATCGCGCGCCTCGACCTGCGCGACCTTGAGCCCGCGGGTGGCGGCATCCAGCGCGCAGCCGGAACCGACCACACCGCCGCCGATCACGACGACATCGAACTGTTCAGATCCGAGCCGCTCCCAGGCGGCCGCGCGCTGCTGCGGTCCCAACGTGGACAACGGGTCACTCACGGCAACGGGCTCCTGTTCGGTTACTCGTCAGTAGGCGGGGCACCACCAAGGCTAGTTCGTCCGGCGCCGGACGGCCTGTCCTCAGTCCAGATCGTCGTGCGCCATCAGCCGCCGCGCGGCCTCGGTGATCGAACCGGACAACGACGGGTAGACCGCCAGCGTCTGCGCCAGCTCGTTGACCGTGATGCGGTTTTGCACGGCTACGGCGATCGGCAGGATCAGCTCGGAGGCGATCGGCGCCACCACCACGCCGCCGATCACCACGCCGGTGGACTTGCGGCAGAACATCTTGACGAAGCCCTGCTGCAGCCCGGACATCTTGGCCCGCGCGTTGGTCCGCAACGGCAACATGATGGTCCGGGCGGGCACCGAACCGTCGTCGATCATCGATTGCGGCACACCCACGGCGGCGATCTCGGGCCGGGTGAACACCGTCGCCGCGACCGTGCGCAGCCGGATCGGGCTCACCCCCTCGCCGAGCGCGTGGTACATCGCGATGCGCCCCTGCATGGCCGCGACAGAGGCCAGCAGCAGCAGCCCGGTGCAGTCGCCGGCGGCATAGATGCCCGGCACCGAGGTCCGCGAGACCCGGTCCACGGTCAGGTAGCCACCGGGGCCCAGCTCGATACCGACTCGCTCCAGGCCCAGCCCGGTGGTGTTGGGCACCGAGCCGATCGTCATCAGCGCGTGGCTGCCCTCGACGGTGCGCCCGTCGGCCAGGGTGACCAGGACGCCGTCGCCGGTGCGGGTGACCGATTGCGCGCGAGCGTTTTTCACCAACCGGACGCCGCGTTCGGCGAACGCCTCTTCCAGGACGAGCGCCGCATCGGCGTCCTCGTAGGGCAGCACCCGGTCGCGGCTGGCCACCACGGTCACCGGCACGCCGAGCTCGGTGTAGGCGTGGACGAACTCGGCACCGGTGACCCCCGAGCCCACCACCACCAAATGCTCGGGCAAGCTCTGCAGCGCGTAGAGGTCGCGCCAGGTCAGGATGCGTTCGCCGTCCGGCCGGGCCGACGGCAGCACGCGCGGGCTGGCCCCGGTGGCGATCAGCACGACGTCGGCGTCGTGCTCGGTGACCGTGCCGTCCTCGGCGGTCGCCTTGATGCGGTGCCGGGCCAGGCCGGGGGTGGCATCGACCAGTTCGCCGCGACCGTGCACCACGCGCACGCCTTCGGAGAGCAGTTGGGCGGTGATGTCCGCGGACTGTTCGGCGGCCAGCGTCTTGACCCGCTTGTGGATCTGCGGCAACGAGATCTTGGCGTCGTCGATGTCGATGTCGAAGCCCAGCCGCGGCGCGCGGCGCAGCTCGGTGCGCAGCCAGGTCGACGCGATGAACGTCTTGGACGGCACGCAGTCGTCCAGCACGGCCGCTCCGCCGATGCCTTCGGAGTCGATGACGGTGACGTCGGTGGTATCAGGATGAGACGTGGCGGCCACCAGCGCGGCTTCGTAACCGGCCGGGCCTCCACCGAGGATCACGATGCGGGTCACCACGTCTCCAACCTATCCAAGCGCCACCGGAAGCGTGCGAGTGAATACCGCGTGGATGTCCGGCGTCTAAGCTTTCTGCGTGCCGCTCTACGCCGCGTACGGATCGAACATGCATCCCGAGCAGATGCAGCAGCGCGCACCGCACTCCCCGATGGCCGGAACGGGCTGGTTACACGGGTGGCGCCTGACCTTCGGCGGCGAGGACATCGGCTGGGAAGGCGCGCTGGCCACCGTCGTGGAAGATCCTGACTCGAAGGTGTTCGTGGTGCTCTACGACATGACGCCGGCCGACGAGATGAGCCTGGACCACTGGGAGGGCTCCGAGTTCGGGATCCACAAGAAGATCAGATGCCGGGTGGAGCGGCTGTCGTCGGACACCACCACCGACCCGGTGCTGGCCTGGCTCTACGTGCTCGACGCCTGGGAGGGCGGGCTGCCGTCGGCGCGCTACCTGGGGGTAATGGCCGAGGCCGCCGAAATCGCGGGCGCGCCACCGGAATACGTGCACGATCTGCGGACGCGACCGTCCAGCAACATCGGCCCCGGCACCACGAGCTGAGCCCGCTAGGGCTCGGAGAACATCGCGGACTGCTCGACGATGTTGACCATCACCCGCAGTCCGATCCCCAGCGCCCGCTCGTCGAGGTCGAACGTCGGCTGATGCAGGTCCAGCTGCGGGCCCTCCCCCGACCAGACGCCCAATCGCGCCATGGCGCCGGGGATCTCCTCGAGGTACCAGGAGAAGTCCTCGCCACCGCCGGACTGGCGGGTATCGGCCAGCGCCTCCGGGCCGACGGACTCGATCGCGTGGGTCAGGATGCGCGTCGAGATCTCCTCGTTGACCACGGGCGGCACGCCGCGCCGGTACTCCATGGTGTGTTCGATACCCAGCGGGGCGAGCAGCGCGTCCACGGACTGGCGGATGATCTCCTCGAGCTCGAGCCAGGTGTGCCGGCTCGCGGTGCGCACGGTACCGGCCAGCTCGCCGCTCTGCGGGATGGCGTTGGCGGCGTGGCCGGCGTTGACCGCACCCCACACCAGGACGGTGCCGTTGCGTGGGTCCAGGCGCCGCGACAGCACCCCGGGCACGCCGGTGATCAGCGTGCCCAGCCCATACACCAGGTCCGCGGTCAGGTGCGGGCGCGACGTGTGCCCGCCCGGCGAGTACAGCGCGATGCGGACGTGGTCGGCAGCCGAGGTAATCGGGCCCTGGCGCACCGCGACCTTGCCGACCTCCAGCCGAGGATCGCAGTGCAGGGCGAAGATGCGCGATACCCCGACCAGCGCCCCGGCGGCGATCGCGTCGATCGCGCCGCCGGGCATCAGCTCCTCGGCGGCCTGGAAGATCAGGCGCACCCCGACCGGGAGTTCCGGCACTGACGCCAGGGCGAGTGCGGTGCCGAGCAGGACGGCGGTGTGCGCGTCGTGCCCGCAGGCGTGCGCGACGCCGGCCAACGTGGAGGCGTAGGGGGCGCCGGTCCGCTCGGTCATCGGCAGTGCATCCATGTCGGCACGCAACGCGATCCGCGGCCCGTCCTCCGGGCCGAAGTCGCAGGTCAAGCCGGTACCGCCGGGCAGCACCTTGGGGTTGAGCCCCGCGTCGGCCAGGCGCTCGGCGACGAACTGCGTGGTGGCGTATTCCTGGCGGCCCAACTCCGGATAGCGATGGATGTGCCGGCGCCACTCGATCAGGTCGTCGTAATGGGCCGCCAACCAGGACTCGGCCGTGTCGACCAGGCTCATGCGCGCACCCGTCGTTGCGCCGCCGCCAGCACCCGGTCGCGCTCGGTGCCGTCCTGGGCGAGGTGCACGACCGTGCGGGCCAGCATGACGGCCCCCTCCACCACCGCGCGGTCGGCGCTGGGCCCGGCGGCGGCCGCGGCGAAGGCGCGCTGGTGCACGGTGGCGCCACCGGCGTCGACGCCGATCACCGGGTGGATGCCGGGCAGCACGTGCGTGACGTTGCCCATGTCGGTGCTGCCCATCGGCAGCGTCTTCTCGTACTCGGGCGCGATCGGTTCCCGGCCCAGGCGGCGCATCTCCGCGCGGCAGATTTCGGCCAGCCAGTCGTCGGGCCTGAGCTCGGCGTAGGCCGGTGACGGCGTGTCGATTTCGTATTCGCAGCCGGCGGCCAGCGCGCCCGCGGCGAAGCAGGCGTACGCCCGACCCTCCAGCTCGCGCAGCGAGTCGATTTCGGGCGCCCGCATCGCGTACTGCAGCGTCGCGTTGCCGGGGATGACGTTGACCGCCTGCCCGCCGTTGGTGACGATGCCGTGGACCAGCTGCCCCGGAGCCAGTTGCTGGCGCAGCAGGCCGATCGCGACCTGCGCGACGGTAACCGCGTCGGCGGCGTTGATGCCGAGGAACGGCGCGACGGCGGCGTGCGACTCCTTGCCGCGATAGTCGACGATCACCTCCGACAGGGCCAACGAGCGCGCAGCCGCGATGTCGGTGGGGCCGGGATGCAACATCACGGCGGCGGCGACGTCGTCGAACGTTCCGGCCTCCAGCAGCAGCGCCTTGCCGCCGCCGGCCTCCTCGGCGGGGGTGCCGATCAAGGCCACCGTCAGGCCCAGCTCGTCGGCCACCTCGGCTAGCGCCAGCGCCGTTCCGACCGCGGACGCCGCGATGATGTTGTGCCCGCAGGCATGCCCGATGCCGGGCAGCGCGTCGTACTCGGCGCAGACGCCGACGACCAGCGGGCCGCTGCCGAAATCGGCGCGGAAGGCGGTGTCCAGGCCGCCAGCGGCCTTGGTGACTTCGAAGCCACGCTCGGCCACCAGCGCCTGCGTCTTGGCGCAGCTGCGGTACTCGGCAAACGCGAGCTCGGGCTCGGCATGGATCGCATGCGACAACTCGACGAGCTCAGAACCACGCCGCCGTACCGCGTTCTCCACGCTGTCCAATGCGGAGTGGGTGGGCATCCTCGGATTATCTCACCGACCCGAACCGCGCCCGACCGCCCCGGTAACGGCTACACCCGTCCGGCGATGAAGCTTGCCGCCTGGTCGGGGTAGGGCGCCACCGCGTAGTTGTGGTGCGCGTCGCGGTCCCGGCCGCCGACGACGCAGACCGGGTCGCCGGGGCTGCACAAATCGATGGCGCGGCCGGCGAACTGCCCGGTCGTCGACAGCGGGGTGTCGAACCGGTTACCAGGATTGCCGAACACGGCGACGGCCCGGACCTTATTGGCCAGGTCGGGGTCCAACGCCGGCGCCGACCCGAACTCACCGACGGTGTTGCCCAGCGGCGGCACTCCGGCCAGCATCGACACGGCGGCGGCGCCCTGCGAGAAACCGCCGAGGACCAAATGGGTGGCCGGGCACTGGTCGACCATCGTCGCGATGTGGTCGCGGGCGTCGTTGGCGCCGTCCTCGGTCTGCAGGAAGTTGTAGCTGGCCGGGTAGTTCACCGCGTAGTTGTCGACGGCGCGTCGGCCCAGGGTGGGTTGGAGCGCGGCGAACAGCGCGTCGCCGACCGCGCCGAGACCGGGTGGCTCGTTGGTTCCGCGCACGAAAATAAGTTGGACATTGGGACAATCGGCTCGCGCCGTCGTTGCGGGGCCGCCGATGACCGCGGTCACCGAGACCGCGAATGCAACGACGAGGCCAACGATCGGCCGTCTTCCAAAGCTCATGCGGGAGATATTGGCATACATAGCGAAGCTAAGCTCGTTGAGTGTGACGGACGTTGCACCCGGGGACATGCGGCTTGCGCGCCAAGCCGCCGAGGCTATCCGGGCACGCACCGGAGTGGATCACCACGACGTGGCGATCGTGCTCGGCTCGGGCTGGTCGCCCGCACTCGCCGAGCTGGGTCCGGCGACCGTCGTCCTGCCGCAGGCCGAGCTGCCCGGCTTCGCGCCGCCCCGGGCGGCCGGCCACCCGGGCGAGTTGCTGTCGGTGCGCATCGGCGCCCATCGGGTGTTGGTGCTGGCCGGGCGGGTCCATGCCTACGAGGGCCATGACCTCGGCCATGTCGTGCACCCGGTGCGGGCGGCCTGCGCGGCAGGGGCCGGCATCGTCGTGCTGACCAACGCGGCCGGCGGCTTACGCACCGACATGCGGGTCGGCCAGCCCGTGCTGATCAGCGATCACCTGAACCTGACCGCGCGCTCTCCGTTGGTCGGTGCCCAGTTCGTCGACCTGACCGACGCCTACGCGGCGCGGCTGCGCCGACTGGCCCGCGAGGCCGACCCGGAGCTGACCGAAGGCGTGTACGCCGGGTTGCCCGGCCCGCACTACGAGACGCCCGCCGAGATCCGGATGCTGCAGACGCTGGGCGCCGACCTGGTCGGGATGTCGACGGTGCACGAGACGATCGCGGCCCGCGCGGCCGGCGCCGAGGTGCTGGGCATCTCGCTGGTGACGAATTTGGCGGCCGGCATCAGCGGCGCTCCGCTCAGCCACGCCGACGTCATGGCGGCCGGGGCGGCCTCGGCGGCCCGGATCGGGGCGCTGCTGGCCGCAATCATCGCGCGGATCTAGCACAATGCTTTCGTGAGGGGCTTTCGTGAGGGGCTTTCGTGAGGGGCTTTCGTGAGGGGCTTTCGTGAGGGGCTTTCGTGAGGCTAGCGTGAGGGCTCTCGTGAGGCTAGCGTGAGGGCTCTCGTGAGGCTAGCGTGACGCAACCGCTCAAGTTCGGCACCGCCGGACTGCGTGGTCCGGTTCGCGAGGGTCCGGACGCCATGAACGTCGCGGTGGTGTCGCGGGCGACGTGGGCGGTGGCGCAGGTGCTCACCGCACGCGGACTGGCCGGCGCGCGGGTGATCGTCGGGCGTGATGCCCGGCACGGCTCGGCGGCCTTCGCGACCGTGACCGCGGAAGCCCTTGCAGCCGAAGGCTTTTCGGTGCTACAGCTGCCGGGACCGACACCCACTCCGGTGGTGGCGTTCGCGGTGCGTGACACCCGCGCCGCCGCCGGTATCCAGATCACGGCCTCACACAATCCGGCGACCGACAACGGTTACAAGGTGTACCTCGACGGCGGTATTCAGATCGTTTCGCCCACCGACACCGAGATCGAAGCCGCCATGGCCGCGGCGCCTCCCGTCGACCGCATCCCACGAAAGGCAGTGCGGCCCAGCGACACCGACATCACCGAACGCTATGTGCGGCGAGCGGCGTCGGTCCGGCGGGCCACCGGCTCGGTGCGGGTGGCGCTCACCGCCCTGCACGGGGTCGGCGGCGCGGTGGCGGTCGAGACGCTGCACCGGGCCGGGTTCGGGCAAGTACACACCGTCGGCGCCCAGTTCGCACCGGACCCCGACTTCCCCACCGTCGCGTTCCCCAACCCCGAGGAGCCCGGCGCCACCGACGCGCTGCTGGCGCTGGCCGCCGACGTCGAGGCCGACGTTGCGATCGCGCTGGACCCCGACGCCGATCGCTGCGCGGTGGGCATCCCCACCGATTCCGGGTGGCGCATGCTGTCCGGGGACGAAACGGGTTGGCTCCTAGGTGATTACATTTTGTCCCGGGAGAGGCAGCCGGGTTCTGCAGTGGTCGCCAGCACCGTGGTGTCCTCCCGGATGTTGGCCGCGATCGCCGCCCACTACGGCGCCACCCACGTCGAGACGCTCACCGGTTTCAAATGGCTGGCGCGTGCCGATGCCGCGGTGCCGGGCGGGCGACTGGTCTACGCCTACGAGGAGGCTATCGGCCATTGCGTCGACCCGGTGGCGGTGCGGGACAAGGACGGCATCAGCGCCGCGGTACTGGTGTGTGATCTGGTCGCGGCGCTGCAAGCGGCCGGCCGCTCGCTGACCGACGCGCTGGACGATCTCGCGCGCCGATACGGCGTGCACGAGGTCGGGGCGGTGTCGCGCCGGGTCGCCGACAGCGCCGAGGCCGCGGCGATCATGCAGCGGTTGCGGAGGCGCCCACCCGACCGGCTGGCCGGGTTCGCGGCGTCCGTCACCGATATCACCGACGCCCTGATCTGCACCGGCGGCGACGACGACATCTCGGTCAGGGTGGTGGTGCGCCCTTCCGGTACCGAGCCGAAGTTGAAGTGCTACTTGGAGATTCGCTGCCCACCCGGCGGCGACCTGACGTCTTCGCGGACTTACGCTGCCGCGCTGCGCGCTGAGTTGACTGCTTCGGTGCAACGCTGGTGAAGGTGCGCGGCCCGAACTGACGATCGCCGGCGTCGCCGAGGCCGGGCACGATAAAGGCCGACTCGTTGAGTCCGTTGTCCACCGCGGCGGTGAACACCCGCGCGTTCGGGGCGATTTCCTCAACCGCCGCAATGCCTTCCGGCGCGGCCACGACACAGAGCACGCTGATATCCGTCGCGCCGCGGCACTGCAGCAGCTCGATCGTGTACCGCATCGACCCGCCGGTGGCCAGCATCGGGTCGAGCACCATCACCGGCCGTTGGTCCAACCTGTCGGGCAGCGATTCCATGTACGGAAACGGCTGGTGGGTTTCCTCGTCACGGGCCACGCCGACGAAGCCGACCTGCGCCTCCGGGATCGCCGCGTGGGCCTCGTCGATCATGCCCAGCCCGGCCCGCAACACCGGCACCAGCAGCGGCGGGTTGACCAGTCGGGTGCCGAACGTCTCGGCCAGCGGCGTCCGGATCCGGACGGGCGCCGTGGCCGCGTCCCGGGTGGCCTCGTAGACCAGCATCAGCGTCAGCTCACGCAGAGCCGCCCGAAACCCGGCCGCATCGGTACGTTCGTCGCGCAACACCGTCAGCCGGGCGGCAGCCAACGGATGGTCGATCACGCGGACGTCCATGCGTCCGAGCGTATATAACGATCCGACGTCAGTTGGCTAAAGTGCCGCTGACACGCACGCGCGCCTGCGCCCCGTCCCGTGCCGGCGCTCGTATGCTCCCCCGGTGTTTCGCCAAATTCCAAGTCCCGCAAGGTTGGTCGTCGCTGTGGCGCTGACATGGCTGGCGGCTACGCCGTTGGCTCCGCGGGTGACGGCGGCCGCGGCGCTGCCACGGCCTGCGCACATCGTGATCGTGGTGGAGGAGAACCGTTCTGAGGGACACATCATCGGCAGCCCGCAGAACCCGTTCATCAATGCCCTTGCCAGCCATGGTGCCAACATGGTCCAGTCGTACGCCGAAACACATCCCAGCGAGCCGAATTACCTGGCCCTCTTCGCCGGTAATACGTTCGGCGTGACCAAGGACTCGTGCCCGATCAACGCCGGCAACGCACCGAACCTGGGTTCCGAATTGCTCGGCGCCGGTTACACATTCGTCGGTTACGCCGAGGATCTGCCGGCCGTCGGCTCGCTTGTGTGCAGCGCGGGCAAGTACGCCCGCAAGCACGTACCGTGGGCCAACTTCACCAATGTGCCGCCGGCCAATTCGGTGCCTTTCTCCGCGTTCCCGCAGGGCAATTACGCCGCCCTGCCGACGGTGGCGTTCGTCATCCCCAACAACGACGACAACATGCACGACGGCTCCATCGCCCAGGGCGATGCCTGGCTGAACCGCCAGCTATCCGGATACGCCAACTGGGCGGTGGCCAACAACAGCCTGCTGATCGTGACCTGGGACGAGGACGACGGCGGCAACCGCAACCAGATCCCGACGATCATCTACGGCGCGCACGTGCAGCCGGGCAACTATGCCGAACCGATGAGCCATTACAACTTGCTGTCCACCATCGAGCAGATGTATGGGCTGCCGAAGACGGGTAACGCCGCGAACGCCCCCGCGCTTGCCAGCATCTGGGCGGGATAGCCGCCACCGGGCCGGGCGGGCCCGCCGGTCGTCGCTATTCTGTGCCGCATGGCTGCTGACCTCGTCCCCATCCGCCTGAGCCTGTCCGAGGGTGACCGGTACACGGTGTGGGCACCTCGCTGGCGCGACTCGGGCGACGAGTGGGAGGCGTTTTTGGGCAAGGACGAGGACTTGTTCGCCTTCGAGTCGATTGCCGACCTGGTCGCGTTCGTGCGCACCGACACCGATAACGATCTGGTCGACCACCCGGCGTGGGAGAAGCTGACCGCGGCGCACGCACACAGTTTCGAACCGGCCGAGGATCGGCGGTTCGACCTGGTCGCCGTCGAGGAGTTGGTGGCCGAGAAGCCGACCGAGGAGTCGGTGACCGCGTTAGCGGGGGCGTTGGCGATCGTGTCGTCGATCGGGTCGGTGTGTGAGCTGGCGGCGGTGTCGAAGTTCTTCAACGGCAATCCCAGTTTGGGCACCGTGGCCGGCGGCATCGACCATTTCACCGGCAAGGCGGGCGAGAAGCGCTGGCACGTGATCGGCGAGATCATCGGCCGCAGTTGGGATGACGTGCTGACCGCCGTCGAGGAGATCATCAGCATCCCCGAGGTTGACGAGACGGCGTCGAAAACGGCCGCGGCCGAGTTGGCGCAGGAGCGGGAGGAGCCGCAGGAAGAAGCCGAGCCGCAAACCGCCGACGACGAGGCCCCCGAAGACACCCAAGACACCCAAGACACCCAAGACACCGACGAAAAGGGCGACGAAGAGTCCGGGGTCCGCGCTCCCGGCGACACCGTCGTGCTGGGCGGCGACGAGGACTTCTGGGTCGAGGTCGGCATCGACCCCGTCCGGATCATGACGAGTTCGGGCACGTTCTACACGCTGCGCTGCTACCTCGACGATCGACCCATCTTCCTGGGCCGCAACGGACGAATCAGCGTGTTCCCGTCCGAGCGGGCCCTGGCGCGCTACCTGGCCGACGAGCACGACCACGACCTGTCCGATCTGAGCACCTATGACGACATCCGCACCGCCGCCACCGACGGGTCGCTAGTCGTGGAGGTCACCGACGAGAACATCTACGTGCTCAGCGGGCTGGCCGAGGACATCGCCGACGGTCCCGACGCGGTGGATCGCGACCAACTCGACCTGGCCGTGGAGCTACTGCGCGACGTCGGCGACTACTCCGAGGAGAGCACGGTCGACAAGGCGCTCGAGCTGGACCAGCCGCTGGGCAAGCTGGTGGCTCACGTGCTGGAGCCGGGCACGGTGGACGAGCCCGCCGCGCCGTACTCCGCGGCGGTGCGGGAGTGGGAGAACTTGGAGAAGTTCGTCGAGTCCCGACTGCGGCGCGAATAGCGACCGTTTGACGGGCACCTGGTACTCATCTTTACTAGCGGGTGTCGCTTCCCCTGATCGGACCGCTGCCGCTCTACGGCTTCCAACGACCGGCCCTGTTGCTGTTCGGCCTGATTCCGCTGGCACTGTTGGCCGGGTACGTGCTGGTGCAGTCGCGGCGCCGGCATCGGTTGCGCCGCTTCACCGAAGCCGAGGTGCCGCAATCGATTTGGCGACATCTACCGATAGCGGTCGCGGTGCTCAGCCTGGCGCTACTGACCGTCTCACTGGGCACCCCGACCCACGACATGCGCATCCCGCGCAATCGCGCTGTCGTCATGCTGGTCATCGACATGTCGCAGTCGATGCGGGCCACCGACGTCGAGCCCGACCGGCTCAGGGCCGCCGAGCAGGCCGCCAGCAAGTTCGCCGCGCAGCTGACGCCGGGCATCAACCTCGGCCTGGTCGGGTTCGCCGGAACCCCTTACCTGCTGGTCCCGCCGACGCCGCAACATCAGGCCACCATCGACGCCCTGCAGAAGCTGCAAACCGCTGACGGCACGGCCACCGGGGAGGCCATCTACACGGCGCTGCACGCCATCGAGGCGACCAGCCAGTCCGGCGGGGACACCCCGCCGCCGGCCCGCATCGTGTTGCTGTCCGACGGCGGGGAGAACCGGCCGACCGATCCCGGCGATCCGCACGACGGCGTCTACACCTCGGCGCGTCTGGCCAAGGATCAGGGTGTGCCGATCTCGACGATCTCGTTCGGCACACCCAACGGCAACATCAGCCTCAACGGGGCGCAGATCAAGGTGCCCGTGTCGACGGACCAGATGAAGAAGGTCGCCCAGCTCGCCGGCGGGCAGGCCTACACCGCGTCCAACCTCGACGAGCTCGAAAAGGACTACAAAGCCATCCAGAACGAGATCGGCTACCGCACGGTGCCCGGGCCCGGCGGGGCCGGCTGGCTGCGGCTGGGCTTCCTCACCGCGCTGCTCGCCGCGGCGCTGGCGCTGCTGATCAACCGGCGCTTGCCCGCCTGAAGTCCCGCTCAGGCCGGCAGCCGGCGGTTGAGGATGAGACCGGCCGAGACCGCGCCGGCCATCACGACTGTCCCGAGTAGCACCCACGCCAGGCTGGCGTCGCCCTTGACGGTTTCGTAGCCGATCTGGCGCTGCAGCGTCGAGTAAACCTCCTTGAGCGACTGCAGACTGTCGGCATGGAAGGCCTGGCCGTCGGTGATTTTGCAGATCTCCTGCAGCGTCTGATCGTCGACCGGAACGGGGATCGTCGCCCCCTGATATTCCACCGTCCCGTCGGGCGTGCCGAACGAGATCGTCGAGATCTGCACGCCCGCACCCTTGGCCGCGCGCGCCGCGGTGAAGGCGCCCTGCGGCGCGTTGGGGTCCAGCGGGACGTTTTCGGCGCCGTCCGACTCGAGCACGATGCGGGCCGGCGGCGGACCCTCGCCGCCGCCCATCACCGCCCCGACCGTCGCGATCGCCTGCAGCGCGGTGAAAAGGCCTTCTCCCGTCGCGGTTTTCGGGGCCGGTTGCAGTCCGTCGATGGCCGCCTTGACCGCGCCGCGGTTCGTCGTCGGGGAAACCAGCAGCGTGGCGTTGGCCGCGAATGCCACCAGCCCCAGATTGATGGCCGGTGTCAACTCGTCGGCGAACTGCTTACCGGCCTCCTTCGCGGCGGCCAGCCGGTTGGGAGCGACGTCGGTGGCGGCCATCGACTCGGAGACATCGATCACCAGCATCACCACGGCACGGTTCAGCGGAATCCGAACATCGGTCGTCGGCCCGGCCATCGCCGTGGTGAGCAACACCAGGGACACCACGAGCAGAATCGTCGGCACGTGCCGCCACCGGCTCAGTCGGGCCGGCGCGACCCGTTCCAGCACCTCCATGTTGGCGAATCGCAGGACGCGCCGCCGCCGGGCGAACTGCTGGACCACATACAACCCCGCCAGCAGCAGTACGGCCAGCAGGAACAGGAAGAACCAGCCGTTCTGAAAGCCCGTGAGCGACACCGGACCCAGCAGGGGCAACGTCATGCCACGTCACAGTATTCGTCAACCGGACGCGACGCACAGCGCCCGGCTCAGCCGGCGACGAGGTCGCGGCGCTGGGTGAACTTGATGTCGAGGCTGCGCAGGTGCGTCTGCAGTCCCGCGTCCTGCACCGGAATCAGGTGCGCCGGGTAGTCGGTCTCGTTGTAGTGGGCGTGCCACATGCCCGGCGGCGTGGTGAACGCCCCGCCGGCCTGCCAGTCCACCCGGATCGGCTCGACGATGTTGCCGCGGTCGTCGAGGCGGGTGCCCAGCAGCGTGTAGCAGCCGGTGGGCGGCGCGTCCAAGATGAGGTCCAGCGCGACGGACTGGTGCCGGTGCGGACGCTGTTCCTGGTTGGGCGGCAACACCCCGAACATCGCCCACAGGACGTGGGTGATGGTCAGCGTCTGCTCCTGGTTCTCGTTGGCCAGCAGCACGCTCACACGGCTCTTGTCGTTGGCGCCGGGTCGCGCGGCGATCTCCTCCAGCTTGGCGACCGCGTCGACGCGGCGGAACTTGGTCGCCCGGAACCTCGGCTCACGCGCCTCGGCACCCAGGTAACGCAGCAGCGGCTCGTCGTGCACCCAGTACATGGCCGCCTCGGAGTCGGCGTAGAAGACCGAGCTGACCCCGGCGGGCAGGGTCAAAAAGTCGCCCTTCTCCCACTTGACCAGCCGGCCGTTGACCGCGGCGAACCCGTGGCCGAACAGCACGTAGTACAGCTGCGAGGTGGCGTTCGGACTGGTGTCGATCTGCTCGCCGGCGCGAATCCGCACGAAGTTGGCCAGCAGGGCCGGGCTGGTGGCGGCCCCGGTCTCGACGCCCAGCTCGGTCGACAGGTCCAGGGGGACCACACCGGTTGGCTGATCCAGGTACACGTCCGGTCCGAACTGGGTAATCGGCATGGGCGGGACATGTCCGGAGCCGATCGGGTTTGCGGCCTTGGAGTACTCGAAGTAGCGGGCGTCGTCTGCCCAGTCGACGAACCGGCCCTCGAACCCGAATTCGGACACATCGGTCATCGGCGCGGGAATGGTCGGGTCCAGGTTCACGGGCACGGTGTGGGCCCGGTTCGGAGTGGACATTGCACATCTCCTCACAAATTGAGTGCATTGGTATTTGAATAGTATCTAACTTGTATCTCAGCGTCAATCACGGCCTCGTGTAACGTCATGCACACATGTGAGATACGACTCAGCTACAAGGAGGTGCGGTGGCCGCGACTGCCAAGGATCGGGCCTTGGAGTACGTGAAGAACCAGGTCCTGACCGGCGCGTTTCCCGGTGGGGAGCTGATCAGCGAGGGCGACATCGCCAGTGCGCTCGGCATGTCCCGAACGCCGGTGCGGGAGGCGTTTTTGCGGATGGAGGCCGAGGGGCTGTTGCGGCTGTATCCGCAACGTGGGGCGCTGGTGGTACCGGTGTCGCCCGAGGAGGTGCGCGCGGTCATCGAGGCCCGGCTGTTGCTCGAGCAACACGCCGCCAAGAAGGTGATCGGCCGCGGACCGGCGGTCTGCGCCGCGGTGTTCGAGCGGCTGTCCGGCGAGCTGCAACGGCAACGCACGGCCACCACCGCAAATGACTGGCGGGAATTCCTCGTCGCCGACCGGTCCTTCCACGCCCTCACGTTGGAGGAGTCCGGCAACGGGATTCTGTCGAATTTCTACTCGACGCTGCGCGACCGGCAGATGCGGATGACGGGTGAATCGGCGCTGCGCGACCCCAATCGGGTGTCGACGATCCTGCGGGAGCACTTCGCCATCGCCGAAGCCGTGCGCGACGCCGATCTGCCGCGGGCGCTGGCGGCCGTGCAGAACCATCTCGCCAGCACCGTGCGCGCCATCGGTCTCGCCGACGCATTCTGAGCGCCGGATCGTTTGCCGACACGGTCGCATACACACGCTCAAAAGCACCCAAAACCCAGTCCCGCCATGCTAAAAATCCCATGGGCTTCGCCGTTTTTTACTGGTCCGTCCGAAAGGCAACGACGCCATGGACTTTGGGTTGCTCATGCCGGAAATCAACTCCGCCCGCATGTACGCCGGACCCGGGTCGGGACCGATGCTGGCCGCCGCGGCGGCCTGGGATGAACTTGCGGCCCAGCTGGAATCGACTGCCAGCGGCTACCTTTCGCAAGCCGCAGGACTGGTCGGGCAAGTCTGGTTCGGCCCGTCATCGATGCGGATGACCGCGGCCGTCACGCCCTATGTGGACTGGCTGCAGACAGCCGCCGCGAAGGCCGCCGCGACCTCGGCTCAGGCCTATGCGGCGGCAGCGGCCTACGAGGCGGCGTTCGCCATGACGGTGCCGCCGCCGGTGATCGCGGCCAATCGCGCGGAGTTGATGGCACTGGTCGCAACGAACTTCTTCGGTCAGAACACGCCGGCGATCGCGGCATGCGAAGCCGAGTACGCGCAGATGTGGGCCCAGGACGCCACCGCGATGTACACCTACGCCGCCGACTCGCGGGCCATCAGCACCCTGGCGTCATTCGACGAGCCGCCGCAGACGAGCAACCCGGCCGGGCAGGCCGATCAGGCCCGCGCGATGACCCAGGCCGCGGCCAATCTCACCGGCGCGCGCACCCAATCCTTGGTGCAGCAGGCGGCCACCAACACCATCGGCCAACAGATCCCACCCGGGACGTCGGCCAACGTGCCGCCCCTGAGCATCATCTCGGTCGGGACCAACACGCACATGATCGTCGATGCGGGGTCGGTCACCATGGCACCCACGGGCGTCGCCGGCTTCTTCGAAGTCACTGCCCAAAGCGGCTCGACCATCACCCTCAACCCCGGCAGCATCTTCACCGCCGGAGTCGTCCCACAGTGGGTAAACGTAGCCACCGGCGCCAACGTGAGTGGCGTCGTCACCGTTGGTTCCGAAGGCCTTACCCTCACCCCCAAATTTGCGGTCGGGGCCTTGGGTTTCCTCAACTCGGGCGCCGTCACGCTCGGTCCGGGAACCAGCATCATCACCACCAACGACACCGCTATTGGATTTGCCGGCCTCTCCGGGGCAACCCTGACCAACGCCGCAGGCACCGTCTCCTACATTCCGTCACCCGCGTTGGCCACGGCGGCCAGCTCACCCGGCCTGGCCGGAACGGCCGGCATCCAACCTCAGCTCAACGCCGACGGTCTTGCCGACTGGGCCCGCCGGCTCGTTGCGCCCGCGGAGGAAGCCGCGGCGGCAGCGGCTTTGGGGTAGTGATCACTCGGCGAGCGCCTTGGCGCAGGCCGCAAGAATCGCCTGGAAGCTGGAGCGCAACACCGGCACCGTGAGGCGCTCGGTCAGCTTGCCGCCGCCGCGCGCCGGGATCGTGTAGGTCGTCGACCATTCGACGTGAGTTCCAGCGCCCAGCGGCGACACCGCGATCGTGCCGCCCTCGTGTTCGCTCGCCGGGAATGAGCGCACGACGCGGTAGGAGTAGCTGCGGGGCGCGTCGTAGGCGGTGATCTCCTCCCGCAACCACGCGCCAGCCGCGATGACCTCCCGCACGGCGCCCACGCCCGGGGGCGGCGAATCGCGGCGCCAGGCGGCCTTGAATATCAGCGGCGCCGTGGCCAAGTTGACCGGATCTGCCAACCAGTCAAAGACCCGCTCCGGAGACGCGGCGATCGTGTGCTCCACATGGAGGGTGACCATCAACCCAACCTAGCCCGCACCAACCCGCTCGCAGAAGCGTGTCGGCTTGTTGCCTCACGTCAAGATGCGCGCGAAGGGTGGTTTGTTGCCTCACGTGCGCGTGCGCGCTTGGTGA